>CAYLPQ010000021.1:0-36512 GCA_964385605.1 uncultured Oscillospiraceae bacterium | reverse complement strand
ACGGTTGAATGCCCAGTCCTTCATTTTGTACTGAACACCCTTTTCACCGAATCCTTTTTCTGCAAGAATACCAATCATTTTGGCGATTGCTTCCTGCTTTGTCTTGATGCCGTCAAGAACACCGGAGTTAACCATTTCACCGTCGCCTGTGTAAGCTTCTTTAGAGATGTCTCCACCCTTTATAACTTCAATAATATCAATACCGAACTTCTTTGCAAAGTCATAGTCACGTGTATCGTGTGCAGGCACAGCCATAATTGCACCTGTACCATAACCCATCATTACATAGTCAGAAATGTAAATCGGGATTTCCTTTTCTGTAATGGGGTTGATAGCTGTAAGACCGTCTATTCTTACACCAGTCTTATCTTTAACAAGCTGTGTACGTTCAAACTCACTCTTCTTTGCACATTCCTTCTTGTAATCTTCAAGCTCTGCAAAGTTAGCAATGGAATCCTTATATTTTTCAATAATGGGATGCTCGGGAGCAATAACCATAAATGTTACGCCGTAAAGTGTATCGGGACGTGTGGTGTATACACGGAGCTTTTCGTCATTTTCCCTGATTGAGAAATCAACAAATGCACCCTCTGACTTACCAATCCAGTTATTCTGCTGAAGCTTGATATTGGGAAGGTAATCAACCTCTTCAAGACCCTGAAGAAGTTTATCAGCATACTCTGTAATTCTTAAGTACCAGACTTCTTTTGTCTTCTGTACAATATCGCTATGGCAGATATCGCACTTACCGCCCTGTGAATCCTCATTTGAAAGGACAACCTTACAGCTGGGGCAGTAGTTTACAAGAGTAGTATCACGGAAAACAAGTCCGTTTTCAAACATTTTAAGGAAAATCCACTGTGTCCACTTGTAGTAGCCCTCGTCAGTTGTATCAACAACTCTTGACCAATCGAATGAGAAGCCTACTCTCTTAAGCTGACTTGTGAATTTAACAATATTGTTATCTGTAACAGTTCTGGGATGAACACCTGTCTTTATAGCGGTGTTCTCCGTAGGAAGACCGTATGCGTCAAATCCGATGGGGAAAAGCACATTATAGCCCTCAAGTCTTCTCTTTCTTGAAACAACCTCAAGTCCCGAATAAGCCTTGATATGACCAACGTGCATACCACTGCCCGAAGGATACGGAAATTCTACAAGCGCGTAGAATTTAGGCTTGTCGGAGTTGTTTTCTGCCTTGAAAGAGTTGTTTTCCTCCCAGTATTTCTGCCATTTTTGTTCAATTGATTTAAAATTGTATTCCATTATATTCAAATCCTTTCGGTATTATACTTCATCAATAGTATCAAGCTCTATCTTTACGGCATCTGCCCATAGGTTATCAAGTCCGTAAAAATCGCGCATCTGCGTGCTAAAAATGTGGAGCATCACTCCACCGAAATCTATAAGTGCCCAGTCGGGATTCTTCATTCCCTCACACTTAACAGGAGGCTCGCCAAGCTTTGTCATTTCTTCACACGCGGCATCATATAGTGCACCCATCTGCGCCGGAGAACCGGCAGTACATATTACAAAATAATCTGCGATTATGGTTGCGCCGCACAGGTCAAGTGCTATAAGATTGCGCGCCTTTTTCATATCAAGGATTTTCGCCAGTTTATGAACTTTCTCAAGATCTGTCATGGGTTTTCCCTCCTGTTTTCAATAAGATAATTCAGCGCATGGATTGAATCGGGATGAATAAGTGTCCCCTTTCTTATAACATGCTTTATAGAACAGCCAATAGCATAAATCAAAGCCTCATCAACACTTTCCTCCGCAAGGCGGCGGATTTCCTTTGATTGCTCAAGCTCACGGTTGGGCTCTGTCATATCGGCTATGTATATGATTTTTTCAAGGGGTGTCATATTCGCCCTTGCGGTGGTGTGGTAATAAATCGCCTCAAGAATTTCGTGGTCGTCTACCCCGTAATCCTTATAGGCGACAGCCGCACCCAGGAATGCGTGCACCAACGCACGTTCCTTCTTTGCCAGCTCGTCCAGAGTTACACCATATTTTGTGCAAATAGCAGAAAATTCCTCGCCGCTTTTTTCGTCGAGGTTTTTCGCACAATCGTGCAGAAGTCCCGCAAGTCTCGCTTTATCCTTGTCCACTCCGTATTTTTCTGCAAGGCGCTCTGCTTCCGCTGCTACACCAAGTGTGTGTTTGAAGCGACGTTCCTTCTGCGTTATCTTCAATTTTTCAATCATTTCATTTTCTGTCAAAGATTATCCCTCATTCTGAATACAGGTTATTTTCTATTATATAATCAAAAACAGATTTTGGCAATAAGTTTCTGCAATCTTTTCCCAACTTTATTTTATTTCTTACATCACTTGAGGAAATTTCTACTCTGGGCATATCAATTTCCATTGCCGGTGGCTCTACCTTTGCGCCCTCACGAGGGAAAACAAGGAGCGTTGCCACCCGCATTATCCGCTCCGGCTCCCGCCACGTTTCAAGCTGATTATAGGAATCGTCACCAATGATAAAAAACAGTTGGTCATCAGGATACAGAGACTTAAAATACTCCGTTGTATCGGCACTGTAGGAAACGGTATTCTTTGTAAGCTCATAATCACTGACCGACATCCTTTCCTCGTCCTCTATTGCAAGCTTAAGCATATTAAGTCTGTCACCACGGGAGATGGTTGTTTCCTTTTTATGAGGAGCATTTCCCGTAGGAATAAATATCAGTTTGTCAAGCTCTGCCTTTTCTATGGCAGTTTTTGCAATTGCAAGATGTCCGTTATGAAAAGGATTAAATGCACCGCCAAAAAGACCGATTCTCATATTTTCACCTTATTTCGGGAGTTCTATTTTACGGTTATCTTTCGCTCTTGCCTGACGGTAAACGACAACCTTGTTACCGATGCACTGCACAGGCTCTGCACCTGTTTCCTCGCAAATTGCTTCGCAAGCACTGCGGGAAGACATAAATGAGGTTTCCAGCACAGTGATTTTTATAAGCTCGCGCTTTTCAAGCACTATATCAAGCTCTTTTATAATTTCGTCATTAAGACCGCCTTTTCCAATCTGAAAAATGGCATTTTCTTTATTTGCCAATCCGCGAAGATAGGCACGCTGTTTTGATGAAAGCATATATAATCCTCCTTAATTGCACACATTCAATGCGTGTGCAAATATATCCGCACTTTGCAAATGCGAGACATGGGTGCAGGCACAGCCTGCTTACTCTTCATAATCAAATTCAAGTTCATACATTCTTACGGGGTCACCCTCGCCGCAACCTGCGTTTTCAAGAGCCTCGATAACACCCTTACGACGCAGTGCTATCTGGAAATACTGCATACTTTCAGCATCCTCGAAATTACAGTGACGGAGAAGTTTCTCAATATACGGTCCCTCTACAACGTAGGTGTCGCCCTCTTTAAGTACTTCGAAAGGCTCCTCCTCGAAGCTTTCCTCCTCAAAGTCTGCCTCATAAATTTCAACAGGTTCAAGAGTATCAAGTATCTGTGACACATAGTTAATAAGTTCTTTTGTGCCCTTGTGCGCCGCCGCACTTATTTCAAACAGGGGAAGACCCTTGTCCGCAATGTACTTGCGGAATTCTTCAAGAAGACTTTCGTCCTGAATAATGTCTGTTTTATTTGCCGCAACAATCTGCGGACGTTCTGCAAGAGATTTTGAATAAAGGGAAAGCTCGTTGTTGATTTTTTCATAATCCTCGATGGGATTTCTGCCCTCAATTCCTGAAACGTCAACAATGTGGACTATAAGACGTGTTCTTTCTATATGTCTCAAGAATTCGTGTCCGAGACCTATTCCCTCATGAGCACCCTCAATAAGACCTGGAATATCTGCCATTACAAAGCTCTTTCCCTCGCCCATTTTTATAACACCGAGATTTGGCTCAAGTGTTGTGAAATGATAGTTTGCTATTTTGGGACGTGCGGCACTTACCGCTGAAAGAAGAGTAGACTTGCCTACATTCGGGAAGCCTGCAAGACCTACGTCCGCAATAAGTTTAAGCTCAAGTATAAGCTCTCTCTCCTGCCCCTTAAGGCCGTCCTTTGCAAATTTCGGTGTCTGACGTGTTGCAGATGCAAAATGTACATTACCCCAACCGCCGTTACCGCCCTTTGCCGCGATAAACTCTTCACCGTCTTCCGACATATCCTTCATAACTCTGCCGCTTTTGGCATCCTTTATGACAGTACCAACGGGAACAGGGATGTAAAGGTCTTCACCTTTCCTGCCAAAGCTGTTGCGTGCCTTGCCATCCTCACCATTACGTGCAGTAAATGTCTTTTTATGAGCAAAGTCAATAAGGGTGGATATAGTCTTATCCGCCTTGAAAACAATATTGCCGCCTCTGCCACCGTCACCACCGTCTGGGCCGCCGTCAGGAACGTATTTTTCTCTGTGGAATGATACAAGACCGTTTCCGCCATTACCGGCTTTAACGGTTATGTTAGCTATATCTGCAAACATTTTGTCACCTCTTTTATTTGGATGCGATAAAGCAGCACAATTTCCACTCTACCAGCATCATTAAAGCTATCATTTCTTACGTTCTGCACTACTTTCTCTCATTCTTGGGTTGTGCAGAAAAAAACAAAAAAGGCTCGGAATATTCCGAGCCTTCATCTGTTGAATTATGCAGGATAAACACTTACCTGCTTCTTATCCTTGCCCTTACGCTCGAACTTAACTTTTCCGTCAACAAGAGCATATAAGGTATCATCGCTACCAATACCTACATTGATACCGGGATGAATTTTAGTTCCTCTCTGACGAACGAGGATGTTACCTGCGAGAACTGACTGACCGTCGGCACGCTTTGCGCCGAGACGCTTGGACTCACTGTCACGACCGTTCTTTGTAGAACCAACACCCTTTTTATGAGCGAACAACTGAATATTTAATGCGAACATTAAGTTTCACTCCTTCCAAAATACAGGTTAAACCTGTGTAAGTTTCAAAAATTCTTTATACTGCCCCGAAAGCTCCTCTATAAACATAACGAGCGAATTAAGCAGTAAATCTGCACCGTCAGAAAACTTTTCCCCCACAGTGCAATTTACAAAACCGTCACGTTCTTCATAAGAAAGACGCGCAAGATTTTGCTTTTCAATGCCGTTTATTGTCATCCATACAGTTGACGAAACTGCCGCACAAACTATATCTTCACCGCTTTCGGCAAAACCGCTGTGCCCGTCCACCGTAAACTGACGGATGCTACCGTCGGTATTTCTAACCGTAGTAAACTTAATCATAATTACGCATTGATTGCTGTGATTTCAACCTTTGTGTAAGGCTGACGATGACCGTTCTTATTTCTGTAACCCTTTTTAGGCTTCATCTTGAAAACGATAATCTTCTTGCCCTTTGTCTGGCTGAGAACCTTAGCACTAACAGTTGCACCCTCAACTGTAGGAGCACCTGCTGTGAACTTACCGTCGTCACCGATTGCAAGAACCTGATCAAACTTAATTTCAGCACCTGCTTCTGCGTCAATCTTCTCAACGAAAACAACATCGCCAACCTTAACCTGATACTGCTTGCCACCAGTCTTAATTACTGCGTACATTTGTTGCACCTCCCGTTTAAACAGACTCGCTATTGAGGCTACGAAACCGTATTTAAGACCTCTTCTACGCGGTTACTGTGATATGATACCATAATCCAAGTGCCATGTCAAGAATTTTTTTGCATTTTTTCATTGCTTTACCACAAGAATCTTTTTAGTATTATAAATTCTAAGAAGTTCTGCTGTTTCCCTTGTTATTTCTTCCCCGCTTATAGCTATAGGAACTGCAGGCGGGCAGGAAACTGTCGGCGATGCGCAGATTTTTCCTACAGCATCACTGACATTAACAATTTCACTCTCCGAAAAAACTGCGTCACGGACAGACATCCTTTTTACAGGCGCCTCTATTCTCACAGTTTTTACGGGAATGGCACTTTTTGATTTTAATGAAGAAAAGATTTTCTTCAACAACTCAAAATCTTCGTCGTTATTCTGCGGTGTAATCATCAGAACAAGGAATCTGTCGTCATAAAACTCCGGCTCTGCGTTATTGTCACGAAGAATATTGGCTAATTCATAAGCGGTATATCCCGACGCACAGGCATCCGCCGTTATTTTTAACGGCTCACTGTCCAGAACGCAGAAACCGGCATTTTTAATAACTTCTTTAAGTAAATTTATTTTGTTAATACACTCTATAAGCTCGTCCCGTATGCAGTCTGCCATATAGCGGTTACACAAATCCAGTGACTGCAAAATAAGATATGACGGACTTGTTGACGAAAAAAGTGAGAGAGAGTTTCTTGCATTACCAAGAAATTCTTTCGGCGCATCCTTTGAAATATGAAGATATGCACCGCCCGTAAGCACGGGAAGTGTTTTATGAGCTGAATCACAACACATTGTTGCACCAAGATGAATAGGGTGCAGAGACTTTTCTAGGAAGCCAAGGTACGCACCGTGGGCATTATCCACTAAAAGCGGAATATTATATTTTTTACAGGTTGCCGCAATTTCAGATATATTCTGAATGTTTCCAAGATAATCAGGAGACGTAAGGTATACCGCCCCGGGTTTTTGTTTTAAAGAAAGAATTTTTTTCTCAACTGCTTTTGCTGAAATATCGCACTTCAGAACGGTAGAAACCTCGTCCTGAATTAGCCATTCCACGTCCATATCAAGAAGGGCGCAGGCATGGATGAATGCCTTATGAACATTACGTGCCGCAAGAATCAGAGAACTTTCCTTTTTGACAAGCGCAAGCATTGCACAGATTGCCGTTGACGAACCCTCGGTTGTGTAATATGTATGAGCTGTCTGAAAAAGCGATGTGGCATTTTTCTCGCTTTCATATATAACACCATCGGCAGAGCTTAAAACATCGGCACCGTCAAACTCGGTAATATCGTACTTTTCAATACCGAGAAAGTTTTTTCCCTTATGCCCCGGCATATGAAACCGCGCCGTTTTCTTTTCTGCGTATTCTTTTATAAAATCAGCTATGGGAGTATTCATTTCAATACATTCCTTATACTGTGTTAATATGTTTGCCGTCCTTTGCGGTGTGTGCGGTTTTAACATCCCATTTATTCTTCCTCTGCAATCTGCATCATTATTGCACATTCAATACGTTTTTTGAAAAGCTCACATCCGTACTCATAAATGCCGCCTATACTACCCGTTGCGTGATATGAATTTGCCGCACAACCGCCGGAGCAGTAAAGTCTTGCCCAACAATCGTTACATTCGGGACGCGAATACGCATTACATTTACGGAATTCATTCTGAATAGCTGTATTCTTCACCCCGTCCCAGATGTTACCAAGGCTATATTTTTCATCGCCTACAAACTGATGACACGGGAAAAGCTCACCCCAGGGTGTAACAGCCATATATTCTGTACCCGAGCCGCATCCCGTAATACGTTTATAAATGCAGGGACCGTTCTTCAGGTCAAGCATATAGTGATAGAAAGTAAAGGGACGACCCTCTTTCTTTCTCTTTATCATTTCTTTTGCGAGAATTTCGTACTCTTCAAAAAGCTTTGGCAAATCTTCCTCTGTCAACGCATAAGGATCACCCGGAGGACATACAACAGGCTCCATACTAAGCTCCGTAAAGCCCATATCCGCCATATGCAGAATATCCTTTGTAAAATCTGTATTATTGTGGGTAAATGTTCCACGCATATAATAATTTTTACCGCCGCGTTTTTCCACAAATTTCTCAAACTTTGGAAGTATAACATCATAACTGCCGTTTCCATTGTAATCCTTGCGGAAATGGTCGTGAACTTCCTTTCTGCCGTCAAGACTTAACACAACATTACTCATTTCACGGTTTAAAAATTCTGTCTTTTCATCGTCAAGGAGAACACCGTTAGTAGTAAGAGTGAAACGGAAGTTTTTGTTATGCTCTTTTTCCACACTGCGGGCATATTCCACCAGATTTACCACAACATCCCAGTTCATAAGAGGCTCCCCACCAAAGAAGTCAACTTCAAGATTTCGCCTGCTTCCTGAATTGGCAATAAGGAAATCAAATGCCTGCTTTCCAACCTCAAAGCTCATAAGAGAACGTTCACCCTGATACTTGCCCTGACTTGCAAAGCAGTATGAACAGTTAAGGTTACAGGTGTGTGCAACGTGAAGGCAAAGCGCTTTCACAACATTTGTGGTTGACTTGTAGTTTTTAGCAAGCTCCTCGTACTTATCTTCTGAAAAAAGCTTGCCTGCATCCTCAAGGGACTTGACATCGTCAAGACACCGGGCTATCTCATCAGTATTCACATCAGGAAGATGTGAATATTTTTTCAATATTTCTGCAGCGATTTCCTCACGGCTCTTTACCTTATACATAGCGATTATATCGTATGCCACCTCATCCACAACATGAACAGAGCCACTTGCAGTATCAAGAACTATATTGTATCCGTTTAGTTTATACTGATGTACCATATTTTCATTCCTTTAAACTAAAAACTGCCGCCACTTTGTGGCGGCAGTTTAATTATTTCAATTATTTATTGTTATTTTCGCACTGCTGATTAGCAACACCGCAAGAAGTTTTGCAAGCTGACTGGCAAGATGTCTGGCACTCACCGCAACCGCCGTTCTTAACTGTTTTTTCAATATTTTTTGTTTCAATTGTCTTAATTCTTGTCATTGTAAAAATCCTCCAACAAATTATTTTTTTATCATTATATCATCGTGCATATAAAAAGTCAAGGAATTATATCATTTTTTGTGCTTTTATAACTGCATCATCTATATGGTCACAGAAGTTTTCAGCACCAACCTTTTTATAAAATCCTGCTTTTTCCATAACGCGCATAGGCTGATCGTTAACATGAGAGAAAATAACCTGTATTCCCTGCTCTGCGCATTTGTCATAAAGCTCTTCAAGAGCATTCATAGCAGTAACATCAATGGCAGGAACACTTCTCATTCTTAAAATCAGACACTTTGTGTATTCCTTGGTATTTATCCGTGCAATATTATCAGCCGCACCGAAGAACAACGGACCTGTGATTTCGTACACACGAACTTCTTTTGGAAGAGTGCAGAGCTTTTCGGTGTCGTCAGTTTCTTCCTCGGTATATTTCCAGCCAACTACGTTTGTTTCGTCGCTCATTCTCTTTATAAAGAGAAGACATGCAAACACAAATCCAACTTCAATTGCTATAACAAGGTCAAATACCACTGTAAGCACAAACGTTATTACAAGAACCGCAATATCGCTCTTGGGAGCAGTTTTCACAAGACGTGTAAATGCTCTCCACTGACACATATTATAAGCAACAACGAAAAGTATCGCTGCAATTGCAGGCATCGGAATAAGCGATGCATAGGGCATAAGAAGCACAAGAACCAAAAGAAGAACTATTGCGTGTACCATACCCGATATGGGACTTGTACCACCGTTTTTGATATTAGCGGCAGTTCTTGCTATAGCCCCTGTTGCAGGAATACCGCCGAAAAGTGCAGAACCTATATTACCTGCACCCTGCGCCACAAGCTCCGCATTTGAACGG
Organism: uncultured Oscillospiraceae bacterium; assembly: GCA_964385605.1. GTDB lineage: Bacteria > Bacillota > Clostridia > UMGS1883 > UMGS1883 > UMGS1883. Next base: position 26,982 of record CAYLPQ010000021.1, on the reverse strand, counting down.
TGCTTGGTGTTTGTCATACCATCTGCAACCACACAGGAAAGAAGCGACTCTATCGCCGCAAGAATTGCGATTGTAAATGCGTCGGGCAAAAGTTCCTTTACCATACCCGGGTTAAATGAAGGCATATGAAATACCGGAAGCTTACTGTCTACTGCATAAAGGTCGCCAATAGTCAACACGTCCATCTTCAGGAATTTAACCATTGCGATACCAACAAGAACAGCTATCAGTGAACCCGGAATTTTCTTGCTGATATATGGCCACACAATAAGTATAGCAAGACACACAATCCCAACAATAACAGCCTGAAAATTCACTGTTGAAGCATTAGCAAGAAGTGCTTCAATTTTCTCCATTGTTTCGATAGGCTTCTCCCCGTGCTGATATGTAACACCAAAGAAATCCTTAAGCTGTCCTATAAGAATTGTCACTGCAATACCTGCAGTAAATCCTGTTGTTATGGTATATGGTATATACTTAATAAGGCTGCCCAATCTGCACAGACCCATAACTATAAGCATTATACCTGCCATAATGGTTGCAAGGACAAGTCCCTCCATACCATTTCTGGCAACAATACCTGCAACAATTGTCGCAAATGCCGCCGTAGGACCGGCAATCTGTACTGTACTTCCGCCGAGGAAAGAAATTATAAATCCTGCAACAATTGCAGTATAAATACCCTCCTCAGGGCCAACCCCTGATGCAAGGGCAAGTGCAATAGAAAGCGGAAGTGCAATTATGGCAACGATTATACCTGCAACAATGTCTTTCACAAGCTTTTCTTTGCTGTAAGTTTTCATACTGGTAAACAGCATCGGTTTAAGTTCGTTCATTGATAAAACCCCTTATTTCAGTTTCGGCTAATTATTTTACCACTTTTTGTCACAAATTGCAACAATTATTTTATTTCCTGCTCTAATTCTTTGAAAACAGCATCGTCAAAAAATTCAATCAGTGATACTCCCAGACCGTCACAAAGCATTTTTATGGTTACGATACCGGGATTCTGACTTTTGCCGTAAAGAATGTTCTTCACCGTTGAGGGTGCTACCCCCGATTCAGTTGCGAGCTTATTTATTGTAAAATGCTTTTCCTTACTTAAGGAAAGAATTCTGTCTTTAACCGCGTTATAAGTATCCATACTCTGCCTCCCCTACAATTTATAGGCTAATTATAGATTTTTATTATTGACAAAGTAGGCTATATATGATACTATATAGGCTATATAAAGACCAAAAAACTTGTTTATGAGAAAATGCTTTTCAGTTTTCTTAATATACAGCACAAAATTCTTAATATTAAACCGTTGAAATCTGACTGAAAAAATTTTATAATATGATATAGCACAATTTAGGAAAAAACTAATTTCAACAAAAAATTCAAAGGAGAGAACATCTATGAAGAAACTCATGGCACTATTCGTAGCAACACTGATGATTGTCAGTGTACTTCCCTCTGTAACTTTTGCAGAGGCTGACACGGGCATTCAGGCAGTTTATGATGCACTCACAAGTGAGATGCTGACTACAGATAACGAGCCTGACTATGCCGTAACAAAAAATCTTGACCTTGACCTTTCGGACGATTTAACACTTCCCGAAGGGGTAACGGTCAGCTTTGCAAGCAGTACTGAAACTGCTATTGCAAATAACGGTACTGTAACACAAGACGCAAATGAAAAAAAGGACGTTACCGTTACAGCAACAATTACAAAGGACGGGGCAGAATCCCTTACAAAGGAATTTAATTTTACCGTTCTTCCACTTACAAGTGAGGTTATCTCATCAGACAACCTTTATTATCCCCAACACGAGAACAAGGCACTTGTAAGCTATGAAACAGGCAGTGCTGTAAAGACAGTACCCGACTGGACACTCAGTTCTCTTAGTTCAACTATTGTTAATAGCCATTTTGACGCAAAGTTTCTTAAGGACAGCAATGGTTACTACAATGTAACCGGCACAAGACTTACAGGCTCCAGTGAGTGTTATATTCAGTATGCACCAACTTCCGTTCCTGACATTATCCAGTCTACTGACGACTATTACGTCACATACAAAATGGGGTTTAACCCTGTTACCTTAGGCAGCACAAGCACAAAACAGTTCTACCTGCGTATTTATGCATCAGCCGGCGGCAGCAGTCAGATGATTGCTTATGTACAGTTCTGGAATGACCGCACAAGAATATGCTATCCAAGCACTGCAAATACTGAACTTCTTAAAAGTAACACAGCAGTAAAGCTCAATCAGGATAACATCGTAGAGTTGAGAATCGACTACAACTCAAAGCTTTATTACCTCTACCTTAACGGAACACTTATAAATCCTGACGGAACTGCTATCCCGGATGTTACATATACAAAGCAGTTCAACCATTTTACATTCGGTTGCTTCCGTCAGATGACAGATTCCGTAATGCAGGTTAATGATATTGCAATAACAAAGAAGACCCCCTACAAGGTTAGTTCCGTAAACGATATTACTGCGGAAATTATTGCAGACGGACAGGTTCCTGCCTTCATTACAGAGGACCTTAAGCTTCCTGCAAACAGTGAAATCACCTGGACAAGCGACAATCCCGAAGTTATCGCAAACGACGGAACTGTTACACGTCCCACTACAGAAGATGCAGATGTTACACTTACCGCAACATCTTCCGATGGAACAAAGGAGCTTTCTTTCACTGTAAAAGCACTTACGGTAAGCAGAGTAGGCGTAAACGATTCGTTTATAGAGCCGTATTTTGATTCTTCACTCAACAATACAGCACATACTGCATTTACAAATGGAGCTTCTTCAACCGCAACCTACGGAAACGGTGATGGCAGATTTTATCTTGACTACAATGCAACAGCCGGATTCGATGCAAGTAAATCTACATTCAAGCTTTCTACCGCTGACTTTCCTGTAGGAAGCTCCGGCAAGTATACATTTGAATTTGATGCTTACTATCCAAGCACAGGACATACAATGTTCAGCTTCCTTGGCGATGATTCAATTGTAATCAGACTCAATAACGAAATGGGTAAGCTATACATAAGCAACGTATCCAATGAATGGTACGGTGCTGATTCCGCTTCCGAGGGAAGTGCCCCGGTTGGACAGTGGCATCACTTCAAGGTGGAGTTAAATGTACTTACTGAAAATCCCACAGCTACAATATGGCTTGGTAACACAGCACTTGCTACAGATTGGGCACTTATTGAAGGAGCATCATTTGACGAAAGCATTGGTTTCAACTTGAGAGCAAGAGATGTTGTAAGCGGCACCACACACAACCTTAAGCTTGACAACCTTATCCTTTACACAGAAAGCTCCTCAAACGATGCAATAAAGGATATGCCAAATGCTGATAAAGCTGCATATTTTGCGAAGCTTATCACACAAAGCTCTATCACAACAGGCAATTACTATGAGCTTACAGATAATCTTACACTTGATGCATCACTTGCTGAATATGACCTTGCAGAAATGGGTGTAAGTGTAGAATGGACATCCTCAAATTCCTCCGTTATTTCAAATAGCGGTGTTGTTACAAGAACAGACAAGAATGAATATGTTACAATGACAGCATCTGTTACTGCCGGAACAGGCGATGATGCGGTTACAGCTACGAAGTCATTCGGCTACACCGTGCCAACGGCTGATTCAAGCATATTCTCCACATATAATTACACTTTTGAAAACGACACTTTGGGTGCTGCACCTACAGACTGGACGGCTGTTTCAAATGCAACCGTAACAACCGCTACTCACCCCGAAAGAAGCGGAAATATTCTTCAGGCAGACTTTACAGGGACATCCTGCTATGCACGCAAAAAATCAGCTGCACAGGGTTCACTCAACAAACGTTATCAGGTAAGTGCCGATGTATGCTTTGACCCGGATGCAACAAGCACAAAAATGTATTTTGAGCTTATGGCAGCCGCGGCTGTTACACGTATAGGCTTTAATTTCCAGACAGGCGGTATATCAATGTCAGGCGACAACAGTGAAAGATTCTATATGGTTCCCGGAGTTGTTGCTAAACCGGGTGAGTGGTATCACATCGACATTGATTTCAATGCAGCTAAAAAGAACGTTATGGCATATATAAACGGTGTTCCGCTCACTGCAGAACCACTTGATATTGCAGACAACATCTGGGCAGGCTATCTGTATGTAAGACAGGTTGGTCTTTACTCATACGGTACAGGCAAGGGTTATCTTGACAATGTAATCATCCGTGAGTCCAACTCAAACGCACCTGTTTATGACGAAAACACCGACTACACAGTTAGAAGCATCGCCCTTACAAAACAGGATGGCTACACAATAACAAATGCCACAGCTGACACAACAAAGGTTATTGCAAAGGTTAAGGTTATAAAGAACCGCACTGCACAGGACGGCGAGGCAAAGGTTATCTTTGCACGTTATAATGAAGTCGGCAAGCTTGAACAGCTTGTTATGTCTGACCCCATAAACACAGCGGCACCGGGTTATGAAACAAACGGACAGATACTGAAGGTTGAGATGCCACTTGAAAGCGGAAACAGTACAGACTTTTTCAAGATATTTGTAATTGATTCCGACAAGATTACCCCTGTAAGCAAGAATTACAACTCAATTGCACCCAAGTTTGATACAGAGAAGCTCTTCAATATGGATATGAATGTTACCCTGGCAAGCGACCTTGGCTACTATGCAGAATCAAACTATGAGGGTATTGATTCCATCATCTATGACGGTGACACATATCACGGCAGAAAGACAAAGCACTTTGCATACATCGGTCTTCCCGAGGGTGCTTCAAGCGATAACCCCGTTCCTGCAGTAGTCTGCGTACACGGTGGAGGCGGCAGTGCTTACGACGAATGGGTTAAGAAGTGGAACGAGAAAGGCTATGCGGCAATCGCGATGAACCTTAACGGACGTATTCCTACTCCCGAAATTACAGACGGTAATAATCAGCTTCGCCATATGTGGGCAGGCGGCACACAGGACAGCTACGGCACAGTATCGCCCGATGATGCAACTTGGATGTACAGTGCGGTTACTGCAGTAATAGGCGCACACAACGTGCTTCGCGCAATGCCTGAAGTTGATAACTCTAAAATCGGTATCACAGGTGTATCCTGGGGCGGTGTTGTAACAAGTACAACAATCGGTGTTGACGACAGATTCTCATTCGCTATTCCCGCTTATGGTTGCGGTTTCCTCTATGGAAGTGAAACATATATGGCTAATCATATGACAGAGGCAAAGATACTTTGGGATCCCTCAAGCTTTATCGGCAAGGCTGATATTCCCATCCTCTGGATGAATGGTGACAAGGACGGCAACTTCTCACTTACAAGCACAACCAAGTCAGCACTTCTCGCAGGTGATAATTCATATCCCTGTATTATCCCGAATTTCGCTCACTCTCATTCACCTGTATGGAACAGACCTGAAGGCTATGCATTTGCTGACAGTGTTGTAAACGGTGGCATAGAATTCATTCGTGGCGATGTGACAATATCAGGCACAACCGCAACTGTCAAGACAAACAGAGCCGCTGCAAGCGCTACAATGTACTACACAACAAGTGAAACTCTCACCTATCAGAGCACAACAGCACAGTTCAGCTACAGTGCAGTTTCAAACAGTGCGACAAATACAGACACATTCACATTTGAAATTCCTTCAGATGCGAAGAAGTTCTACATAGTATTTGCAGATGAAAACAACTACTCCACATCAACAGTTCTTTATGATGTAGAATAGTAAATCTAATTAAAGAAGCTTCACGGCAATTGCCGTGAAGCTTCTTTAATTACCAAAAATATTATTTTGTTATAAATCCGTTATTACGGCAATATGTTATCATAGATCCTGCTATTGTACCGCACATTCCGCCACCGCCACCGCCGGAATTTTCACGCATAACGCATATTGCAATCTGGGGGTCATCTGCGGGAGCAAAGCCTATAAACCAGGTATGGTCAGCACCGGTGGGATTTTCTGCAGTTCCTGTTTTTCCTGCAACAGTTATACCTCGCACTGCGGCTTTTTTTCCTGTGCCGTCTTTGCCATTCACACAGCTTATCATACCTTCAGTGATTATATTCGCAGTCCTTGCACTCATAACATCTTCACTCATAACCCCGGGTTCTGCTTCACTCAGGATTTCTCCGTCGCTGTATGCTACTTTCTGTACCAGATAGGGTTTCATAAGCTGCCCGCTGTTTGCCACAGCCGCCGCTACCATAGTCATATGAAGGGGGGTAACATTAACCGTTCCCTGTCCGAATGCCGCTTCTGCAAGACCTGTGGACGACATTGAACTAAAATCTATTTCCGGGTCTGTCACGGGAATGTCAAGTTTTATTTGCTGTCCTTTACACATAAAAAACTTTTTCGCAGTTTCTTCAAAGGCTTTATTCCCTATTTTCTGCGACAGCTCCGCAAAATACACATTACTTGAAACCTCAATTGCCTTTGTAATATCAACCTTTCCTTTATAAGTAGTTGAGTTAGTATAAGGTCTGCCATCTATGACCGTAGTACCATTATCTTCCGTTTCATAGTCACCTACCCCACTTTCCAGTGCCGCAATTGCAGTAACGATTTTGAAAGTTGAACCGGGCTCCTTAATACTTTGAGTGGCTCTGGAGGTAAAAGGCTTTTTCGGATTAGAATTAAGCTCATTCCAGTTTTTCCCGATATATTCAGAGTCAGGATTAAAGGTGGGATTCGAGTACATACAGTATATTTCCCCTGTTTTCGGATTCATTACAATAACACTACCCGTGTTACCTTTAAGCTGAGTCTGTGCATGTTTTGTCATTCCGGTATCTACCGTAAGATATAAGTTTGCGCCCTGCGGTTTTTCACCGTTGCCGTTCTTTTCCGCATATTTATCCTCTTTACGCGGTGTTGCAAGCTGGTCATCATACCGAAGCTCAATATTTGTTCTGCCGTTTTTAACATTTGTCCTGTTATATCCCACCACATGAGAATAAAGTGTTCCATATGGATATACCCTGAACTGTTCCTGAACTATCTCGGTTTCGTTTTCTTCTCCGGGTACCTCTACTTCCATTTCCACTTCTTTCGTTCCGGCAATCAGAACTTCTTCTCGGTCATAGATATTACCGCGGATAACCTGCTTTCGCAGATTTTCTTTCTGCTCGGATTTACGCATTTCAACCTCTGCAATAAACTCTTCCGGAGGATTGACAGTAAAAATAACCAGATGAGTAATCAGAATGAAAAACAAACAAAGCACAAAAATCATAGCCGCTATTATTCTTCTATTCAAGTTCATCAGTTATATCCCCCTCCACACTACTTATTGCCTGTAAGAGGCCAACTGCAATAAACGTGGACAGCATACTGCTGCCGCCATGGCTTATAAACGGAAGTGTTATGCCGGTAAGTGGTATAAGCTTTGTTACACCGCCTATAATTACAAACGTCTGAACACCCAGCATTGTACTTACACCGAAAGCTACAGCTTTATTGAAATCATTGGTCGTGCTGAGCGCTATTTTAAATCCTCTGTACACAAGTACAAAGTACAGCATAAGAACTGCAATGCCACCAAACACACCCATTTCATTACATATAGCCGCAAAAATATAATCGGACTGAATGGCACCAAACTTATATCCGCCAAGCGCCGTTCTTTCAGACGCAGTCAGCGCACCGTTACCTATGCCGTTTCCGGGAAATCCGCCGCCGTTTATCTCTCTTAAAGAATTAATTATCTGCCAGCCGCTTCCTGTACGGTCTGCATAGGGGTCGAGCCATCCGTTTATTCGCGGTGCTATATGGTCTATGGGACCGATTTTTGCAATTACATCCACCAACAGCACTGCAAGCACCATTGCCCCCACAAACGTCAGTGCATTTGCAAGAAACAGTACACTCCGTTTATCGTACACAAATAAAAAGGCAAGATACACAGCAAAAAGAACCACCGCTGTTCCCAGCTCTGTCTGTAGCAATAAAAACAGTATATTTATATAAGTCATAACTGTAATTACTATCATTCTGCGTTCTACTATAGGTCCTTTGACAAGCTCATTTTCTGATTTTTTATTATGGTTTGTCAGCACTCCCGCAATCGAAAGTACAAACAGTATTTTTATAAATTCTCCGGGCTGAAAAGTAACGGAACCCAATGTAATCCAGTTTCTTGCCCCGTTGGTTACCACTGCAAGCACCAGTGTGAGAATATACAGCACTACTGAAAAGCCAAAATACCATATTACGAGCTTTTTCAGATGATTATACAGTGTCCTGTACACCAGTATTGTCACAAAAAACAATGCCACACCGCCAAGGAACATTTTCATATTTCCGAGGCCGAACTCTATATCCAGCCTTGAAACCATAACTATTCCAACCGTTGCAAGCATTGTCACTATCAGATAAAGGTAGGTATCTCCCAACCTGCACAGATTGATTATCAGATAAACTACAAAGCTGATGGCACACATTCCAAAGCAAAGCAGCAATACCTCACTGCCAAGCTCCTCTCTGCTCATAAGAATTGCCATTCCAAGCAAATTAGCCACGATCAGCAGCAGCAACGGAAAAATACTTCTCAATCTTCTTTCCATAATTCTACCACCGTTAATCAGGATTTTTTCCCGGGAAGAACAAACAAAAAGTTTGACCGCCCTAAAGAAATTTTATCACCGTCAAGAAGTTCTACAGCCTTTTGCCCAAGGGGACTTCCGTTAAGATAAGTTCCGTTTGTGCTTTCAAGGTCCTCAAGATAGAATTTCCCCGAAACCTTAAAAATCCGCGAATGACGTCCCGACAGATATTTGTCCCCGATTACTATATCGCATTTGCGGCCTCTGCCGATAACCTCATTTTCTGAAATCTCATAGCTTTCATCCACATAATAATCAAGCTCGTGCCGCAGATTTATAAGCTTAAGATATGCCCCTGCAAGCTCACCTGTTTTTTTCCTGTACATAGTGCGTATATCTTTAGCTATCATACGTATAATTAAAAATATGAAGACGTATATTACTATAACAAATATATATGTCGCAATTGATGCCTGAAATTCAGACCTTATCAACATCAATTCCTCCTTTTATTCCTGGTTTTTCCACACAGGAGCCTTTGTTTTTTCATCTATGTACTCTATTCTTTCAAAAGATTCCGTAGAATAATCCATACCCTTTCTTTTCAGTGTTGTATTGCAAGCCCGACGTACAAGAGTGTATGCTACAGCAAAGAAAGGAACTGCGCATACCATTCCCCATATTCCGAAAAGTCCGCTTCCCACGAGGATTGATGCAAGTACCCAGAAGCTTGAAACACCTGTTGTGCTGCCAAGGATTTTGGGTCCGAGAATATTTCCGTCAAACTGCTGAAGAAGCAGTATTATAATAACAAATGTAAGACACTCTATAGGGTCTACACAAAGAATAAGAATCGCACTTGGAATTGCACCGATAAACGGTCCGAAGAAAGGAATGACATTCGTCACACCTACAACAACACTTATAAGCAGACTGTAGGAAACATCAAATACCTCAAGCAGAAGGAAGCACAGAATACCTATAATAATCGAGTCAAATATTTTTCCTACAATGAAATTACCGAATTTTTCATGAGTAAGACGAAGTACATATAACATACCGTTGGCATGCTTCAAATTTAAAACACTGTAAACAATTTTTTTGAACTGCGCCAGAAATTTTTCCTTATCCTTGAGAACATAAAACGATACTATAATTCCAATAAACACATTGCAGATTGCCACAAAAATACTGTATACACTGGAAGAAACCTCTAACAATATGGTACCTGCATCAGGAACGGCGCCTATGAATTTATTAAAGAGCACCGTAATGTCTGTAGCAAACCCGCTTACAGTTTTGCTGAGAAATTCATACACACCGGGCTGTTTTACAAGTAATCCGTCAAACCATACAAGAAGATGCTCTACGTATTCGGGAATTCTTTCAACAATTCTTTCAATACTCAAAATAAATTCCGGCACAACAAGGTATGACAATGAGAAAACAAACACCGCTACAATAAGCCAGGTAACAACTATAGCAACAACTCTTGACGGAGAATGAATCTCCACATTGGTCTTTTTAAATATTTTCCGAATGACGGGCAGAACAATCTTTTTCTCTATTCCGCCCATCAAGGGATTAAGAAGGTACGCAAGAATAAGACCGTATGTAATGGGACGCAGTATATCAGCAACTACACCTATCGCTCCCCACACAACACTCCATTTCTGCAAAAGCATATAAAAAGCCACACTTGCGGCAACGGTAAAAAAAGCCACCAATGCCCAGCTGAAGTGTTTCTTTTCCCAAGGCAATTTCATTTCTTTACGTCCTTTCATCCACAGAATTTTTTGTAAAACTTTCCTATATTTACTATACACTTGTTTGTTTTGGATTACAAGAGAATGGTGTGAATTGTAATCTAAATGTCATTTTTTCATTATCTAACAGTAAAATCCTTCCCCTGTTTATTGACATATTTCAAAAAATACTATAAAATATAGTTAACGACATACAATTAACCGGAGGTGTTTATAATGGACAAACTTATTCTTGTAGTTGATGACGAAGCTCCTATTGTCGATATATTGAATTTCAATCTCACTAAATCCGGCTATCGGGTTATAGTTGCCTACGACGGTGAGGAAGGTTATAATCTTGCTATTTCCGAAAAGCCCGACCTTATTCTGCTTGATGTTATGCTTCCGAAAATGGACGGCTTTGAAGTGTGCAGAAAAATCCGCGACAAACAGCAAACTCCTATCATTATGCTTACTGCCCGTGATGAGGAAGTTGATAAAGTCCTTGGGCTTGAGCTTGGCGCCGATGACTATATGACAAAGCCCTTTTCTGTGAGAGAGCTCCTTGCAAGAGTTAAGGCTAATATGCGCCGCACCGTTGCCGAAGCTCCTTCGGCAGATGACGTGGATACACTTACATTTGGCTCCCTTACCATAAATACTACACGTTATGAGGTTGCGAAAAACGGTAATGTTATTGACCTTACACTTCTTGAGTTTGAATTACTCAAGTTTCTTTCTATGCAACCCGGAAAGGTATTTAACCGCGAGACTTTGCTTGAAAACGTGTGGGGTTATGAGTATTTCGGTGATGTAAGAACAGTTGACGTAACGGTCAGACGACTCCGCGAAAAAATCGAGGATAATCCTGCTTCCCCGGGATTTATTATGACAAAGCGCGGTGTGGGTTACTATTTCAATAAATAATATTACATTATTCCGGAAAAGTGTGAAAAGAAATGTTTAAAAGTATTCAATGGAAAATAATAGCGATATTTCTTTTGCTGACTGTAAGCGTTATGGTTGTGGTCGGCACTTTTCTGTTGCAGAATATTTCTGCGTACTACTACAATGACTTCAACAACTCCCTTAATACTCACGTTTTCACGGATGAATTTGTTGCAGAACTCGACAATTCCGTTTCGTCGGAAAACGGAGTAAATAAGGCTCTTGACCTTCTGAAAATATATTCTGTCAGAATGGGAGTTGACTCATTCCGTAACTACTATATCGTAGACAATGATATGAATGTGCTTGGCGGCTCTTCGGATTCTCCAAAGGCATTTGAACCGACAAACAACCTTCTTCTGGCATCTACCGGTGAAAAAGGTGTGATAACTGACCGTAAGGCACAGTTTATGGACTATGCTGTCCCCCTTAAAGACGGCAATTATATTGTATATGTAGTAGATACAAAGGAAGAAGTTAATGAGATTATTGCCAATATGTTTATCAATATATTCTGGGCGCTTCTCTTTGGGCTTCTTATCAGTCTTATTCTCGGATTCTTCCTGTCAAGGACAATTATAGCACCCATTTCCACACTTCAGCATCGAAGCGAAAGTATGGCAGAGGGTGATTTTACTCGTAAAATTGAAGTGCGTTCCCGCGATGAAATCGGTCGTCTTACGATAGCCTTTAACGAAATGGCTGCTAAAATCAACATGAGTGTCGCAGAAATTCAGGCTGAAAAAAATAAGGTTGAGGCAATTCTTCTTAATATGACCGATGCCGTTGCCGCATATGACAGCAGCGGAGCTCTCATCCATATTAATCCTGCCGGAGAGAACCTTTTCGGGGAGGATATAGACAAAAGCTTTGATGATTTTTTCCATATGCTTGATACCAATATTTCTCTTTACAGAATTCTTTACCTGGATACAGAGGAAACTATTGAACGCGAACTTGAATTCAAAGGCAAAAGCCTGCGGGTTTTCTTTGCACCGTTCAAGACAGAGCGCTCACTTACTGCAGGTGTCGTTGTGGTATTTCAGGATATTACCCGCCGTCAGATGCTTGATAATGCACGTCGTGAATTTGTGGCAAATGTTTCTCACGAGCTTCGCACTCCCCTTACTACAATAAAAACCTATGCAGAAACAATAAACGACATGGGCGAAGGCAGCGCAAACGAATCTGTGCGTCATTTTGTAAAAGTAATTGAAAATGAAGCTGACCGCATGACCCGTCTGGTAAAAGACCTTCTCACTCTTTCCCAGCTCGACAGCTCCAAGCAAATCGAACGCAGAACCCAGTTTGACCTTGCGTCACTTGTGTCATCGGTTGCAGAAAAGCTTGGTATTTCTGCCAAGAACAGCGGACACAGAATTAAAACAAATATCAAAATGTCCTCTTCTGTTTGTTTCGGTGAGCCTGATGCCATTGAGCAGGTTCTCACGAATATCATATCAAATTCAATAAAATACACACCTGCAGGCGGAAAGATTGAAATAAACTGTCAGGGAGATTTCTCAAAAGCTTATATTACAGTGCGTGATAACGGTATGGGTATCCCGGCAGATGACCTGCCCCGTATTTTCGAAAGATTTTATCGCGTAGATAAGGCGCGCAGCCGTCAGAGCGGCGGCACAGGTCTTGGTCTTGCAATTGCAAAAGAAATTATTGAAAGGCACAACGGCACAATCGAAATTGAGAGCCCGCAACAACATGGAACTATAGTTAAAATTTCACTGCCATTATTTGACAGCGAAAAGTAATAAACAGTTAAGCCGTTTGTAACACTATCGTAACATTGTTAGTGTATACTATAATCAGAGGGTGACTCTAATTTATAAATAAGGGTGTATATTATGAAAAAACTGGTTGCTTTAACCATATCGATAATATTGATTTTTTCTGCATTAAGTGCCTTGGCTGCAAATCCTTCGGTATTTTCTCCCGATGCACAGGGTAATGTAGACAATCTTGTTGTTGTTAAAAAGCCGGAGACGAAGAATTCTGCTACTCTTAAGAAGACATATGGTGTAACAGGCACAGGAAAAAGCGGAGTTAAGGTTGCTTATTATAAGTTTAACGGCACATCTTACATAGCTTTGAGTGATGCTAACGGTGCTATGGCACAGACAACCATTGGTACAGCAGGCATATTTTATAAGCAGGTAGCGCTTTCCGAGGGTCATAATAAGTTTGCTGTAAGGGCAGAGGCGCCTAACGGTACATATCAGATAGTTTATTTTGATATAAATGTTCTTAACCAGAACATTCTTAACAATGTAAACGGTTTCTCTAACGGAATTCAGAACTTGTATAACGGTTGGATGAATTAATCAATACTTAAAGCTTAAAAGGCTTCAGGCAACAGCCTGAAGCCTTTATTTACAGTATAAAATCGCGCAGAATCAATATGAGTCATGGGTGCAGGCGCAGTTTATTTACAGGAGGTGAAGGGTATGCTGTGGGAAAGACTTAAATCATCGGCAATTGTAATACTTATTGCAAATCTCATATATATGACATCTTATCTGTGGTTTTTCAATCAGAATCATTCTTTAAATGATGAAATGGTGCGCTACTTCCGCAGTATTCCCATAGTTGAAAAATTCTTTCCTGTCAAGCAGGAATACAGTATATCCAAAGAAAATCTTTCAAAGCCCAGAAAGTTTCTGATAAATGACGGTTCATTATGGATGGCTTATTATAATACAGATATAGGCTTCTCTCCCATTGAACAACGTACAAAAAAAATTCTTACGGGATTTCTTGAAGGGAATATCACCGCCTCAAAAAAAATCGACTACCAAACCTGGGAATCAGGTCTTGAGTCGATGAGTATTTATGTAGAGTATCCTGTTGCCTTTCCTCTTGATGTGCTCTCCCGCATTATGGGTGCTGATGAGACAAACCGCCCCGATGAAATCAATACATTCCGTGAGCTTATTATTATACCATCAAGCAGTGAGACAAATATATGTATTCTTATAAGGGATGCAGAGGATGAGAGTCTTATTTATGCTTATATTCTTGATGACTCCCACTCTCTTCCTGCGTCAGACCTTTCGGTATACGCAAGTAATGACGGATATTACGAGCCCGTTTTCAGTACAGGACTTGAGCTTGGAGCTGACAGCAAAGTAACACTCTCACCGCTGGTTCTGTTCTCTGACTCGCAACCTACCACAGAGGTTCTTGAAGCTCGTGACCTTATAACTTCAACATCAAAAAACAGATTACTTGAAAACTTTTCTTTCAATACGGTAGCTGTAAATCCCTATGAAGATACTTACGGAGCTTTAAACTATATTGCAAACTATGCTTCCGCAAAAATTTATCCGGATTCTGTTTTTGAGTATACCGCCGTTGAGGAAAGCAAAGGCATCATTCTGGATGAAAGCGGAGATGCTTATAATGTTCTTAACGCATCTATTGACTTTGCAGAGAAAACCTGGGCAACTGTATCAGGCGAGCCTCTCAGTATTCTTGTCACAAGTGACCTCTCCGGCTATGACAGCAGTAAGCCTTATACATTCAGATTTGATTATTATGAAAGCGGTAGACCTATAGAAGTATCTCTTGCCGAAAACTACGGTCACTCATCTATGAAATGTGCTATTGAAATGACTGTGTCCGGCGGCAGACTTATCTCCTACAGACAGTATATGCGCTCATATCGAACTGTATCTATTGACACTATTTCTGATACTTTTGTTACAGCTCTCGACAGTTTTGTTCATGCTATCAACAGCGATCCGGCAATATCCCGGACCGTTATCGATGACATATATATCGGTTATCTTGATTTAGGAACAGAAAATCAGATACACGCAACATGGCTTGCACAAACATCTGACGGCAAAATCTACCGTTATTCAAAGGATATGGAGGTGGTCGATAATGCGTTGGAGTAAAATAAAGACCATTATGATATACTTCCTTTTAGTAATGAACGTGTTCATGATTGGGTTTAACGTATTTACTTCTCTTCAGGAGTCTGCAGTTCCAGGAAATGTTATACAGGCATCTGTTGAAGCATTAAAACGGGACGGTTTTGAGTGTGACGAAAAGGTTATCCCTGATTCCACCTATGAACTTCCGGTACTTAAAGCCTCATTTTATTCAGCAAGTGACCTCTCCGATATGTTTTTTGATAAGCAGCTTGCTTTCAGAACCTCCGGAGATTCTCTTGTTGCAGGAGAAGGCAATAAATCTCTTACCGTTTCAGGTGACTATTTCATATTTGAAACTTCAGTCAAAAAAGACATTTCTCATTCCTCCGGCAAAATAAAGAAAGCTCTCAAAAAGTCAGGCATCAATATGGACGGCGCTGTATACGACGAAAAAGAACGTTGCTTTTACAGAATGTACGAGGGAACAAATCTTTTCAACATGTATATTAAGGCAGAGCTTGACAAAGACGGCGAGCTTTGTATGATTTCAGCATTATGGCCGGGCAAGCTTGCTGTTCACGAAAAGAAGACACTTTCTTTTGTATCAAGTGTAAATAAGGTCAAAAACGCATTTCCCGAAGGTGGAGAAATCACTCTTATTGAAAAAGGTTATTCTCTTACCCCGTTAGGTAACGAAAACTATCTTTTCACTCCTGCATGGAGAGTAAGAGTAGGAAATGAGCTTAAAATTATAGAATAGACAAACAAAGCAGCCGAAAGGCCAATGTCATTAAGTTAAGATGATATTGGCCGAAAGGCTGCTTTGTTTGTCTTCCGTCTTATTTGTTTTTCGCACTCTTTTCAACTAGTTTATAAAGCGCTACAAGAGCGATAACGTTAGGAATTACCATCAGATAGTTAAAGAAGTCTGTAAGCTCCCAGACAAGTTCATTTGAAAGTATTGATCCGAGGAATATAAATACAACAGAAATAACTGCATAGAGAACCAAACCAAGCTTGCTGTTCTTCGTAAGGAACTGGGCATTAATTTTACCGAAGAAGTTCCAACCAATAATTGTTGAAAGAGCAAAGAAGAACAAGCATATAGCAACAAAGATATTACCCACATTGCCTAAACCGAGAGCATTTGAAAATGCAGTCTGCATAAGGTTTGTCTTTGAAAGACCTTCTGCTGCAATAATTGCTTCGTAATTGCCACTTGTTGCTCCTGCAAGAGGACCATCACCTACATACAGACAGGAAATAACAACCAGAGCTGTCATTGTAAGAACAATGAATGTATCAATAAACACACCAATCATAGCGGCAACACCCTGGTCATGGGGTTTCTTGACGTTTGCCATAGCATGAGCATGAGGAGTTGAACCCATACCTGCTTCGTTAGAGAAGAGACCACGCTTTGCACCTTGGCTGATAGCCGTTTTAAGAGCATAACCAATTCCACCGCCGATAAGAGCATTGGGAGTAAAAGCATATTTGAAGATTGCACCGAATGTTGCAGGAATATGCTCAATACGGATAACAAGAATTATGAGTCCGCCTATAATATAAAGAAGAGCCATAAAGGGAACCATCTTCTCTGTAACTGATGCAAGGCGCTGAACACCGCCAAGGAAAATAAATGCTGAAAGGATTGCTACACCCGCTCCCATTACCCAAACAGGTATACCAAATGCTGTATTACAGGTTTCAGCAATTGAGTTTGACTGAACCATGCTACCCATAAATCCAAGAGCAAGAACAGCCGCGATCGCAAAGAACACAGCAAGGAATTTACCAAATCCATTGGGGAAAGCTTTCTTTATGTAGTAAACAGGTCCACCATGGATTTCTCCCTTGTCGTCAGAAATTCTGGTTTCCTGCGCAAGAATAGCTTCGGCATAAATTGTAGCCATACCTAAAAATGCAATAATCCACATCCAGAAGATAGCACCGGGTCCACCGATAAGAATAGCACCTGATGCACCTACGATATTACCGGTACCTACCTGCGCCGCAATAGCTGTTGCCAAAGCCTGGAAAGAACTGAGACCGCTAGCCTGCTTTCCGCCGCTTAATTTAAGATTTCCGAACACCTGCTTTATACCCTCGCCAAAGCAACGAACCTGTACAAAACGTGTTTTTATTGTGTAGAAAAGACCTGTACCAACCAGGAGAATAATGAGAATGTAATCTGACAGGTACATGTTGATTGTCTGCACAATGCTTAATAATTTTGCTTCCATTATGAAAGACCTCCTAAAATATTATAAAAAAATAAACTACTGATTAAAAATCAATAGCTCCGAAATGCAGACAAACGCAAAGCACCACCGTATTTTGCATTATAAAGGTCTGCTCCGTCCTTTTGCCTGAGAGATTCGGCATATAAGCCTTGCACCTTCGGCATCCTTTTGCTTCAAAAAAGAAGCGGACTTCTCCGGAGAGCTATCCGCGTGCAGTCCCTGCTTAATACAAAGCACCTGAGAGTGTTACTCCTTCGGCAGGCTTGCGCCATTTTCCTGCAAACTTCGTCTAGCCTTTATTAAATTGACATTATTATACACCGCTTTACAATATATGTCAACATTTTTCTTTGAAATATCAGGTGTTTGCCTTATAAATATCTTCATATATCCTGCGAATGTTTTCATATATAAATTCCGGCTTAACATCACTGTTGTTGACATCTTCCATTGTTCCTTCACCGCTAAGCACAAAAACTGTACTTATTCCTGCATTTACACCGCAGGCAATATCTGTATAAAGTCTGTCCCCCATAATAACTGTTTCCTCTGCAGAAAATCCTGTGGCTTTCATTGCAAGTAGCGCCATATCCGGCTGGGGCTTGCCGATAAACTTCGGTTTTCTCTTTGTTGCCGTTTCAAGTATCTGTGCAATTGAGCCGCAATCAGGGACATATCCATACCATGTAGGGCACATCCAATCAGGATTTGTTGCTATATAATCAACACCCCGTACAAGTAAAATACAGGCATCTTCAAGTTTTTTAAATGTAAGTTCAGTATCAAATCCCATGCAAAGGCAATCAATATCATCCTCAAGCTTATCAGTTATATTAAAACCGCTCTGGGTAAGCTGCTGTCTGAATGACTCTGTGCCAAATGCATATATTTTTTTATAGTTTTTATCTTTCAAATAAAATACGGTTGCATCGGTGGAAGTGAAAAAATCATCTGCTGTTGATTTTATGCCCAGATTATCAAGCTTTTCTATGTATTTGTCAACACTTTTTGAAGAATTGTTTGTCAGAAAAACATACCTTCCGCCGGTAAATTTTATATATTCAAGAAAATCAAGTGTACCGTCAAAAAGATTGTTATCAAGATATATCGTGCCGTCCATATCCAAAAGAAAAAGCTTTTTATTGCGTAAATTATTTGCATTATTCATCTGTTAATTCTCCCACGGAAATCTATATTGAGTGAGACCGAGTTCATCACGCACAGCGATAATTTCTTTCTGTACAGATTCGTTTATGGGCACACCGTCTTTGCGCATAAGACGAACAAGGTGTTCTTTTTCTCCGGCAGAATAAATTCTCTCCGCGTCGGGTGCTTTTTTTGAATTACGGACACTGCGGATTATTTCGCCGGCTTTTTTTCTGCAAAGCTCCTCACCGAGGAAGTGATTTGTGTCAATAGCAATAAAGAAATGACCAAGATGATAAGGAGCTTTCTTTCCGTCAGCATCTTTTCCGTCAAGAGCTTTACCGTAGCTACCATCCTGTAGAACGGCAGAAAGAAGTTCTACTACCATAGCATAGCCATAGCCCTTGTATCCGCCAAGAGCTTCGCCAATACCGCCAAGAGTTGTAAGAGCAGCAGTGCCGTTACGTATCATTCTTAATGCCTCTCCTGCATCACCCTCAATAGGCTCACCGTTCTGACCGATTATAGTACCGGGATGAACGTCTTCCCCTATTCTTTCGTAATATTCAACTTTACCGTTCTGCGTAATTGAGGAAGCACAATCAATAAGAAAGTCGAACTCTTCGTCCGTGGGAATTCCTATAGTAAGAGGATTTGTTCCAAACATTCCCTCCACACCAAAGGTAGGTGCAACAGAGGGGCGGGCATTTGTGCCTGTCATGCCTATACAACCTTCCTTACAAGCCATACTGGGATAGTAGCCTGCAATGCCGTAGTGACATGAGTTACGCACAACAACCATACCCATGCCGTATTCTTTAGCCTTTTTAATTGCCATTTTCATAGCCTTGTAACCTATCACCTGACCCATACCGTCGTGACCGTCTACTACTGCAGTTGTGGGAGTTTCTTTAAGTATCTCAAAATTTGTAACAGGATTTTGGATACCGTCCCTTATTCTGTCAAGATATATGGGTTTAAAACGGTTTACACCGTGAGATTCAATC
The DNA here is from genome assembly GCA_964385605.1 of uncultured Oscillospiraceae bacterium. Lineage (GTDB taxonomy): Bacteria > Bacillota > Clostridia > UMGS1883 > UMGS1883 > UMGS1883. The sequence continues at coordinate 7,419 of CAYLPQ010000021.1, read as the reverse complement.
CCTCTTTTGTCTGATTCCAATAAAACATCAGCACAAATTTCTGCATCTTCTCTCGGTATACCGTAACCTACAAAAGAATCAATTACGAAATTTGTAATTGTATTCCAGTCTACTATGTTTGTCTTTACCATTCTATTGCCTCCTGAAAATGTATTGACAAATTAACCTGTCTATCATATAATAAACCAATCAAAAACGATAGTCAATAGATGGCCAAATTATTGACAAACGTTCAAAATCGCTCAAATAGGAGGAGTTTAAATGCTGAAAGATGAACGATATGATGAGATACTGAAAATACTGGACGAGGAAAAATATATATCAGCTTCGGAACTTTCAAAAAGACTTTATGTGAGTCTTCCAACAATACGCCGCGACCTTGCCGAACTACATAAAAGAGGTCAGATAATAAGAAGTCACGGCGGTGCAAAGAAAATTCACGCAGAAAACATTGTAGCTCCTCTCAATTTCAGAAAAACTGTTAACAGCATTAAAAAGCGACAGCTTTGCCAGGTTGCCGCAAATATGATAAATAACAATGATATAATTTTTATTGATTCATCTACTACAACCCTGCAGATGGCAGAATTTATTGATGCAAAGAGCCAGATAACTGTTATAACCAATGGAATAACCCTGGCAACAATGCTTGCAAAAAAAGGAGTTAAAACCTACTGCACCGGTGGAGAAATATTTGAAAATTCCCTTGCTCACTTCGGAAGCTTCGCAGAAGAATTTATACAAAAGTTCAATATTGATATGTTATTCTTTTCCTGTCACGGAATAAGTGAAAACGGAATGCTCACCGACCCTTCCCTCCCTGAAACACAAATACGCAAAACTGCAATAAATCAGTCAAAAAAAATCGTTTTTTTATGTGATGAAAGCAAGTTTTCACTGACTGCTCCCTACAACCTTATTCCCATACAAAAGATTGATTATATAATCACCAATACCGATATAGTAAAAAATTATTTTGACCCAAAAGATTACGATAAAATAGCAATTGTATGCGAGTAATCTTAATCCCGGACAGGAAACATTTTAAAATCATCAGTTTTTAATCAGGCTTTCAGTTCTTCATATCATGCTGTCAAAGATATATCAAACATATTAACTCCGCAGATTTTCATTGACAACACAAAAAAAAACTATTATAATAGAATAGTTAAAATATGTATTTATGTTAAAGGATGATGATTAATGCATTGGTCAGAAGAAATCGCAAACAGGATTATAGAACGCAACCCCAACAAAGAGGAATATGTCTGCGCCGCAGGTATAAGCCCCTCGGGTTCTATTCATATCGGTAATTTCCGTGATATTGCAACAAGCTACTTTGTTGTGAGAGCACTTCGCAAGATGGGTAAAAAGGCAAAGCTCCTTTTCTCATGGGACGAGTTTGACAGACTTCGTAAGGTTCCCGTAAACGTAGCTAAAGTCCGTGACGACTTTGAACAGCACATCGGTAAGCCCTACGCAGATGTTGAGAATCCTTTCGCAGATTGCCCCGAAATCAAGACATATGCAGAGTATTTTGAAAAGGAATTTGAGAAATCAATCGTTAAGTTCGGTATTGAGATGGACTACCGCCATCAGGCTGAAATGTACAGAAGCGGTAAGTATGTAGAGCATATTCTCCACTCACTTCGTAAACGCGGTGAAATCTTCGATATTCTTGATTCGCACCGTACACAGGAAGCACAGCCCGGTGAGCGCGAAGCATACTACCCCGTAAGCATCTACTGCCCTGTCTGCGGCAAGGACACTACAAAGATTCACTCACTTTCAGATGACTGCACAGTTGCAGAATTCTCCTGCGAATGCGGTCATAGTGGCAGCTTTAACTTCACAACAGACTTTAACTGCAAGCTTGCGTGGAAAATTGACTGGCCTATGCGCTGGATGTATGAAGGTGTAGACTTTGAGCCCGGCGGTAAGGACCACGCGGCAAAGAACGGTAGTTATGATACAAGTAAGGACATTGCAAAGGCAATATTCGGTTATGAGCCTCCCCTGTTCCAGGGCTATGAGTTCATCGGTATCAAAGGAACGACAGGTAAGATGTCCGGCTCTTCAGGACTTAACCTTACTCCCGAAACACTTCTTAATCTTTATCAGCCTGAAGTTATCCTGTGGCTTTACTCAAAGACAGAGCCGCTCAAGGCATTTGACTTCTGTTTCGATGACGGAATACTGCGTCAGTACTTCGAATTTGACAAAATGCAGACTGCTTTTGAGGACGGTACTGCAGATGAGCATACAATGGGCATTATGTTCAACACTACAGTTGAAGGCAGAAAGCCGTCTACTGTTCCTATGAGCCTTCTCGTTCAGATCGGTTCTGTTGTTAACTTCAATGTTCCTATGCTTGAAATCGTATTTGAGAAAATCGGCACCCCCTACAAATATGAGGATTTTGCTGACAGACTTGAGAGAGCTAAATACTGGCTTGAACAGTGTTCTCCCGAAAGTGTGAACAGACTTCGCACATACCGCAACTGGGAACTTTACAACTCATTTACAGAGGAAGAAAAGAAGGAAATTGAGCTTCTTTGTGATTTTCTCAAGACTGACGGATATACGCTTGACGACCTTAATTCCGAGCTTTATGCTATTCCCAAGAAAATCTTCGGAGAGGATATGGACCCCAAGGAACTTAAGGGTGTTCAGGGACAGTTCTTCAAGAACGTATATAAGCTTATCATCGACAAGGAACGCGGACCGAGACTTTACCTCTTCCTGTTCGCAGTTGATAAGGCCAGTTACCTCAGCCTCCTTGATTTCTCAACACCTATGACAGAGCTTGAGAAGAATCCTCCCAAGGAAGAAGAGCCTGAAGAAGTAGTAGAAGAAAAGGTGTATGGTGAGCCTGATCCCGTTCAGCCTATTAAAGATGAGATTGATATCGACACATTCTCACAGATTGACCTCCGTGTATGTAAAATCGTAAAAGTTAACGACATCCGCAAGTCAAACAATTGCCTTAAGCTTACACTGTTTGACGGACTTGATGAGAGAGTCATCGTTTCAAGCATCAAGCACGACTACAAGCCGGAAGAGCTTGTTGGTAAGAAGATTATCGTTGTTGCAAACCTCGCAAGTGCCCGTTTCAGCGGTGTTACAAGCAACGGTATGCTCCTTGCAGGCACAAACAATGCCTGTGGATGTAAGGTTATCTTTGTGGATGATGCCATTCCCGAGGGTACTGCAATTTGCTGATTTAAATAAACAACATTAAAAAGACGGTATTTAAAAACTTACGTTTTAAATACCGTGTTTTATTTGCCTTTTTACACTCCGGACGTTTTTAACAACATACCTATTTTTTATTTACGGGAATATGTCCTATTTTCATCCACTGTATCGCTTCTTTTCCCTGTTCAACAGGGATTCCGTCTTAATACGATTTTCACTTATTTCATGTCAACAGGTAAAATGTCCGTCATTAAGAGGCTCTGCCGTAGACGGGGTGAAGTGTAGCTTGCAAAGAAAGCATTTTCGTTTACATCCTATCCGACATAATTATTTACTAATCTCATATCAAGTTAGTGCAAAAAACAACCCATTTCTAAATCATGGATAACTTTTGCAACCGCATTTTCTTCATTGCTTACTGTTATGAAATCAGCTGCATTTAATGCTTCAGGACAAGCATTTGAAACTGCAATTCCTGCTTTCGCAACACTAAACATTGAAATATCGTTGTTATAATCTCCAATTGCTATCGTTTTATTTATATCTATACTGCAAAGCTCGCACAGTTTTTTAATAACGAATCCTTTGCTCATTCCCTTTGGCAAAATTTCATACAATATCTTTTCGGAACGGATAAAATCGAAGTTATGTGCACAAGGATGATTATCAAGAGTTTCTATAACTCCAAGAATGTCCTTTTCACTATCACTGCAGAAAAGAATTTTCGCAACGGTTTCTTTAACATCGTTATAATGAGCTGTTATCTTGGGAATCCCCGTTACTTTTCTGAAATGCTCCGTAGCACTGTTTTCTTTACAGAAATATGTTCTTTCAAAAGTACATACCTGGATACCCATATCGGGAAAATTTTCATCTATATGCTTAACAAGCTCCATAATCCCGTCGGGCATAGCACTTGTCCAAATATATTCCCCTCTTTCCGCATCGTATAATCCGCCACCATTTACACAACCGAAGGGAACATTTGGGTTAACCTCTTTTAAGACACTTCCCACATAGTAGGGCATTCTTCCTGTAACTATAGTAAAAAGTCCTCCTTCTTTTTTGAAGTATTCAATTGCTTCTTTATTTTCCTCTGATACAGACTTGTCGCTTCTCAATAAAGTTCCGTCAAGATCAGTGCAAATTAATATACCGTCGAATTTCCCCATCTTATGTTTCCTCCAAATTTTATCAATACTTTTCTATTTTTATAATACACAAAATACAATTTGTCAACCGTAAGGCTCAATTAGTAAAGCTTAAAATAATTATAAAATCAGTGAACAATTTAGATGCCAACTTTTTGGCGATATACTCACTTCGTTCGTGCGATATATTTTCACTACGTTCAAATGCGATATAACTCCGCTTTGCTCCGTTGCGATATGATATAAATTCCTTTATCTCGTCCCGAAGGGACATATCGCATACGCAGTATATATCGCACCGCAAGGTATATCGCAAATTCCGCAAGGAATTTATATCGCTGAATTCATCTTCGATGAATTCATTATATGATTTTGTCAAGTTAGGGACAAAAAAACTAGATGTTTTCAATTTCACTTTCTTCAATATCTTTTAAAGTAATTCCATCTTTGTTTCTCCACTCTGTTCTACCGTTTGCGTTTCTTCCCATAACAATAGCCGCAGCTAAAGAAGGGCTGGTAAAAACATAATCCTTTGCAAAAGTTTCACTCACAACTGTACCACTTTCGATTAACTTGTTTCGAAGTTTAATCAAATATTCTGACATACTAGGTGTAGTAGAAGTCGCAATTTTAGAATTTCTCAATACTGCAAAGCCATCAGATGTGACAAATCCTAATGCTTCTGCACCACGAGCTGCTTTAATATGAAAAATTTCTTTTTCGTCATTTAATCCATCTTCCACATTTGTTGCAAGAACATCAAAAGATTTATAGCCCAATGTATTAACTAACAACCTTGTATTTTCAATAAATTCGTCAAGCATAGCAACATCGTATTCAGAAATAGAGGGACAGGTTGGTATTGTACTATTTATAACATCTGCTCTGTTTGCATCTTTTGCCAATTGATAAAATTTATTTTCAAGGAATTTTACATGAGCTTTGTTCAATAAATTGTCTTTACTGATTACCGCAATACAATCATTCCAATACTCTTTATCTTTTAAGTGTTGCTTTAATCGTGTAATAATTCTTTCTGCCTCACCAATATAAATTGTATCATTTCCATCTGTACTCTTACCGAATAAGAAATACACGCCGGTATTATCTGCATCCTCTCTCTGTGCAAATTCAGAAATATCACTACGAGAAATTTTATATACTCTTCCATTCCAATTTGAAAGTTCACACATAATTCTTCCATTTGGATTTCCCTCAAATATGTACATTTGAATTGTTTTATCGAAATTTTTCATTTTATTGAACCTCTTTCTTCTCTTTGCATAAATTCATCGTAAAAACATTATGATTCATACCAACAAAGATTTTAGAATTAACATTTATTTTAATATCTGATGACTGACCAGCTAATGTTAAAAATCTATCTGTAATTTCATCAGTGAATTTGTTCTGATTAAATGAAAAACGCTTGTCATAATCATCGTCATATTTTAAAATCACTAAAGCATGTTTTTCTTTTTCTACGAGCCATTCGCCAATAATACTCCACCATTTTTTATCTGTTTCTCCAATAGACATACCATAAATGCATATAATATCACTTCTATTTATGGTTTCTATCACTTGCTTTTCATAGTTAGTACGCATATCTATGTTTTGGATTGGTTTAACAAGTTCTCGTGATACAGCATTATCGTCAGCTAGAACCGGGTTTGTAATTTGTGATTTATCATTTACACCCATTATCATGTTTTCTTCAATAAAGCCATGTATGTGTAGAATTTTACCTACGCTCCGTACTTTATCAGATTTTAGATGTTGCTTTAACAGATTGGCACATTCATCAACAGTCTTTGTATAATTATAAGATATAAAGTTATATATTCTACCATTAGCAATTGGCGTATACAAACTTTGTATGAATTCTTTATCTCCTTCTCTTATGTGAAAATATGTCGTAACAGCGTTAAACATAGTTTGTATAATAGAATTAGTATCTGAAAAATCTACTTTCTTTTCTTCTTTTTCTAAGTAAACATTAAACTTTGTGACAAAATTCTCAAAACAATTTAAATAGTCTGCTTTGGTATCAACACTAAACTTTTTAGAATATTGGCCAAACGCTTTTTCAAAATCTGACCAATCAACAATCTCTTTAGAATAGTTTAAATCTTCATTCAATAAAGCCTTTTTAAAGTCTATTATAATTTCACTATCAGTTGAACTAATTTTAGTATACTGCTTATAAAAATCCTCGTACCTTGTTTTTAATCCTAACCCTATATCAAAACCGTTACCCAATAAAAATGTAATATTCAATATGATCCCCTTTTCAATTTATCTTAAGTTACTTTACTCAAAAATTGCCAACATCTTTCGACACGATTCAACTCATGCTAAGTCAAAAAAAATTTTGTCCCTTGTATATCAAAGTTTAGAATCAGCGAACGATTCAGATACCAAACAATCTTTATAAAAGTGACAGCAGCTCTTCAATATCATCCTGCTTTGTTGCAAATGTTGTAATCATTCTCACAAGGTGTATCTCTTCATCCCAATATGAAACATCATATTTCTCATTTACTGCCTTCTTTTGATTTTCATCTAAAATACAAAAAACCGCATTTGTATCTACCGGATAATGAATCTTGATTCCTTTTTTCAAAAGACCTTTTTCGAGATATTTAGCCATTGAATTTGCATGTTCTGCTGTTTTTTTCCACAATTCAGTTTTTAAAAGATATTCCATCTGAACACCGAGGAATTTTGATTTGTCCAGGTGTTGCAGCGCTTGTTTTTGCAGATACTCAAGTGCAGTAAAATGTTCTTTTCTTCTGAATACAACCATTTCCCCGAACATTGCACCTGCCTTTGTTCCTCCAAAAGAAAAAGCATCAACGTCATTTTTTTCAATCATTTCAGTAATACTTGTACCAAGTGCAGCCAGTGCATTTGATATTCTTGCACCATCAATATAAACATACATATTTCTTTCGTGTGCGAAATCACAAATTGCCTTAATTTCATCATTTGTGTATAAGATACCAAGTTCTGTAGGTTGAGTTATCACAATTACCTGCGGGATATATTTATAATTTTTTATACTGAA
>CAYLPQ010000020.1:0-36522 GCA_964385605.1 uncultured Oscillospiraceae bacterium | reverse complement strand
AAAGAAAAAAGATTTGAACAGGATATAGAAAGTTATATGCTGAAATATGGCGGTTATACAAAGGGTGATTTATCAACCTATGACCGTGAAACTGCTATTGACCTACCTAAACTGATACAGCACATAAAGACAACACAACCGAAAGAATGGCAAAAGTACGAAAGAAATTATGGTGCTGATGCTGAAAAGAGATTATATAAGAGATTTCAAGAAAGTGTTGATACCTTTGGACTTACATATATTCTGAAACACGGTTTTGAAGATAGAGGGGCAAAAATAAAGGTTGTATCATTCAAAGAAAATACAACCCTTAATTCCTCTGTTCTGGAAGATTACAATAATAACATTGTAACCTGCACCAGACAATTCAAATATTCAACTGAAAATGAAAATTCTATTGATATGGTATTATCTATAAACGGAATACCTGTTGTTGCTCTGGAACTGAAAGACCAATTAACAGGTCAGAGTGTTGCTAATGCAAAGAAGCAGTTTATGACCGACAGAAACCCAAAAGAATTTTGTTTCAGATTTGATAACCGTTTTCTTGTTTATTTTGCAGTTGATTTATACGAAGTTGCAATGACAACAAGACTAAACGGAGATAAAACATTTTTCTTGCCATTCAATCAAGGTTCAAACGGTGCAGGTAATGTAGGCGGTAAGGGAAACCCAGAAAACAAAGACGGCTACACTACTGCGTATTTATGGGAACAGGTTTTAACAAAGGATAGTTTATTGAACATATTCCAAAGATTTTTACAGAGAGTTGAAGAAGAAACCGTTTCTTTTGTGAATGGAAAAGAAGTTAAAAAGAAATCTGTAAAACTTATATTCCCTCGTTATCACCAGTTAGATGTTGTTTCAAAATTGGTTGCTGATGTTAAAGAAAACGGTTCCGGAAAGAACTATTTAATTCAACATTCAGCAGGTTCAGGCAAAAGTAATTCTATTGCCTGGCTCGCTTACCAATTAACAGAACTTCACGATAAAGACGATAAACCTATATTTACATCTGTTATTGTTGTAAATGACCGTACCGTTCTTGACAGGCAGACACAGAACACAATTTATGGTTTTGACCATACAAAAGGTGTTGTTGAAAAGATTGATGATGATAAACACTCTTCAGATCTAAAAGAAGCAATCAACAACGGTAAGAAAATCATTATTACAACAATTCAAAAGTTCCCTTATATCTATAATGAAATTGACGAAACAACAGACAGGCGGTTTGCAATCATAGTTGATGAAGCACACAATTCCCAGACAGGAAAGAGTGCTGCAAAACTTAAAACCGCCCTTGCTGATACAGAAGAAGCATTAAGGGAATATGCAGAACTTGAAGGACTTGCAGAAGATGAAGTGAAAGACCAAGAGGACAAGCTCATTGAAGAAATGCTTTCACACGGTAAGCACAAGAACTTATCATTCTTTGCTTTTACTGCTACCCCAAAGGCAAAAACACTTGAAATTTTTGGAACACCAAGAGAAGACAAGAAAGGCTTCAAGCCGTTTCATATCTACTCTATGAAACAGGCCATTGAAGAAAAATTCATTCTTGATGTGCTTAAAAATTTCACTCATTATAAGACCTGCTATAAAATAGCAAAGCAGACACCAGATAACCCAGAAGTACCTGCTAACAAGGCATTAAAAGCAGTTTTGAGATATAAGGAACTTCACCCACATAATATTGCACAGAAAACAGCAATTATTATTGAAACATACAGGAATGTAACAAAGAACAAGATAAACGGAAAAGCAAAAGCAATGGTTGTTACTGCTTCCAGACTTCACGCAATAAGATATTATCACGAAATGAAAAGATATATTGAACAGCACGGATATGATGATGTTGAAATTCTTATTGCATTTTCTGGTGTAGTTAAAGACGGTGGTTTTGAATACACCGAAGAAAGTATGAACAAGAGAAAAGACGGAACAACAATTAAGGAAAGTCAATTACCGTCAGAGTTCAATAAAGATGAATATTCAATGCTTGTTGTTGCAGAAAAATATCAGACAGGCTTTGATGAACCACTTCTCCACACTATGTTTGTTGATAAGAAACTGAAAGATGTTAAGGCAGTTCAAACACTTTCAAGACTTAACCGTACCTGCTCTGGCAAGACTGATACATTCATTCTTGACTTTGTTAATACAGCAGAAGATATTCAGAAAGCATTTGAACCTTACTATGAAGCAACATATCTTGATGAAGAAATCAATGTAAATATGATTTATGACACAAGACAACTTTTAAGGAAGCACGGCATCTATGACGAAACCGATATACAGGAGTTTTTGAAGATATTCCTTAAAAAAGACCAGACAGACACAGATTTAGGAACATTGACAAGTTTACTCAAACCTGTTGTAGCAAGATATGAAGCAAAAACCGAAGAAGATAGATTTGAAGTCAAGAAAACGGTTAAGAACTTCAACAAGTGGTATGCATATATTACCCAGATTAGCAGAATGTTTGACAGGTCATTACAGGAAGAATACACATATACACAGTATCTTGAAAAAATGCTTCCACCTGTTGTTGATGTTAGAAATGTTGATTTGGAAGATAAACTGAAACTTGAATATTATAAAATTCAAGAAGATTTTCACGGTGATATTAGTTTAGCACCAACAGAAGATACACAGACACTTAAAAACCCACAATCATTAAAAACCACAGGTTTTATGGCTGATGAAGATGCTCTGCTTGAAGAAATCATCAATAAAATAAATGAAAGATTTGACGGTATCTTCTCTGAAAGTGATAGGGTTATTGTTGAAACCCTTTATAACAGGGCAAAAGATAACAAGAAACTTAATCAGCAGGCAAGAAAGAATGATGAAGAAGTTTTCACAAAGTCTATCTTCCCAGAAGTATTTAAGCAGGTAGCACAGGACTGTTATATGGAACAGATGAAAGCATTTTCAAAACTGTTTGAAGATAAGCGGTTCTATGATACAGTTATGGCAACCATAGCACAGAAAACATACAGACATTCTAACAGACCTAATGTATGACAAAAAACGGCTCAATCCGATTGGATTGAGCCGTTTTGCATCTCCATTATCTTCGCATATTTACTGCATCAATTATAAGATTCACCGTTCCGTCTATGCCAAGTACACTGCTGTCTATGCAGAGGTGATAGGTAGATGCTTTGCCCCATATGCCGTCAGTGTAATAAGTATAATACTTGGAACGTTTTTTGTCAATTTTTTCAATATGATTTTCAATTTCTTTATCGGACTTCCCGGGGAGTAGGTCGCGCTTACGTTCAATTTTATCCCTCATTGGCGCGGTGATAAACACGTTGAAGCAATCAGGGTCGCCGTCAAGAATATAATCAGCGCATCTGCCGACTATTACACAGCTACCTTTTGCGGCAATCTCACGGATAACGTCTGCCTGGGCAATATAGATGCGGTCGCTCATAGGCATCTGATATATTTCAAATAAGTTTGAGGATGTAAAGCCGGGAAAGGTGTGCTTTTCATCAAATTTTTCAACAATGCTTTTTTCAAGCTTGGTTTTCTCCGCGGCTTCAAGAATCAGCTCTTTGTCATAAAAGGGAATATCAAGCTTTTCAGAAAGCTTTAACCCGATTTCTCTGCCACCGCTTCCAAATTCGCGTCCGATTGTGATTACTACTTTTTTCATAGATAAAACCTCCCTCTGTTTAAGTTTATTTTAACACGAAAATGTTACAAAGTAAAGACTATGTTTTTATTAAGAAAAAACTTGATTCTTATATTAATATATGTTATAATATTTTGGAATATTGCCAAAGAAAAGTGGTGAGAAAATGTACCTTAAACGAATAGAACTGCAGGGCTTTAAATCTTTTGCGGATAAAACGGTTATCGAAGTTCATCAGGGTGTAACTGCAATTGTAGGACCTAACGGCAGCGGTAAGAGTAATATTTCTGACGCGGTAAGATGGGTTATGGGTGAGCAGAGCGCGAAAACTCTTCGCGGTGGCAAGATGGAGGACGTTATCTTTGCAGGTACCCAGAAGCGTAAACCCCTTGGTTATGCGGAGGTTTCTTTGGTGCTTGATAACTCCACACACTTCCTTCCTTGTGATTATAACGAGGTGGAGATTACGCGTCGTGTGTTCCGCAGTGGTGAAAGTGAATATATGATTAACCGTACTGCCTGCAGACTTAAGGACATTAATGAGCTTTTTATGGATACAGGTCTCGGAAGAGACGGTTATTCAATCGTCGGTCAGGGTAAAATAGCGGAGATTGTTTCTTCCAAGGGCGACGACCGCCGTCAGATTTTCGAGGAAGCGGCAGGTATATCAAAATACCGCTACAGAAAGAATGAGGCTGAACGTAAACTCAATCATACTGACGAAAATCTTGTTCGTGTAAAGGACATTCTGAGCGAGCTTACTGACCGTGTTGAGCCTCTTCGCCGTCAGAGTGAAAAAGCTATAAAATACCTTGATTTAAGAGAACAGCTCAAGGGTATTGAGGTAAGTGCACTTCTTGAAATAACAGACGCAAAAAAGGCAGAGGCCATAAAAACTAACGAACTGTTTGAAAATGTCAGCCGTGAATTTGAGGAGTCAAAGGCACAGCTTGAAGCAAATAATGAAAAAACAGATGCTCTTCACAATGAGATAAAGGAAACCGATACGGAAATTGACTCGCAACGTGAAAGGCTTTCTTCTCTTGAAACAGAAGCAGCAACTATCGAGAATGAACGTGCAATCATTAAAAATAACATAGAAAACCACAAGGTTAACATTCTCCGCATAGACGGGGAGCTTGCAGGCTGGTCAAAACGTGAGGAAGAGTTCAGAAACCAGCTTACAGAACTGGAAGAAAAGAAAAAGGCGGAAAATGTGCGTTTTCTTACTCTTGCTGATGACCTTCAGGCGCTTGAGGAGGAAGACAGTGTAATTGGCGAGGAAATTTCCCGCAGGGTCAAGGCTCTTGATGCGGCGAGAGAAGAGGTTATAAATCTCCGCGCAAAAAAGAGTGAGGCTCAGTCCCGTCTTGACAGTATTGACCTTATTACCCAGAACATCGAAACACGTCGTTTTTCAATTGAGGTTGACATAGCGGCGGCATCTGACGATATAAACAGACTTAATACAAAATGCAGCGAGCTTGCCAAAAAGGAGATTGACGCACAGGCGGATTTTGACAAGCTGTCGGATGAGGTTTTCGATACTAACAGAAAATATCACGATGCAAACCGCAAGTGCGGTGAGCTTAAAACAAAATATAACGAAATCGTGGCAAAGCTTGGCGAAAAACAAGGCCGCAGAGTAATGCTTGAAGAAATGGAAAAAGGCCTTGAGGGTTACGCAAGAAGTGTCAGAGATCTGTTAAAAGCGGAAGAGGACGGCAGATTCCGTGGCAGTATGATTGGTGTACTCAGCAAGCTGATTAATGTTGATAAAAAATATACTACTGCAGTAGAAACAGCCCTCGGTAATGCGATGCAGAATATCGTTGTAAATACGGAAGAGGATGCGAAAAGAGCAATCGAATTTCTGAAAGACAACCGCATGGGCAGAGTGACGTTCCTGCCCATATCATCACAGGAGGGCAGACGTCTTGATAATGAAGACCGCGTTATGGCAAATGATGGAGCGGTATCAATAGCAAGTGATGTTGTAGAGTGTGATTCGTCAATTAAGAATGTAATTGAAGCGCTTTTAGGCAGAACTGTCATTATGGATAATATGGACAGTGCAATTAAACTTGCCAAGGCGACGCACTATAAATTCAAAATCGTTACTCTTGCAGGGGAGCTTCTTCAGCCCGGCGGTAGCATAACCGGCGGTAGTGTGAATAAGACCCAGGCGCTCCTCGGCAGAAAGGACGAGATTGAACGTCTGAATGCCGAATGTGACAAGCTTGCAGAGGAAACAGAAACACTTGAGGATAAGATTGACGAGCTTACCGATCTTGCGGAGGATTGCCGCGATAAGGAAGCAAAGCTTCGTGAAAAGCTTTCCGAAAGTGAAAATAATCTTATGAAAATCAAGGCTGAAGCCGATGCGAAGAAAAGTCTTCTTGAAATGGCAAACAGCCGTCTTGAAAAGCTTAATAACGAAAAAATACAGATTTCCACACAGCAGACAGACACTGTAGAGACAAAGAAGAAGCTTCGTGAAGTGCTTGAGGGTTCTGATGACCTTATTCTGAAGGCGGAAGAAATTGTCCGTGTAAAACAGGAAGCGGTACGTGAGGTTACAATCAAGAGGGAAGAACATTCTGTCAAGGTTATTGATAAGAAGATGGAAATCAATTCTGCTCAAAAAGACGTGGAAATGGCTCAACAGAGAATTGACGATGTCAAGCATAGCATCATAAATTCCCAGTCTGACTATAAAGACCGTCTTGATGAGAAAAAGGCGCAGGAGAATATGATAGTTTCTCTTGAAAAACAGATTGAAGATAATATAATGCGTCATAATCAGCACGGAATTATGATCGATGCTCTCAAGGAAGAAATAAAAACACGGCTTTCCGGTAAAAGCGGCAGTGACAGTGAGCTTGAAAAGCTCCGTGAGGAGAACCGTACTCTTAACGAGAAAATTCTTGCACTTCAGGGAGAAGTCGTTCGTGTTGAAACAAGAAAAAATAAAATTGACGACGATATTGAAAGTGCCGCAAGACGTTTGTGGGATGACTATGAGCTTACCTACAACACGGCTCTTGAGCTTAAGAAGGACATTGGCTCCCTTGCAGAAGCGCAGAAGACTATTTCTTCTCTTAAGAATTCAATCCGCGCCCTCGGTAATATTAATGTAGATGCTATTGAGGAATATAAAGAGGTTAAAGAACGTTATGAGTTCCTGACAAATCAAGTCAACGATATGGAGAAGGCGAAAGCCGATCTTGAAAAGCTTATCGGTGAAATGATGGCGGTAATGCGTGAGCAGTTCGCAGAGAAATTCCAGATAATAAATCAGTTGTTTGGTAAGAGCTTTGTTGAACTGTTCGGCGGTGGTAAGGCGGAGGTTAAGCTGCTTAATCCTCTTGATACCCTTGAAAGTCCCATTGAGATTGAGGTTCAGCCTCCCGGAAAGAAGCTTCAGAGTATTACGTTGCTTTCAGGTGGTGAGCACGCACTTACGGCAATAGCATTGCTGTTTGCTCTTTTGCAGGTATCGCCGGCGCCGTTTTTGGTGCTTGACGAGATTGAGGCGGCTCTTGACGATGAAAACGTATATCGTTTTGCAGACTACATACGCAACTACGGTAATAACACGCAATTCGTTGTTATTACTCACAGACGCGGTACTATGGAAGCGGCAGACATTCTTTACGGTGTAACGATGCAGGAGAGAGGTGTCAGCAGACTACTTTCAATGAAACTTGAAGACGTTGCGTTTGAGGAATAATGAAAGGAATTTTATAATGGAATTTAAAGAAAAAAAGGGCCTTTTTGCAAGGCTAAAGGAAGGTCTTGGCAAAACAAGAGCATCTTTTAATGAAAAGCTTGATAATGTGTTTTCTGTTTTTAAGAAAATAGACGATGACTTGTACGATGAGCTTGAAGAAGCTCTTATCATGGCTGACATCGGGGGAATGACTTCTTGTGAAATAGTTGAGGAACTCCGTGGAAGAGTTAAAGAAAAGCATATTAGTGACGGCGAGGAAGCAAAAGCCGAACTGAAAGCAATTATTTCTGAAATACTCAGTGAAAACGATTACAAGCTTCACCTTGATACGAAGCCCTCTGTAGTGCTTGTTATTGGTGTTAACGGTGTTGGTAAGACAACCACCATTGGTAAGCTTACTAATAAGCTTAAGAATGAGGGTAAGGATGTAGTTCTTGCGGCGGCAGATACTTTCCGTGCGGCGGCGGCAGATCAGCTTGAAATATGGGCTGACAGAAACGATGTGCCCCTTGTGCGCCTGAACGAGGGTGCAGATCCGGCGGCAGTTGTGTTTGATGCCTGCAATAAAGCGAAAAGCCGTAATGCAGATGTGTGCATCTGTGATACAGCCGGCAGACTTCATAATAAGAAAAACCTTATGGATGAGCTTGGAAAGATTTACAGAGTCATTGACCGTGAACTTCCCGATGCAACAAAGGAAGTCTTGTTGGTGCTTGATGCTACAACAGGTCAGAATGCAGTAAATCAGGCAGAAGAATTTGACAAGGTTGCAAATATCACAGGCATTGTTCTTACTAAACTAGACGGTACAGCCAAGGGAGGTATTGTAGTGAATATCTGCAAAAAGCTTGGTGTCCCCGTGAAATTCGTCGGTGTCGGCGAGGGAATTGATGACTTGCAGGAATTTGACCCTGAAGCATTTGCAGTAGCATTATTTGGAGAATAAAATGAAAATCTGCGGAAATTCCGCAGATTTTTTATGATAAAAGTTTTCAAAATTTCATATTCATACAGTTATTTCATATGTTGAATTAATTGAAAAAAACGAAAATTTGACTTTTGCCAACCTTTTTTTACATTAAATTCACCAATTTATACCAAAAAGTCAGTTTGTAATTGACAGTTTGACAATTAGAGTATAGACTAATGTAAAAGGGAGTAATGCTGTTATGAAGAATAATTTAGAGTGCAGGCGAATACTTGTGGAAGATACTGCGAACAGCAGAGAAAAGCTTCTCATAAGAAAGAAAAAACTATATAACTATGACCTTCACTGGCATGACTGTTTTGAAATAGAGCTTGTGCTCGGCGGAAGTGTGTCACAGGAACTTAACGGGGAACGGTACGATATGTCCCGCGGTACACTTTATATGCTTAATCCTACGGATTTTCACAGCATAAAGTCAGATGGGGCAGAGGTTTACAACATTATGTTCAGCGAAGAAGTTCTTGATGAGAATGTTTTGCAGAAAATCCTCAGTGTTGAAAAGAACATTGTGTTTAACCTTTCTGAAAGAGAAATGGTAAATATCCAGTTTATGATGTCGCAGATGCATTATGAATTTGATAATAATTCAGATTTTTCAGATTTACTTATAAAGAATTATATGGAATGTCTTCTGATGATGATTCTCCGCAAATGTGAATTTGGCAGAGAAGACAATAAAACTGCAGAGAACGATTCAATTCGCAAAGCACTTCTTTACATACACAGCAGATTCCGTGAAAACCCATCCCTCATTCAGGTGGCGCAGATTGCAGGATTTAATAAAAACTATTTCAGCGGTCTTTTTCACCAGACTACGGGAAAAACCTATAAAGAATATCTTAATGCACTCAAGCTTGAGCATTCAAAAAAGCTTGTGCTTACAAGCAATATTCCTATAACGGAAATTTGTTATGCAGCGGGATATAATTCGCTGACTAATTTCCTTCGTGTTTTTAAAAGCAATTACGGTGTATCTCCCGCGGCAATGCGTAAGTCACATAAGAATAAAGAGTAAATATATAACCCCCGCTGAAATTCAGCGGGGGTTTCTTTGCGAGATTTTATTCATTGTATGAAAGCAGTATATCGCCGATTTTATAAACATCGCCGGCGCCCATGGTAATGACAATATCTCCGCGCTTTGCCTGTGCCTTAATAAAATCTGCGGCATCACTGAATGTTTTCTTATATACAGCATTGGGAATAGCATTTGCAAGCTGCTGTGCAGATACAATGCCTGTATCCTTTTCTCTGGCGGCATAAATATCGGTTATAACAATATTGACACCACTTTCTGTGAGAACTTTTACAAAATCATCAAAAAGTGTCTTCGTTCTGGTATAGGTATGAGGCTGGAAAACGCACCATACGTTATTGTATTTCATATCCCGCACAGTGGAAAGAGTTGCTTTGATTTCAGTAGGATGATGAGAATAATCGTCAACGACCACGATTCCACCCATAATACCACGAGTTTCAAAGCGGCGGTGTGTTCCGCTGAAGTGATGAAGAGAATCGCATATATCTTCAGGTGCTATACCAAGATAATCTGCTGCGGCAAATGAGGCAAGCGCATCGTAAACATTGTGAATTCCGGGGACAGCAAGCCTGATTTCGCCAACGGGAGTACCTTTTCTGCATACGGTGAAAGTATAGTGGTTATATCCGTTATGCCGCAGATCGCTGATAGTGTAGTCAAAGTCACCTTTTTCACCGAAGGTAATTACCTTGCGGTCAATTCCGTCTATTGCTTTTTTGATATTCTCATCTTCGCCGTTAACTATAATAGCTCCATCCTCCGGAGTGAGGAGTGCGAGTCCTCTGAAAGTTTCTATAATATGGTCAAGGTCCTTAAAATAGTCCAGATGGTCTGCTTCAATATTGGTAATTATAGAAACCTTTGGAAAAAAGCGGAGAAAGCTCTGATGATATTCGCAAGCCTCGGCTATGAAGAAGTTTTTATCGCCGATATGAACATTTCCGTGAATTATATCAAGCTCGCCACCCACTGTTATTGTGGGATTCTTGCCACATTCTACAAAAACGTGGGAAAGCATCCCTGTTGTAGTGGTTTTGCCGTGTGTACCGCTTATGGCAATGGGGCAATCGTAGCCTTTCATAATTATTCCGAGCATTTCCGCTCTGTCAATTTCTTTAATGCCGAGCTCTCCGGCACGGACTCTTTCGGGATTATCCACACCGATTGCGGCGCTGTATACAACCAGATCACAATCCTTTATATTGTCTGCACTGTGACCGATATAAACAGTAGCACCAAGCTCTGTAAGCTTTTCTGTAAGCGGTGAGGCAGATCTGTCGGAACCTGAAATGATGCATCCGTCCTGGATAAGCATTTGTGCTATACCCGACATACTGATGCCGCCAATGCCAATAAGATGTATTTTCATGCCATTTTTAATGGTAATATTGCTCAAAAAAATCACTCGCCTTTATAAAATGTGGGAAATTTAATAAAATTTTTCATTTTTTTGTTGAAATGCTGTCTATTATTTGATATTATACATATTAGATAGAAAAATCAATAGAAAAATGAAAAAAATTTAAAAAAATATTCATTTTTGGAGGGAAAAAGTATGCAGATTACAGACATTAAAGTGAGAAAAGTTTCTCAGGAAGGAAAGATGAAGGCAGTAGTCTCGGTTACCTTTGACGATGTTTTTGTAGTGCATGATATCAAGGTGATTGAAGGAAAGGAAAAACTCTTTGCGGCTATGCCCAGCAGAAAGTCGGCTGACGGCACATACAGAGATATTGTACATCCTATTACATCAGATATGCGTGAAGAGCTTCAGAATGCAATCCTTGCAAAGTATGAGGAATTCCTTAACACCGAGGCAGAACCGACAGAAGAATAATTTGCAACAGAAAGATACTCAGATTTAATTTTAAAAGTTGAGTCTGAGTATCTTGTTTGGTCATTACATAATATGCTCATAATCCCTTGTTTGTATAAAGGGTGAGGAGCTTATATGATAAATATTTTAAAATTTTTAACACGGAGGAATAAAAATGATATCCCACGGTAAGAACATCAAGTTATTCACAGCAAATTCAAATCCAAAGCTTGCGCAGGAAATTGCAAAGCAGCTTAATCTTGAGTTAGGAGAGGCAAATGTGGGCCTTTTCTCTGACGGAGAAATTTTTGTCAACATAGGAGAGACTGTCAGAGGTAGTGACGTTTTTGTTGTACAGTCAACAAGTTCTCCCGTAAATGACAATCTTATGGAAATGCTCATTATGATTGATGCATTTAAGAGAGCTTCTGCAGGTAGAATTACAGCAGTTATTCCTTATTTCGGATATGCCCGTCAGGACAGAAAAGCAAAGGCGAGAGATCCGATCAGTGCAAAGCTTGTAGCTAATCTTTTGACAGAAGCAGGTGCTGACAGAGTTCTTACAATGGACCTTCACGCAGCTCAAATTCAGGGATTTTTTGATATTCCGCTTGATCATCTTCTCGGTGGACCCATTCTTGCTCCGTATTTTATGGATAAATTTAAGGATGAGCTTGACGACATAGTTGTAGTGTCACCGGACTTCGGTAGTGTAACACGTGCAAGAAGCTTTGCACAGAAGCTTAATGTTCCTATTGCAATTATTGACAAGCGCCGTCCCAAGCCTAATGTAAGTGAGGTTATGAACATCATCGGTGAGGTTAAGGACAAGAAGGTTATCCTTGTTGATGATATGATTGATACTGCAGGTACTATTGTACAGGCTGCTCATGCTCTTGTAGAAAAGGGCGGTGCCAAGGAAGTGTATGCTTGTTGTACACATCCTGTGCTCAGTGGTCCTGCAGTTGAAAGACTTGAAGCAAGTCCCATTAAAGAACTTGTTTGTCTTAACACAATTGAGCTTCCTCCGGAGAAGATTATGAAGAAGACCAAAATCCTCAGTGTAGCACCTATGTTTGCTGAAGCTATTGAACGTATTTACGAGGATGTTTCGGTAAGCCCCTTGTTTGTATAATAAAAGTTTAATTACATAAACTGTAACGATGCCGCCCCGGATACCGAGGCGGCATTGTGGGTGTTATATAAAATTGCGTAAGAAGGAGAATAAGTATGTATCTTATAGTAGGTCTGGGAAATCCCGGACGTGAATACGAGAAAACAAGACACAACGTAGGTTTTGTTGCAATAGACTATCTTGCACAGCAAATCGGTACAAAAATCAGCAAAATCAAATTTAAAGGTCTTGTGGGAGAAGGCTATATCGGCAACGAAAAGTGTATTCTTCTTAAGCCGCAGACATATATGAATCTCAGCGGGGAAAGTGTGCGTGACTGTGCCGAGTTTTATAAAGTCCCTGTGGAGAATATAATAGTAATATATGACGATATAAATCTTGAACCGGGAAAGGTTCGTATACGTCCCTCTGGCAGCGCAGGCGGGCATAACGGGATGAAGAGTATAATATATCTTCTGAATTCCGACGAATTTCCGAGAATACGTTTTGGTGTCGGTGCGCCCGAGCATGATTTGTCAAATCATGTACTCGGACATTTCAGTGATGAGGACGGTGTAAGTGTTACAAGTGCAATCAAAAAGATTGAAGACATACTTTCCGTAATTATAAAGAATGACATAAATGATGCTATGAGCAAGTTTAATAACAGGATGTTGTGATATAATGAACGCAGTTAACAGTTTGCTTAACAATTCCCGAGAATTTAATACCATAATAGAAAAAGCAAAAAACGGCGGCTACCCTTTAAGTATCAGCGGAAGTGCCGATGCGCAGAAAGCCCACCTGATGGATTCAATTGCAAGAGCTTTAAATAAACGCATATTTTTAGTAACCTACAATGATATTCAGGCAAGACGGCTGTGTGAAGATTTAAACTTTTTTTCAGACAGTGAATGTGTCTATATTCCACCCAGAGAAACTGTTCTTTATGAGGTGGAGGCATCGAATCATGAAATAGACAATAAGAGGGCAGCAGCGCTTGGAAAGCTTGCAGAAGGAGCAGATGCAGTAGTATCTATTGAATCGCTGCTCCACTTTGTTGCGGACAAAAATGAGTTCAGCTCTATGTATCTGGAGTTTACTTACGGCGGAGTGACCGAGGCGGATGCCATTTCTGAAAAGCTTGTAAAGATGGGGTATACCCGTGTTGATATAGTTAATCTCAAGGGGCAGTTTGCAATACGCGGAGGTATTGTGGATATATATTCTCCCGATGCACTCAACCCTGTGCGTATGGAGCTTTTCGGTGATGACATAGATTCACTCCGAAACTTTGACTGCGACAGTCAGATGAGCACAGAAAAAATAGACAGTGCGCGTATTATTCCTGTAAATCTTGAAAACTCCAGGGAAACAATGCTTTCATACCTTGGAGATGAATATGTTGTATTCTGGGATGAGCCTGCAAGAGTGAGTGAAGCGGCAAAGGCTATTGAGTGGGAAATCGCGGAAAATATAAAAACTCTTGCAGAAAAATCTACAAAAAAAGATATTACCGAATGTGTGAACAGCTACAGCGATATTATAGAGAATGTTAAAAAGAAAAATGTTATTACCCTCTGTTCAATATCAAGTGCCAGCCCCGACATTGATATTCGTGAAGAACTTAAAATAACAGGCAAGGGTATATCCAGCTACAGCGGAAATATTGACTTTCTTGTTTCTGACATTGAGCGCTGGAGAGAAGAAGGGGTAAAAACAGTAATTCTTGGAGGCAGTACCATGCGTGCCAAAAAAATTACTGAAATACTTAATGAACGTGATATAAGAGCATCTTACGAGGAATCTCCGCAGTTGCTTTCAGATAAATATGTAACAGTTATGCCTGGAAGTGTTACCCGTGGATTTGAATACCCCCTGGAGGGTGTAGCTGTAGTAAGCGACAGTGAAATCTTCGCCGCAGAAAAGAAAAAACGCAGAGTAAAGCTCGACGAAAACACTATGAAAATCCGCAGTGCCGATCAGCTTGATATAGGCGATTATGTAGTTCACAGGGTGCACGGGATAGGTAAGTACCTTGGTATTACACGAATGACAGTCAGCGGAATAACAAAGGATTATATAAAAATTGAATACCGCGGTGAGGACTATATATATCTGCCTGTAGGTCAGCTTGATGCAGTGAGTAAATACACCGGTGGCGAGAATAAGGCAGTACGCCTTAATAAACTTGGTTCTCCGGAATGGTCAAATGCAAAGAGAAAGGTCAGACAGTCTGTTGAAGAAATGGCGCAGAAGCTTGTAAAGCTTTATGCGGAGCGAGCCAATTCGCAGGGGGTTGCATTTTCGCCTGATACACCGTGGCAGCACGATTTTGAGAGTGCTTTTCCCTATGAGGAAACGGAGGACCAGCTTCGAAGTACCGCAGAAATTAAAAAAGATATGGAAAGCAGCCGCCCTATGGATAGACTTTTGTGCGGTGATGTAGGTTACGGAAAGACCGAGGTTGCAATGCGCGGTGCATTCAAGGCTGTTGTAGACGGGTACCAGGTGGCATATCTTGTTCCTACAACAATTCTTGCATCACAGCACTACCATAACTTTGTTGAGCGCATGAAGGATTATCCCATTACGGTAAGAATGCTTTCAAGATTTTCTACACCTGCACAAACCAAAAAAACTCTGAAAATGCTTCAGAGCGGTGAGTGCGACATTGTAGTAGGAACACATAAGCTTCTTTCCAAAAATGTTGTTTTCAAAAAGCTTGGTTTCCTTATAGTCGATGAAGAACAGCGCTTTGGTGTTACCCATAAAGAGAAAATAAAGGAAATGAAGAGTAATGTGGATGTTCTTACCTTAAGCGCCACACCAATACCCAGAACACTTCATATGGCTATGATAGGTATACGCGATATGAGTGTGCTGTCTGCGCCGCCCAGCGACCGTTATCCTGTCCAGACATATGTTCTGGAGTATAACGATGCGGTTGTAAAAAATGCCGTGGAACGTGAGGTTGCCCGTAATGGACAGGTATATTATCTTCATAACAGAGTGGAAAGCATTTACGGTGTTGCGGAACGTCTTAGAAGACTTATGCCCGACGTAAGAATAGGTGTTGCTCACGGAAAGATGAACGAAACAGAGCTTGATGACGTTATGATGCAGGTTCAGAACCACGAAATAGACGTGCTTGTCTGCACCACAATAATAGAAACGGGACTTGATATACCAAATGTGAATACAATAATTGTTGAAAATGCTGATAACCTCGGACTCAGTCAGCTTTATCAGCTTCGCGGAAGAGTGGGAAGAACCAACCGTCTTGCGTATGCTTATCTTACTTATAAAAAGAATAAAATTCTTGATGAGGTTGCGGAGAAACGACTTCGTGCAATTCGTGAATTTACGGAGTTCGGGTCAGGTTTCAGAATTGCCATGCGCGACCTTGAAATACGCGGTGCGGGAAATGTTCTCGGACCGGAACAGCATGGCTTTATGGCAAGTGTAGGCTATGATATGTATTGTGCAATCCTTGAAGAAGCAGTGAATGAGGCAATGGGAAAACCGCCTAAAGCTGAAAAGGCAGAAACGGTTATAGACCTTGAGATAAATGCTTTCATTCCCGACAGCTATATTCCTACGTCAAATCTCAGAATAGAGGCATACAAGCAGATTGCCGGAATTGAGAACATCGGCGACCGTTACGGAGTGGAAGAGAGTTTTGAGGACCGTTATGGTGAAATTCCCGAGGAAACATACAATTTGCTGGAAATACAGATGATAAGAGTTAATGCCCAGAATGCAGGTATAAAGGAAATCTCCCACGCAGAAGCCGGAATTATATTCAAAATACAGGCTCTGACAGGAGAGCTTGTTGAGAAAGTATCTGTTCTGGCTTCAAAGAATAAAGGTAAGATCCTTTTTGGAGCGGGAGATAATCCTTACATTCTTTTAAGAGAGAAAAATCTGAAAGGAGAAAAGCTTCTTGAAAGTGTCGGAAAAGTGCTGGACTGCCTTCTGGAGGAGGAAGAGTAGAAAATGAAAAAAATTATATGTATAGTTTTAGCTGTTATACTTCTTGGGGGAACAATAGCAGGAGTTCTTGTTTTTAAAAAGAATGATGGCGGTGAGAAAAAGGAACAATCGCAAGTAACGAAGCAGTCCCAGAAAGAGCTTGAAGAAAAAACCAAAGAGGCAGAGAAAAAGCTTGAGGATAATAATGAAGCCGTTGCTGTAATCGGAGATTTTGCAGTAAGTCAGGAATATTATAATTTTATGTACAAATCCATTTACGAGCAAATGTCTCTCTATTCAGAACAGTACGGTGAAAACTGGCTTGATTCGAATTTTACCGCAGAGATGACATTTCGTGAATATATAAAATATATGACTGTTGAGCAAATCAAAACAGTTGTTGCCGCTAACCTTATTGCAGAAGAATACGGCATAACTCCCGAAACTGATGAAGTAAAGAAAGCAGTTAAAGAGGAAAAGGAGTATCTTGTGGAAACTTGTGGTGGCGAGGAGAAATATAATGATTTTCTTACGCAATGCCGGTCGGATGATACAGCTGTAGAAAAATATGTCGAACAGTTCCAAATATATGAAAGAATAATGGAAAAGCTTACGGAAGAGAATAAAAGCTCTTCAAAAGCTGAAGCTCTGGAAAATTTTAATAATGAATATCTGAAAGTACAGTATATATTCATATCTGCAGGCGAATATCCGCAGGCAGAAGACAACGTTCTTATAAAAAGCGATGCCGAAGCAGAATTTGTAGCAGAATCGGTTATAGAAAGACTTAACGCAGGGGAAGATTTTCACGATATGATGGATATATATAATGAAGATTCTTCTATGACGAGAGACAGTTACCATGAATTTACCGAGGAAAGTGTGGAAAAAGAACTGTTTGAAGCAACAAAAAAGCTTGATTATGGAAAATATACAAGAAAACCCGTAAAGACCACAAGCGGATATTATGTGATAAAACGTTATGCGGCTGATGAAAATGACGAAAACTTTAACGAAGTTTATTATGGAGAGGCTTCCGAAATTGCAGCTCAAATTGTAATGAGTAAGGTTGAAAATCTGCCGGTAGCAGTGAAAAATGATGTAATTGATGCATACACAGATGCCTGGCTTAAAGAATTACAGGAGAAATAAATTTAAAGACCGGAGATAAAAGTGTAAATATTGCATTAAATAGCTTGCAAAATCAATAAGAATGTTGTATAATTAATAAAATTACTGTAGTGTAATCTTATTAAAAGAAAATATCCTTATTGGAGAAAGAAGAATTGATATGAGAAGAGTAGTAGCGCTGGTATTGGCAGGATGCGTGTTAACAGCAACTGTTTTTGTGAATAAAATTGACAAGCTGTCCACTAAAGTGGTTGCGGCGGTTGTTGAGCATACGTTGAATTTTGATGAAAATACGGTTATGTATGTTGGAGGAGAAAAAGTTGAGCAGGAGTATTATAATCTAATATACTCATCTTTTTTCAATCAGGCATACCAGTATTATTGCTATTATATGGGTGCAGGTGAAGACTGGCTTGAGCAGAAGGTAGAAGGTCAGGACTACACCGTTGGAGAAGATATTAAAAGAGCAACTGCAGAATATATAACTGAAGAAATAGTTGCATGCAACAAGGCTGCAGGCTATGGAATAGTTTTTGATGAAGAGTTGAAAAATCAGGTTGATGCAGTAAAACAGCGGACTATTGCAAATTGCGGCGGTGATGAGGCATATGCTGCGGCGCTCAAGGAAATCCGCACTTCAGATGAAGCATATACAAAATCTCTTGAGCACAGCGCAGTTTATAAAAAGTATATAGATGAGATGTATAAAGAAGGCGGAGTTGCTTATGTTACCGATGATGAAGTAATAAATACATTCTCCGAAAAATATATGAAGGTGCAGCATATACTTATTTCTACTTTGGAGCAACAGGATGATGAGGGCAATTTAATTCCTGCACGCACCGAAGAAGAGGCAGTTGCTGTTGTGAATGAAGTTCTGGGTAAGCTTAAAGCGGGAGAAGATTTTGACAGCCTTATAGATATATACGGAGAGGACCCGGGAATAACAAGCGGAAATTATTACATTTTTACTGACGGACAGATGGTGGCTGAATTTGAGGAAGCTTCAAAAAACCTTAAAGTTGGCGAGTATACAAAGCAGGCGGTAAAAACGGATTACGGCTATCATATCATAAAGAAGTATGAAATTGAGGCTGAAGGAGCAGAGTTTGAGTCCTTTAAAGCAACTTATGCAGAGGATAAACTGGTCGGAATTATCGGCGAGTATGTTGATGCAGCCTTTGTTGTGATTAATGATGAGGTACTTAATCCGTATATTGATGCATGGAATAAGGAGTTACAAGGGGTTTGATATAGAAATACACCCCGGACGGTGAATAATTATAAATAATCTGTGAAAGCACTTGAATTATTAAGTCAAATACGATATAATCAATTGGATTAAAAATGAGAGGATGGAAACTGATGAAAAGAACATTATCATTAATTATTGCAGTGGCTTTATGTCTGACACTTGTATTAAGCGGTTGCAGTTCACAGGAGGAATATGTAACAGAAAATGACGAAGCACTCAACGGAGCAGTTGTAGCAACAGTGGAGGGTGTTGATATTACTCAGGCTGACTTTAATTTCATCTACAGAATTATGTTTGATGAAATGTCACAGTATGCACAGTATTACGGCGAAAACTGGATGGATCAGGCTATTGATGATGACGGTACTACAGTTGGACAGTATATCAAAAACACAGTTATTGAACAGCATAAACAGCTTATTGCAGTATCAACAGCTCTTGCAAAGGAGTATGAAGTAGATATTGAAGATATCGGGGATGCTGTAAAGGAACAAAAGGAAACAGTTGTTGAAAATTATGGCGGCGAGGATGGTTATCTTGCTTTCCTTGAAAAGTGCCGTACTACTGACAAGGCAATTGAAACCTATATTGAAAGAACAGAAATTTATAACAGAGTTTATGAAAAGTTAACTGCAGAGGGCGGTGCTGCATATATTAATGATGAGGCTGTTACAGAGGAATTTTCACAGTCATATCTGACTGTTCAGCATATTCTCATTTCCACAGATGAGCAGACTGATGAAGACGGAAACACTATCCCTGCAAGAAGTGAAGAGGATGCACAGGCTTTAGTCGCAGAAGTTCTCGGTAAAATTGAAGCAGGTGTAGATTTTGATACTCTTATTGATGAGTATGATGAAGACCCCGGTATGGAATCAGGAAAATACTACACATTTACAGACGGCGAGATGGTTCCTGAATTTGAAGAGGCATCAAAAAATCTTCAGGTAGGCGAATATACCAAGGAAGCTGTTAAAACAGACTATGGTTATCATATTATTAAAAAGTATGAGATTAATACAGAGGATGACACTTTCACTAACTTTAAACAGCAGAAGGCAAGTGAGAAGGTAAACGAAATCATTACCAAGAAGGTTGAATCTCTTAAATCAACAAAAGACGAGGAAGCAATTGATAAGTATCTTGCTCCCTGGGTTGAGGAACTTAAAGCAGAGGTTGCAGCTTCGGTAGCATCACAGCAGTCAGCATCCGGTGTAACAGTAGAAGAAAGCGAAGTTCCTGCTGAATAAAAGAATATTGTTCTTCGGGGTTGGGTGAAATTCCCTATCGGCGGTAGCTGAAACCAATAACACTAAAGGTGTCTTTGGCATTGTTGGTTTCGGATAAAGTCCGCGAGCATTATGCATGACACGGTGTGATTCCGTGACCGACGGTTACAGTCCGGATGAGAGAAGAAAAAACTTTACGTTTTAAAGAGCAGACCCCGTGTAGGTGTCTGCTCTTTTTTGCCGTATAGGAATTTACGTCATATTAATACGCAGGAAACTATGTTCGCACTGAACAGGAGTGCGACATGGGTGCAGGCACAGCCTGCTTTTTTGTATAGAAAATTGCATATTTTATCGCGAGCAACTTTTGTTGAATTCAACTTTGTTTGGAACGCGAAGTGGGTGAAGCGGCATGCTTCTTTTAGTATAAGAAATTTGAAACAGTGAGGTATAGTCTATGAATAAAACAAAAAAAATTGCAGTTATGGGAATGTTTACGGCGCTTGCTTATGTTGTAATGCTTGTCTGCAAAATGATGCCGCCAATGTTTACTGCATTTCCGTTTTTGAGTTATGACGCAAAGGATATTGTGATTGTAATTGGCGGTTTTATTATGGGACCAATGGCAGCTTTTCTGATTTCTCTTGCAGTATGCGTAATAGAGATGTTTACAGTAAGTGATACAAATATTATAGGTTGTATAATGAATATTGCCGCATCATGCGCATATGCCTGCGTTGCGTCAGCAATTTATTCCAGAATACGTAGTGTAAAGGGCGCGGGTATTTCGCTTACGGCAGGTGTTATCTCTACAGTGGCAACTATGCTTGTGCTTAATTTCCTTCTCACACCTGTTTATATGAAAATCCCCAGAGAAACAGTGGTAGGACTTCTTCTTCCGGCAATACTTCCGTTCAATTCCATAAAATATATTCTTAATTCAGCTCTTGTACTTATAGTATACAAGCCGTTTGTTAATATTTTAAGGCGCGCAAATATTATTGAAAAACGGAGTAATGAAACCTCCGGTGTTCTTTCAACGGCAGTGGTTATAGGTGCAGGTGTGTTCCTGGTATTAATGTGCGCTCTTGCAATTTTTATTATTAACAGCTGATTTTTGCATTTCATATTTCAGCTTGGTGGCCATTCCGCCACGAATATGACGTTCAGCTTTGTTACGGTCAAGGACTTCCTTAACACTTTGCGCAAGAAGCGGGTCAAATTCCGACAGCCTTGCGGTTACGTCCTTATGTACACCTGATTTTGAATAGCCGAATTTCTTTGCGGCTGCACGGACAGTAGAGTTATGTTCTATAATGTAACTGGCAAGCATTACAGCTCGCTTTTCTATGTAGTCTTTCAAAATAAAAAGCCCCCTTTTCACTCTAACTTATGAGCAAAAGGGGGCTTTTATGTCTGTAATTTAATTTTATTTGTCTTCAACCTTGCCGTAAAGGTTCAGTCTGAAAAGACGGCTTTCATCTTCTGGGTTTTCACATTCGATAGTTGCGTGACTGAGACTACCGCCCTGAACTATGCTCATAAGACCTACAACGCGGCAGAAAGAAGACATAAGATTGATTTTGTCACCGTCATCTGTAGTCATCCATACCTGTCCTTTGCAGTTTCCAAGCTCTTTTACAAAAGCCGCTACATCGAGATCATGAATTTCAAATTTATCCATAATATTTACCTCCTAATAATTTCTTACATTTAGCTTAATTCATAAGCTGGCAATTGTCAATAGGTGTAACCTAATTGTAATTATATTTTAGCCAGAATCGCCAACACTAAAGGCGATTTGAAAATACAGATTTTTACCTCTGCTGTGTTAAAATATTCTTAAACATAGGCGAAATATTGCTGTTTAAGGCATCTTCAGCATAGGTGGTTTTGACTATTGCTGTTGCTTTTTAATTCTGTTTGCTTCCTTGGCGCGCAAATCCGTGTCAAGAATCCTTTTTCTTATACGCAGGAAGTTAGGAGTAACCTCCAGAAGTTCATCATCAGCAAGGAAATCAAGGCTTTCCTCCAGACTCAGGATTTTAGGCGGAGTAAGGCGAAGTGCATCGTCGCTTCCTGCCGCACGCATATTGGTTGCTTGTTTACGTTTGCATACATTTACTACTATATCTTCAAGGCGGCTACATTCCCCGACTACCATTCCCTGATATACTTTTTCTCCCGGTCCTATAAACATAAGTCCTCTGTCCTGGGAATTAAACAGACCGTAAGCAACAGATTCACCTGCTTCATAAGCAACAAGGCTTCCTCTTGAACGGGTTGTGAAATCTCCGGGAATAATGGGCTCATAACTGTCGAATACACTGTTTATAATACCGGTTCCCTTTGTTGCTGTAAGAAGCTCACCACGGTAGCCTATAAGCCCTCTGGATGGAATTCTGAATTCAAGCTTGGTGTAGCCGGCAGCACTGGGAGCCATGTTGGTAAGGGAGCCTTTTCGTGTGCCGATTCCCTCCATAACAACACCGGTATATTCATCGGGAACATCAACGGTAAGAACCTCTACAGGCTCACACATAATGCCGTCAATTTCCTTGTTGATTGTTTTGGGCTTGCTTACCTGGAACTCATATCCTTCTCGGCGCATATTTTCTATGAGCACTGAAAGATGAAGCTCACCTCTGCCTGAAACAATAAAACTGTCGGGAGAATCGGTTTCGGCAACTTTAAGCGCGATATTACTTTCAAGCTCCTTAATAAGTCTGTCACGGAGATGACGGCTTGTAACGTAGTCACCGTCCTGACCTGCAAAGGGGCTGTTGTTTACACTGAAAGTCATAGAAAGAACCGGCTCGTCCACAGGTGTAAAGGGAAGAGGCTCTATAATGCCGTTTGCACAGATTGTATCACCTATATTAATTTTTTCAACACCGCTTATTGCAACAATTTCACCGGCGGATGCTTCTTCAATGACTTGCTTTTCAAGGTCTTTGTAAGAGAAAAGCTTGGATACACGTGAGTTGTATGAATTCATACCTTCACGGCTGATTGTTATAGGCATGTTAGTCTTTACAGTACCTCTGTTGATTCTGCCCACTGCAATTCTGCCTGTGAAAGTGTCGTAGTCAATATTTGACACCAACATCTGAAACTCTCCGTCACGGGTATCTTCCGGAGAGGGAATATGAGAAACTATAAGGTCAAAAAGCACCTTAAGGTCATCGGGATGATTGTCCGGAGAAAGGCTTGCCCAGCCGTCACGACCTGATACATATACAACAGGTGAATCAAGCTGATCATCCGTTGCATCAAGATCAATGAAAAGCTCAAGCAGCTCATCTGTTACTTCATAGGGTCTGGCATTGGGGCGGTCCGCTTTGTT
This sequence comes from uncultured Oscillospiraceae bacterium, assembly GCA_964385605.1. GTDB lineage: Bacteria > Bacillota > Clostridia > UMGS1883 > UMGS1883 > UMGS1883. The sequence goes on along the minus strand of CAYLPQ010000020.1, from coordinate 13,247 downwards.
TACAACCATTATAATTGAAAGATTAAGCTCCAGTGCTTTTTTCAAAACAAAACGTGTCTGCGGCATACAGCCCTCAAAGGCATCTACAAGTAAAAGCACACCGTCCGCCATTTTAAGTCCGCGCTCAACCTCTCCGCCGAAGTCGGCATGTCCAGGAGTGTCAATAATGTTGATTTTAACACCGTTATACATCAGACTTGTGTTTTTTGCGAGAATGGTTATTCCACGTTCCTTTTCTATATCGTTTGAATCCATTACTCTTTCTTCAATCTGTGCATTTTCGCGGAATACACCGCTCTGCTTGAGCAAAGCATCCACAAGTGTGGTTTTGCCGTGGTCTACGTGAGCAATAATAGCAATGTTTCTTATATTCTGCGGTTCTATCATTTATATACTTCCTTTCAGTTCTTTTCTGTTACAAAAGTGCTCCAAGTGTCTGCATACTGCAAAAGAAGCAGAAGAGGAGTTTCCTTTGTGGCAACTGATTTGTTGTCATCAACATACTGTCCGTCATGGTACATTACAGCCTGTGTTTCGCTCTCCGAAAGAGTAATGTAGGGTAGAGCAAGGTAAAGACTGCGTAATGGTACACTCATATAAGTGAGTGTATCGTTTATTCTGTAGGGAACAGACGGTCCGTAACCGTACTGTTTCTGCCTTGGTGTAGGCTCGTTGGGAATATACATGGGTTTTCCGGGCATACCTGCTTTGCCGAGGTCATGAATAAGTGCTGTTATAATACAGCTCTCCTCATCAATATCGGGAGCAAGAGCAAAGCGGAGTTTAAGCATATTTTCCGCTACGTTCACACTGTGCTCAAGAAGTCCCTGTTCTTTGCACAAATGGAAACGGGTACTGGCGGGACTTGTAAGATATGAGGTTTCTCTTTCAACAAAATCCATAAGACGCGAAAACTCTTCCTTACGGTTAATTACTCTTGCTTTGAGAGTATTATAACGTTCAATTACTGTCATAAAAAAGACTCCCTTCAAAAACAGCTCAGTCTATTATATAACAAATTGTGTTCTATTTCAACAAAAATTTTATCTTAACAAAAAATACCGATGAAATATTAAGTATATAAAATATATGACAAACAATAATAATACTGAAAGCACTTTTTATGGGAGGAGATTTTTATGGGAAAAATGATGGGATTTGTAAAAGGCTTTCTTGCCGGTTCAATTATCGGCGGTGCCGTATGTATGATGATGGAACCTCCGAACACAAGTAAAGTCAGAAAAGCATACAGAAAAACAAACCACGCACTGAAAACTGTTGGTTATGCACTGGAAGACCTGATGTCAGGCAAGAATAACTGATAAAGAATAAATCGCCATACACAAGTATGGCGATTTATTCTTTATCAGAAAAGTCTGTAAACACCTACAACCTTACCGAGAATTGACACACTGTCAACTATAATTGGTTCCATAAAATCATTTTCAGGCTGAAGACGGAAATGACCGTTTTCTTTATAAAATGTTTTTACAGTAGCGCTGTCATCCACAAGCGCTACTACCATATCACCGTTACGTGCAACGTCACACTTTTCGACTATTACATAGTCACCGTCGAGAATGCCGGCATTAATCATACTTTCACCACGGACACGAAGCATATAGATGTCATTCTTTTTAGCAAAATCCATAGGAAGAGGGAATGTGCGCTCAAGGTTTTCTTCAGCAAGAATGGGAAGACCAGCGCTTACTCTGCCGATAACGGGAACTTCAAGATACTCCTTTTCCATAGAAGAAATATTTGTCGGAACGTTTGTAAGGCGGATACCGCGTGAGCTACCGTCATCTTTAACAATATACCCGTTTTTTTCAAGCCGTTTAAGGTAACCGTGTACTGTAGAGGGTGAGCTGAGTCCAACTGCTTCGCAAATTTCTCTCACAGTAGGGGGAAATCCTTTCTCCAAAACCTGCTTTTCTATAAAACCGAGAATTTGTTGTTGTTTATCGATGTTAGCTGCCATAAATAATCCTCCCCGAAATCAATATATGTTTATTATAACATACTAAAAATAAAAAATCAAACATTTGTTCGAAAAATATTTATTTTTATTGTTAATGAAACTGCATAATGACAAAATATGTCAGAAATATATTTTTCTTGACTTATTTTATGAAAATTGGTATTATATAATAAAGTCGTTTGTAGCTATGGAAAGGAGATAGAAGCTATGAGTACAGAAAATGAAAATAAAAATCCGGTTAATGAAGAAGATATAGTTTCTGAAAATGAATTAACAGAGGGACAGGCCGTGGAAGAGAATAATGAAGCAGCGGAGGAGATTGAAGCTGCTGAAGTAACTGAACCGGAAGAAAGTCTTGAGGAAGTTGAAAAAGAAATAATGGAGGAATTTGCTCCGAAGCCTATCGACATTCCAAACTATGATAAAGAAAAAGAACAGCGCAAAAGAGCGAAGGTAAAACAAAAGCAGAAGGTTAAAAACAGCAAAAAGAATAAAAAACGCAGAAAGATTATAAAGAAGATTGTAAGCATTGTGTCTGCTGTGTTATTGTTTATACTTCTTGTTGTACTGGGAACAGCTACTGTGACTTCGTTGACAATAAGAGTTAATACTACTGAGTTTGCTCTCGAAAGTGCTATAATGGACAGCAGACCTGAAAGTTATATTATAGGAAGCATTGATGAAGAACTTCGTGAAGATCTGATTCTTGATGAAAGCTCTGAACGTGCAGGACTGGCTGACATTATAAAGGATAACTCAAAGAGCACTGTAAAAACTACATATGCTGAAATTGAGAAAGAGGTACGCTCATCTACATATCCGTCATTTGTAGCAGGGATTGCGTCAAGGGTAATAAATTACTATTTGTACGGTAGTGAGTATATCCCTGTATCACAGAAGGAAATATCAGATGTAATATATAAAAATTCTTCAAAGATAGACTTTCTGACAGGACGTAAGCTGTTTGAGAATAACTGTAACACAATCGCAAGAAGTGTAGTGAAGAGTAAAACTGTAAAAGAATTAAGCAGAGAGTCTCTTGATAAGCAGAAGTCAGCAAAGATTACAGGTGTAACATCTGCGGTGCTGTCATTGCCTATATTAATTGGTATGGTGCTTGCACTTATACTGATGATAATACTTGTTATGATTGTATGTAGCGGATATTCACATAAAATTATCGGATTTGCTATTATGGTTTCAGGCGCTCTGTCGGGAGCGGCAGGATTCATTTATAAACCGATGTTCACAACTTCGAGCGAGTTTATTAAATGCGTAGTTGACGCAATAGTTCAGAGTTTTAACAAAAATGCGCTCATCTATGGTATAGTTGTTTTTGTAATAGGCTTGCTGATTGTGCTTATAGGAAGCGCGATTGCTGACAGGGATTACGAAGACGAGGAAGACGAAGGCGGCTACATAGAAGAAATAGAAAAAGCATAAAAATAAATGGGGGTGTAAAAAATTCGGTTTTTTACACCCCCTTGCTAATGGACGAACATATAAATAAGGAATGATTGATTTGATTATACCAATTTTTATACCCCATGAAGGATGCCCTAATGATTGTGCTTTTTGCAATCAGCGCACGATAAGCGGCAAAAGCTGTGCTCCTTCAAAAGAAGATACAGTGAAAATAATTGAGTCTCATTTTGAAACAATGGGCGGTAGTGCAGACGAGATTGCGTTTTTCGGTGGTAGCTTCACGGGAATTGATGAAAATAAACAGAATGATTATCTATCCATAGCAAAAAAGTATATAGAAGCAGGAAGAATAAAAAGCATACGGCTCTCCACAAGACCTGACTATATAACAAAAGAAACTGTGGACAGATTAATTGAATACGGTGTGAGAAATATAGAGCTTGGTGCACAGTCAATGGATGAAAATGTGCTTAAGCTTTCAAAAAGAGGTCACAGTGTATATGATGTGGAAAAAGCTGCAGAGACAATAACAGAAAGCCAAATTACACTGGGGCTTCAGATGATGACGGGACTTCCCGGAGATACAGCTGAAAAATGTCTTTTTACAGCGAGACGTTTTAAAGAGCTTGGTGCAAAAGAAACACGAATCTATCCTACTGTTGTGCTGAAAGGAACTTATCTGGCTGAAATGTATGCCCGGGGAGAATACGCAGAACATACTGTAGAGGATGCCGTGAACATTTGTGCAAGGCTGTACCGCTTTTTTGTTGACAGTAATATAAAAATACTGCGTATGGGATTGCCGGACAGCTCTGAACTTAAGGAAAATTACATTGCGGGAGCATATCATCCTTCATTGGGAGAAATGATAATAAGCCGTGATATCCGTAACCGTGTTGAGAAAACAACATCTCAAAGTAAAAATATACAGGTACGTGCAAAAAGAAGCTACATATCAAAAATCGTCGGAAATAAAAGATGTAATGTTAATTACTTTAAAGAAAAGGGAATTGTGCTTTCGGTTATAGCGGATGAGACTGTAGAGGATATTGTGATTACGGAAGAATCCTGACTACAGTGCCAACAGGTGTAATAGCAAATAAGGACTCGATATCTTCGTTATACATTCTGATACAGCCGTTTGATGCAGCTGTGCCGATTGATTGCGGGTCATTGGTGCCGTGTATGCCGTACCCTTTAGCAGAAAGACCGAGCCATCTGGTGCCGTAGGGTCCGCCGGGATCGATTTCTTTATTGACTATCTCAAAAACTCCTGTTGGTGTAGGTGTAGAGGGTTTCCCGGTTGCAACGATGTATTCGCGGTATATTGAGCCGTTTCTGTAAACGGTAAGCCTTTTGGCGGAAATGTTTACAACTATTTCAAGAGGGGAAGGTGCGGCAGGAATACAGATTATCCGACCCACCGTAAGATTTCGCGGATTAATACCGGGATTGGCGGAAATAATCTCCCGTACGGTTGTCTGATAAGTGGCAGCAATTGCCTCAAGTGTATCTCCGCGTCTTATAACATAAAAATTACGGGTAGGACATTCCGGCGGAACTATAAATCTTTGGGAGATACATATTCTTTGTCCTACTTGAAGATTATTGGGATTAATATCGGGATTGGCACGAAGCAGAGCTTCGACATCAGTCCCAAATTTTTGTGCAATTGAAGCAAGCGTATCTCCGGGATTTACATTGTATGGAAGTGTTCCAAGCGGGCAGGTTACCGGCTGAAATGTCTGTGAAATTACACATATACGGCTTCCTATAGGGAGGTTGCCAGGGTCGAGACCGGGGTTAAGCCGCAGTATGTTGTTGACTGTGGTATCGTATCTGCTTGCAATCGCAGAAAGTGTATCATTTGGCTGTATTACGTAATATTGTGCACATGCCATCAGTTAATTTCAACCTCCGTTCCCACACTGACAAGATTGAAAACTTTGTCCATATCATCATCAGACAGTATTATGTCATTGTTGGAGCGTTTTCCTCCGGCATTTGCTATAGCTGTATCGGGAAGAATATTTAGCCGCTTAAAACCGCCGGTTGAATTATCCAGCTGTTTCTGAACTATAGTGCCTGATGTATCGCGCAACATATTTATACACGGGAAAGAAATTTCTTCGCCTGTATGGTAACAAAGCTTAAGAGTATTGTCATTAATATAAATGCACAGAACAGGGGGAGCGAGAGGAATGCAGAGTATCATACCTTCGTACAGATTTTCTAAATCTATTCCGATGTTGGAATACAGAAGCTGGGTCGTACTTATACCAAAGTATTTAGAAATTGAAACGGCGGTGTCACCACCATGCACAACGTAATAATTGGTTGTTCTGCAAGCGGGAAAGTACTGCAACGGAAGAGGAATACAGAGTTTCTGACCTTCCCGGATGTAGTCAACGTTTTCGATGTTATTAATCTCTGCCAGTCTTTCAACCGTGCTTTCGAAAGCTTTTGCAAGGGAGTAAAGAGTATCTCCTTCGCGTACAGTGTAGGGAAAACTGCCTGCAGGGCAGTCCCAGCTGTTATTACATTTCATAAAAAACCACCTCATGAACATTGTATTCATGAGATGGTGTTTTAGTTAATAAAATGTTGCAAGCTCTTTCTCCGGTGGTGAGGTCAGAGCCATATCGTCAATATAAATTACAGGACCTTTACCTTTATAAAGCTTGCAGTATTCATTTTTGATTGTTCCTGTTACCATAATCCAGTCTCGGCTTTTAACGGAATGCTTTTTGGAAGTTATACAAACAACAGGCATATATTCAACATCATCTATACAGCAGGTCATAACGTGACGTCCTGCTACAAACATCATGTCAGGCATACGGTTGTCGTATGCGGCAATTCCGCGGAATTTAACCTGCTTTCCGTTATATTTATCGGTTTCTTCAATCAGATCCCTGTACCACAGGGCATAGTCGGTGTCTTCAATCTTAATCAAAGGCGAATCTATATCAAATGGGAGAGGATCTTCAATATCGTCATATTCAACACTACCGTCAGTGTATTCATACGCAACATCCGCTCGGCGGCTTACTCCTCGGACAATTTTGTGCAGAGCTGTTTTATCAATTTCTTTTGTCATACGGTTAAAAACAACAAGCTCGCAAAGTCTTAATTTGTCAACAGTCTGATTGCGCATGTTGAGATTGTATGTCAAAAAAGTTGTGGCATCGGCAAACATCATACACTGAACAAGCATAAACCCTTTGGGAAACGCATTAAGAAGTGTGTCGGCAGGCCACATTCCATTATATTCTATGATAACACGTTCGGCAGCAGATTCTTTCTGTATTTTTGAAAGGACAGAGGTAGTAATCTCCTCGGGTGACTCAAATGTTTTTACAGTAACATTATTGCCGGAGAACAGAGAAGGGTCATATTCCTCAATACCTTCTTCGCAAACAATAAGGAGTGTTTTTTCTCCGTTATTGAAACGGGCATCACACAAGGTGTCCTGTATGAATTTGGTCTTGCCGGATTCAAGAAAACCTAAAAATAAGTATACCGGAATTTCTCTCATATAAATCCTCCTTATATTTCAAAAAGGCGACTTATTGCGTCTTCGTTGATTTTAGAGCCAATAACGCATATTCTGCCGATTGAGGCAGCACTTCCTGTGCGGACATCCGACTCGCCGGGAACGTAATCAAAATGAATCCATCCGTCACTGCCTTTTACAATACCTTTGGCACGGAGTACCGTTCCGTATAAATCTTCATCAGAAAGGGCTGAAAGTGCGGAAGAAATCTGTTCTGCGGTGTATGAACGAACTGTTTCTGTGCCCCAACTTGTAAATACATCATCTGCGTGATGATGGTGGTGATGCTCGTGATCGTGACAGTGACACTCCTCATCGTGGTGATGATGCTCGTGATCGTGACAGTGACACTCTTCATCGTGGTGATGATGCTCGTGATCGTGACAGTGACACTCCTCATCGTGGTGGTGATGTTCGTGGTCGTGATGGTGACCGCAGTGAGGACAAGGCTGTTCCTCCTCAAGCTTCTTAAGCTCATTTTTTAATGTATCACATTTTTCCATTACATCAAGTATGACTTTTCCGTCGAGTTGTGACCAGGGAGTAGTTACAATATCAGCATCAGAATTATGTTCTCTTATAAGGTCTATACACACTGCAAGCTTGTCCTCGGAAAGCGCATCCGTATGACTGAGTATGATAGAAGATGCGTGTTCAATCTGGTCGTTGAAGAATTCTCCGAAGTTTTTCATATACATTTTGCATTTTTTTGCGTCAGCCACTGCACAGTAGCTGTTGAGAATTACATTTTCATCGGTAACTCCTTTTACTGCGTTAATTACATCACTGAGCTTACCTACACCTGACGGTTCAATAAGAATGCGGTCAGGGGCAAAGTCGCAAAGGACTTTTTTCAGGGCTTCGGCAAAATCACCTACAAGACTGCAACAAATGCATCCCGAATTCATTTCGGTAACTTCAATTCCGGCTTCCTGCATGAAACCGCCGTCAATACCGATTTCTCCAAATTCGTTTTCAATAAGAACGAGCTTTTCGTCCTTATAAGCCTCTTTTATAAGTTTTTTGATGAGGGTAGTTTTACCTGCTCCCAGAAATCCCGAAAATATGTCAATTTTAGTCATTTAAACTCCTTCTTTCCAGTTGTTTTATCCGAATACTATTATAAATCTTTTCCCGATTTTAGTCAATATTCTTGACAAAATAAGATGAAGATAGTACAATATTTCTTGCGAATATGAGAATGATTTTCAAATTGGAGTATATATAATATGAAGAAGTTTTTGAGTGTTCTGTTGATGGCAGTCTTTGTGATTTCCTTTGTTGGATGTGACAAAGCCGATAACAGTAAAAGTGATAAAATTCAGATAGTGACCACTGTTTTCCCGATGTATGACTTTGCCAGAAATATTGCCGGAGATAAGGCGGAAGTAACTTTGCTTTTGCCCGCGGGAGCAGAGGCACATTCATATGAACCTGCAGTGCAGGATGTGGTCAGGATACACGAATGCGATTTGTTTATAAGACTTGGGAAGGGTGCAGAGCCCTGGACCGAAAGCATAGTAAATGAAAAGGGCGAGAACGGCAGAGTTATTTCTGCTATGGAATGTGTAAATATTAAGGAAGAAGAACATCATCATGAACACAGTGATTTTGAATACGATCAGCATATATGGACTTCTTTAAGAAATTCAAAGGAAATTGTCCTTATCATCGCCCAAGAGCTTGGAAAGGCTGACAGTGAAAATGCAGCATTCTATATGAAGAATGCTGAAGAATACGTAAAGCAGCTGGATGAGCTTGACAGCAGGTTTGCAAAACTTACAAAAGATTGTTCCAAAACATTAGTTTTTGCAGACAGATTTCCCTTCAGATATTTTACAGATGACTATAATCTTGAATGCTTTGCAGCATATCCTGGGTGTTCTGATGAAAGTGAGCCCAGTGCCGCTACTGTAGCGCAACTTATGGAGAAAGTAAAAAATAACAATATCCAAGTTGTTTTTTATACGGAAACTTCCGGGGGGCAGTTACCTGATACAGTGTGCGAAGAAACAGGTGCAAAGAAGATGCTGTTTCATTCGTGCCATACTCTGACGAAATCAGAGCTTGATGCAGGCAAGAATTATATTAGTCTGATGGAAGACAACTATAATGCACTAAAAGCATACTTGCAGTAAAGCAGGCTGTGCCGGTACTTAAATGATAAAATGAGATGAAAAAAAGTCCGGACCGCAAAGAGGCAATAATATAAAATATAGATAGTTCGTAAATTAAAAAATTATCTTGTTTTATTGAAAAATCTCAGTTTGTACGTTCTGAAGCATTTTTCTATTCACATATTAAGGGGGCATAAAAAAACTGAGTTTTTTTACACCCCCTTTGTGTTTTAAGTTTCGTTTTTTCTGTTATGAAAATAGTATATTACAACAGACAGCAAAGCTGTGGAAACCGTTATTATTGTTGCAGTTATAAAATCAGAAGAAAATGGGTCTGTAATACTCTTACCCATAAATGTTGCCGGAATGAGACCGGGGAGATTTCCAAGCATACTGGCTATAAGATATTTTGGAAAGTTGAATTTTAAAGCTCCCAGATACATACTTACAAGGTCGCCTGGAAGACAGCTTATCGCTCTTAAAAAGAATGACAGAAAGAACTCATGCTTATGTTGCTTTTCAAAAAGCGCAGTAAGCTTTGGATTGGACTTTACTTTTTGCTCTGCTTTTTTTGCTCCTGTAGTTCTTCCAAGGAAATACGGCACTGCATAAACAATAGCTGAACCCATAATATTTACTGTAATCGCAAGAGCCGGATGGAAAAGAAATCCGCTTGCAATCTGTAAAACTATAATCGGAAAAAACACAGAAATACTCTTGAGTGCATTAATTCCAAGCATAAACAGGACGGCAAGAAATACGTTTTCGGGAGAATAGTTTAAAAGTTCATCTACCGTCATATCCCGTGCATATATGATTGTAAGGACTATAAGACACGCATATAAAACCAGAGCAAGTATTTTTAGAAACTTTTTCAATTAAAATACTCCTTTACAAACTCTTTATCATTCGATATACAAGTGTGGATGCTTCAGCGCGTGTGATATTATTTTTAGGCAGGAATTTGCCGTCAGGATTTCCGTTAACAATCTGGAGAGAAAGAGCTGATTGAATGTGACTATATGCGTAACTAGAAATTTGAACACTATCATAAAAGTCAAGATTCGAAGTTTCATAATTGCTGTTTAATTTATCATACATACGCATAATCATAACAACCGCATCCTGGCGGGTGATTTCCATTGAAGGGGCAAAAGCTTCAGAAGAAATACCGTTTATGATTCCGTGCTGACTAAGTGCACACACATCGCTATAAAACCAGTCTGATTTGGAAATGTCTGAAAACTGTGTTAATTCTGAAAATTTCTTTACAGAAAAAGCATTACATAATAATTTTGCGAACTCTGCTCTGGTTATATATTTGTCGGGAAGAAAAATATTCTTACTTACCCCATTTACAATTTTGTTAAAAGCAAGTTCGTCTATATAATTTTTTGCCCAATGTTCTTTGGTATCGTCAAAAAAGTCACTGTTTGTCGGTGTGTCAAGTTCAGGTATTATGAATGCCTCCGGCTGTGATACTGACTGTGAATTTTCTTCTGAAGTTATATGGTATACAGTCGAACGCACCGCGTCACCGGAAAATCCTGTAGAAGGACATACTGGAATAACCTCAAAATAAACGTATTTATTATAAAAGGTTGTATCAAAATATATGTTAGCATCAAAATTTTCCAACATAGTATAAGTTCCGGTCAAATCAGAAGAAATATACCAGTTCACGATACAGGAAGAAATATCGTTGTCCTGTGTTACACTGTTATAGAAGGAAAACTGTGCTTCCGCTGCACCGTTAACGTAGAGATTTCCTGTAACGTGAGGATTTGCCGCCATTATAGATGCTTTTTTCAGAGAAAGATTATCGGCATATATGGAAAAAGGCATAGAATCGTTGGATTGAATATACAGGAATAATCGTCCGACCACACTTTCTTCTGCCAGGAAAAGCTCCGGAGGAAGCTTATCGTTAAGTGTAGTACCACCGGCTACCTGAAACTGCACCAGAGGATACACATTTGAGTCAATCGATTCTATAAAAAGAGTTACAGTGCAGTCTTTAGCACCGGAAAACTCGCAGTTAAATACATAGGGTACATTTTCTATAAGATGAATATAGGAGTTGTTCAACAGAATTAAGTATTCACCGTCGCTGTTTATCAGTGCGCGTTTTGAATATCCGTCATTACGTATATAAAAATTGCACTCATAGGGCGACGTTGCAGTCCACCATTCATTGGGTACTGTTTGTTCGAAACCGCCGTCACCCACATAGTCAAAGCTTACCGTAACCGGCAGGGAAGTCCGTATGGACGGGTTTTCATTATAAGTTGCATTAAGTATATATACTCCTTGAAGGGTATCGGGGAAAACTACAAGAGAGTTGTTTTCGGTATTAAAAAGCAATGACGAATTATCTGATTCAAGCGACAGACTGATGTTATATTCGTCTATAATATTACCTAACTGGTCGCGGAGGTAGGCATAAACCGGATATGCCGTAGTTACATCGGGGATAGCAATATTTCCGGGGGCATGCAAGGTAAGATATTCCGGCTTCAAAGCCTCGGAAGTAAGAGTAATGTCATCAATGAAAATGGTGGAATCGTACATAGAACACAAATTAACACTTATGTCGTACACTCCGCTGACTTCCGGAATAAATGCCGCAAAAACCTCTTTCCACTCGGCTCCGGAAATATCTTTGATTTCAAAGAAAACCGTGTTCCCGACTACGGCAGATGTGTTTTTGGCATAAATAGTACGTTCTGTTATATCAGAATCTGATTTTACTTTCGCACGAAGAACATAAAGCTCTCCTCCTAAAAGCAACTGCGGTTCACTGTATGTTACGGTGGAGTAATAACCATAATCACCGTAATCATTGGTAGATACACCTATATATGTTTCGGAATCATTTTTTACAATGTCAATAAGAGATGAGCTTTGCCAGTATAAGGTATCTTCGTCAAAATATGAATTATCGATCATATTATCAGTAAGGGTAACATTAAATGAATAAAGCGAAAGATTAGCATAATTTTCAAGAGCAAAGTCAATTGTAATCTGTGTGTTTGGTTTTGCAGTATTTGATATTGAAAGAGTAAAATTCTGCGGATCGTATTCTATTCCTTCACCTGTGCTACAGGACGAAACAATGCTGCTGTCAGAAAGAATACTTATACGAGTTGAGTCAGAGGCTATAAGATATGGTATATAGCTGTTTTTTGAAACGGTATTTATAGGAATCATAATTTCCGAAGCACCTGTTACACCAAGGGATGTGAGTGTATAATTATTTTCCTTGAGAGTGAACTCATCAACAAAAAAACCAAAGTCCTCATTACCCTCGGTAAAATGAATCGAAAGGTTAAAATAACCTGTTTGTCCGGAGTAGAATGTTGTTGTAAAAAGCTGCCATTCAGAATTAGCACCGTGAACGGTCACTATAACCGTATTTGCACCGCTTTCCAAATTTGCAGAAGTAAGAATTTGCTGATTGGCATCATTGAGTGGATTCATTACATAGCCACTTAACGTGTAAATTTTACCCGCTTCAAGGTACACCTTGTCCGAATAATCTATAACGTGGGTGATGGTATCATTCTTAACCTCGCCGAAAGGGTTTGTTACAAAGGCAGAGAATCCCTTACCAAAATTAAGAGAACTGTCAAAAAAACAGCCTGGCCACGCATCGGCATCCTGCTGTGCAGTAAATGAATAGTGAAAAATCTCGTTTTCGGCACATACAGAAACGGAAAGAAAGCATATCAATATTAAAATCAATGAAAAAATAAACTTTTTCACGTTCCATTCTCCTGTCTCAATATACAGCTAAACTGTATACTTATTATACAATAAAAAATTGCATTTGTCCACTCCGGCTTGCGAAAAATCCAAAAGCTTTGTAATCTATGGGATGACTATTACTTTATGGAAGTGTTTATGCGTCTTAAAAATTCCGTCCGGGCCTATAACTCGATTTTCTGTGAAACGGAATTTTCGTTGAAATCTCAAAAAGATTTTAAGGTTGATATATATTTATTTGAAAAAAGTTGATTGTGTTGACTAAAAGCACTATAAATGATAATATAATCTACGAGGAAACACTATCAAAAGGTAAAGGGAGGTGGGTTGCGAAGCAACTCGGAGGGAATGTAATGGACTATAAACACAACAAAGAAATTGTACCACTTACAAAAGCGTTGAG
>CAYLPQ010000019.1:4429-37579 GCA_964385605.1 uncultured Oscillospiraceae bacterium | reverse complement strand
TAACAGCTGCCACGCAATTTCATTTTATTAACCCCAACTATTGACAAAGAACCTCTTTTATCTCAAATAGTTAATTATTAACTTTCTTAAGCAATGCCCTGCATCCTGTAAGAATATCTTTATAAGTTTGGTCAAAATTATCGGTATACCAGGGGTCGGCAACATCTCTGTCAATCCCTGCAAAGTCAAGAAGCTTTCTCACCTTATTGTGCGGGTCACCATCAATAATTTTAAAGATGTTTTTCATATTCAGCTCATCCATAACAACAATCAGGTCATACCTATCGTAATCCTCTTTTGTCATCTGAACAGCAAATTTTCCTTCGGTGCTTATTCCGTATTCTGCTAGTTTCTCCCGCGTTCCACGGTGAACTCTGCATCCGATTGCTTCTGTACTCGTCGCCGCTGATTCAATCTTTATATCAATTGACTCTTTTTTTATAAGGTCTTTCATAACAAATTCAGCCATTGGAGAACGGCAAATATTGCCGTGGCATACAAATAAAATGCTGGAAATATTTTTACACATTGACATCCCTCCGTCTTTCCCATTATACAACAGGACAGAATTTGATGTCAATAGAGTGAAATCACTTAATAAACATAAGCTGTAGGATTAATTGTCATATTATCCTGCCACATTTCAAAATGAAGATGCGATGGTTCAGCACCTTCTATGTCTGCACTTTTTCCGACAAACCCGATAACTTGTCCCTCAAAAACTTCTTCTCCGACTGTTACCGGAGTATTTTTATCAAGGTTTCTGTACACACTTTTCAGATTATTTCCGTGGGAAACTTCCACACAATTTCCCCATAGCTTGTCCTTATATACTTTAGAGACTGTTCCATCCCAGACACAAATGACCTGCGCACCTTTTTCTGCTTTGAAATCTATTCCCGTATGGGCACGCCAGTCCCCCATCGTTTCGGAATAAACGGCTGTTTGGGAATAGTCCTTCTGCACAGTTTCCCCACAGGGAAAAATCATTCTGTCAGGAACACTGACGTCAGGATGTTGAGTCTCTTCCTCATCCGGCGCCCCAACCGGTACGTTTCTGGCTTCATTTGCTGTATTAATACTTTCTTCTTCATCTCTTGGTATGGGAACAGTACCTGTATAGATTTCTTTATCCCCATCTTCACCGCTGTTTTTTAAAGCTGTAGCTCTGCCAACCAGAAAGCTTACCACGAACACAGAGGCAACTATTGCCACAATAATACCTGTATATATTTTTTTCATATTTAACCAACACCTCTCGGTAATATTATTGCCTGTTAAAATATGTTTAAACATCATGCTGAAACAATCTGTGTTCCGCTGTAGTAATGTGTGAGTATATCTATATAACTGAACCCTTCTTTAGCCATAGTATTTGCTCCATACTGACTCATCCCTACTCCATGCCCGTAGCCTGTAACCTGAAAAGTAACTTTTTCATCATCTGCATTTACTGTAAAGCAAGAGCTTCGGAGGTTAAATATCTGTCGCATATCTTTTCCGCTTATCTGTTCTCCCCCTATTTGTATAGTCTTTACGTTTCCTCCGTCACTTTTTTCGATTTTTCCTATCTGGTCATAAGATTCAATTATAACAGCAGGGTTAAATTCAGTTATTTTCTTTTTAAATTCGTCAAAGGGTACAGTTACTGTGGAATAAAAATTTGGTGCAGTCTGCTCACCGTGACTCTCAACACTGACAAGATACGGGACATCTCCACCCCATACATCCTTTGAACTTTCCGTTCTTCCGCTTCCCGCCTGCGAATGAAAAACTGCAAGCGCTACTTCTCCGTTGTAGGTTATTATTTCGCCCTGTGTAGAATACACTGCATTTTTAATTTTGGTTTCATAATCACTTGAATTCTCTTTCCATTGGCTATCAAGTTCTTCTTTTGATTTATAAGCCTTGCAATGTGTATAGTCTGTACATACACATGCTCCCGGATGGTCGGGACTTGGATTTTCTTTTCTGTGCAGAGCATAGCTCCGGGCTGCTACAGCTTGAGCTTTAAGAGCTTCTGTTTCAAAGGTCGCCGGCATTTCTGCCGCTACGACAGAGTATATGTATTCTTCCAGAGGTAACTCATGAACCATATTTTCATTATGAAAATACACACTTATTGTTTCGTCTGTTTCTATATCTGTTTCTTCTTTTGTTTTATTGATATATAAATCTGCAAACTCAAAAACCAATAATGGCAGAATGAGAGCAGTTATGACCGAAAACAGAATAAATACGCAAAATTGCTTCATCATAAAACACCGCCTGTTATAATTATAATTTTTTCCACAAATAAATAGAACTTTTTATTGAAATTATATTGATTTTATGGTATAATTATTTACAATTATAGTTTGGAGTTGATATTATGAACAATAATGATGCTTTATTTAAGGAATTATGTGAACTCTCTAAGGATGTTTATTCCATCGATTCAGAGCTTTATAATAAATACAGTGTAAAAAGAGGACTTCGTAATTCCAACGGCAGCGGTGTCCTTGTAGGTCTTACCAAGGTCGGTGACGCACACGGTTACGTTCTTGATGAAGGTGAAAAGGTTGCAGACGAAGGTGTTCTTCGTTACAGAGGTATCAATGTAACAAAAATCGTAAAAGGCTGTGAGGCTGACGAAAGATTCGGTTTTGAAGAAGTTGTTTACCTGCTTCTGTTCGGAAAGCTTCCCACCGAGGAAAAACTGAAAGAATTTACAGATTATCTCGGTAAGATGCGTAAATTGCCTTCAAACTTTACCGAGGACATGATTCTTAAGGCACCCAGTAATGACCTTATGAATAAGCTGGCAAGAAGTGTTCTGGCACTTTACTCATATGATAATAATCCCGACGATATTTCTGTTGAAAATGTTTTGAGGCAATCCTTTGAGCTTATTGCCCGTTTCCCTTGTATGATTGCACATGCATATCAGGCTAAAAGCCATTACTTTGACGGAAAAAGCCTTGTTCTTCACGTTCCCCGTGAAGACCTTTCTACAGCTGAAAATTTTCTTTACCTGATGCGTCCCAACAATGAGTATACGCAGACAGAGGCACACCTTCTCGACCTCGCTCTCATACTTCATGCGGAACACGGTGGTGGTAACAACTCAACCTTTACCACGCACGTTCTTTCCTCTACAGGAACCGATACATACAGCACTATCGCCGCTGCAGTAGGTTCTCTTAAAGGACCGAAGCACGGTGGTGCCAATGCCAAGGTTATGGGTATGATTGATTATATCAAGGCTAATGTTACCGATATTACAGATGAGGCACAAATTCGCGAGCAGATTATTAAAATCTACCGCAAGCAAGGCTACGATAACACAGGACTTGTTTACGGTATCGGTCATGCGATTTATACAAAGAGTGACCCCAGAGCTATTCTTCTCCGCGAAAATGCGGCTATTGTTGCTAAAGAAAAAGGTATGGAAGACGAGCTTTATATGTATGACCTTATTGCAAAGAATGCCAAAGAGCTGTTTACCGAGATTACAGGCAAGCACAAAGACCTTGCAATCAATGTCGACTTTTACAGCGGCTTTGTTTATAAGATGCTTAATATTCCCCAGGAGGTTTATACACCTATATTCGCAATGAGCCGTATTTCCGGTTGGTGTGCACACAGACTTGAGGAAATTATGGTTTCTGACAGAATTATCCGTCCCGCGTATAAGAACGTTTACGGACGTGAAGATTATATAGACTTAAATAACAGATAAATTGGAGGTGTCTTTCATGCAGGAAGGTTATTCAAACTTCATCCATGAAATTATTGACGAAGACTTGGCGGCAGGCCGTGAAAACGGAGTACATACACGTTTTCCTCCCGAGCCAAATGGTTATCTTCATATAGGTAGTGCAAAGGCTATATGGATAAATTCCCAGACAGCAAAAAAATACGGCGGAAAATTCAATCTCCGTTATGATGATACAAATCCTGTTAAAGAGGATGACGAATTTGTAAAGGCTATCGAGGCTGATCTTCACTGGCTTGGTGCGGATCCCACAGGTGGTATTTTCTATGGCAGTGATTACTTTGACAAATGCTATGAATACGCATGCAAACTTATCCGCGACGGAAAGGCTTACGTATGTGACCTTAGTCAGGAAGAAATGGCAGAATACCGTGGTACTCTTACAGAGCCCGGAAAGGAAAGCCCCTACAGAAACCGCAGTGTTGAAGAAAATCTTGACTTGTTCGAACGTATGCGTAACGGAGAGTTTCAGAATGGAGAAAGAACACTCCGTGCAAAAATTGACATGACGTCGCCCAATATGAATATGCGTGACCCGGTTATTTACCGTATTCTTCATGTTGACCATCACCGTCAGGGTAACAAGTGGTGTATCTATCCTATGTATGACTTTGCCCATCCTATTCAGGATGCTCTTGAGGATATTACACACTCACTTTGCTCAATCGAATTTGAAAACCATCGACCTCTTTACAACTGGGTTGTTGATAATGTGGGATTTGAGCACAAGCCTCATCAGTATGAGTTTGCGCGCCTTAATATGACATATACTGTTATGAGTAAACGTTATCTTCGTAAGCTTGTAGAAACAGGTACAGTTGACGGCTGGGACGATCCCAGAATGCCTACCCTTCAGGGACTTCGCAGAAGAGGCTATACACCTACTGCAATTTTTGACTTTATCGAAAGAAGCGGTGTTGCAAAGGCAAACAGTATGGCTGACATCAGACTGCTCGAGTACTGCATCTGCGAAGAGCTTAACGAAAACGCACAGCGCCGTGTAGCTGTTATTGAGCCGCTCAAGGTTACAATAACTAACTTCCCCGATGATAAGGTTGAATATTTTGAGCTACCCAATCATCCCAAACGCGAAGAGCTTGGCAAGCGCAGTGTTCCTTTCACAAATAAGCTTTATATTGAACAGAGTGACTTTATGGAAGAGCCTATTCCCGGTTTCAAACGTCTTAAACCCGGTGGAGAAGTTCGTCTCATGGGTGCATATATTATGAAGTGTGATGAAGTTCTTCACGATGAAAACGGCAATGTTACAGAGCTTCTTTGCAGTATTGATATTGAAACAGGTAACGGTATGCCTGCTGACGGCAGAAAAGTTAAGGGTAATATTCATTGGCTCAGCCGTGAAACAGCAGTTCCCTTTACTGTTCATCAGTTTGACAATATCTTTAACAAAGAAAATGTTGCCACCCTCCTTGAAGATGACAACTTTGATGAATTTATTAATCCCGAATCACTTATTGTTTTCCCCACAGCTTTCGGTGAACCTGCACTTGCAGATGCAAAGCTTGACGAAAAGTTCCAGTTTGTGCGTATGGGCTACTTTACACGTGACAGTAAAAACGAAAACGTGTTTAACCGCACAGCACCACTTAAGAGCTCATTCAAGCCTGAATAATAAGGTAGTGCCTGCACCCATGTCGTGCGCTGATAAAGTAAAATCAGACGGCACTTGTACCTGTGTCGCGTACGGTTATATAATTTCACACAACAAAAATGCTTGAAGGCACTTGCCTTCAAGCATTTTTATTATTTCAATGTTTCAAGAACACCTCGGCATATAGCTTCTGCCAATGCTTCCTGTCCGGAATTGCTGGTCAGATATTCTCTGTCGCTTTCATTACTGATAAATGCAGTTTCTACAAGGACCGCCGGGGATACCGTTGTGCGGATAACATACAGATGAGATCCGTTCTGCGTCTTTTTCGGAGAAAGTCCCGTAGTCTCAACAATATTATCATAAATATTGTTAGCCAGTACAGTACCTGTTTCAGATACAGGATGGTAATAGACCTGAGTTCCATTTATATCTGCCTTATCAATTGAGTTACAGTGAATACTTACAAACAAATCACATTCAAGTTCATTTGCCAGTTCCGATCTTTCCTGAAGTGTGATGTATTCATCCTTATCTCTTGTATAAACAACTTCCACTCCGTTGGCTTCAAGCTTTTCTCCAACCAAAAGAGCTATTGCAAGGTTGATGTGACTTTCATATGCGACTGCAGTCCCTTTACTGTTATATCCTACAGCTCCGGGGTCTGTACCGCCGTGACCTGCATCTATAACAACTACATTATCACCGCTTGTACTAGTTACAGGCTTCTTATTTTCAGTTGGTGCGGCATCTGATTTATAGAATCCCTTTTCCGCGGTATAAGTCAGTTTATTATTACCGTCAACCTCCACAGTACAGCCTGAACTAGTTGAGGTAATTATTATATCATAAATAAAGCTGTCATGAACTTCAATTTTTTGATTATCAAGTTTGAGATTATTAAATGTTACTTTATAGCCATTAGTTATTGCTTTTCCTACACCTGCGTAAGATTTATTAAAGTAAATGCGTTTACTGAAAGCATCATATATAATTTCATCGTTGAGTGATTTTTCAGCACGAATTAAAATCCCTTTATCGCTGGACAATACGAAAGCCTGAGTAGATTCAGTTATATCAAGTACAACCCTGGCCTGGGACTCATAATTTGAATATCTGACAGATGCTACACTGTTACCGTTCAGATTTATTGTATCACCGCTGTTGGAAAACAGTGCTTTCGGAAAATCAAAAACTATTCTGTCAGGATTAGAATATCTTGTTACCACAGGAGAAATTCCATAGCGGGTGCTTATGTAGACATAATCGTACTTTTCATCCGATTCTGCTACAACACTTCCGAAACTGCCCTCTGCTTCAGGCATAACTACTTCATCCGGATTAACAGAAGTTACAGGTTTATCAACCTTATCGGAGTCTGTTGTTCCGATAATCAAATCAGAATCTCCTGAACTATCTGATATAAGCACGCAACGGCTTTCATTATCCCACTCTACTTTATATCCGAGCTTTTCAGCAACAAATCTTACGGGAACCATAGATTTAAGAAGTGCAGAATCTTTTCCTATAAGCATTGGTAATGGCTGAGGCTCTTCAATTGGTACCAATTCATCATTGATATAAGTATTACGGTCACCTATTTTAACAAAAACAGAAGTACCTTTATCTCTGATTTCAACCCGGCAAGTATCATCATGCCATATTACTTCACTACCCAGCGCTTCAAAAACCTCACGCACCGGAACCATAGTATAATCATTAATGATAACAGGATGCATTGGAAGCCCGTCAATATTTTTTCTGTTAATTTTCAGACCGATTACCCCTGCATCATAGTAATGATAATCGTCATTATAATAAAGTGACTGTGCATTCGCACTAACGAATGTACAAATCATTATCAATATCATACTGATTAAAAATAGTGCTTTTTTCACATTCACACCCCTTTTCAGGACAATATTCGACATCGAATATTAAAATCCTCTTATCCTGCTCGTTTTGTAACAAAATTGTAACATTCATTATTCCCAACTCATCTGTCCGCCGGATGTCTGTGGCATTTGTATACCATAATGCTCATAAGCAAGCCTTGTCACACATCTTCCGCGGGGAGTCCTGTTTATAAAACCAAGCTGAAGAAGGTATGGCTCATAAACATCTTCTATTGCAGAAGAATCTTCCCCTATAGTCGCGGCAAGTGTATCAAGCCCCACCGGCCCTCCACCAAAGGTATATATAATTGATGTTATCATTTTTTTATCGGTTGCATCAAGGCCAAGCCCGTCGATTTCAAGCATTTTAAGAGCACTGTCAGCAACATCCTTTGTTATTTTTCCGTCAGCCATTACCTGGGCATAATCGCGCACTCTGCGAAGAAGCCTGTTTGCAATTCTCGGAGTGCCGCGTGATCTTGACG
This sequence comes from uncultured Oscillospiraceae bacterium, assembly GCA_964385605.1. Classification (GTDB taxonomy): domain Bacteria; phylum Bacillota; class Clostridia; order UMGS1883; family UMGS1883; genus UMGS1883. Next base: position 29,830 of record CAYLPQ010000019.1, on the reverse strand, counting down.
CAATCTCCGCCGCACCTTCAGGCACTATATCTACATTCATTATCTGTGCACTTCTTGTAACAATTGTAGTAAGGTCTTCTTTTGTATACAGCTCCAGCCTTGAAATAACACCAAATCTGTCACGCAGAGGTGCTGATAAAAGACCCGCCCTTGTTGTAGCACCAACTAAAGTGAACGGCGGCAAGCTTAATCTTACAGATTGAGCACTGGGTCCCTTACCAATAATAATATCAAGAGAAAAATCCTCCATCGCAGGATATAATATCTCCTCCACTGCACGTGAAAGGCGGTGTATTTCATCAATAAACAGTACGTCCTGGGGACCTAAATTAGTAAGAATTGCCGCCAGGTCCATAGGTTTTTCAATTGCCGGACCGCTTGTAACCCTGATATTAACACCCATTTCATTTGCAATAATAGACGCAAGGGTTGTCTTGCCAAGTCCGGGAGGTCCGTACAAGAGACAGTGGTCAAGCGCCTCGTGACGTTGCAATGCGGCATCAATGTATATTTTTAAGCTGTCTTTAACTTTATCCTGACCTATATACTCGTCCATTGTTTTGGGACGAATGGAATATTCTGCATCATTGTCGCCATCAAGCTGACGCGACGATACAATACGTTCATCAAATTCCATTAGACATTCTCCTTAAAGCCTCTTTAATAATATCTTCGGTACTCATTCCTTCGGAACCAATCTGCATAACAGTCTTCTGCGCCTCCGACGGAGATGCACCTAGCGCAATGAGTGCATTTACCGCTTCTGTATCCGCTCTGAGGGTTGAAGATGTGCTCACCTTTGCAGTTTGCGGCATAACAGCATCCATAGTGTCAATTTTTCCTTTTAATTCAAGTATAACACGCTGCGCCATTTTTGTTCCGACACCGGGCGCTCTTGTAATTGCCTTTACATCTTCACTCAAAATAGCAAGTGCAAGATCCTGCGGAGACAAAGTACCAAGAATTGACAATGCCGCTTTCGGACCTACTCCCGATATAGAAATAAGCTTATTGAAATATGTCATTTCCTCTGTCTGTAAAAAGCCGTAAAGCTCCGGCTGTTCGTCACGCATCTGCAGGTGTGTATGTATTGTTATATTCTCCCCTGCATTTCCTACTTTAGCAATTGATGAAATCGGCATACTTACTGAAAAACCTACCCCATCAACATCTATTACAATACCATTCTCGCTTTTTGAGGCAACTGTTCCTCTCAAAAAAGAAATCATAAACTAATTCCTCCAAAATTTTTTATGGCATTAAACCGCATACTGTTTCCGTGACATACTGCAATTGCCAGAGCATCTGCAACATCGTCAGGCTTTGGAATTTCAGTTAAGCACAGCATAGATTTCATCATCTGCTGTATTTGACCCTTGCTCGCTCTGCCATAGCCTGTAAGAGCCTGCTTGACCTGTAGAGGAGTATATTCAAAAATCGGGATGTCCTTTTGCACAGCCGCAAGAATGATAACACCTCTTGCCTGTCCTACAGTAAGAGCAGTTTTTGCGTTGTTATTAAAAAACAATTCTTCGATTGCCATTGCTTCAGGCTTATAAAGGTCTATAACTTCACACACACCCTGATACACAAGGTTAAGTCGTTCTTCAAGGGGAGTATGTGCTTTTGTGGTGATGGCATCATAAGCAACTGTTTTATAACGGTTTAACTCTTTATCCACAACCCCGTAGCCTACAATAGCAATTCCGGGGTCTATTCCAAGAATTCTCATGCTATCACTCGGCTTTCTTTTGCTGACGGAGCATTGCATCCTTTACAACAGGCCGGTCAGTTTTAATATAAACAGTCATTGCGGCATGGTTCGCCACAGAAATATCATTCATATTCTCATCCTTAAGAACTTCTACTTTCTGTGTGAAAAAATCCTCTCCCGGTTGCATTATTTCAATCTCATCACCAAGGAAAAATCTGTTCCTCTGGCCAACCTTTGCAAGACCTGTCTTTTCATCATAATCCATTACAATTCCGATAAGGTCGCACTCACGTATATATGAGCTTGAGCCGTAAATCTGTGCACCGGTATCGGGGATTCCAAAGAAAAACCCAGTATAATAATCACGGTGGCTGACTTTCTTTATTTCATCGTACCATGCAGAATCAAATTTGTATTCCGCAGGATTTTCATAATATTTATCAATCGCTTTTCTGTATGCCCCCACAATTGTGGCAACATAGTATTCGCTCTTTACCCTGCCTTCAATTTTAAGCGATGCAACACCACTACCGATAAGTTCAGGTAAATGGTCAATCATACACAAATCCTTGGAGTTCATTATAAAAGTTCCGCGTTCATTTTCATACACCGGCATATATTCACCGGGGCGCTGTTCTTCCATAAGAGCATAATTCCACCTGCAAGGATGGCTGCATGCGCCATAGTTACTGTCACGGGCTGTCATATAGTTACTCAAGAGACATCTTCCCGAATAAGACACGCACATTGCACCGTGCATAAAAACCTCAAGTTCGCAATCCTTGCTGATGTTATCCTTAATCTCACGAGTCTCCTGAAGTGTCATTTCTCTTGCAAGTACCACTCTTTTTGCACCCATATTGTACCAGGACTGAACGGTAGCATAGTTCGTATTATTCGCCTGTGTACTTATGTGTATTTCAAGTTCAGGTGCTGCCTTTTTGCAGATATTGAATGCACCCAGATCAGACACAAGCACTGCATCAGCACCCATTTCGTATATTTCCTTAAAATACTTTTCCATATCTTTAAGGTCACTGTTATGAGGAATGATGTTTGCCGTAACATATACCTTTTTCCCTCTTGCGTGGGCATATTCAATGCCCTCACGCATTTCTTCGGGAGTAAAGTTATCTGCCGCTGTACGAAGCGAAAATGCTTCTCCACCTATGTAAACAGCATCGGCACCATATTTTATTGCTACTTTTAGCTTATATAAATTCCCTGCAGGAGCCAGAAGTTCAACCTTTTGCATATTATTTTCCTTTCAGTCTTTTATTCAGAAGCAGGTTCAACCTGCTTTTTTTACGGATAGTGCCACACCGTCTCCGATGGGAATAATTGATGTGGTAAGCTCCGGATTACTCGTTATCTCCTCAAGATACATATGAAGTCTTTTTACTATAGTAATCTTTCTGCGTTCAACCTTGCCCTCATCCTCTATCATCCCATGATAAAGAATATTATCAGAAAGGAGAACTCCGCCTTTATTAAGTATCCTCATAATATCAGGCAAAAACTCGATATACTGACCTTTTGCCGCATCAAGGAATATGAAGTCAAACCCTTCATCCAGCCAATGCAGAACCTCTGCCGCCTCCCCTTCAATCACACGGATTTTTCTTTCGTATCCTGCCTCAAACACATTATCCACAGCAATATCTGCATGTTTTTTATAACGTTCTACAGTTACTATCGTGCTGTCATCAGGCAGATTATCCGCCATAAGAATCGAACTGTAACCTACTGCTGTTCCTATTTCAAGCACCCTGCGGGGTTTAAGTATATTGAGAAGTGTTATTATAAGCTGCTCCGTCGATTTCTGCACTATAGGCGCATAGCTTTCTTCAAGAGCTGACTTTTTTCTTAAATTTTCCAGAAATTCACTTCGCTTGGGTATAAGCGAATCAAGATAATCCTGCATCATATGCCACCTTAACTCTGTATCTGTTCTTTTATTTTATCGGCTACTTCCTGGGAAGTAAGTGCTGCAGTAATTTCAAAACCGAATTTGTATGCTGAACCCATTCCGTTCGATGTTATAAAGTTATCTGACTTTACAACTGATTGTTTAACATATTTACCTCCCTTGAAGCTATCTTCAAATCCGGGATAGCAAGTTGCCTCACTACCGTCAAGAAGCCCTTTATGACCGAGGATTGACGGAGCAGCACATATTGCGCAGATTAGCTTGTTATTATCATTTGCATAATCAATTGCATTCTGCACTATTTCATCTTTTTCAAGATTTGTTGTGCCGGGAAGTCCTCCGGGGAGAATTACGCAGTCAAGATTTTCGTACTTAACTTTTTCCGGCAAGATATCTGCCTTTACAGTAATGTTATGTGCACCTGTCACATATTCGCCGGTAACACCTACCGTATTTACTTCAATGCCTGCTCTTCTCATAATATCAAGAGGAGCAAGCGCCTCTATTTCTTCAAAGCCGTCTGCAAGAAAAATATAAACCATGATTATTCCTCCCAAAGATAATACTTTTCAATTAAAAATTCAGGCTGGTAGCTCATTTTTGCTTTTTTAAGTCCTTCAATCCCCATATCCTCCTCACGGTTGACATAGGTAAAGCCACTCCACTCATTTTCACAAAAAAGCTTGTTTATAGCCTGATAAGCTCCACGATATTTTTCATCTGCAAGCTCAATCTGAATAAGTGCAGTATTTTCAGAAATTTTTTCTCCGAAGCTCATCGCCGCAATTTCGCCTTCGATTTCCAAAAATGCACCTGTCTGATTAAAGTCAAAATAATTTTCAAAATAGCTTTTCATTGCACCAAGCTCAAAGGGATTTTTGTTTTTTTCCTTTGCTTCTACAAGTTCATAAGCTTTTTTTGCACATTTATCGAGAGTTTCTTTATCTGTTACTTTTTTATAGCTATAGTTGTAATTATCAAAAAAATAATTCAGATGATTTCTTTTAGAATGAAGCTTTTTTCCTGAAAGAGAAATCATTCTCTCTGTAAGATAAACGTAATCATAGGAATCACGACTTTCTTTCACAGAAAGTCTGTCGCCGTAAACAGCCAATAATTTATCCTTATTTTCCTTTGAAACCAAACGAAAGCAAAGCTTTTCTCCGTGAGTTGACGCATATTCTTCAAGCTCTGCAAGAGCCTTTTCTATATTTCCTCTGCCTATAGGAAAAAAGTACGAGGGCATTTTTCCTTTAATATTAAACCGCAGGAAAAAGAACTCACCGTTTTCGCTACATTCCAGACTATAGTAATTGTTCCATATATAAACGGTTGTAAAAGATGCTTCAGAAGCATTAGACGGGTCGATATTCCTGTACTTATAGTATCTCTCATAGTCGCCTGGCGATATAGGGCTGAATTCAAGCATATATTAACTTCCTTTATTTCTTCCGATATTTTCTGCCTTTAAAAAGAACTTTCAATCCGAATTTAGGCAGTGCCAGCATTCTCACAAATCTTGAAGGCTGTTTCATTAGTCTGTAAAGCCACTCAATACCGTGTTTACAATAAAATTCAGGGGCACGCTGAACATTGCCTGCAAATACATCTATACATCCGCCTGCACCAATTGCAAGCTTTGCATTAAGCTTGTCCTTATATTTGTATATCCAGTTTTCCTGTCTTGGAAAACCTACACAAACCATAAGGAAGTCAGGATTTGCCGCATTTACAGTTTCAATAACCTTTTCATCATCTTCATCCTTGAAATAACCGTCATGAGTACCGGCAATTTTCAGACCGGGATATTTTTCAACAAGCTTCTCTGCCGCAATTTCTGCTACACCCGGTTTTGCTCCCAAAAGGAAAACAGATTGTCCTTTTTTTGCCATCACGTCAAAAAGCTTTACAACAAGGTCATATCCCGCTACACGTTCTTCAAGCTTTTCCCCAAGAATTCTTGCACCATATACAACACCGATTCCGTCAGCAATTATCATATCCGCTTCATTAAGAACTTTTGTGTATTCAGTATTATTTGAAGCATAAAGTATAATTTCAGAATTAGGTGTAAAAATTACACTAAGACCGGCTTTTTCCATAAGCTGGGCAGCTTTGTTTACTGCTTGTTCCATATTAAGTTTGCTCACATGGACACCAAGTATATTGATATATTCCATTTACATCACCTTTTTACCACATTATACTATAATTATAGTATACCATGTTATACTCACCAGTGCAAGGAAAAACGAAAAAAAGTGCGGTTAAATCCGAATATTCACACGCATTCACCGCACCTTTTGCATTATTTTCTTATAATTACATCTTCAATTTCTATTGCGCGGCTGTCAGCATCCATACCGATGCACTTTCCGCAGTTATCACAAGCTTTGTTACTGTCAAGATCGCACTTGTCGCATTCACCGCAATCGTTACACAATTTATTTTCATCAAGAATACATTTTTCATTCATTTTATTATACCTCTTTATATAATTTTTCATCGAGAGGAAGTCCATCAGCAAGAATCTCTGTTCCTTTTGCATTACTGTACACAGTCTCCAGCGCATCTTTTATTTTCAAAGCGCGACAAAACTGTACCTTTGCGCTTCCTATCACTCCATCTTCTATTGCTCCAAAGAATCTGAAAACCGGCTCCAGTTTACCGAAATATACCGATACGTCAGGAATTATCGGGTCAAACCATCTAAGATGTCTGGTTTCTTTCCTTCCGTCCTTAAAAATGATTTCGGCATTTATTCCTTCGTCAGTAAGACGATTCGGGATATTCAGCATTTCGTCAATACAGTGAATACAGGTATTCTTGTCCTGACCAACACCAATAAGAAGAATAAATCCGTCTTCCTTGAAAATGTTACCGTAGCAACCGTCAGGGTTAGTAGGAGAATCAACATTTATTTCGTTTTCTACGAACTTCAAAACCTTTTCTTTATCACCGAAAACAACCATTGAATGTGTAGGATGAAGACTCCTTACTCCATCAGTTCTGCTCGCAGCAACCGACGGCAGAACACCGATACAACTCTCTGCCTTGTTTAAATCAAGCTGTAGGGTTTTCCATGTATGCGTTGGAATACAAAGCAAGCCGCCATCTTTTGTAAAATGCTCAATCAACGCATTAATTAAATTGTCAACACCACCGTCAATCTCCCCGATAGATTTAAGTGACGTGTGAACAATTACAGGTCTGCCGAATGATTTAAAATTCTTAAGCTGATTTAATATATATTCTTTAGTAAGCATATTTTTCTCCGTCTATAATTTTTCATTTATTATACCACAGGATATATTAAACCGCAATCATAAATTCATTATCTTTTTAAAAAGGTATACTTTCTTTTCAATCTGCTTTTTTACTTAAGCTTCAACAGGAACGTATATTACCTGACCTGCGTAAATATTACCGTCCTTTACACCATTGTTCGCAGAAATCGAATGAATATATTCATTAAAATCTGTGCCCTCCGGAATATATTCCTTGGCAATAGACCAGATTGTATCTCCGCTCTGTACAGTAACAGCAACAACATCATGCTCATCATCAGTTGACTGATTTGATAATGCAACATTAGCCACCAGGACAAGCAATGCCACAAACACCAGAAATGCTGCAGTGCGCTGTTTCCTTAATTTTCTCTGTCTCATAAGTCTTCTATATTTACTGCTTGTTTTCATAAAAGATACCTCCAAACATTTGTTCGCCTTTCTATTTATAATATAACAGAACATTTGTTCGGTGTCAATACCTTTTTTGAAAATTTTTCAAATTTTTCTAAATATTACAATTTTATTGTTTCTCCCGGCTTAATGCAGTGAAGATGAGCATCAGTGTCAAATGTATCAAACCAGATATCAAACAAAGTAGGATTATATACCGTACACCCGTCGGCGCTGTATATGAGCGAATTGTATGCCTCGGTGTATTCATATATTTCCATATTGGTTGCACACCAAATATCTTCCCTGTTCGCAAATTTACCACAGATTTGGTCAAGTAGCTCCCACCCGTTTTCACTGTCAAATTCGGGAGTATGTCCCCACATATAGAAAAGCCTTGGAGCACGACGCGCAGGATAAACCCGGGGCGATATATCTATCGCAAGGAAATTATCTATCATTTCAAGTATTTTTGGATTTGTATTATGGGCTGACGGCATCCACGCATGCCAGTCCTCGGGAAGATTGAACTGTTCATTGTCGCCGCCGAGGGTCCGGGCATATGCTATATCAAGATCCGTCAGATAGCTTTTAATGCTTTCATAGTTTGCACCGTTTGTCATAAGTGTAATTCCGCTGTCGGGATACGCCATACCGCGTATAATGATACCGAATCTTTCCTCCAGCTCAATGCGGCAGTCAAGAACCTCTCTGATGCCCTCTATGGGACGCAGATTCCCCTCTGCTCTGTGCATAGCACCGTGAACAGCAATCTCGTGACCTCTGTCAAGAAAATATTCTTTTATTTCTTCGGTTGTCAGCCTGTTAATCCTTTTTGAGCTTGTAAGGTTAAAGGTACATTTAAGACCTGCCTTTGTTATAACATCTGAAAATTTTTTGTCAGAAACATAACCGTCGTCGTAGCTCAGGGTAACAGTCTTTGCCTTTCCCCCGGGAAATCGCATAAACTTATAATAGAACATTTTGTCACCTCTATAAAACTACTTTTAAGAATTTATCTGCTGTAAGTTCGTTTTCCGTCACAGAGCAGGTCATTGCAATTACATTGACACCGCTGTTTGAAACCGCTTTCAGCGCATCTGCAAATTCCGGATGATTCTTTCTGTTGGGTGTAAAATAATTGCACTTTCCCATCTGAATAATAAAGAACACATATGCTTCATACCCGTTTTTCCTTGCATCTGTAAGCTCATTGAGGTGTTTCACACCGCGTTCCGTAGGAGCATCCGGAAATGATACCACACCGTCATTTTCAAGGGTTACACCCTTCACCTCAACAAATATTTTTCGTTCCCATGATTCGATATAAAAATCAAATCTGGAATTTTTATACTTACATTCAGGCTTTATAAGAGATACCTCTCCGAAATATCCGCTGTCTTTCACCCATTCGTGAAAAACCTTGTTTGGTGCCTGACTGTCCATATTGATAAGCATACCATTTTTATAAACAGAAATCAGGTCGTAAGCGGTTTTCCTTTGGGGATTGGTCGACTTCTGTACAAATACATCCGCACCCGGAAGTAAAAGTTCTTTACACCTACCGGTATTTTTAACGTGGCAGACTTCTGTTTTTCCATCAATTTCAATATTCGCGATAAATCTGTTTGGTCGGGAAACAAACTTCCCGGGATAGATGTTTTCGTATATCATTTTTATCCTATTCTCGCTTCGTTTATGTGCTTAAGTGAATACAGCATATTTCCTTCGTAGTTTACTGTTGAAATGAATTTAATATCCTGAGACGATGCACCGATATAAATATTGTACTCACCGTCTTCTGCTACCCAATCGTGAATAACAGGATTGTAATAGGAAAGGTCTTCTTCCGTAAGTTTGAAAGCTACCTTTTTCTCCTCGCCTGCCTTAAGGAATACTTTTTCGAACTTTTTGAGTTCTTTTAATGGCCGCACAACACTTGCCACAGGATCGCCGATATAAAGCTGCACAATCTCTGCGCCGTCACACTTCCCGATGTTTTGCAGTGTAAATTCAAACGTCAGATTATTTTCATCGGTCCTTAAATCCTTGTATTCAAAAAAAGTATATGAAATACCGTGACCGAAAGGGTAAAGTATTTCTTCGGGATGCTTGTCATAATATCTGTAGCCTACGTCAAATCTTTCTTTATATTCTACGACAGCGCTTCCCGTATAATCAAGATCTCTTCGCATATAGCAGGGAAATGTTTCTGAAAGCTTACCCGATGGATTAACCTTTCCGCACAATACGTCCGCAACTGCACCACCTGCCGCTTCGCCGCCAAGCCACATTTCAACAATTGAATCGGCTTTTTTCATATATTCTCCCAAAATCAACGCACCACCGTTTTGAAGTACTACGATAACCTTTTTATTCATATCAACTGCGTATCTTACAAACAATTCCTGATTGGGATTTACACAGGCTGAACGTCTGTCGAAATTCTCCGTATCTTCAGAGACCATACTTCCGCCAAAATACAGCACAGCATCGCAATCTTTGATTGACTCGATAAATTCTACGCATTTCGGCCAAAGCATCTGACGGCTGTACTCCGTGGTTTTGTATATATCAATGTAATTGAATTCCACGTCGGGTAGCTGTTTTTTAAGTTCTTCCAAGGGGGAAAGTGTATATTCTTCACTCTGGAAAACCTCTGCCGCACCTTGTCCGCATATAACGGGAGAAATTGCGTGTTCACCTACAACGGCAATCTTTTTATACTTTTCACTTGTCAAAGGTAAAACGTCGTTATCATTTTTAAGGAGAACTATACCTTCTGCCGCTATCTTTCTTGCAAGGTTATGCTGACTATCTCTGTCGTAGTTATCTGCCCGAAGAGGCTTTCTGTCGGCAAACTCGATTATTTTCTTTGCGGCTCTGTCAATATCTTCCTCTGAAGCCCATCCTTTTTCAATTCCATCTCTTAACATCCGGGTAATATCAGGATTGTCAGGCATCTGAAGGTCAAGCCCCGCCTTTACAGAAAATGACGGATTCTGTACAGCACCCCAGTCAGACATAACAAGTCCGTCGTAACCCCATTCCTCCTTTAAAATTTCCTTTAAAAGATACTCGTTTTCAGAACACCATACACCGTTCACCTTGTTATATGCACACATAATGCTGTCCGGGTTTGATTTCTTTATAACTATTTCAAAAGCTTTAAGGTAAAGCTCCCTTAAAGTTCTTTCATCCAGTTCAACACTTACGGTCTGACGCGCTTCTTCCTGATTATTAACAGCATAATGCTTAACGCAGGCAGATACACCTTTCTCCTGCAGTCCTTCAACGTATGCCGCTGCAAGCTCACCTGCAAGGACAGGGTCCTCTGAAAAATACTCAAAATTTCTTCCGCACAAAATATGACGTTTTAAATTCACACCTGGAGCAAGCAAAACATCTATGTTGTTCTTTATACATTCATCCGCCAGTGCTCTACCCATTCCCCTTACTGTTTCCTTATTCCATGTGCAGGAAAGGCTGCACACATTCGGAAAATGGGTACAGTTATTTTCGGGAAGTGACCTTACCCCGTGAGAGCCGTCTGCACATTCTATTGACTTTACCGACATTCTCTCAATGGGATATGTAGTCATAGTAGTGTAACCTGTCAGAAGCTTCGTTTTTTCTTCAAAAGTTAATTCTTTTACTATTTTTTCCGCATCCATATTTTAACTCCTTCTGTATATCTTTTCATATCAGTAGCTAAATTGCTTCTTCAAAACAGCTAAATTAAATTCACTTTAAGCTGCTGAAGACAGTTTTGCATACGCAGTGCATTTAGCTGAATATATCTTCGGTGAAATCAATGCTCGTTCCGTCTTTTTCGGCAGGAGCAAGCCTCTGCTCTACATGTATGAATCGGTTGCTCGTTTCGTTCAATGTGCCACCATTTGTAGGGCACAGCGTTTACGATGTGCCGAAAGCGGTTCGGCGGTTTCCGACGAACCCTACATTATTCGAATTGATTGAACGATTTAGTTGCCACATTTTTGTCGATATACAAGCTAAAACCTTTTTAATATTCTCGTTATCACAAACCCGATATGATATGAATTCATATCCACGATTTCATCTTTGATGAAATCATTATACTATCAAACAAAGAAAAAGACAACCTTTGCAATGCAAAAATTGTCTTTTTTGAAGTACTTTTATTTAAATTTAGAAACAAATTCCTCAAGTCTGTCAAGTCCCTTTGTTATGCTCTCCATACTTGTAGCATAACTCCATCTTACGTGGATATCACTGTCGAAGTCCTTACAGGGAACAACTGATACAAGCGCCTCTTCAAGGAATGCCGCTACGAAAGAGTTGCTGTCGGTAATTGTCTTGCCGTTGATTGACTTACCGAAAAGTCCAGAAACATTCATCATAACATAGAAAGCACCCTGAGGCTTAAGAGCTGATACACTGTCAATTGAATTGATGCGATCAACCATATAAACTCTTCTCTTATCAAACTCTTCCTTCATCGCCATAACAGTATCCATAGAACCGTCAAGTGCGGCTACAGTTGCTTTCTGCGCAATAGAATTGGGGTTACTTGTTGCGTGGCTCTGAACATTGCCCATCGCCTTTGCGATTTTGGCATTTGATGCAGTAAAACCTATTCTCCATCCCGTCATAGCATATGTCTTGCTGACACCGTTTACAATAATTGTAAGGTCTTTAATCTCGTCATTGAATGAAGCGATTGAAACGTGCTTATGTCCGTCGTAAACAAGATGCTCATAAATTTCGTCAGAGATAACATAGATGTTATGCTTAACGCAGATGTCAGCAATCTTACGAAGCTCATCCTCACTGTAGAGCATACCTGTGGGGTTTGATGGAGTATTTATAAGCACTGCACGGGTTTTGTCCGTAATTGCTTTTTCAATTCTTTCAGCACTTACAAGGAAACCATCTTCCTCGGTAGCTTTAAGAAATACCGGCACACCGTCATTAAGCTTAACCATTTCCGGATAGCTTACCCAGTAAGGTGTAGGAATAATAACCTCATCACCGGGGTTAAGAATTGCACCGAAAACATTCATAAGAGAATGTTTCGCACCATTTGAAACAACTATATTTTCAATGCTGTATTCAAGATTATTGTCGCGAAGGAACTTACGAACTATTGCTTCCTTAAGTTCCTTGGTTCCTGAAGCAGGAGTATATTTTGTAAAGCCGTCATTAATAGCTTTAATAGCCGCATCCTTAATATGCTGAGGGGTATCAAAGTCAGGCTCACCTGCTCCGAAACCTACTACGTCAATGCCATTTGCCTTCATCTCGTTGAACTTTGCAGTAATTGCAAGAGTTGATGAGGGGCTTACAGCACCAAACTTATCTGATAAATACATTAAATCACCACCATTTTATATTAAAAGTCATTATACACTATTTTTTGCGTCTTGGCAATAGCCAATTTTTATTTTGTAAAATTGCACAGAATTTAGAACAAGCTATATACAAATTTTGTCTATTTATGGTTGAATAATCCTTTTTTCTCTGAATCTTCAATGATATCGCACACAGTTTTCCAGGCGGCGGGAAAGCCATTTTCTATAACGGAATCTCTTTCCTCAACCTGTTCACGCTTAACTTTCCCCTTTTTCCATGTATGACCATCTGTAAGAAAATTACCCACTAGTGGCTGAAAACGGTCAAGACACGCGGCAAAGACTGCATCTGGAGTGCTTTGCGCTTCAAACTCCTCCCATAAAGTGCGGATTTCCTTTCCGTCCTTTTCAGGAAGGATGGAAAACAATCTGTCTGCAGAAAGCCGTTCCCTCTCTGCTTTATCCTCGCCTGCCTTCTGGTCATAGCAGAAAGTATCTCCCGCAAAAATCTCGATAAGGTCGTGGACAAGGCACATTCTTACAACTCTGTCCGTATCAACACCCTCCGGAGCTAAATCAGAAAAAAGCATTGCCATTACAGCTATGTGCCAGGAATGCTCCGCATCTGTTTCTCTGCGGGATTTATCTATGAGAAGATTCTGTCGGTACACGGTTTTCATTCTGTCAATAAGAACAAGAAACTGCAATTTTTTATTGAATCTTTCATTCATATCTTCGCTGCATATGTTTTCAGCCATTCTGCTTCCTCCTTTGTAAGATGATCAATAAGAAGCTCTCGACACTTTTCATTATAGTCATTAAGCCACTTAATTTCTTCAGCATCCAAAAGTTCTGTCTTAATGCCCTTTGTTCCTATAGGGCAGTAGTTCAGCACTTCAAAGCACAGAAATTCGTCATTATATTTTTTGACACAAAGATGATTTTCTATTCTTATGCCGTAGCCGTTTTCTACATATATCCCCGGCTCGTCGGAAAGAAACATATTTTCTTTAAGAATTTCATTACATACAGGAGAAATCCTTTGCGGACCTTCGTGAACACTTAAAAAGTAACCTATACCGTGTCCTGTTCCGTGGTTGTAATCAAGACCTTTTTTCCACAGTGTGCTTCTTACAATGCCATCAAGGTCCCGCCCTGTTTTACCTACGGGGAAAACGGCTGTTGCCAGAGATATATTCCCTTTCAGAACAAGTGTCAGGCTTTCGCTTTCCTCTTCTGTTATATCACCAAGAACCAGTGTGCGGGTGGTATCGGTAGTACCCTCAAAATACTGCCCACCGGTGTCAATCAGAAGCAGACCGTTTTCTCCGACCTTGCCACTGTTCTTCTCATCAGGACTGTAATGCACCATGGCAGCATTTTCACCGAATGCAGCTATAGTATCAAAAGACGGTGAATAGTAACCGTCAAGGTTTTGTCTGTTCTTTTCTATTATATTAACAACGTCGTATTCTGTTAAATTATCTCTGTTATATATTTCATAAAAGCTTTTTACAAGAGCTGTATTCTCTTTTATGTAGGCTTTTCTGACATTTTCAATTTCTGTACTGTTCTTAATACATTTGAGATAGCCTACAAAATCCTTCCTGTCCTTATGGAGGCACTTGATTGATTTTATAATATTATAGTTTGAAATATCAAAATCCACTGCAAGATAACAGCTTACATCAAGTGTTTCAAGGTCAGTATATACAGAATTATAATCACATACCGTTACACCGTTTTCCGAAAGGTACGACAGTATATCCTCTGCCTTATTTTTATCAATATAGAGATTGATACTGTTTTTTGAGATGAGCAGATATGAAAGTGCTACCGGGGTACAATGCACATCATTTCCTCTGACATTAAGGAGCCACATAACAGAGTCGGGTGCACTTGTAAGGTAATGGGTAAAGCCATCCTCTTTCATATGCAAACGCACTTTTTCCACTTTGTCAGAAAGTGTTTCTCCCGAATATTTTTCCGGAAGTAAAAAAAGCTTATCAGCCGGCATCGGAGGACGTTTTTTCCATACAGGAAAACCATCAAAAGAAGTATCAATATTTATTTTCTTTTTCTCAATCTCGGTAATGATTTTATCAAGACGTTTTTTAGAAAAAAGGCTTCCGTCAACACCAACGACAGAGCCTTTTTTTAGTTCCTTGCACAAGAATTCGTGAATTTTGGGTGTATCTTTCTCGGAAGCTCTGAAAAGCTCAATCCCGCTTCCCGAAAGCTCCTTTTCCGCCTGAATATAATACCTTCCATCTGTCCACAAACCGCTTTTATCCATAGTAACAACAAGTTCTCCTGCGCTTCCCGTAAACCCGGAAATATACTCGCGGAGCTTGTAGCATTCGGGGATATATTCACTCAAATGCGGGTCTGCGGTGGGAATAATAACGGCATCAATATTTGATTTTTTCATTAAATCACGAAGTGCGTTAATCATAATACATCACCGATTGATAACTGTGGAATTGCGTTCAGGTCAAGACCTGCTCTTATCCCTGCTTCAAAATTAAGATACCCTGCGCAGGAAATCATTGCACCATTATCTGTGCAAAGCGCGAAAGGCGGACAGTAGAACTTAAGTCCTGCCTTCTTTGCTTCCTCCTCCATCTGCTTACGCAGACAGGTATTTGCCGCAACACCGCCTGCAAGGGCGATTTTATCCACACCTGCCTGAAGCGCTGCCGCAACTGTATTATTAACAAGGACATCCGTCACCGCCTGCTGGAATGATGCCGCAACATCAGCCTTGTTTATTTCTTCACCTTTCTGTTCTGCAGTGTGAACATAGTTTATAACTGCCGTTTTAAGTCCGCTGAAGCTGAAATCGTACCCCTTATGAGGACGGGGAAATTTAATCGCTTCGGGATTACCCTCTTCTGCAAGCTTGTTGAGTTTTGGTCCACCGGGGTAACCGAGACCGAGAACTCTTGCCGCTTTGTCAAATGCTTCACCTGCGGCATCGTCGGTAGTAGCACCGAGGACTTCAAAACTGCGGTAGTCCTTTATATGAAGAATATGGCTGTGTCCGCCAGAAGCAACAAGGCTTACAAATGGCGGTTCAAGAGTGGGATATGCAATATAATTTGCCGCAATATGCCCCTGTATGTGGTTCACGGGTACAAGGGGTTTGCCTATTGCATAACTAAATGCCTTCGCAACAGACACACCTACAAGCAGTGCGCCAACAAGACCGGGGTTATATGTAACTGCAACTGCGTCAAGCTCATCTTTTGCAATGCTTGCCTGACGGAGGGCCTCATCAATCACATAAATAATCTTGTCAATATGCTTTCTTGATGCGATTTCAGGCACAACACCACCGTAGATCTCGTGAAGAGGTATCTGTGAATATACCACATTCGACAAAACCTTGCGTCCGTTTTCAGTTACTGATGCCGCCGTTTCATCGCACGACGTTTCTATTCCGAGTATATAAGCCATACTTATCTTTCCTTTAAATTCAAGTTATATAAAACTGCGTCTTCTTTATTTTCGTAGTAATTCTTTCTTACACCGGTTTTTACAAAACCTGCCTTTTCGTAAAGGTGTATCGCTGCCTCATTCGATGCCCTGACCTCTAAAAACAGCTCTGTCGCACCTCTTTCTGCCATTATGTCAATGGCACAATCAAGGATTTTCCGACCGATGCCTGATTTACGCATATTGTCTCTAACGGCAATACGGAGTATTTCACCCTCGTCTGCCGCGGTCATAAATATGCAGTAACCGACAATTTCACTACCATCCTTATACACAATAATTTGCCGACGGTCAATCTGCATCGCGATTGCATTTTCACTCCAGTTATCAGAAAAACATTCTTTCTCTATTTCTGCAATAGCCGCCACATCATCTTTTACAGCAAGAGGGTATTTATCAAGGGCTTTTACGATGTATCTATAAATCATTTCAGCCGTCATTTCATAAAGAGCCAAATCTCCTCCGTAGGGGTCAGCTACATCACCCGTCTCCCCTGCAAATTCCGCAAGGGTAACGATTTTTTCGCTCTGCACCACCGATAAAAGCATTTCCTTATGGGATGCAGTCATTGTGATTATTCGGGAGTAGTTTTCTATATCATCCACGGTTAGCTGACGTGACAGATGATTTTCAAGATTTCCGCCGTATTTCTTAACGGCTTCCTTTGCGTTCTCCGCCGCAGGTGTGGGAATTGATGCCACAACTCCTGCACTGTCCGCATTGTCCCCGCTTGTAACGGCATTATAAATTGCCATCGCCATAGGACTTCTGCAGGTGTTTCCTGTGCAGACAAAAAGCACTTTATTGCTCATTATATCACCCTGCCTCCTGCTGACTTATAAAGTCTGTTATATAGGGCTGTTCCTATACCGCTGTCTCCCGGCATTTCTGCACAGACAATATCTGCACCGTCCTCGTCTGCTTTTCGCAGAAGATAGAAAAGTCGTGCGGCATACTGCGTATCATTTTCACCTGCATCATAGACAATATCTGCAGTAAAGGCTTTATCCTTTACATTCTTTGCTATTACGCAGGTTTTCTTACCATTTTCTTTTATGTTCTCTATATTTGCGATGTTGTCAAACATAAATACTTCCGCGTTGGGACTGTAGTGGGTATATTTCATGCCGGGGCATTTGGGTGCACCCTTTGTTTCTCCACCGTATGTAACCTCTCCGATTATACTTCGCATATCATCTGGTGAAATCATACCGGGGCGAAGTATAACGGGCACTTCCCCTGTCAGGTCAACAACAGTTGACTCTATTCCGATAATAGAGTCACCGCCGTCAATTATCATATCAACTCTGCCGTCAAGGTCAGCAATACAATGCCTTGCCGTAGTAGGACTTGGGCTACCGCTTAAATTCGCACTTGGTGCGGCAATAGCCGTTCCCGAAAGCTTTATAAGCTCATTTGCAATACTGTGGCTTGGAAGTCTTACCGCAACGGTATCAAGACCTGCCGTTACTTCATCGGGAATACCCGCCTTTTTCTTAAGAATTATGGTAAGAGGGCCGCCCCAGAATTCCTCTGCAAGCTTTACTGCAGAATCGGGAATTTCACGTGCAAATCGCTGAAGCTCGCCCACTTCTGCAATATGGGAAATCAAGGGGTTATCCATAGGTCTTCCCTTTGCCTTGAAAATATTTGCAACCGCCGTAGGGTTAAACGTATCTGCACCGAGGCCGTAAACCGTTTCCGTAGGGAAAGCCACAAGGCCGCCGTGTTTTATAACATCAGCAGCCTGTGAAAGTAATTCCTTATCAATATTTGCAGGGTCTATTTTGATAATTTTTGTCATTTTTAAAGTCCTTAAAATTTGAAGTATTCATAAGCGTTATTGTAGCATACACCCTTGACAATTTCTTCAAGAGTTTCCCAATCAGCAGGATATTCGCCGTTTTCTACCCATTCGCCGATAAGGTTACAGAGTATTCTTCTGAAATATTCGTGACGGGTGTATGAAACAAAGCTTCTCGAGTCTGTAAGCATACCGACAAATCTTGAAAGCATTCCAAGGTTTGCAAGAGCTTTCATCTGCTCCACCATACCGTCGCGCTGGTCATTGAACCACCAGCCGCTACCGAACTGAATCTTACCCTTTGTAGGACCTTGCTGGAAGCAGCCGAGCATAGTTCCCAGAACATAGTTATCCTTGGGATTAAGAGTATAAAGAATTGTCTTGGGAAGAACGTTATCCTTTTCAAGGCAGTCCATAAATTTACCAAGGTCTTCTGCAATACAAAGGTCATTGATTGAATCATATCCTGTATCTGGACCGAGCTTTTCGTACATTCTTGAATTGTTATTACGAAGAGCACCGATATGAAGCTGCATCGCCCATCCAAGACGTGAGTACTCGGTTGCGCAGTGCTTTATAATTGCCGTCTTAAATACGTTGATTTCACCCGTTGTAAGCGGCTCATCATTCATTCTCTTATTAAATACTCTTTCTGCATTGCCTGTTGCGAAAGGCACATATTCAAGTGCGTGGTCACTTATACGGCAACCGTTTTCGTGGAAGTATTCAATACGGCTTGTAAGCCATTCCAAAAGAGCGGGATATGTCTTGATACCGATTTCCTTAATGTAAGGCATAAAGGTATCCTTGCCGATTTCAACAGCTTTATCGGGACGGAATGTGGGAAGAATTTTAACTTCAAAATCTTTAAGCTGCTTGTGATATTCAAGAGTATCTGCAGGGTCGTCCGTTGTGCAGACAACCTTTACATTACTGCTCTTAATAAGTGACTGCGGCTTGAACTCGTCTTTCTGAAGACATTCGTTAACCTTGTCCCATATCATTTTACAGGTCTTTTCTGAAAGAGTTTCGTCAATGCCAAAATATCTCTTAAGCTCAAGATGTGTCCAGTGATAAAGAGGATTGCCGATAAGGTAAGGCATTGTCTTTGCAAATTCCATAAATTTATCGTAATCGTCACCGTCACCTGTGATTAATTCTTCCGGAACACCGTTTGTTCTTATCTGACGCCACTTGTAGTGGTCACCGCCCAGGAAAAGCTCATACGCGTTCTTGAAATTCTTATTTTCTGCAATCATCTTGGGTACAAGATGACAGTGATAGTCGATTATGGGCATATCCTTTGCATAATCGTTATAAAGCTTCTTCGCAGTTTCTGTACGAAGCATAAAATTGTCATTAATAAAGCTCATTTTTGTCCGCCCTTTCTAAAAGGATTATATTTATTTCATTTTATCACTAAAAGCCTATTATGTCAAAGAAAATTATATAAACCTATAACTTTATTTCTATAGAGCAACTTTTAACTAAACAAAAAGGCTCCCTTGTGTAAAGGGAATCTTTTTGTTCCGTATTTTTAATACCCTTGTCACCTAATCTTTTGAATTTCTCCCTCAAGGTCTTTCCACACAAATTCTCCATTTTCAAGGATGATATATCCGTGCCAGGAGTCCTCTTTCGGAATAGATACAGAGCCGGGGTTTATATATCTGACACCGTCTTTTTCGCAATCAACCGGAATATGTGTGTGTCCGGATACAACCACATCCCCCTCCTGAAGCGCGGGGAAATCGTGATGCCCGTGTGCGGCATAAATTGTCATACCGTCAATAAAAAGCATAGCAGAATCGGACAAGACAGGAAACTGGAGCATCATCTGGTCAACCTCTGTGTCGCAGTTACCTCTGACACAAATAAGCTTTTCTTTGATTCCGTTCAGCATTGCCGCTACCTCTTTCGGTGCATATTCTGCCGGGAGATTGTTTCTTGGACCGTGATAAAGTATGTCACCCAACAGCAATACTTTTGTGGGGTTTTCCCTCTCTATCGCTTCCATTAAATTACGACAATACTCTGCCGAGCCGTGTATATCCGATGCAATTAATAATTTCATAAAATTTCCTCCTTAATCAGATGCGTTAATATCTGCTTTACTGTTTTTATTTCTTGTTCAGATATTTCTTCATCAAATCCTTTTTGATAAGACCCCTTTACATCTTCAAACATCTTGGTATGCTCTGAATATCCTTTTTCGTTTAACATCTGTGAATCCTGCTCATAAGCCCATGTCTGGTGAATTGCTATTTTAGCTTTTGGAACGCACCGTTTAATATAATTAACTATCTCATTAAGATACGGCTGATATGTTTCGTAATCCGTTGACTTAAGACTTGCCTGCTGAACAGTCACAACATCCTAATCACGATTTAAAAGTGCATCCTTTAAAGACACCTTAAATCCTGTGCTTTCTCCGTTCATTTCAAGCATATATGCTCTTTCCTCACTTAACATATTTCTATAGTGAAGCGAAAGAGGACATCCTCCTATATAAAGATTGAAGGTGTTAAGTATGTATCCATCAGCCTTTGCAATCCGATGCAAATACCTATGCGCATCCTGCGAAAAACTATTTCCAATTGATAAAATATTCATTGATTACCATTCCTTTTTCATAAATATCCGACACAATTTGTTGACAAAAAAATGTACGTCCCCATTGTCAATACATCAAATCAAAAGGTGTGTATCAATGTCCGGAAAATCCAATTGATGTAAATCCTTTTTCTATAGCACACAAAACAATTTCTTCAGGTGTGTTTTTTCCATCACAATAAGTCGTATGAGTATGATAATTTGCTAACATTTTTTATTCCTCGTTTTATTCTTATTTATTATCTCTATAACAAAGTCAATACCAAAGGGTTTAATAAGAAGCCCGACAAATGAACTCGCAAGTATAAGGTTTAGGTGCAAGTCCATTTGACGACAGGTGCTTGTAAAGTCAGGAGAAAAAAATTATTTCCCGATACCTTTCGCAGTAATCTGAATACGGTCGATAACCTTTCCGTCTTCTATCACATATATTTTATCATGGAGATTTATAGTCGAGCAACAATGACCAGGTATCAACTTTAACGTATCGCCTGTTTTTACAGGTATTTTAATCCCATGAATTTGAAAATGCTCCTCACTAGCAACAATTTCAATGGCTTCATTTTCATATATTTTTGGCATTCCCTGATCTACTCCGCAGGTCTTCACACCTGCATCAACAACTGTGAGGCCCTCTTTACAACTTACAACCGACGTAAGTATAAACAATGAGTTCTTGAAAGGAAGATTAAGTTCACGATATGTCGAATCCATAAACAGATAACTTCCTGCCTGAATTTCATTATAAACACTCTCTTTTGCCTTTAACTGCACCGTTCCGGTGCTTCCGCCTGAAACAACATTAACTTGGACGCCGTTTTTCTTTAAATATGAGATAAGTTCTTTAATCTTTTGATGATTTTCCTGCGTTTTATTTTTTCTTTCATCCAAATCAATCATATGGGAAATATGCCCCGCATAGGTCTGAATCCCCGCAAATACAAGATTATCCTTTGCTTCTATCTCATTAGCCAAAGCAAGCACTTCTTCCTTTGTTTCTACGCCACACCGTTTCATACCCATTTCATATTCAACCAAACAATAGATAGTGTTTCCGGCATTTTTGGCAGCAATCGAAAGGTTATTGATATTTTCAATATCATCTACACAAACAGTTAAATGACAATCTCCTGCCAAATCTGCAAGCCTGCGTATTTTTTTAACATTGGTAATTTGATTCGCTATAAGAATATCTTCTATACCGCAATCACAAAGATCTATTGCTTCACTAAGTTTTGCACAAGTCATTCCTTTTGCTCCACTGTCTATTTGCAGATGCGCCAGAGCAGCACACTTGTGTGATTTATAATGAGGACGTAACGACACACCTGTCCCCTCTATAATCTCATTCATAACCTTGATATTTTCAAGTAAAGTTTTTTTATCCAGAATTAATGCTGGTGTTTCAATGTTGTTAATATACATTTGTTTAACTCCTTCTAATTATTTTTCCGAAGTGAAATTCTTTATTTCTCACCATGAAACTTTATTGAATTCCTATCTTCTCCCATTCATCATCCGGAACAAGACTTCCTCCGGTAAGCCACACAAGATGTGTTGCATTTTCAACATTATCAAATTTGTATGGCATTTTGCCCACACCACCCAAAGCTACACATGATGAAAGCTCTGCTTTTACTCCAGATGTCTTATAGAGTAATCGTGACAATTTTAAAGCGTGTTCATCAGTAACTGTAAAGCAGCCGTCAAGCATTCCTTTCATAATGTTATATGCCAAAACTGACGGGCTTGAACATGCAAGTCCATCCGCGACAGTTCCGTTTCCAAGACCAATATCATATACACTTACATTACTATTCCCCTTCGCCATAGCAAGAGCCATGCATGGCATTTGTGTAGGTTCACCAAAATAGCAATATACATTATCACCAAAAGCTTTTTTTAATCCAAATGTTATACCGCCCGGTCCGCCTCCAACACCACAGGGTAAATACACAATAAGCGGATGCATCTCATCAACAACTATACTTTTTTCTTTTAACTGCTCAACAAGTGTTTTATATGCTGCTGAATATCCTAAAAACAGCTCTTTTGAATCTTCATCATCAATAAAATATGTATTGGGATCTTTTGCCGCCTCATTTCTCGCAAGTTTTAAAGCAGATGTATAATCTCCTTCAAATTCTATAACATTTACTCCTGCATTCTTAAGCATAGTTTTCTTCCATGGCTTTGCTTCTTCTGACATATATACAGTAACATTAAAACCAAGCTTTTTGCCCGATAGTCCTATGCTCATACCGAGATTTCCTGTTGACCCAACTGATATTTTGTATTTTGAAAACAGGTTTCTAAATTCATCGTTATTTAATATAGAATAATCATCATCAATTTTTAGCAATCCGCTTTTTATAGCTATATCTTCAGCATACTTAAAGACAGTGTAAATGCCACCACGTGCTTTCAGCGAGCCACACACTGCCAATGAGTCATCACGCTTGACATATAAATCACCCTTTATTACAGTATTTTCTATTTTTTCAATTTCTGTCCTTGTTTCATTAATCAGCTGCACAGGCGAGTCAATAATTCCATCTGTTTTTTCTGTTTCAGGGAAAGCCGACTTAACATAACGAGAAAACCTTTTAAGACATTCCCACGCATCATCTATATCCTGCTGCGTGAGAATGTCTTTTCCCCTTTCTTTATTGCAACAGAAAAAAACTTCATTTCCCATACGCATATTATTTAATATTTTTTCTTTCATTACAATTCCTCCAATTATCAAAAACGGTTTTTCCGTCGACAATTTCCGACAGTCTTTATATATGGGACAGATGTTTTAGATGCCAAGATTTTTCATCAGTAGTTCATATAGATATAACCTTTATTTATATATTCACTCACCACATTTGATTTTTTATCTATTTCACCTGTAGCCAATCGCAAATATGTATAAAATGCACCTATTTCTTCTCTATCTAAAGTCATAACAAAAACATTTGAACCTAAAGCACCATCGTCGCACCAAAAGTGAACTTTAAAATCAATAGATATATCTAATGTTACAGAGCCATTCTTATACCAAACCTTCCCAGGTTCACTATACAATGTTGTTATTGGACTCATATTAAATTCAAAATCAGGTTCAGCAAAACTTACAGTGCAAGTTTCTTTTATATTTCCCTCTAACAAATCTTTAAATGCACTTTTCATATAGTCTATCTCATCGTTTAAAAAGACTTCCCAACCCTCAATATGATAATCGATGTATTTACTTTTCAAAGAAAAGTTTGTATTACACCAATCATAATCTGCGGTTTCTTCGGTTGGTTTCTTATAATTATATATTTCAAACCACAAATCTACATCGCATATATTCATATGTAATTTCAATATCAACGCCTCCAAATCCGCCAAAATTCGACAGCCCTTATATGATTTTATCAAGTCAGGATTAAAAAATTATATCACACTAAATACAATCACTTCGCAACATAAATATATTATACTACGAAATAATGTAAATTTCAACCAATACACTTCGAAAATACAAAAAGGGTGAAAAATTAGAGACCTCGTGTAATCACGAGGTCTCCAGCCAAACAAAATCTAAATATTACTCGATAACAAACGTATACTTTCACTTGGTCATTTTTAACATCCAACATTTGGATAGGAAAAAATGTTCAGAACGGACAAACGGAACTGCGGCTTGCCGCAGGTTACCCGAAGGCATACAAAGGTACGTCGAGAGGTGACGTTTGTTCGTAGCAAAGGACATAAAATCCGAAATTCGCTCTGCGAATTTCTACAACAGACAATGAAAGCAAAGTTGTTGTAGCACTTTTTAAAACGAATACATTAAATTATCTTGTCCTTTGCGGTATGGGCATTTTTAACATCCCAATCAAAGAGATTTTTCGAGTGTTTCTCTGATAGCCAATATAAAATCCTTTGAATTTACTACCGTAGGTTCTTTACCTTCCCAGAGCATTGCAAGGTCCTTTGTAAGAGTGCCACCCTCGATTGTGTCAATACAAGCCTTTTCAAGCTTATCTGCAAACGTACAAAGGTCGGAAGTTCCGTCAAGCTCACCACGTTTACGGAGTGCGCCTGTCCATGCAAAAATTGTTGCAACGGGGTTTGTAGAGGTTTCCTCACCCTTAAGGTATCGGTAATAATGACGTGTAACTGTACCGTGAGCCGCTTCGTACTCAAAGTTTCCTTCGGGACTTACGAGAACACTTGTCATCATAGCAAGTGAGCCAAATGCTGTTGAAACCATATCACTCATAACGTCACCGTCATAGTTTTTACAAGCCCAGATATATCCGCCCTCACTTCTGATTACGCGTGCAACGGCATCGTCTATAAGTGTGTAGAAGTATTCGATACCAAGCTCGTCAAACTTCTCTTTATATTCCTTTTCGAAAATATCCTGGAAAATCAGCTTGAAGGTCTGGTCGTACTGCTTTGAAATAGTATCCTTTGTAGCAAACCACAAGTCCTGCTTTGTATCAAGAGCATACTGGAAGCAAGAATGTGCGAACGAGATAATTGAGCTGTCCTTATTGTACTGTCCCTGGAGAACACCGCCACACTCAAAATCATAGATTGTCTTGCGTGTTTCTGTGCCGTCCTCTGCAGTAAATACAAGCTCTGCCTTACCCTTACCCTCGTTTCTGATTTCAGAAGCCTTATAAACGTCACCGTAAGCGTGTCTTGCGATAGTGATAGGCTTCTTCCATGACTTAACTGCAGGGTTGATGCCGTTTACAAGAACGGGTGCACGGAACACTGTACCGTCAAGAATTGCACGGATTGTACCGTTGGGACTCTTCCACATTTCTTTCAAATTATATTCT
>CAYLPQ010000019.1:0-4419 GCA_964385605.1 uncultured Oscillospiraceae bacterium | reverse complement strand
AATAGTAGCGCACTTTACACCTACGCGGTATTTCTTGATTGCCTCACCTGCATCATAAGTAACCTGGTCATTTGTTTCGTCACGGTAAGGAAGACCAAGGTCATAGTATTCTGTATTTAATTCCACAAAAGGCTCGAGAAGCTCCTCCTTAATCATTTTCCAGAGGATACGGGTCATTTCGTCGCCGTCCATCTCGACAATTTTGTTTTTCATAGGGATTTTAACCATTTTCTTTCATCCTTTCAGCATAGTAGTTCATAAGACATCCGTCAAGGATAATCTGTCTTTCATCAGAGGTTAAACCTGCGATATTAAGCTTAATCTTATCGTAAGAGCCGTCTTTCTTAATTACGTAACCCTCTGTTACTTCATCTGCATTTTCGATAGTTGTACGGATATTGGGAACGAATACATAGTCGCCATCCTCGTAATCAAAAAAGGTGTCCTTATCAATCGTAAAGGGCAGAATACCCCAGTTGATACAGTTTGAACGGTAACGTTTTGTTGCGTACTCATAACAGATGTTACCAAGACCGCCAAGCACCTTCTGACAGCTTGCCGCCTGCTCACGTGCAGAACCGTCACCGGGCTTTGTAGCAAATACGCAGGAACCAACCTGTGTTACATGCGCAGTTTCTTCACCCCCGAAGTCGGCCAGTGCATTTATAATCTCTTCAGGAATGTTACCGTCACGTCTTGCATCCTCAAGGTCACGTGTTGCCTTACTTCTGCCAACGTATTCGGGAACACGTCTTGAAAGAGCAAACTCTGAAAGCTTGATTGGGTTTGAACGGTAGCTTGAAGTTTCACCGGAGGGAATAAGCTCGTCCGTAGTTGTTACATCGTCGTGGATAACAGCCGCAAGCTTAAGAAGTACGTTTTCGCCAAGGGGGTACATCCTGGGCCAATCTTTGATGTTCGGTCCAAGACGGAGTTCTTCGTCCTTTTCAGCCTTACCAAAGCCGTTATATACGCGTTTTTCGTAAACACCTTTATCGAAAGAATATGTATATTCTTTAGCTTCGTAATCCATATCTGTTGCCGCAGTAAGCACACCGCCGTTTGCCGCAGTTGCCGCAATTGAACGTGCATCCATAAGAGCAACACCGCTGATTTGTCCGTCAGAGGGTTTTGAACCTTCACGGTTGGGGAAGTTACGTGTTGTATGACGGATTGAAAGAGCGCTGTTTGCGGGAACATCACCTGCACCGAAGCAAGGTCCGCAGAAGCAAGGCTTGAATACTGCACCTGCTTCAAGAAGCTTTGCCTGAACACCATTATTTATAAGTGCAAGGTTAATTGGCACACTTGAGGGATATACACTTAAGTTGAAGTAGCCGTTACCTGTACTTCTTCCGTCAAGGATGTCTGCCGCTTCGCAGATGCTTTCATACATACCACCGCTGCAACCTGCAATAACACCCTGGTCTATCATAATCTTACCATCTTTGATTTTATTTGTAAGGCAGAAATCAATCTTGTCACCGAACTGCTCTTTAGCTTTCTGTTCAATTTCACGGAAAATGTCACCTGCGTTATCAATAAGCTCGTGAATAGTGTATGTATTTGAGGGATGGAAAGGCATTGCAATCATAGCCTCAACCTTTGCAAGGTCAATTTTAACAACTTTGTCGTAATAAGCACCCTCATTGGGGGTGATTTCTTTATACTCGCCGCTTCTGCCGTGAATTTCAAGATATTCCTTTGTCTTTTCATCTGTAGTCCAGATTGAAGAAAGACAGGTTGTCTCTGTAGTCATTACATCAATACCGATACGGAAATCCATAGAAAGATTTTTGACACCGGGGCCTGCAAATTCAAGAATACAGTTTTTTACAAAGCCGTCCTTGAAGGTTTCTCCAACAAGTGCAATCGCAACATCCTGGGGACCTATACCCTTTTTGGGTGCATTTTCAAGATAAACAAGCACAACCTTGGGTGCGTCAACATCGTAAGTCTGCTTAAGAAGCTGTTTTACAAGCTCGGGTCCGCCCTCGCCCACACCCATAGTACCGATTGCACCGTAACGTGTGTGGCTGTCAGAACCGAGAATCATCTTACCGCAGCCTGCCATCTGTTCGCGGGCATACTGATGAATAACCGCCTGATTTGCAGGAATATAAATACCGCCGTACTTTTTAGCCGCAGAAAGTCCGAAAACGTGGTCATCCTCATTAATAGTACCGCCTACAGCACAAAGGCTGTTGTGACAGTTTGTAAGTGCATATGGCACAGGAAATTCTGTAAGCCCGCTTGCTCTTGCAGTCTGTATAATACCTACATATGTAATATCATGGGAAATAAGCGCATCAAATTTAATTCGCATCTTTCCGTCGTTATCATTTTTTACACAGTGAGCACGCATAATCTTGTAGCTCATTGTGCCCTCTCTTGCTTCTGAAGGCGCTTTATAAAGCTTTTCTCCTTCTGAAACAGAAACTAATTTACCTTCACCGGAAAGGTATGCTCCGTCAATAATTCTTTCAATCATACATATACCTCCATTATACCATTATTTTAACTATAGCACATTTCAAGACAAATCACAATATTTTTTTGTATTTTTATTGGAAATAAACTACAATTTTACTTTTTCAGTTTATTTGTTTAATTTTTGTGTTGACATTTCCGTCTTTTCCTTGTAAAATAAACACATTGAAATGAATATTCGCTGGCGTAGCTCAGTCGGTAGAGCAGCGCATTCGTAATGCGCAGGTCGCGTGTTCAAGTCACGTCACCAGCTCCAAGGAAAAAGACTTCATCCGTAAGGATGTGGTCTTTTTTTCTTCCCAACGTGACTTAATCTTCTCCGCTGCACTAAACAGTCATAATAGAGAACTTTCCTTCATACAATGTACAAAAAACTAGTATGGAGGAATTTTTTATGGAGCAGTACAAGATATATAACGACATAGCCGAACGTACGCAGGGCGATATTTACATCGGAGTTGTAGGTCCTGTAAGAACAGGTAAATCTACATTCATAAAAAGATTTATGGATTTGCTTGTTCTGCCAAACATCGAAAATGAACACATCCGCACAAGAGCAATCGATGAACTGCCACAAAGCGGAGCAGGCAGAACAATTATGACTACGGAACCGAAATTTATACCCAATGAAGCTGTAAACATCAGTGTATCAGAAAACGCATCCTTTAACGTAAGGATGATCGACTGTGTCGGATACTGCGTTGCAGGGGCACAGGGACATACTGAAGACGGTGAACCCAGAATGGTAACGACACCATGGTTTGAAGAAGATATTCCATTTGATAAGGCTGCAGAAATAGGCACAGAAAAAGTTATCCGTGAGCACAGCACCATTGGACTTGTTATAACTACAGACGGTAGCATATGCGATATTCCGCGATACGAATACGTTGCATCAGAAGAAAGAGTAGTTTCCGAGCTTAAGAAAATTGATAAACCGTTTATTATTCTTCTGAATTCTGCAATACCTGAAAGCGAAAGTGCTCAAAAGCTTAAAGCAGAGCTTCAAGAAAAATACTCTGTCCCAGTTTTTCTGTTTTCTTGCGCTGAAATGCGGCTCGAAGAAATTAACAACATAATGAAGTGCGTACTGTATGAATTTCCGCTTAAAGAACTGGGAATAAATCTGCCCGGATGGATAGATGCCCTTCCCCAAGACCATTACCTCAAGGCTTCAATTTATGAAACTGTCCGCAACTCTGTAAATAACATCAGCAAAATCAGTCATGTAGAATCGGTTTCACCCCGTCTTTCCGAAAACGAATATGTACAAAATTCATATGTTGCAAATATTTCCCCCGGCAAAGGAACAGCACTTATTAACATAGATGCCGTTGACGGTTTATTCTATAACGTCCTTGGAGAAACAACAGGACTACAGATTTCAAATGATGAAGAGCTTGTTTCCATGCTTTGCTCGCTTTCAGATGCTAAACGCGAATACGACAAGATTGCCAACGCACTTTTACAGGTTAGACAAACAGGCTACGGAATTGTTTCCCCGGGAATTGAAGAGCTAACATTGCAGGAGCCAGAAATTGTCCGTCAGGGCGGCAGATACGGTGTAAGACTACGTGCCAGTGCTCCCTCTATACATCTTATAAGAGCGGATATTGAAACCGAGGTAAGCCCGATTGTAGGCAGCGAAAAGCAATCTGAAGAGCTTGTTCATTATCTTCTCGGCGAGTTTGAGAACGACCCGGTTAAAATATGGGAATCCAATATTTTCGGCAAATCTCTCCACGATCTGGTAAATGAGGGACTTCAGACAAAGCTTTCCAAAATGCCTGACGATGCCCGCGGAAAACTCCAGGAAACTCTCACCCGTATAATTAATGAGGGCAGCGGCGGACTGATTTGTATAATATTGTAATCAAAAAGGGGCTGTAGCAAAATAAAAGCCCGGAAATAGAAAAATGAGGACGATTG
>CAYLPQ010000018.1:0-37927 GCA_964385605.1 uncultured Oscillospiraceae bacterium | reverse complement strand
GTTTTGCTGCATATATTTAAACTTCCTTATACTCATTTAACAGAAGCTGACGCATAAAAAACACATAGCTCCGATTGTCGCCAAACAAAAATATTACATAGCCCAAGAAGAAATTGTAAGTAAAACAGAGCATCTGCGTTTTTACACAATTGTATAAAAACACACATACTTCCTGAGCTTAAAGAATATTAATATTTTCGTTTGGCAGATCAATCATAACATATTTTTCCATACTTGTCTATATTTTTTGTACCCTCTCTTTCATTAATTCCGTACAAAATTCATTTGCATCATTGACTTTTAGGTAAAGATATGTCAAAATATGTATGTTGGTGCAAAGGTTTATTACCATAAGGATAATGTATTGTCTGTTAAATGTAAAAAGCCTGTTCCCAATATTTCAAATAAAAAAATTTCAGAAAAAGGAGCAGATGTCAGTTATGTCAGAACAACCGATAAACAATTTTACAAGTGAAAGAAATTCTAAAAAGCAGTCTAAAGGCAAGATTATTGGAATTACAGCTATAATAGCAGGAGTAGTTCTTTTAAGCATTATTGTAGTTGCACTTACGGCTTTTAATGGAGGAAGAAAGGTTGAGGATATTGAAAACCTGCCTGAACTAATTGAATTAGCTTATGAGGAACAGTTCCAGCTTGAGCCTGTTATTGTTCCCGAAAAGGCTTCACCCCAAATTACATATTCAATAGATGATACTCAATATGCAACTGTTGACGCAAACGGATTGATTACAGTAAATTCTGTACAGGGCTCTACATTTGTAACTGTTGAGGCAGACGGATTGTCAAAAAAAATAAAGATGGACATATACGCACCTGTTGATGCAGAAGCTTTAGAAGCAAGTTATAAGTCAGCTAAATCATTATTGGATATAGTCAATAGTGACACATCTATAGATCAGAATGATGTATCAGATGCAAAGAATAATATGCAACAATCTTTGGATATTCTTGAAAGCAAGGGCATAAAAATTGATGACATTTCCGAGCAGGGACTTGCTGTTCTTTCATCTTTGGAAAGTTCGGATACTGTTGCTTCCAAGAATCAAGCTTTGCTTGATGCCTACGAGTATGCCTGGGACATTGTAGAACAAAAACAGGCGGAAGCTGCTGCCGCAGCTGCAGTTAAGAAGAAAAGCACAAAAAAGGTTCAGAAAAGCACTGCCGCAAGCACCTCAAGTGCTAAAAATCACACATACTGTTCAGTATGCGGAAGTACCGCTCATACAAAGCATCCTTCCTGTGTGGTTTGTGGCAGCACAACTCATTCAAGGCATCCGGTTTGTCCGATATGCGCCAGCACAACTCATTCAGTGCATCCCCAATAAGCTAAAGCATAATTTCACGTGTATTAATTACGCAAATTCCTGAATACAAAAAATAAACTCCGCAGTGAGCGGAGTTTATTTTTTATGTTTTAGTTTGTATAGTTATCAAAGTAACCCTGAACCAGAACTACCGGAGTACCCTTATCGCCAGAGCCGCTTGTAAGGTCACAAAGCGAACCTATAAGGTCTGTAAGCTGACGTGGTGTTGTACCCTGTGATGCCATATTACCTACTAGATTACCGTCCTTTTCCTTGATGCTCTTTGAAATAGCTTCCTTAAGAGCTTCACCGGAAAGGTCTTTGTAGTCATTATCTGCAAGATACTTAAGCTTAAGCTCGTTGGGTGTACCGATAAGTCCGTCTGTATATGCAGGTGAAACCACCGGGTCAGCAAGCTCCCAGATTTTACCCTGGGGGTCCTTGAACGCACCGTCGCCATATACCATAACCTCAACGCGTTTGCCTGTAGCATCAAGTATTTTCTTCTGGATGTCAAGCACAAGACCCTTGCACTCGTTGGGGAAAAGCTTAATGCTATCCTCTGTAGATTTGTTTGAACCAAGAAGACCGTACTTTTCATTGTAGCCGCTGCCGTTAATGGGAGCAGTCATAATATCATCAAGTCCGCAAACAACCTTTGCCCCTGCAGCCTTAAGAATACGTTTTGTACGTGCACGTGTATGAATATCACAATTAAGAACAGTGTCTGTATAGTTAAGGATTGTTTTAGCCTGATTTGCAAAAACTATCTCCACTTCAGCACCGCACTCACGGATAAGATTGCCGTAATACTCAACATAGTCAACACCTGTAAACTCGTGCTTGTTCTCGCCGAAAAGCTCACGGTATTTCTCAAGTGAAAGAACGTCTGAATAAGGGTTGACACCCGCCTCATCTATTTTATCGATGCTTATAAGCTCATTACCAACTTCGTCGGAGGGATAGCTGAGCATAAGAACAATTTTCTTTGCAGCTTTAGCAATACCTCTCAAGCAGATTGCAAAACGGTTACGTGATAAAATCGGGAAAATAACACCAATTGTTCCGTCACCGAGCTTTGTCTTAACATCCTCTGCGATATTATCAACAGATGCATAGTTTCCCTGCGACCTTGCAACAATTGACTCTGTGATAGAAATAACGTCTCTGTCACGAAGCTCAAATCCTTCACACTCTGCCGCTTCAAGAACACTTGTTGAAACTATCTCTGCGAGATTGTCTCCTTCACGGATTATAGGGCAACGAATACCTCTCGATACTGTACCTACTCTTCTCTCTTTGTTTGCCATTGTAATCCCTTCCATCCTAATAGATTTGCTACCGACAATATATGATAACATTTTTTCTGCACCTTTTCAATACTTTTTTTTCATATCTTGCGATTTTTTTCGAATTTTATACTTACAAACAAAAACCGCTGTGTCTCCACAGCGGTTCTGTATTACATTCTGATAAGATACCGATAAAGCATTATAACTGCTTCTGCTCTTGTAAGAGTATCAGCAGGTCTTAAATATCCGCCGTCGCCGCAGATTACTCCAAGTCCGCTGAGAATTGCGGCATAGCCGAGCTTTCCGTCGGATAAAAGATTTCCGTCCGCATAGCTTACTTTATAAATATTGGAAAGTTCTGCCACTTTTTCAATCTTTGCAAAACGGATTATATACACAAATGCCTGCTCCCTTGTGACTGGTGATTGCGGAATTTTTTCTTCCTCTGTAAGAATACCGTCACTGATAAGCAATCTATAAAGGTCTTCATCAGAATATTCTGCATAGTGCTTACTGTATATTCCCGACGCAACAAACTTAAGAAACTCACTTTGTGTCACAATTTGTTCAGGATTAAGCATGTCTCCGTCAAAGCCTACCTGAATTTCTGCAAGCTTTTCAGCAGCTTCCTCTACCCAGTGGCCTTCCGTATCCTTATATGCGTAGTTTTTACTTTCGTTAAGGTAGCCCTCCATAGCTTCGCCTGTTACAGCATCAATCTGCATATTATAACAATCAAGTGTAAACACCCTTTTGTAGGTCTCGCCCGCTCTTATGTAAAGAGGAATTAAGGGAGCATATTCAAGAATTTTTCCGTATGCGTCTTCTTCCCCGATTGCGTTTTTAGGGTTTTCAAATTCCGCCTTGGTAAAATTCAGATTAAAGCTCTCAACAGAGTTTGCTTCAGCATTAAAGCTTACATTTATTCCATTATCAATATATTTTACACCGTTTACTATACGCACATAGTGTTTACTTGCTTTATTTCTGTAAACATCGCTCTCCAGCCCATCGCACTCTTTAATGTCATCCTGTGCCACAACATTAAGAAATTCCGTAATTTTCTTTTCTGCACTTTCAATCTGTGTACGTGAAAGCTCCTTTTCGCTGTATTCAGAATTTTTGTAAAGGCTGATGATTTTTCCTGTTTTAGCATCTGCACTTACTCTTATATAGCGGTAATCTTCGTCGCTGTTGTTGGAATAATAAAGGCTGTAGGTATAGTCTTCGTCATATTTTGAAAGGTCATGACTTGTAAGCACCATATCACCCGCAAACTCTACATAGGGAAGCTTTTTTATAGTTTTTTCAATATCTGCCACACTCAAAAGTCCCTCTATTTTTCCAATCTCTTCTATTTCCTGCTGTGTAAGTATTTCTTTACTGCTGCCACTGCCGCCTGCACTGTCTGCTGTCATTCTGGCTTCTTCAGCTTTGAAAAGCTCATTTTCCACTGCGTCTTCAGCTATAACTTCTCCTGTTTCAGCATCAATGTAGCCTATACTGTCATCCTTTATACGATACACAAGAACAGGCTTGGTTTTCGGCATACCTTTTGGCGCATAATAGTTATATTCATTACGGTATATAAGCTCTGCGGGAAATGCCGCTTTGTATTTTTCTTTATAATCGCTCACTGTATCGGCTGTAGACATAAATTCTGTATCGTAGTCATAAGATACGGACATATTGCGGATAAAAAGCTCTCCGTCTACCTCGCATACTGTCACATCTGCGTAGCTATCCTTGACCTTTACAGTTTCCTTTCTTCTGTCAAAACGCATGGAATAACGCATATTACCACGTGCGTCATAGGATGAATCGTCATAAACGAGCACATCATCCTCGCCACGGATTGTTTCCGGAAGTGCTTTACTTACAAAACTTGAAGCAAAGCTCACTATTTCGTCCCGTGTAAACGATGAAATTTTCTTTCCCGACGTGTCGTTTGTGTAATTACTATAGCTTGTGATTCTGCCTTCACCATCGCAGGAAACAGACATAGTTTTACTGTAATCTTCGTTTGCCCACTCAAGATTATAATAGGTTTTTTCGTTTCTTTCACGTACATAGCTTGAAAATTCCGTAAGCTCTGCCGGCACGGTAATTTTTGTCTTTACGACAATAAGTACCTTCTCAATATCTGCCGATGTAGCACTGTCCGCCAAAGCACCTACAGGAAGCACCAGCATTATAACTGTAAGAATTACTGAAATAAGTTTTTTCATAGGTTTCACTCCTTTGTGAATATTTTATCATACCTCTTCTTCCATTGCTACTGTTTTATTTCAAAACTTTCCGTAGAATACTTAAACACTATCGCTCCGCCCATAGTATCCATCTGTCTCACCTTGTCAAGCTCCGATTCATCTTCTGTCGTAGTGCCCACCCTTATACGGTTAGACGTTTCCATTACGGCAGATGTTACAACAAAGGGAATTTCACCATTTGCCATAGCCGTTGAAATTTTATTCTGCAGTTGTGTCAGATAATCCAGAGTGTATTCACCTTTTTGGAAAATGGTGTCATCTACATTTATTCCAAGCTCTTCTGCTATGATTTTTCTGTTTTCGGGGGTGTCCTCTGTAATAACTACAACATAATCTCCGTGTTTGTCAATGTATGCTCCGCCGAAAATTTCAGACGCGGTTTTTGTCAGAGAATCGGGTTTTACGGTTTCCTTATACATCTCCAAGGAACTACCTCCACCTCCACCGCTTACGGGCGCGGCATCTGCCATAATACTGTCTGTGTCTTCTGTTACACTTTCCTCACGGTATATTTCTTCGTTATTTTCATTGTAAACTCCAGGTATGTCAGCATCGACAGATTCTGTCTGAACACTATGTTCATAATGTTCGCTTTCTGTATTCTTTAACGAATTATCCTTTGGCAGTTCTTCTGTTTCGGGAGCAGGTATGGGGTCCGGCGCATCTGAAAGGTCAGAGTCCACCGTTTGTTTTTCAACAACAAAGTCTTCTTTGTTATTTGTGTCGTTTTTTTTCATCACCTGTGTGCTTAATACCGCTACGACAACAAAACATGCCGCCAATGCTCCCCACCGCATAACAGCTTTTCCACGAGGTTTTCTTTTTAAATCTTTTGCTTCTTCTATTATTGCATCATCTACATCGCCAATTATTCCGAAAAATTCATCTGTTCTCATAGCTCATACCCCCTTTCGGAAAGGTAGGTTTTAAGGGAATTACGCACTCTGTTTAATATAACGGATATGTTTGTTTCCGTTTTCCCGACTTTTTTTGAAATATCAGCCACGTTCATAGCATACCAGTACCGCATAACAAAAATACTGCGCTTTTCCTTTGTCATTTTTTCCAAAAAGCAATTTATATCCTTTGCAAGCTCTTTTCTGTCAATTTCAGTTTCAGGAGTATCTTTACCCGAAACAATTTCGAAAAGCTCGTCAAGCACAGCCGGAATTTCTCCTCCCCCTCGCTTTTTCGCACTGCTTTTTCTGTATCTGTCAAAGGAAAGGTTTCTTACAATTCTACCAATGTATGTACGAAGATTTTCGGGCTTCTGTGGCGGTATAGAGTTCCACACACTGTGCAGAGCATCGTTCAGACATTCTTCTGCATCTTCACTGTTTCCAAGTATATTCATTGCAACAGATGTGCAATAATTTCTGTATTTTGATGATGTTTCTTCGATAGCGCGCATATCTCTGTCAAAATACAACCCGACTATTTCTCTGTCATCCATACCAAACGCCCCCTTTCATACATATACACGGAAAAAAGTTTCAAATCTTACATTATTTTTCAGACAATTTTCTTCTCACGTATTCATTCGGAGAAATACCAAAGTGCCGTTTAAACATTTTTGAGAAGGTAAAAATATCCGTATACCCTACTGAATAAGCCGTAACAGATACACTCTTCTTTCCCTTTACCAGCAATGATGCCGCCATACTCATTCTGTAATTCAGAAGATATTGCTTGGGCGAAACACCCATTTTCTTTTTGAAAAGTATGGAAAAATACGTGCGGTCAAGATTAAGTCTTTCGGCAATTTCTGATACCGTTATTCCGTTCATATATTCTGAATGAATACAGTCGAGTGCTCTTTCCACATAGTCCTTGCTGCGGTTTTCGCTTTCAAGCAGAATTGAAAAAAGCTCCCACAATTTTGAAGAAAGATAGGCACTCTGCCCGCCGGACATCTTCTCGCACTTTTTCATATCGTTAAAAATCTGAAGTGCTTCGGGGCACCGCACCGTATCAGAAAGGTTTGTCGGTAACGGTGCATCTGCCGTAAAGCCTATCCATATATAACTCCACGGTCTTATGGCATCCGCCTCATAATACGTTTCCTCACCCGGAGTAATAACAAACATTTCACCCGGTCCGACACTATATTCTTTATCTACTCTTCTATATAATCCAAATCCTGATACAACAAAATGTATAAGGTAGTACGTACGCACTGCAGGACCGAAAAAGTGACTCTTTTCACAATCTTCATAACCAAATAGCACAGGGTTGAGTCCGCTGTACTTTTCATCGTTCACAATAACATTGCTCCACATTATTTATCGCCTCAAAACAAACAAAATGACAAATCTTTTTAACATTATACCATTCACTTTCAGAAAATGTCAATGTATAATGGAGGAAAACCGCGAGGAGGTATTATTATGAAAATAACTTTTATAGGTGCAGGCAGCACCATATTTGCCAGAAATGTTATCGGAGACTGTATGTGTGCGGAATCGCTCCGCGACAGTGAGTTTGCGCTGTATGATATTGACAGCACAAGACTTGAAGAAAGCCGTACAATCCTTGAAGCTATGCGCAAAGCCAAAGGCGGCTACGGCAGGATTGAGTGCTACGCAGGTGCAGAAAAAAGAAAGGATGCACTCCGCGGTGCAACCTTTGTTATAAACGCAATTCAGGTAGGCGGTTACGAGCCGTGTACGGTAATCGATTTTGAAATTCCGAAAAAATACGGTCTCCGTCAGACAATTGCCGATACTCTCGGTATTGGCGGAATTATGAGAGCACTGCGCACAATCCCCGTTATGGACGATTTTGCAAAGGATATGGCGGAGGTTTGCCCCGATGCACTTCTGCTTAATTATACAAATCCTATGGCGATGCTGACAGGATATATGCTCCGCTATACTCCCGTAAACACTGTTGGTCTTTGCCACAGTGTTCAGGTTTGCTCCGAGGACCTTTTGAAAGACCTTGGCATGGAGGATAAGCTCGACGGCAGAAAAGAGCTTATCGCGGGTATCAATCATATGGGATGGCTTCTTGAAATCAAGGACAAAAACGGAGTTGACCTCTATCCCGAAATCAAGTCAAGAGTTGATGCCTACATTGCAAATCCCGATGCAAAAAACAAAGTGCGTATGGACTATATTCGCAATTTCGGCTATTACTGCACCGAATCAAGCGAGCACAATGCAGAGTACAACAATTTCTACATCAAAAAGAACTACCCCGAACTGATTGAAAAATTCAACATACCTCTTGATGAATATCCCCGTCGGTGCATAAATCAGATTGAGGATTGGAAAAAGGAGTATAAAGAGCTTCTTGAAAACGGAGTAAAGGAGCACGAAAGAAGCCGTGAATATGCTTCACGCATTATGCAAAGCATTGTAGAAAATACTCCTTATCAGATTGGCGGTAATGTACTTAACACCGACCATCTGATTACAAACCTTCCACAGGAAGCCTGTGTAGAAGTTCCCTGCCTTGTAAACGGAAGCGGTATTTACCCCTGCCACGTGGGACCTCTCCCCGTACAGTGCGCGGCAATGAATATGACTAATATCAATGTTCAGCTCCTTACAATTGAAGCTGCACGCACACTGAAAAAGGAGCATATCTATCAGGCGGCAATGCTTGACCCCCACACGGGAAGCGAGCTTGATATCGATACAATAAAGAAAATGGTTGACGAGCTGATTGAAGCTCACGGAGATTATCTTCCGAAATTTGTTTAAGCGAAGAAAGACGGTGTAAGATGTCTTACATCGTCTTTTTTTCTAAATAACAGAACAGTAGAACCGTTTCTTGTGTTTTTTTGACCTTTTTTAATTGTTGACTTTATATTTCGGTTTTGGTGTGGTAAAATAGTAGCATACCACACTACATTTTAATATGTGATAAATGTTTATATCCGTAGGAGAGATAATACCTTGGTAAAAG
This sequence comes from uncultured Oscillospiraceae bacterium, assembly GCA_964385605.1. Taxonomy (GTDB): domain Bacteria; phylum Bacillota; class Clostridia; order UMGS1883; family UMGS1883; genus UMGS1883. The sequence continues at coordinate 29,128 of CAYLPQ010000018.1, read as the reverse complement.
GTGTTATCCCTTTACTCTCTTGCGGATATTTATCGGTGTAGTGTGGTAGCGAAACCGAGGGAAACACTTTTTCGGCACATCCTTCGGGGTGTGCTTTTTTACCTTATAGGAAACAAAGCTGAACGAATTGTCGTTCAGCTTTTGTCATTCTATTATTTTACAAATACTGTACCAACAGACCACGCATCAATTGAGGGAACTTTGATTATATAATCCTCTCCGCGCTTTTCGTAGGAAAGGTAACACTCACCGTTATACTGGCTCATAAAGAAGAATTTTTCGCCCGCGGGGTTTCTCACAAGAAGCTCCATTTCACCACTCTTACCGACAGTACAGTTTGTGATGGAAACACAAACAACCTTACCGTCATAATTCTTACGAGGATTAAGCACTGCCTGAACGGGGGTAAGAAGTCTTGCGCAGAGAGCATTACCGCTTACATAGTCTGCAAGGTCGAGGATATGGTCACGGATAAACGAGGGGATAACATTCTTCCACGGACAGTAACCAAGGATTGCCCATCTTCCGCCCTTTTCGGTTGTGATTACCATTTCAGACACGCCGTGAGGAAGGTCTGTGTTTTCAAAATAAGGCTTAAGGGGCTTTGTTGTACCATATATACCAACAATCTCTGCATCCGGCACATTCACGGGGTCCATAGAATATGCTGCCGCTCTTCCTAAAAGAAAGAATGACACCTTGTATGTATCAACACCGGGGTGAGTGGGATGCTCTACAAACTTTTCATTGATTACAAGAGAGTCGTCGGGAGTAATACTTACAGTATCTATACCGAAATCATATCCCTTTTCCTTAAGAATATGGATTGACTCGCCATCTGTTACGATATTTTTCCCCTTGAGAAATTCCACATCCTCGGGCTGAAGAAGCTTTGCACTTTCGGGATGAAGAATAATAACGGAGTTGTCCTTTCTGTCATAGGCAATCGGGATTGCAGTACGGAGCATATCGAGAGGTTCAAGGTAGGGCTGTTCATTAATTTTCTCCATATCTTCTCCGGGAAGAAGGTCCTTCTTCCAGATTTTGTCGCTGTAGTAGTAGCGAAGACCTGACTGATAGGAATCTATGTTATATTCAGACATTTTCTCCCAGTATTTTCTGTGCTCGGAGAAAAGGCGGAATTCCTGCATATGATACTCCACAGGCTCTTTTCTTGTCATAAGCATTGAGTAGGACATATCGGTATTTCCGTTTGCCATATAGAAAGATGTTTCAAAAGCTGTACCTGCAGGAGATTTACCGAATGCAACAAAGGGCAGATTTTCAATTTCCGGAGCTTTCATCTTAACATAATCGGGCATCATGGAGTTCTGCCAGTTAAGAAGAAGTGACTTATAAAGGAAGTCGTTAGGGTTGTGGTCATTGTAGCTGCCGCCACCCGGTCTTGTAGCGGGAGCCATGCCGGACACTTCTTTCATTACATCATAAATATGGTCATAGCCAAAGCCCGCATATGCACCGTATGCACCATGCTGATACGCAAACTTTGTTTCGGGAGAAACTTCGTGAATAGCCTCACACATAGCACGCATAAGGTCTGCCATACCCTCACGGATAAATGCGATATATTTTTCTCTCCAGGTTTTGTCACCGTAGAGGAATTCATTCACAAGTGCTTCACGGCTAAAGGACGAGCCGTGTTTTTCATTAAATGTCTTTATACAGTCATCACAATAGCAACCGTACTCAACGGGCGCATGGTTTGACGGACGGAAATCATCGTCGAACCATACCCTTTCAGGCTTTATTTCTGCATAGTAACGAAGATGCTCGCAGAGATAATCTCTGAAATACTCATCTCTCCAGCAGAAGCAATATTCTGAAACGGAGCCGTCGGGACCCATAAGACATCTTGCAGGTGAGCCTTCATAAACAAGACCGCTGCAGTCACTTGACATCATATACTTACCATGACCCAGGGTGTTTGAAATCTGCATAGAAACACTGATTCCGTTCTTTCTGTATTTTTCCGCCTCTACCTTCCAGAAGTCTGCAAACTCTCTGTGAGTTTCATTTTTAGGATAGCCATATCTTGTGGCAATCCACACTTCGTCACAAGAGCCTGGGAATTTTTTAATCATCTCGATATATTCATCGTTGTATTTACTTGTTACGACTCCGCCAAGTCTTTGCATAAGTTTCATAATTTATTACCTCTTTTCAATCTGCGCACTTTTGCGTAGCCGAAGCGATGCTTTCAGCTGCACCCGCTCCCTGACAGGTTCACCGTTTAATCCTTTAATAAGTGCCTCTGCAAGTTTTTCAACCGCCTCTTCTACATTGGTGTCCATTGATGCAAGTGGCGGATTAAGATACTCCGCCTCGGGAATGTCGTTATAGCCGATTACAGCAACATCCTCCGGCACCTTGAGACCATTTTCCGTGATGCAACTTATCGCACCTATAGCTACCTGGTCGTATGCACATATAACTGCGCGTGGAACACAGTCTGCATCTATCAGGGACTGCATTGCTTCATAACCGCCTTTTTCAAAACGTTCCCCGGAAATGCTTATATATTTTTTATCGCACTTGCCTGTTTTTTCTGTGAGAAGTTCTTCAAAAAGTGTTGCCTTTTTAGCCGTTTTAGCTTCACCGATAAAGCCGATTTTTTCCGCACCGTTTTCTATGAAATAGTCAAGTGCTTCAGACAAAACCTCGCTGTACTGCATCTTTACCGTAATACTTGTATTTTTAAGCCGCGATGAGTTTATTGCACCGACAGGAATATCAATATTACTGTCAAGCTCTGCAGAGCCGTCAATCATAATAATTCCGTCAACGGCGGCATATTTACTGTAATACTCAAAGAGCGCCTCCTCCGTAGCTGTTGAAAACTCGGTGGATGCCACACTGACCTCGCAGTTCAATTCAAAAAATTTTTCCTGAATAAGCGACAAAAGTCCTGCGTAATATCTGCTCTTGAATTCGGGACAGATAACCGCTATGACGTGCTTCGGATATTTTGCATTATAATATTTACGGAAGCATCCGTGTTTTTTTGCAATATCAAAAATAATCTCGCGGGTTTGCTCGTTAACCTCACTGCTCATTGAAAAAGCCTTGGACACAGTAGGCACAGAAACATGAGCCAATGCCGCAATTTTGGACAGAGTTATCATCAAATCACTCCTCAAAAATTAATATACACTAACAAAACCGAGATTTCAACAGTATTTTATAATTTCGAAAAAGTTTCGGTAATTTTGTCCATTTTCATATATTAATTGTCCGTTTTCGCATTGACTTAACTTTTTTGTCATGGTACTATAACTACAAGAGGTGATTATTAATGGATAAAAGTATTATGTATAATTTTACGCGGGAAGACCACCGTGTAAGACTTGAAAACATACGACTTGTTGAGAAAAATCTTAAAGGCTTACTCCGAAAAGACCTTATTACATATTATGAGCCTGCCCATTACGTATGGCCAAGTGCCAGATTTGACAATCCCGAGGAATATGAGCCGAAACTCCGTGAGCTTTCGGAAAACGGCATTCAGATTATTCAGACCTGGTCCTCTGTTGCCGCAAAAAATGATGAAAACGGAAAAAAGATAGAAACGTCACAGTTCGGTGGCGACTGGATGTATCGCCCCTATGATAAGGAAAAAGCAAAAAAGTTTATCGACACCGTGCACAAGTACGGAATGAAGATTATCCCCTATACCTCAACAAACTTCTATCTCCGGGAAGACCCCCGTTTTGAAGACGGCTGGGCATCAGATAAAATATTTGACCTTGCATATCTTGCCCACTGCTCTGCTTTAAGCCCCGGCTGGCGTGAGCAGATTGTCCGACAGTATGCAACACTTCTTGACGAATATGATTTTGATGGTGTATATATCGACACCGGCTATCAGAGAATTACAGATTTCAGCGGATATATGCACTATTATGACGATGAAGTAAGAACTGCCGCTGACGAAATCCTCGCTTTTGAAGAATCCCGTGAATATGACGGCGGTATGCAGGACCTCCTCGGTCTTATTTACGGTGAGGTTAAGAAGCGCGGAAAAATCCTTAAGCTTCACAAAGAGGGCTATGACACAGTTCATGCAGATTTCAAGGTCTATGACTACCTTTGGGTCGGCGAGGCTGTACGAAATATCAACCACATCCGAGAGCATTCAAAGGCATACGATGCCTACGTTGTTCCGGACTTCAATTACAGTGTTCCCAATGACCACGAGCGCTACCTTAACACAATCCCCTTTATGCAGTTCCCGATACTGCGTGACGATAAAATGGGAATCGGTTCTCCCGATGCAGGTGTACCTGATTTTGAGCTTATGGTTAAGTGGCTCAAGCTCTACAAAGCTATGACTACCTACGGCACTTGGGCATACGTTGATATAAAGGTTCCCAAATTCATAAAGCCCAATGGCGATGAAACTGTTGTTACTGCATTTATCAACCGTGATATGTATATAGTTCTTGCAAACTATTCTGATGAAGAAGATACTGTCGCGCTTAATGGTAGTTTCACAGAAATTACCGTTGACGGTGAGGGCGAAAGCTTTGATGAAAGTATCACACTTAACCCCCGCCAGATGCGTATTCTTCGCTTCAACACTCCGGACGAATGGAAGGACAACAAAACAAATAAAGTAGGATTTTCTGAAGAAGCGCTTATAGGATAAAAGAAAGACTTGATTGATACGTCAATCAAGTCTTTCTTTTGTATTCCGACGGAGTCAGGTTATATCTTTTCTTAAAACAACGGCAAAATGTGTTAAGGCTGTTATACCCGCACGCATATGCGATTTCTGTCAGACTTTTTCCTGTGGAATCAATAAGCATTGCCGCATATTCACTGCGCACATTTCCCAGATATGTCCTGAAGGGAATTTTCAGTTGGTCGTGAAAGATATGTGCTATGTATGACGCACTGTAACCGAATTCTTTTGCAAGGAATTTTATAGTAAGAGGTTTTGTGAAATTCCCGTCAATATAGCTTACAAGGCTTGGTGCAAGTCTGAACTCGTCCGTCTCTTTCACAGGAATAAGTTCTGCCTTTTCTATAACATACGACAGTGCTATCATCGTCCACCCTGCAAGCTCCGCCTCGGTTTTTGAATTAAGAAGTTTTTCAAACGCAATCCTTGCATTTTCCGTAATATTTTTGCTTTCTATAACGGGGAATTGCGGACGCATCGTCATAAGCGACGGCAGAATGCCCGAATATAAATCTGTATTACTTATTACAGAAACGCACTCTGTCAGGTCGTGGCTGTCACCCTTTACTTCTATGTATTCGTGCACAACATTGGGAAATACAACTGCTGCATCTCCCCCTTTCAGTGTATAGATGCTGTCGCCGATTTTTATTTTCTGTTCTCCGGAAAAGCAATATGTAATTTCTATTTTTCCGTGAAAGTGGGATTTGAAATTATGCGAATGTGTTGTATGTGATATATAAATTTTTCTTTCTGCTTTTTCAAAAAAAGTGTACATAAAATCCACCTCGTTTTCATTATAGCATAAAAAATATAATCAAAAAAGCATATTTTGATGATTTTTTCATATTTTCTGACATATAACATCTCCTACACAGTTGCTATAATAAAGACCATAAAGGAGGCTTTAATATGAAACTCAATAAATGGACACGTATGAGAAACTTCCCCACTCTTCCCCTTGGCGACAACAAAACACAGATTACGGGAAGTGACAGGCATATTGCCCTCTGCCGTGAGGCTGCCTGCGAAGGAACAGTTCTTTTGAAAAATGAAAACAGACTGCTTCCGCTTAAGAAAGGAACAAAGCTTGCTATTTTCGGCATTGCACAGATTGACTATGTAAGAGGCGGCGGCGGAAGCGGTGAAGTGCATTGCAGTTATGTAAGAAATATTTATGAGGGCCTTATGGAAAAAAGTGACCGCGTTCAGCTTTTCCACAAGCTTTCTCTGTATTATCAGAACGCTGTCCTTGAGCAGTACGAAAAAGACCTGGACTACGGAAGACTTACAGAAGTTCCAGTTCCTGAAGATTTACTTAAAGAAGCAAAAAAATTTACGGATACTGCACTTATCACAATCTGCCGCTACTCTACAGAGGGGCAGGACAGACAAAACGACGGCACCGATTCATACTTTGAGTTGAGTAGCGAAGAAAAAACAATGGTGGAAAAGGTTACCGCGAACTTTGAAAATGTTATCGTTACCCTTAACACCGGTGCTATGATTGACACTTCCTGGTTTGCTCACAACGACAAAATACAGTCTGCACTGATTGTTTGGCAGGGCGGTATGGAAGGCGGTCTCGGGGTTGCAGATATTCTTGTGGGTGATGCGAATCCGTCAGGTAAGCTTGTTGACACCTGTGCAGAAAAGTTCGAGGATTATCCTTCCTCCTACAATTTCCACGAATCAAAGGATTATGTTGAATACACTGACGACATATTCGTCGGCTACCGCTATTTTGAAACTATTCCCGGCAAAAAGGAACGGGTTGTGTATCCTTTCGGCTACGGTCTTTCCTACACCACATTCAACATAAGTGATATATATGCATCACAGATGGGCGGAAAAATCGTTGTCAGCGCTACCGTCACTAATACTGGAGAAGTAGCCGGCAAAGAGGTTGTACAAATTTATTACAGTGCACCAAGAGGTAAAATAACAAAGCCTGCCCTTGAGCTTTGCGCATTTAAAAAGACAAAACTTCTTGAACCGGGTGAAAGTGAGACACTTCTTCTTTCATTTGATATAACTGATATGGCATCCTATGACGATATTGGTGCAATCGAAAAAAGCGCTTATGTGCTTGAAAAAGGAAAGTACAAAATCCTTGTCGGTAACTCCGTAAGGAATCTTACGGAAACAGAGTATACATATAACCTTTCGGAAAATGTAATCACCAAAAAGCTTACTCCCTACTGCGTACCGTCAAAGCTTACAAAAAGGCTGACCGCAGACGGAAGCTATGTTAACGTAAAGGCAGAAAAGGCGGAGAAACACACTTTCCCCTGCAATTATATGTGCGAAGAAAATATTCCCGACAAAGAGAACAAAAAAATGCTTATTGATGTGTTTAACGGAGATGTTTCTCTTGACGAATTTATCACGCAACTATCAAATGATGAAATGATAAGACTTCTCCGCGGACAGAGATCCGGCGCAAATGAAGTCAGTATTTCTAATGTAGGCGGTATGGGAAATCTTGAAAAATACGGAATCCCCTGTGCTACTACAGCAGACGGTCCTGCAGGACTTCGGTCCATCCCCGAAAAAGCTGTAGAAACAACGGCATTCCCCGTTGCTACAATGCTTGCCTGCACCTGGAATACAGACATTCTTGAACGTGTGGGAGTTGCAGAAGCACTTGAAACAAGGGAAAACAATATTTTTATATTCCTTGCACCGGGGCTTAATATTCATAGAAGTCCTTTGTGCGGACGTAACTTTGAATACTATTCTGAAGACCCATTCATTGCAGGCAAAATGGCATCGGCAACTGTACGTGGTATTCAGTCACAGGGTGTTTGTGCAACACCTAAGCATTTTGCGTGCAACAACAAGGAAACAAACCGCAGTAATTCTGATTCCATTGTTTCAGAACGAGCTCTGCGTGAAATATATCTTAAAGCATTTGAAATCTGTGTTAAAGAAGCAAAGCCACACCTTGTCATGACGTCATATAACATCATAAATGGAATCCACGCGTCTGAAAACGCGGAGCTTATCACCGGTATTCTGCGTAACGAATGGGGCTACAAGGGGCTTGTTACAACGGACTGGTGGAACAATGCATCCCACACTAAAGAGGTTCTTGCAGGAAACGACATCCGTATGCCTGACAACACCTTAACCGACCTTAAAGAAGGTTTTGAAAACGGTGAAGTTACCCGAAACCAGCTTGCAGTTTCCGTAAAAAGACTTCTTGAACTACTGTTATGGTTTGATAATTAGTAAAAGAAATCCCAAGGCGATTGCCTTGGGATTTCTTTTATACTCTGTTATTCAGCTTCTCAAGCATTTCTGCCTTGAATGAAGCATACCTGTTTTCCTCGATAGCTTTCCGTATCTGTGCCATAAGGTCATTATAGAAATGCAGATTATGCAGTACGCAAAGACGCATACCGAGCATTTCCTTTGCCTTAATGAGATGACGGATATAGCTGCGGGTGTAATTCTTACACGCAGGACACTGACATCCTTCCATAAGAGGACGGTCATCCTTTTCAAATTTCTTATTATTAAGGTTAAGCACACCCTTGTCAGTAAAAAGATTTGCGTGGCGTGCATTACGGCTTGTAATAACGCAGTCGAAGAAATCCACACCTCTGTCAACAGCTTCAAGGATATTCTGGGGTGTACCTACCCCCATAAGATAACGGGGTTTGTCAGCAGGCATATAGGGCTCAACTGCATCAATTATACGATACATTTCCTCGGCGCTCTCCCCTACTGCAAGTCCGCCGATTGCGTAGCCGTCAAGATCGAGGGGAGCAATTTTCTTCATATGCTCAATTCTTAAATCCTCATAGGTTCCACCCTGATTTATACCGAAAAGCATCTGATTTTTGTTAATTGTTTCGGGAAGTGAGTTAAGACGCGCCATTTCCGCCTTACAACGTTCGAGCCATCGGTATGTCCTGTCGCAGGAATTTCTGACATATTCATAAGGGGACGGATTTTCCACGCATTCGTCAAATGCCATTGCTATAGTAGAAGCAAGATTTGACTGAATACGCATACTTTCCTCCGGACCCATAAAGATTTTCTTGCCATCAATATGGGACTGGAAGTTTACACCCTCTTCCGTAATTTTACGAAGTGAAGCCAGGGAAAACACCTGAAATCCGCCGCTATCTGTAAGAATCGGTCTGTCCCAGTTCATAAATTTATGAAGTCCGCCCATATCGCGGATAAGCTCATCACCGGGACGCACATGCAGATGGTAGGTATTTGACAGCTCCACCTGACAGCCGATTTCCTTAAGGTCAAGCGATGACACAGCACCCTTGATTGCCGCCGACGTACCCACGTTCATAAATACGGGGGTCTGTATTGTTCCGTGAACGGTTTCGAAGGTTCCGCGCCTTGCTCTGCCGTCCTTATTCATAAGTGTAAACATAATTTTCTGTTCCTTTTAAAATATTAGTAGAATATGCAAGGGGATTGTTAAGGAAACTCCCTTAACGTAAAATCGTTAAAACCGGGGGCATGCACCTCGGTTTTAACACCTTGCAAGGGCTGACACGATGAGTGTCGCGAGAGCGCAAGTCCTTTACTCGCATTGAAATATTTTCTTCAGAAACTTTTCGATGCGAAAGGATGGCTATGCCATCCGCCATTATGCGTCTATGATGACAGTTAATATCATCGGTCTTCTATGTGTTCCTTCATATATATAATTTCCGAGAGCACTCTTTACATTGTTCTTGATAGTTGCCCAGTCATGATTTTTCGAAATAAGTGTATCCTGAACAGAAACTGTCGCAATACGTCTTAATTCTTCCATAAGACCCTCATTATCACGCATATAAACGAAACCACGCGTAATAACTTCCGGTTCTGCAGAAAGTTTGTGAGTTTTACCGTTGATTGCCATAACTACCATTATAATACCGTCTTCTGCAAGGTGCTTTCTGTCACGGAGAACAATGCTTCCTACATCACCTACTCCGTAACCGTCAACAAGGAGATCCCCTGCCTGAACCGTTCCCGTCACCTTTGCCGTTGTACCATTAAACTCAAGCACACTGCCGTTCTCAAGCTTGAAGATATTTTTCTTATTGATACCCATTTCCTCTGCGAGCATTGCATGACGACGAAGATGTCTGCTTTCACCGTGAACAGGAATGAAATATTTTGGTTTTACAAGTCCCATTATAATTTTCAGTTCTTCCCTGCAGGCATGTCCTGAAACGTGTACTTCCGTCAGTGCAGAATGTACAACCTCCGCACCTTTTCTGTAAAGCTCGTTTATAACATTGGAAACAGTTTTTTCATTGCCGGGGATAGGTGATGCCGATATAATTACAAGATCCCCTTTTCCTATCTCTACCTTTTTGTGGTCAGAGAATGCCATTCTTGTAAGAGCACTCATAGGCTCTCCCTGGCTGCCTGTTGTAATAATTACAAGCTGATGGTCCTGATATTTTTTCACGTCCTCAATAGGAATCATCGTTCCCTCTGGAATTTTAAGATAACCCAGAGTTGACGCAACGTCAATTATATTAATCATACTTCTGCCCGACACTGCAACCTTTCTGCGGTTACGGACAGCGGCATTTATAATCTGCTGAACTCTGTCAACATTTGAAGCAAAGGTTGCCACAAATATTCTTGAACGTGTCCCCTTAAAAAGTGTTTCAAAGGTTTCACCCACCGTGCGTTCACTCATAGTATATCCCGGGCGCTCTACGTTTGTGGAATCACTCATAAGAGCAAGAACACCTTTTTTGCCCAGTTCACCAAAGCGGGCAAGATCAATCATACTACCTTCAATAGGTGTACAGTCAATCTTGAAGTCACCTGTATGAACTACAGTTCCCACAGGGGTCTTTATTGCCATACCCACAGCATCACTAATGCTGTGATTAACTCTTATAAATTCCACACTGATATTCTTACCGACTTTTACGGTTTCACCTGCCTGTACACGGTTAAGCTTCGATATGCTTAAAATTCCGTGTTCTTTAAGCTTTTGCTCAATAAGACCGCAGGCAAGTCTTGTTCCGTAAACAGGAACATTGACACTCCTTAAAAGATACGCAATACTTCCTATATGGTCCTCGTGACCGTGAGTTATAACTATACCCTTAACTTTTTCCTTATTGTTTACAAGGTACGACATATCCGGAATTACACAATCAACACCGAACATTCCGTCTTCGGGAAATGCCATACCGCAATCGAGCACCAAAATTTCACCGCCTATTTCAAAGGCAGTAATATTCTTGCCGATTTCATTCAATCCGCCAAGAGGTATAATCTTCAATTTTAATTTTTTTGCCATTATTATCTCCTTTTCTTTTCCGCAGTTTTCGGAGGATACGACCTGCACATCTCCATATGTACACGTTACAATATATGTATCTTTCCACTGCTGTATTCAGTACACTGTGGGATTATTTACCCGTCACGGATAATTATACCATATTATTAAAAAAAGTCAATAAGATAAATTGTCGAAGAATCTCTCCCCTTCAAAAAAAGTGACAACGATTTTCCTGAAAATTCTTTATCCGGCAAAGTTTCAGTTATATTTCACATAATTTTTTTCGTAAAAGGGATAAATTTGTCAAATTTTCTCTTTACTATTTACCTATATATATGGTATAATACATTGAATTATGCAAAAATAATTGTTTTTTAATAATTATGCATAAATTCACAGGATTTTATGCATAAAAACTTGTTTTTATAAAATTTTTCAGAATTTTTATACAAAAAGCTTGCATATTTATGCAAAATGAGTTAGAATATACAAAACAAATTATTTGTATGGTGAGGTTTTGTTATGAAAAAGGTCTTTATTGATGGTAGTGCAGGAACAACGGGACTGCGTATTTTAGAAAGATTAAGTCAGCGAAATGATATAGAATTAATCCGCCTTTCAGAGGAGCTTCGTAAGGACTCCGCTGCAAGACGCAAGGCACTCAACAGTGCAGACATTGCGTTTCTTTGTCTCCCCGATGCGGCAAGTATTGAGGCGGTAAGTATGATTGATAATCCGAATACTGTTGTCCTTGACACTTCTACGGCTCACCGTACCAATCCCGACTGGGCATACGGCTTCGCAGAGCTTTCAAAGGAGCATTACGATAAAATCGCTTCTTCAAAGAGGATTGCAGTTCCCGGATGTCATGCAAGCGGATTCATTGCTCTTACATACCCATTGGTTGAAAAGGGCATCATTTCAAAGGATGTTCTTCTTACCTGCCACAGCATCACAGGCTACAGTGGCGGCGGCAAGAAGATGATTGCGGAGTATGAAGGGAACGACAGAAGTGCTTTCCTCGGTGCTCCCCGTCAGTATGGCATTGCACAGTCGCATAAGCATCTTCCCGAGATGAATGCTGTAACAGGTATTGTAAATAAGCCTATCTTCTCCCCCATCGTTGCAGATTTCTACAGTGGTATGGAGGTAACGGTTCCGATTTTTGGAGGTCAGCTCGAAAACGGCTATACACTTGCAGACATTAAGGAAGTATATAAAGAAAAATACAACACCGACATTGTTTTCTATCAGGAAAATGCAGATGAAGAGGGCTTCCTCGGTGCAAATGCACTTTCGGGAAAGGATTCAATGCAGATTTGTGCATACGGCAATGACGACAGAATTATCCTCGTTGCACGTTATGACAATCTCGGCAAAGGTGCGTCAGGTGCCGCACTTGAATGTATGAATATTTCCATGGGTGAAGAACCTTCGCTCATGCTGGATATATGAAAGGATGATTTCCATGTTTAAAATTATAGATGGCGGTGTGTGTGCCGCACAGGGATTTAAGGCAAACGGTATTCACTGCGGAATCCGTAAGAACCGCACAAAGCGCGACATTGCCCTTATCGTAAGTGATGTCCGGGCAGCTGCGGCGGCAACCTACACAACAAATCTTGTTAAAGGTGCTCCCCTTACCGTTACAAAGAACAACATTGCCGATGGCTATGCCCAGGCTGTTATCTGTAACAGCGGCAATGCAAACACCTGCAACGCAAACGGCATCGAAATTGCCGAGAAGATGTGTGAGCTTGTTGAAAAGGAAACTGGCATCAGCAAAAAAGACGTTGTGGTGGCATCAACAGGTGTTATCGGTCAGCCGCTTGATATTACACCCATTGCAAACGGACTTCCCGAGCTCTATAAGGGCCTTGGGGATAACAGCAAGTTTGCTTCCGAGGCGATTCTTACAACAGATACAAAAGAAAAGGAGATTGCAGTTTCTTTTACAATCGGTGGTAAGGAATGTAAAATCGGCGGTATTGCAAAAGGAAGCGGTATGATTCATCCCAATATGGCAACAATGCTTGTGTTCATTACAACAGATGCCCATGTCAGCCCTGAAATGCTTCAGAAAGCACTCTCTGCGGACATAAAGAACACATTCAATATGGTAAGCATTGACGGTGACACTTCCACAAACGATATGGTAACAGTTCTTGCAAACGGTCTTGCAGGAAATGATATGATTACAGAAGCAAACGAAGATTTTGAGATTTTTGCAAAGGCACTTAATACAGTTACGGTTTACCTTTGTAAGTGCATTGCCGCAGACGGTGAGGGTGCAACAAAGATGCTTGAATGTAACGTAAGCGGTGCAAAGACTGAAGCAATTGCAAAAACCGTTGCAAAATCAGTTATCTGCTCATCACTTACAAAAGCGGCTATGTTCGGTGCAGATGCCAATTGGGGACGTGTGCTCTGTGCAATAGGCTACAGCGGTGCAGATGTGGACGTAACAAAAATTAACGTGGCATTCAAATCCGCACAGGGAACAATCTGGGTATGCAAAAATGGTGCAGGCATAGATTTTTCTGAAGAAATTGCGAAGAAAATATTGCTTGAAAGCGAGATTAATATTATAATAGAACTTAACGACGGTAATGCATCCGCAGATGCCTGGGGTTGCGACCTTACATATGATTATGTAAAGATTAACGGCGACTACCGTACTTGATTGGAGGAAGTAAAATGTCTGAAAATAAATTAACAAATGCACAGCGCGCACAGGTGCTTATACACGCACTTCCCTACATTCAGAAATATACCAACAAAATAGTAGTTGTAAAATACGGTGGCAATGCCATGATAAGCGATGAGCTTAAAGATGCCGTTATGGGTGACATTGTTCTTCTTTCACTTATAGGTATTAAGGTAGTTCTCGTTCACGGCGGCGGTCCCGAGATTACAAATATGCTCAAGATGATAGGCAAGGAATCAAAGTTTGTAAACGGTCTCCGCGTAACAGATAAGGAAACTGTTGACGTCGTACAGATGGTACTTGCAGGTAAGATTAATAAAAACCTTGTTAACCTCCTTCACCATAAGGGCGGTAATGCTATCGGTCTTTGCGGTATTGACGGTCATATGATTGAGGCGGCTTGTCTTAATCCCGAACTTGGCTACGTTGGCGAAATAACAAAGGTTAATACACAGCCTATTCTTGACGTTCTTGAAAAAGGATATATTCCCGTTATTTCTACAGTTGGTTGCGATAAGGACGGAAATGTTTACAACATCAATGCTGATACTGCCGCATCTAAAATTGCAGGTCTTCTCGGCGCAGAAAGCCTTATTTCCATGACAGACATCGAGGGTATTCTCCGCGATAAGGACGACCCCTCTACTCTTATTTCCAAAATTTTTGTTGATGAAGCTCCTCAGCTTATTAAAGAGGGTGTTATCTCCGGAGGTATGATACCCAAGGTAGAGTGCTGTATTGATGCTATCAAGAGCGGTGTCAGAAAGGTATTCATCATTGACGGACGTATTCCCCACTCCATACTTATCGAAACTCTCACCAACGAGGGTATTGGCACTATGTTTGTAGGTGGCGGAAAAAACAGTTGATTTCTCTGACCGGATGTGCTTTTAGCCCATCCGGTTGAGTGCTATAATGACGATGCAAATTTCCATGCAAAAGGACTGAATTTTGATGAACACATTTGAAAAAGATAAGTTATATGTCGCTCCCACCTATGGACGTTTCCCGGTGGAAATTGTCGGTGGTAAAGGAGCACTTGTATACGATGTTGACGGTAAGGAATACATTGATCTCGGCAGCGGTATCGCCGTAGGAACTTTCGGTTTCTGTGATGAGGAATGGACAAATGCAGTAAAGGCACAGCTTGATAAATTTGCCCACACATCAAACCTTTATTTTACAGAACCCTGTGCAACCCTTGCAAAAATGCTCTGTGAAAGAACGGGGCTTAAAAACGTATTTTTCTCAAACTCCGGTGCGGAAGCTAATGAAACTGCAATTAAGGTTGCTAGAAGATATGGCGCACTGAATAAAGGTAGAGACTATTACACAATAATTACTCTTGAAAAGAGTTTCCACGGAAGAACTATAACAACACTCGCCGCAACAGGTCAGGACAATTTCCACAAGGAATTTCTTCCCCTTACCGGTGGTTTTGTACACACCCCTGCAAACGATACCCAGGCACTTCGTGAAACAGTAAAAAACAACAAGTGCTGTGCTATAATGATGGAATTTGTTCAGGGAGAGGGCGGTGTGAATGCCCTTCAGGAGGATTTTGTAAAAGAGGCTTTCCGTCTTGCGGAAGAAAACAATCTTCTTATCGTTGCCGACGAAGTACAGACCGGAAACGGCAGAACGGGTGAGCTTTACGCATATATGAACTACGGTGTGCTTCCCGATGTGGTTTCCACAGCAAAGGGACTTGGCGGCGGACTTCCTCTGGGAGCAACAATGATGGGCGAAAAAGTAAAGGATATTTTTGAACCCGGACTTAACGGCTCCACCTTCGGCGGAAATCCTGTGTGCTGCAGCGGCGCCATCAGCATTCTTTCCCGTCTCACAGACGATTTCCTTGACACAGTTAAGGAAAAAGCACAGCTTATAAAAGACACTCTTGAAGGACAGTCAGGTATTGAAAGTCTTTCAGGGCTTGGTCTTATGATAGGAATTAAAACAGTTAAAGATGCAAAGGAGGTTGTCGCTTCCTGCAGAGATAAGGGCATTCTCGTCCTTACCGCAAAGGATAAGGTCAGACTTCTTCCCCCGCTTAATATAGAGAAGGGCGAGCTCTTAAAAGCGCTCGAAGTAATCAAGGAGGTATGTAAATTATGAAACACTTATTAAAGCTCGGCGATCTTACAAAGGACGAAATCTTACAGATTCTTGACCTTGCAGATAAACTCAAATACGAAAAAAGGAACGGCATTGAACACCATCTTTTAGAAGGTAAAACATTGGGTATGATTTTCCAGAAGTCTTCCACAAGAACACGTGTATCCTTTGAGGTTGGTATGTTTGACCTTGGCGGTAGTGCACTCTTCTTAAGTCCCCGCGACCTGCAGATAGGCAGGGGTGAGGTTGTGCAGGACACTGCAAGAGTTCTTTCAAGATTTCTTGACGGTATCATGATTCGTACCTTCGAACAGAAAGAGGTTGAGGATTTCGCATCATACGGCGACATCCCGATTATAAACGGTCTTACAGACTATTGTCACCCCTGTCAGGTGCTTGCAGACCTTATGACAATCCGCGAAAAGAAAGGTAAGCTTGAGGGACTCAAGCTCTGTTTCGTAGGTGACGGTAACAATATGGCAAACTCACTTATCGTAGGTGGTATCAAAATGGGTATGGAGGTTTCTATTGCCTGCCCCGACGGATACAAGCCTGACGCAGATATTATGAAGTGGGCAAGCGAAAACGGAAAGTTCACCTGCACACCCGACATTAAAGAAGCCGCAAAGAATGCCGACGTTCTCTACACAGACGTGTGGGCTTCAATGGGTCAGGAAGAAGAATTCAATGAAAGAGCAGCTATTTTCCGTGATTATCAGATAAATACAGAGCTTATGAAGTTTACAAACGACGGTGCAATGGTTCTTCACTGTCTCCCCGCACACAGAGGCGAGGAAATTACTGCTGAAATTATTGAACAGCATGCAGACGAAATCTTCGAGGAAGCTGAAAACAGACTTCACGCACAGAAAGCCGTTATGGTTCTTCTTATGGCAGACAAATAAGTCCCACTCTAAACTATTTCAGAAAGGCATGGTTATATGAAAGCATATTTAATTCTGGAAAACGGAACTGTTTTTGAAGGTGAACAGTTCGGCGCAGTAGCAGAACAGACCGGTGAGCTTGTTTTCACAACAACTATGGGAAGCTATATTGAAGCTCTTACCGACCCCTGCTACTACGGACAGATTCTTGTTCAGACTTATCCACTTATCGGTAACTACGGTATGATTAACTCCGATATGGAAAGTGATAAAATCCACGCAAAGGGCTACATCGTCCGTGAAATGTGTGACAAACCCGCAAACTTCCGCTGTGAAGGTCTTCTGGAAGACTTTCTGAAAGACCAGGGCATTATGGGAATTTCCGGTGTTGATACAAGACAGATTACAAAGATTCTTCGTGAAGAAGGAACTATGAAGGCTATCATCTCAACAAACCCCGATGCAAAAATCGCAGATACTGATATGAAAAACGCAGTGTCATCTGTCAGCACAAATGAAAAATATACTGTAGGTGACGGAAGCAAAAGGCTCGGACTACTTGACCTTGGTACAACAAAGAGTGCGGCTCTTCCTTTTGTAAACAGAGGGACAAGTGTTACGGTTCTTTCTTATAACACACCTGCAGATGAGCTTCTCGGTTACGATGCTCTCTACATTTCAGACGGTCCCGGAAATCCCGAAGATTACAAAGAAATCGCAGACACACTTGGCAAGGTATTCGGCAAGCTCCCCATTTTCGCATCGGGACTTGGTCATCAGCTCCTTGCTATAAGTCAGGGTGCAAAAGCAGAAAAGCTTCCCTACGGACACAGAGGTGCAAATCAGCCGGTTAAGAAGCTTGACAGCGGCAGAGTATATATCACAATGCAGAATCACGGCTACACTGTTAAGTCAGACACACTCCCCTCTTTTGCAGAGGTTATATATGAAAACCTTAACGACAAAAGTGTCGAGGGTATAATCTACAACGGCAAAAATGCCATCTCACTTCAGTTCAGACCCTGCGAGGGTGACGGACCCAACGAAACAGGTTTTCTGTTTGACAAATTCTTTGAAATGATTGGAGGAAACACAAATGCCTAAAAATAAAGACATCAAAAAGGTACTCGTTATAGGCTCCGGTCCTATTGTTATCGGACAGGCGGCAGAGTTTGACTATGCAGGCGCACAGGCATGCCGTGTTCTCCGTGATGAGGGAGTAAACATCGTTCTCGTTAACTCCAACCCCGCTACAATTATGACAGATAAGGCTCTTGCTGATGAAATTTATCTTGAGCCTCTTACAACAGATACAGTTAAGAGAATTATTGAAAAGGAACGTCCCGACAGTCTTCTTGCATCTCTTGGCGGTCAGACAGGTCTTACCATAGCGATGCAGCTTGACAAGGAAGGTTATCTTGACAAAATGGGTGTAAACCTTATCGGCACAAATGCTGAAGCAATTGACAGAGCAGAAGACCGTGAGCTTTTCAAGGAAACAATGCTCAAAATCGGACAGAACTGTATTCCCTCCGATATTGCAACAACAGTTGACGAATCTCTTAAAATCGCAGAAAAAATCGGCTACCCCGTAATCGTAAGACCTGCGTTTACCCTCGGTGGTGCAGGCGGCGGTGTTGCATACGATGCCGACACACTTGCTAAAATTGCAAACAACGGTCTTACTCTTTCCCCCATCACACAGGTGCTTATTGAAAAATACATCTATGGATGGAAAGAGGTTGAGTTTGAGGTTATGCGTGACCGTGCAGGCAACGCAATTACCATCTGTAGCATGGAAAATGTTGACCCCGTAGGTATTCACACCGGTGACAGCATCGTTGTTGCTCCTGCGGCTACACTTTCCGACAAAGAATATTCAATGCTCCGCAAGGCAGCTCTTGACATTATCACAGAGCTTAAGATTGAGGGTGGCTGTAACTGTCAGTTTGCTCTTAATCCCGACAGCTTTGAATACGCAGTTATCGAGGTTAACCCCAGAGTATCACGTTCATCAGCCCTTGCAAGTAAGGCTACAGGCTATCCCATTGCAAAGGTTACTACAAAGATTGCTCTCGGCTACACTCTTGACGAAATTAAAAACGACGTTACAGGTGTAACATATGCTTGTTTCGAGCCGGCGGTTGACTATATGGTTGTTAAGTTCCCCAAGTGGCCCTTTGACAAGTTTGTGTATGCTGACAGAAAGCTCGGCACACAGATGAAGGCTACAGGTGAGGTTATGTCTATCGGCAACTCCTTTGAATCAGCTCTTATGAAGGCTGTAAGAGGTGCCGAGCTTAAGACAGAAACTCTTCGCCACAAGGAAGTTCAGGCTATTGAGGACATTGAGAAGAAGCTTTACGACCTTGATGACCTTCGTATTTTTACTGTTTACGAAGCCCTTGTAAGAGAAATTACAATCGAAAGAATTAACGAAATCACAAGAATTGACAAATGGTTCCTTGCAAAAATCAAGAACATTGTTGATTATGAAAAAGAAATCGCAAAGGGACTTACTCCCGAGCTTTATAAAAAAGGTAAAAACCTCGGTTTCACAGATAAAGCTATTGAGGAAATTTGCGGAACAAAAGTTCCCGGACATATTAACTGCGTATACAAAATGGTTGATACCTGCGCAGGTGAATTTGCGGCAAAAACTCCTTACTTCTACTCCACTTATGACACAGACTGTGAAGCACGTGCAGTTACCACTAATAATAAAAAGGTAATCGTTCTCGGTTCAGGACCTATCAGAATTGGTCAGGGTATTGAGTTCGACTATTCATCAGTTCACTGTGTATGGGCTCTTAAGGAAATGGGGTACGAGGTTATTATCATTAACAATAACCCCGAAACAGTTTCTACAGACTTTGACACTGCTGACAGACTTTACTTTGAGCCTCTTACTCCTGAAGATGTAATGCACGTTATCGAGGTTGAAAAGCCCGAAGGTGTCGTGGTTGCATTTGGTGGACAGACAGCAATTAAGCTTGTTAAGTTCCTTGATGAGAGCGGTATAAAAATCCTCGGTACTTCTGCGAAGAGTATCGATATGGCAGAGGACCGCGAGCAGTTTGACGCACTTCTTGAAAAATTCGGCATCAAACGTCCCAAGGGTCTTACTGTTATGACTCTTCCAGAGGCACTCAATGCGGCAGAAGAGTTGGGTTATCCTGTACTTCTCCGTCCTTCTTACGTTATCGGCGGACAGAATATGACTATCGCATATAAGGAAGAAGACGTTGAACGTTATATGGACATCATTCTTTCACAGAAGATTGACAACCCCGTCCTTGTGGACAAGTATATGATGGGTAAAGAGCTTGAGGTTGACGTTATCAGCGACGGCAAAGAAGTTCTTATCCCCGGTATTATGGAGCACGTTGAACGTGCCGGTGTACACAGCGGTGACTCTATCGCAGTATATCCCCCGTTCAGTATCAACGACAAAATGCTTGATAAGATTGTTGACTGTTCAATCAAGCTTGCTCTCTCTCTTAAAACACAGGGGCTTATCAACATTCAGTATCTTGTTTATAATAACGAGCTTTACGTTATTGAGGTTAATCCCAGAGCTTCAAGAACTGTTCCTTATATCAGTAAAGTTACAGGAATCCCTATGGTTGACCTTGCAACACAGGTTATGCAGGGTGAGAGTCTTCTTTCTCTGGGCTTTGGAAGCGGTCTTTACAAGATGCCTCCCTACTATGCGGTTAAGGTTCCCGTATTCTCATTTGAGAAGCTTTCCGGCATTAACTCAATCCTGGGACCTGAAATGAAATCAACAGGTGAGGTTCTCGGTATAGGCAAAACTCTTAACGAGGCACTTTACAAGGGTCTTATGGCTGCTGGCTTCAACCTTGAAAGTAAGGGTGGAGTATATATCAGTATTGATTCCAAAGATAAGTACGACCTTATTGAGCTTGCAAAGAAGCTTCACGATGCTTCACTTGACCTCTATGCAGATGAAAAAAATGCTGTAATTATAGAATCTCTCGGTATTCCCGTAGAAACTGTTGAGGGTGAAAAGATTTACTCACTTCTTGAATCTGACAAGATTGGTTATATTATCCACACCAATTCAGGCAGACCCCAGGAAATTGAGAAGTTTATCAGACTTCACCGCCGTGCACTTCAGTTAAGTGTTGCATGTCTTACATCGCTTGACACTGCAAACGCACTTGCTGACATTCTCTTAAGCCGTTTCAATCAGTACAATACAGAGCTTACTGATATTGCCAAGCTCCGCACAGAAAAAATCAATATTCCCTTTATAAAAATGCAGGGTACAGGCGATGACTATATCTTCATTAACAACTTCGAGGGTAAGTACACCTTCCCCGAAGCATTAAGTATTGTATTCTCCGACCGTCGCAGAGGTATCGGTGCTGACGGACTTGTTCTTATTGAAAAGTCAGAGGTTGCCGATGCGAAAATGCGTATATTCAACACTGACGGCAGCGAGGGAAAAATGGCAGGTAATGCCATCCGTTGCGTAGGTAAATACCTCTGGGATAACGGCTTTGTTGAGCACCGTCACATCACTATCGAAACTGCAAGCGGTATAAGAAAGCTTACACTTCACCTCTTTGACCGCAAGGTTACAAGTGTAACTGTAGAAATGGGCAATGCTGAATTCAGTCCCACTGCTATTCCCGTGGATATGCCCGGAGATAAGGTTGTTAACGAAAAGGCTAACATCGGTGGTAAGGATTACAACATCACCTGCCTTTCAATCGGTAACCCCCACTGTGTTGTTATATGCAATAATGTATATAACATCGACATTAAGACAATTGGTCCCAGATTCGAAAATGCATCTATCTTCCCCGAGCGCATAAACACTGAATTTGTTAAAATTATTGACAAGAATACAATCAGAATGCGTGTCTGGGAGCGCGGCAACGGTGAAACACCTGCCTGCGGTACAGGCGCTTGTGCTGCAGCAATCGCGGCTGTTGAAAATGGTTACTGCGATAAGGACACCGATATTTCTGTAAGAGTTGAGGGCGGTGAGCTTATCGTTCGTTACACAGATGAAGGTGTATTCCTTACAGGTGACGCAGAAAAGGTATTTGAAGGCATATACGAATATTAATGCATGAAAAACTGCGAGTATACACAAATTTCCAAAAATTTATGAATTTTTATGCAAAAATACTTGCATATTTATACATCCAGTGTTATACTGTATTCAATGAATAAATGAAATTGAAAAAGGAGTCTTTGAAATGGATAAAAAGAATATCAAAAAAGTAGTTCTCGCCTATTCAGGCGGACTTGACACATCAATCATCATTCCGTGGCTTAAGGAGAACTACAACAACTGTGAGGTTGTTGCAGTTGCAGGTAACGTTGGTCAGAATGACGAGCTTGACGGTCTTGAAGAAAAGGCACTTAAGACAGGCGCTTCAAAGCTTTATGTTCTCGACCTTACAGAGGAATATGTTGATGATTATATCATTCCCACAATGAAAGCCGGTGCTATCTACGAGGAATATCTTCTCGGCACAAGCCATGCTCGTCCATGTATTGCAAAGGGACTTGTTGAAGTAGCAATCAAGGAAAATGCAGATGCTATCTGCCACGGCTGTACAGGTAAAGGTAACGACCAGGTACGTTTTGAGCTTGCTATCAAGCACTTTGCTCCCAATATGCCCATTATCGCTCCCTGGCGCGAGTGGGATATTAAATCCCGTGAAGAGGAAATTGACTATGCTGAAGCACACAATGTTCCTCTTAAGATTAACCGTGAAACAAACTATTCAAAGGATAAGAACCTCTGGCATTTAAGCCACGAAGGACTTGACCTTGAAGATACAGGCAATGAACCACAGTACGAAAAGCCCGGTTTCCTTGAAATGGGTGTATCTCCCATTATGGCTCCCGATAAGCCTACTTACATTGAGCTTGAGTTCGAGCAGGGTGTTCCCGTTTCATACAACGGTGAGAAGATGAGTGCGAAGGAAATCATCCTTAACCTTAACAAGGTTGGCGGTGAAAACGGTATCGGTCTTCTTGACATCGTTGAAAATCGTCTTGTAGGTATGAAATGCCGTGGTGTATACGAAACACCTGGCGGTGCAATCCTTTACAAGGCACACAGTGTTCTTGAGTCAATCTGTCTTGACAAAATGACTCTTCACGAAAAGCAGAAGCTTTCTATTACATTTGCAGAGCTTGTATATAACGGTCAGTGGTTTACACCTCTCCGTGAGGCTCTCAGCGCATTTGTTGACAAAACACAGGAAAAGGTTACAGGTAAAGTAAGACTTAAGCTCTACAAGGGCAATATGATTAACGCGGGTGTATGGAGTAAGTACAGCCTTTATTCTGAAGAAATCGCTACATTCGGTGAAAGCGATTATAATCAGAAGGATGCTGAAGGCTTCATCAACCTTTACGGTCTTCCGATTGCAGTACAGGCAATGGTTGATGCGCAGAATAAATAACGGACGTATTAAAACAGCACAGACCTCATAAAGCAGATTATTATATATACGAAGTTCAAAAAAACAGTTTAAGTTTTGGTTGAAATTCGTTTCACGAATTTCGTCTTGTTATATGCTTTATGCTACGAACAAACTTCACCTCTTGCTGTATCCACATACAGCTTCGGGTTCCCCCTACGGGTTCAGTTTGTCCGTTCTGCACTATTTTACTACATCCTTATGCTCTCAATTAAAGTAGCAAAAATAACAAGTAAAATAAAACTGTAGGGGTGGGAATCCGCCCCTACAATTTGTATTTGATGGAGGAAAGCTAAATGGATAAAATGTGGGCAGGGCGCTTTTCCAAGGCCCTTGATAAAGAAGCTGATGACTTTAACTCATCCATACATTTTGACTGCAAAATGTATAAGCAGGATATAGAAGGTTCCGTTGCACATGCCACTATGCTCGCCAAGTGTGGTATTATTTCAAAGGAAGACAGTGAGCTTATTAAGAAGACACTTCACGAAATTGAGGTAGATATTACAGACGGTTCTCTCCCCTTTGACTTTGATGCAGAGGATATACATATGTTTGTTGAGGCAGAGCTCACAAAGCGCATTGGCGATGTTGGCAAACGTCTTCATACAGCGAGAAGCCGTAACGACCAGGTTGCTCTTGATATCCGCCTTTATATGCGCGACGAAGCAGAAGAGGTTATTGCACTTATAAGAAAGCTTCTTTGTGCAATACTAAATCAGGCATCAAAGAACAAAGATGCTATTCTTCCCGGATACACTCATCTTCAGCGCGCACAGCCTATAATGTTTGCGCATCATCTTTGTGCGTACGCAATGATGTTTATCCGTGACATCGGCAGAATCGAAGATGCAGTGAAGAGAATGAATCTCTCGCCTCTTGGTTCTTGCGCACTTGCAGGTACAACCTATGCGACAGACCGCGAAATGACGGCGAAGCTTCTCGGTTTTGACGGAATTACACTCAACAGCATTGACGGTGTTTCTGACCGTGACTTCTGTGTGGAATTAATGAGTGCATTTGCTCTTACAATGACTCATCTTTCACGTTTTTCAGAAGAAGTTATCCTATGGTCATCCTGGGAATTCAAGTTTGTTGAGCTTGACGATTCATATACAACCGGTTCAAGCATTATGCCCCAGAAGAAAAACCCCGATATGGCAGAGCTTGTCCGCGGCAAGACAGGCCGTGTATATGGCGACCTTATGGCGATGCTCACAATCCTTAAGGGTATTCCCCTTGCATATAACAAGGATATGCAGGAGGATAAGGAAGCAATCTTTGACAGCTGTGAAACAGTTAAGAAATGCCTTTCAATATTTGCTCCCATGATTGAAACAATGACTACCCGTAAAGATAAGATGTATGCTGCCGCAGGTGAAGGCTTTATCAATGCAACAGACCTTGCAGACTATCTTGTTAAGAAGGGTCAGCCTTTCCGCAGTGCGTATAAGACAGTAGGTCAGATTGTAGGCAAGTGCGTTGCAGAGGGAAAAACACTTGAAAAACTTACACTTGCGGAATACAAGGAATTTGACCAGCTTTTCGAAGAAGATCTGTATGCAGAAATCGACCTTCGCAACTGTGTTGAAAAACGTATTTCTG
Organism: uncultured Oscillospiraceae bacterium; assembly: GCA_964385605.1. Lineage (GTDB taxonomy): Bacteria > Bacillota > Clostridia > UMGS1883 > UMGS1883 > UMGS1883. Next base: position 4,368 of record CAYLPQ010000018.1, on the reverse strand, counting down.
CAGGTGGAACATCAGTTGCTTCAATTGATGTACAGCTTGAATATATAAAGAGCTTTTTAGATAAAAATATTGTGTAAGTTTAAAAGGGGCGAATCACCGTTATCCATCAGGATAACGGTGATTCTTATTAATAACCTATTGATTTTATTAACTTCTTTACTTCTTCTGCCTTGTCTTCATCCACGTTCGCATACAAAACTGTATTTTTCACACGAGTTACATACATATATTTTCCGTTAGCTGTGGCAGTATAATAACAGTAATTTTCAAACTCTTTCTGCTGCGAATTATCTGTTCCGGATTCTTTAACTTCTGACTTAAACCCTCTTGCCGCATTGGCAAAGTATGATTTTGCATTCTGTTTTTCTCCGAATTTGAGAAAGTAAACACTGTTATCTTCGTCAATCATCGCAATCAGAGCCGTTTTAAACATTTCCTTATCTTTGTTCAGTTCATCTTTTACATCATTTACTTCAAGTTTCTGATGATACGCAATCTCAATAAATTCGTTAGCTGTAACCGTACTCTTATTTCCTGCTTTATTTGCAAAAAAACCAACTATTACTGTCAGTACTATAACCACAGCAGTAATAGGGATAAGAACTTTCAACATAGCATTTGTTCTTTTCTTTTCGGCATCCATCATAGCTTGTTCTCTATCCATTTTTCATTCTCCCTTATTTTAAAGTTTAATAACTCTTTTAATTTTTTTCAGGCCGCGTTTCACAAAATCTTTCATAACCCTCACCGGAAGATTTTTGACAGCTTTCTTTCCGTAATTCAAGAACTCTTCATCTTCCCGGCTTATATACCTGTCACCTTGATAAAATCCCTCAAGAATCCCTATAATATCTGTCTCCTTCACATTCTTTTCAAGGCGACCGCGGTTGTCACCGCAGATTATATAGCCGTTCTTTGTAACTTTTACAATGCGATGCATTGTGTAATGTCCCATTTTGCGGTATACGGGAATATCGTACTTTTTAAGAGGAAATACCGGCGGAACAACCACCACTCTGTCTCTGCCCTCTACTAGCATAGGATTCATACTGTCCCCCTTTGTGGTGGTAGTACATATCCCCTGCTCCCTTAAAACTTTTTCTATATTACTCATAATTCAGGACCGAGCAATTTTTCTGCATTCTGCCAGAATATTGCTTCCTTTTCTTTTTTTGTAAGGCGGAGCTTTTCGATCCGCTCTGCTTCTTCTTTAAGAGAAACAGCAGGATAATCAGTTCCGAAAAGCACCCTGTCAGCACCGTGTGCTTTTATCATTTCTGTCAGCTTTTCCGGTGAAACATCGCATAGAGTGCTTGATGTATCAAACCATACATTCTTTCCAATAAGGAACTTTGCCTCTGCATCCCACACACTGTAGCCGCCCATATGTGCCGCCACAAACTTATGCTCGGGGAATTTTTCAAGCACTCGTAAAAGTCGCTCCGGATTTGAAAAATCAAATTTCTTATCGCCTACATGCAGCACAATAGGATAGTCGCTTCCTATTTCTTCATACATAAAAAAAGCTTTATCATCATCAATATTAAACCCTTGAAAATCAGGATGAAATTTAAATCCGCGGAGACCGTGGTTCTTAATTCTCTGAATTTCATTCTTTACATTTTCGTAATCGGGGTGCACCGAGCCGAAAATAATAAACCTGTCATCCCTTAAGTCGAAAAGGAAGTTATTGTTTATCTCTACCTGGGTAGGCTTTGTAGGAGTGGAAAATATCACGGCACGGTAAAAGCCGGACTTTTCCATTTCTTCTTTCATATCTGTAAATGTACCCTTGCACTGCCATGGCATACCATAATGCTGTTCAAGATTGGCAATTGCAAGATGCGCAATTTTAGGATTGAATATGTGTGCATGAAAATCGATTATTTTTCTCATTAAAAGACTTCTTTCCTTATACAAATTGTTGCAGTGAGTATTCACTGCAACAATTTTTCTTTTGCAAATGCTGATATTATCAGCCGGGAGGCCATTGAAGGCTTCTTCCGCCGAGAAGGTGGAAATGCAGATGTTTAACAGTCTGTCCACCATCTTCACCGCAGTTATTTACAATGCGGTAACCGCCATCTGCTATGCCCTCTGTCGCTGCAATTTTTGCCGCAACTGCGAAAATATGTGCAACAATAGCACTATTTTCCTCATTAAGCTCATTTGCAGACGCAATATGTTCTTTAGGGATTATAAGAACGTGTACGGGTGCCTGGGGTTCAATATCGCGGAATGCATAAACCTTGTCATCCTCATATACTTTGCTTGATGGGATATCCCCATTTATTATTTTACAAAACAAACAATCCATAATTACACTTCCTTATGCAAGTATTTCTTCAACCTTTGCAAGTGCTTCGGCAATTTTTCCTGCATCCTTACCGCCACCCTGTGCGCTGTCAGGCTTACCGCCGCCGCTGCCGCCGGCAATAGCTGTAATTTCCTTAATAATCTTACCGCAGTGAATGCCTTCCTTAACCGCATCCTGGCTCGCCATTGCGATAAATGAAATCTTGCCCTCTGTATTAGCTGCAAATACGCAAACTGACATAGGAGTCTTTTCCTTAATGCTGTCACCCATCTTACGCATATCATCTACTGACATACCGTCAAGCTGAACTGCAAGAAGGCTTATATCGCCAATCTTTTTGATGTTTGAAAGGGCATCGCTTGCCTTTGCATTTGCAATCTGTGCTGATACTGCTTCAAGCTTACGTGCAAGCTCCTTGTTTTCGCTGACAATTGATTCTGCACGGTGAACAAGGTCAAGCTCTGTAGACTTGAGAGCCGCCGCAGTATTTGCGATGATGCTGTTCTTCTCTTCAATATAATGAAGAACACCCTCACCTGTTACAGCCTCTATACGTCTTACACCTGCTGCTACACCGCTCTCTGAAAGAATTTTGCAAAGACCTGCCTCTGCAGTATTCTTAAGGTGGCAACCGCCGCAAAGCTCGATTGAATATCCGCCCATATTTACAACACGTACTGTATCACCGTACTTTTCACCGAAGAGTGCCATAGCACCGGTTGCCTTTGCTTCAGCAATAGACATATTCTTTATATCAATGGGATAAGCCGCAAGGATTGCCGCATTAACCTTACTTTCAACCTCCTGAAGCTGCTCCCTGGAAACTGCTTCAAAGTGTGAGAAGTCGAAACGAAGTCTCGATTCGTCAACGTAGCTGCCTGCCTGTTCAATATGGCTACCAAGCACCTCTCGAAGAGCCTTCTGAAGAAGGTGTGTAGTTGAGTGGTTTCTTGCAGTGGCTATTCTCTTAACTGCGTCGTAAGCAACCTTTACACAGTCGCCTGCATCTGCGCTACCCTCAATCACTGTTACGTGGTGAAGAATCTTTCCGTCACCAAGCTTTTTCGCATCGGTAACTTTCATTTTGAAGCCTTCTCCGCAGATTTCGCCATTGTCACCCATCTGACCGCCGCTTTCACCGTAGATAACGGTCTTGTCAAGAATGATTACACCGTTTTCACCATCTGCAATTGTGTCACTAACGGCTCCGTCTTTAACGATAACGGTAATAGTCGCATCACATTCTGCATTATCATAACCGATAAATTCTGTTGTAATTTCTTTTCCGAGAGTCTGATAAATATCTTCACTCCAAGCGGCTTCGTCACCAACGTTTCTTCCTTCTCTTGAACGTGTTTTCTGTTCAAGAAGCAGCTTGTTGAATGCATCCCTGTCAACCTGAAGACCTTTTTCCTGAAGAATTTCTTCTGTAAGGTCAATGGGGAATCCATATGTGTCGTTGAGTCTGAAAGCATCATCACCTGAAAGAACTTTTTCACCTGACTTCTGGAGTTCTGCAATTTTTTCTTCAAGCATTGAAAGCCCACGGTCAATCGTCTGAGCGAAGCTTTCCTCTTCTCTCTTTATAACCCTCTTGATATAGTCCTTCTTTTCTTCAAGCTGGAGATATGCACCCTTTGACTCCTGTACAACTGTATCAACTATATCTGAAAGGAATGTTCCCTTTATGCCGAGAAGTCTGCCGTGACGTGCCGCACGACGCAGAAGTCTGCGAAGAACGTAACCTCTTCCCTCGTTTGACGGAGATACACCGTCACAGGTCATAAATGTAGTGCTTCTGATATGGTCTGTGATAACACGGAGCGAAACATCACTCTTTTCGCTTTCACCGTAGTTAATCTTTGCAACCTTGCTTATTTCAAGCATAATATTCCTTATAGTGTCAACCTCAAAAAGGTTATTTACGTCCTGCATAATTACAGCCATTCTTTCAAGACCCATACCTGTATCGATATTAGGATTTGCAAGACGGTTGTATACACCGTTTTCATCCTTATCAAACTGTGTGAATACGAGATTCCAGAATTCAA
>CAYLPQ010000017.1:0-40332 GCA_964385605.1 uncultured Oscillospiraceae bacterium | reverse complement strand
ATTTATATATAGAAGCACGCCAGGCGGTATAATATTTTACCAAAAGCACTTGAAATATTTGTCCGTTTATGGTATCATTATAAATGTCAAGTGGAAATGTATGTGATACTTGGCGTGATACTATTTTGATACTAAAAAATTAAACAAAGCAAAAGAATATGGAGATTTGAGAGAAGAAATTTGAATATTTCCATAAAATACTAAACGAATATGTTTAGTATTGGAAAAACTTTGCCGAGTGGGAATAATAACAATGTTAAAGGGCAAAGCACAATATTCTGTCCGAGGCAAAATTTAATATTCTTATAGAAACAAAAAACAGACCTTAAGATGAAAAAATCTTGAGGTCTATTTTGATGCCGTAAACCTGAAAATATAGGGAAATGTAGCCTGTCGGAGGCAAAACTTAATATCCTGAACAAACAAAATTTAGACCTTGAGATTTATAAAATCTTGAGGTCTTTTTATATGCCTGAAACATGGACTATTACGGAAAAAAGCACATAAAATTTTGATTTTATGTGCAACGATTTCTACTAAAAATTAAAGATCGTAGAGGATGCGAGTTTTTGCCCTTTTGAGAATGAAGGGCTTTGCCCCATAACAAACAACACCGCGAAAATCGCGTTTATTGCGGTTTTCGCAGTTTTAGTTTTGAAAATAATAAAAAGGTGGTAGAATCTACCACCTTTTTGTGTGTATCAAATTATTTAGGCTGCTTGCCGATGTAAGCAAGGATACCGCCGTCAACATAGAGAATATGACCGTTTACTGCATTTGAAGCCTCAGATGCGAGAAATACTGCAGGTCCAACGAGTTCTTCAGGATCAAGCCATCTGCCTGCAGGTGTCTTTGCACAGATGAAACTGTCAAAGGGATGGCGGCTTCCGTCGGGCTGTGTCTCACGAAGAGGAGCAGTCTGAGGAGTAGCGATGTAACCGGGGCCGATACCATTACACTGAATGTTGAATTCACCGTACTCGGAGCAGATATTTCTTGTAAGCATCTTAAGGCCGCCTTTTGCAGCTGCATAAGCAGATACAGTTTCACGACCGAGTTCACTCATCATTGAGCAGATGTTTATAATCTTACCTGCACCCTTCATGAGCATAGAGGGGATAACTGCCTTTGATACGATGAAGGGAGCGTTAAGGTCAACATCAATAACCTGTCTGAATTCAGCGGCACTCATTTCGTGCATGGGAATTCTCTTGATGATACCTGCATTGTTTACAAGAATATCAATAACGCCAACCTCTGCTTCAATCTTTGCAACCATAGCATTAACTGCATCTTCGTCTGTTACGTCGCAAACATAACCCTTTGCATCAATGCCTGCTTCCTTGTATGCTTCAAGACCTTTGTCAACAAGTTCCTGCTTAATGTCGTTGAATACAACCTTTGCACCTGCATTTGCAAGTCCTTTTGCGATTGCAAATCCGATACCGTAACTTGCACCTGTTACGAGTGCAACTTTTCCGTCAAGTCTGAACATAGTATTTCCTCCTTACAGTAAGTCTTTTGTTTCAATGTGGTCCATATCAGTGAATTCCTGATTTTCACCGCACATAGCCCAGATGAATGAGTAGTTCTTTGTACCTACACCGCTGTGGATTGACCAGCTGGGAGAGATAACTGCTTCTTCATTGTGCATAATAATATGTCTTGTTTCATTGGGTTCGCCCATCATGTGGAATACAGCGTCGTTTTCACCCATATCAAGATACATATAAACTTCCATTCTTCTGTCGTGAGTATGTGAAGGCATTGTGTTCCAGTTAGAACCGGGTTCAAGCTGAGTAAGCCCCATTGAGAGCTGGCAGCTCTTCATAACTTCGGGATGGATGTACTGATTGATAACACGCTTGTTACAATCTTCTACACTACCGCAGGGAACCTTCTTTGCCTTTGTGATGTCAATCTTAACTGTGGGGTAAGATGCGTGAGCAGGGCAGGAAGAAATGTAGAACTTTGCGGGGGCTTCTGTATCTACGCTCTTAAATGTGATTTCCTTGTTGCCCATACCGATATAGATACCGTCACGGGGATTCATTTCATACTCAATACCGTCAATTGTGATGATACCCTTACCGCCAACATTGATACAGCCCATTTCTCTTCTCTGAAGGAAATATTCAGCAGCGAGTTCCTTGCCGGCTTCCAGTTTAAGTGTCTGGAACACGGGCATAACACCTGCTGTGATAATTCTGTCAATATGGCTGTAAACCATTCTTGTGTTGTCCTTAGTAAAGAGATTCGCGATGTGGAATTCCTCTCTGAGTCTTTCTGTGGTATAGTGCTTTGCGTCTTTTGCGTTTGATGCCTGTCTAACTTCCATTTTACTAAAATCCTCCTTAATTATAGTTCAATAGTTTTTATTTGCATATTCTAATGAAAATGCATCAGCACAATCCGGGACGGGAGATATATGTGTAAAATCTTTTTCTGTAACTCCCAGAAAACGCATAAAATTATCTTTGAAATAATATTGTTGTAAACGCTCTGAAACTCCTAATTCACTCATTATTTTACTATCACGTTCAATCCATGATTTTGTCCATTGTGCATTATAAACATGGGCCGTACAATCAGTTCCAAAAAGAACATTTCTTGGAGTATCGTATCCGCAATTATAAATTTTGTATATGAGTTCTTTTCTGTAGATTGCAGGTGTGCCAGGCGTTAAATCAAGGAACATTTCAGATGAAACTGATGGATTTGAAGCATAGGCATTCAAAAATTTGCCATAAAGAGCAATCGTTTCATCACACCACGGCCATGCACAATGCGCAAGAGAAAACCTCAGCCCTGCAATATCAATAAGAGCTTCCCAATTTAACGGCCTGTTATATTTCCCAGAATCCTGCCCGTCCCAGAAGATACCGGAATGAAATATTACCGGTTTATTCATTTTTGCAATTTCTGATAAAAGTTCCATTGAGGCATCCTCATATACATAGAAAGAATCGCAGGTAATTTTAAAACCCACTACGCCTCTTGAAACAGCATCATAAGCTTTTTTTATTGCATCTTGTTCTAAAGGATTTATCCAGAGTATGGGAAAAAGATTGCCCTCGTAGTCTTTAGTCCATTTTTCAAGATAAGCCATTCTTTCCTCATAGGAATGACCAGTACCGTAAGCGGTTTCGCACCAAGGAGAAATTATGGCACCTCCGTCAACTCCGATGGAATTCATTCTTTCTATCAGCCCTTTAGGATTTATTTCGTCAACCTCTGTGTGAACGTGTATATCAAAAACACTCATAAGTATACTCCTCTCAAAACGTCAATGATACGATAAGTTATCAAAAAGTAATAACTTCTATACCCATAAGTTCGCCAAAATCGATAATCTGATCATATAAGTCTTCGCCGTAACCAAGGCAACCGTATTCATTGTTCCAGTTTTCAACCAGCGAACCGATATCTCCTTCAACGTTTACAAATGCATGAGGCCAGAAGGGAATTCCGCATTCATGACGTCTTGTTTCCAGTTCGTCAGCATTGGGCTGCACGACTTCACAACGGGCAACTATAATTCTAAATTTTCCATCAATGCGGCTTATACGCGCAAGAACACCCTTGCCGCTTTTACATACAAGATCAATTGAAAGTCCGCCTGCTTCTCCTTCTGTAGGTATGCCATGTCCTGCAAGACTTACACCTGCTTCGTTAGCAAGACAGGGAGGAACAGCACCGTCACCAATAATCTTGATTTCATTTTTTGATTTATCTACATGCTGTAAGTCGCCATAGTAAATCGGGTCTTTGCTAAGTCCCATAATCATGATGGAAGTAAGACATGTGTTGAAATCAGACAATGTTGCTGTGGGAACACCATCGTTGAGCATCATGCTTTGTGCAAAACAGGTTGCTGCATAATAGTCGCCCATACCGGGGAAAGACTGAATTGTGTAATAATCAAAACCATCACGTTCTTTGAGCGTTTTAAGAGCCAAATAGAGACGGATTGAACGGAGATTTCCATCGTTTCTTTCGACGGGGGTATTAAAGTTTTTATCGATCCAGTCACATACTTCGTCTACCTGTGCCTGAGGAAGATTTTTTGCGATTTCAACAAGTTCATATGTATCACGGGTGTCAATATCAATACCAAAAGTCTTCATCCACTGAGAAGGATCTGCTACACCGCAGGTTTGTCCCATTCCGCGTCCACCGAATGCACGAAGAGTGGTAAGTTCCATACTCTTTTTCAATGCAGATGCTTTACAATAATTTGCAACACGCTTAACAGTTGAAGGATCATTAGTACCGCCATAAATGAATTTATGCTTAATACCTACTTCGTTAAGAGCTGCACTGAGAACAAGACCGCCAACTGGACGCCATCCCTGAGAACCGTCATGTGTCCAGATTACAATACCCTTTCCTGTTTTCGCAAATTCACGGATTGCACCTACCATATGTGCAGCCCATACCCATGTGCCTGAAAAAAGAACCAGAGTATCGATGCTGTCATCTTTTGCCAGTGGCAATATTACATCTTTTGCCTCTTCTTTTGTTGCAATGATTAAAGGCTCTTCTACAAGAGTAACACCTTCGTTTTTCAAAGCTTCCTTTGAATTTTTGATGATTTTTTCATCAATGAACAAATTTCCGTCAGGGTCCTTAAGTCCGTCCTTATGAACACCATAGACTACAAATGCTGCTTTTGAATTAACCATTATTATTCACTCCTTATTATTTTTACAGGATTGCCCTGTTATTAACCAAGTTTCTTCTTGATATTTTCATTGCCTGATATCACCCCTATTTCAACCTTAAAATCAATTGTTTCGCCAGGTTTCAAAAAAGGGAGGATATCCTTTTCTCTTAAGACATTGCGGGACATACAGGGAACATTTGCAGGCTCAAGAGCAAGAACATAATCTTTTACGTTTTCAAATGCCCACTGCGTTAAATAAGGCAATTGTGCAGAATCAAAGGTGATGTAGACTGCCAGACCGTCTGCAATATTTTTGTTGTGAATCCATACAGTTGTCAAACCGTTGTTTGAATTAAATGTATGTAAGTAATTTTTTTCTGAATTCTCCCAATATGGAGCCTTAATTGTGTTTCGTTCAGCGATACGCTCTTGCGTGTAATCGTCATAACCGCAGCATGTTTCGGAAGGAACATGTACAGTTGCCGTCTCATCTAAAAGTGGGTAGCCGAAATTTATATGATAAAGAATATTAAGTGGTGCAGGGGTGCCGCTTTCGTTCTTTATACGGTCTTCAATTATTACACAGGATTTTCCGAATTCAGACTTAATTTTTCGATGAATTTTCAACTTGCTTCCAAACGGAACATTATCACCGAGTATTCCTTCAATTTCAATTTTGCCGCTTTCAAAATCTGTAAGATCGCAAACCTGCTTTCCTGAAAGAGCGGACCATCTGCCGTGCAACCCAAGCGTTTCGTCATTGTCTGAACAAGGAGGTCCTAAATGAGTGGGACCGCAGGTGGTAAGAAGACCTGCCGAAAAGGTTCTTAGCCACTCACTTCCGTCAGCATCATAAAATGCAGGATTTAATTCCATATTTTCTGTGAGATATGATAGATTTATTCCCCTGTAGGAAGCCAAAGAAATATCGAGACCGCGGTCGCAAACTACAGTATACTCAAATCCGCTGCCCGTTCGCACATCAATGCAGCGACATCCGTCAGAATTTCCTTCGGTAAGGCGATAATGCCGTGTTCCGCCTATCTGATAAGTATTTCCGATATATTTTTCCAATGATGACCGCTCATTTTTATCAGAGATATTCATACATTTTGCCTCCCCAAATATTTCATTTCATCATAATTATATTACAAAAAATATTTCGGAAAAAGATTGTTTTGTGCAATATATATAACAAACGTTCAAAATTAAATAAAAATTATATAAATTTACGATGAGTTGATTGACTTTCAATTTTCTCTTTGTTATACTGAAAATGGTGATAATTATGATGAATATTAGTGAGAAAAATTTATATAAAGTTTTTAGGGACTTCTATACTTTGACAAATATTAAAATAGTTCTTTTTAATAAGGAAAGGGAGGTTCTTTTGGAATATCCTTCGGCAAAAAATACTTTTTGCAACCTTATTTCAAAAAAAGATTACTGGAATGAAAAATGTGCAGATTGCGACCGCAAAAATATTGAAATCTGTTCAGAAACAGGGAGAACCTCTGAATATTTTTGCCATTTGGGGTTGTTTGAAGCGCTGACTCCAATATATGACAACAACGGTATTCTGGGTTACGTGATGTTTGGACAGGTTTTAGTTGACAATGAGAAATTAAATAAGACGAAAGAAGAATTAAAAAACAAGTTCAGCGAGGAAGAGTTTCCTTTTATAAACGATGCAATAGAGAATATTCCAGTGAAATCTACCGCTGAACTTTCTGCCTGTGTGACGGTATTGCAGGCAATCACGACATATATGCTTTCAAATCAATGGGTGGTTCCTCAGCGTTCGGAATTTATAAGACATATGGACAACTATATTCAAAACAACATTGAAAAAGAAATTAGTGTAGACGATATTTGTGCCGAATTTCATATCCGACGTACCCGAATGTACACTATCGCAAAAGATTATCTCGGCTGCAGTGTAGCGCTATATATAAGAAAGCAGCGGATTAAGCACGCACTTGAATTGCTTGAAAAAACTGACGAACCTATAAGCAGTATTGCTTATGCAGTGGGTTTTTCTGATTACGGACATTTTTCTCGAGTGTTCAGACAGTTGACAGGAACTTCTGCAACAGACTATCGCAAACAAAACAGACAGAGATTAAAAAAACAAGTAAAGTAACATATATTTCAAACATTTGTACAAATTTATCATTTTTAGGACGTTTTTATCTTTACCTGCTTCTTTCCTTTTGATAAAATAATACTGATAATTTTCAGGGGATCGATAATTGTTGGCGGCCTATACGATGAGGAAGACATATATGGTATAATCAATGTTTTCTCAACATAATAAAATATCTTCAAAAGCCGACAATCGGAATAGGGAACTGAAATTCTAACTTCCGCGAGTCGGCTGTTTTATTTATCAGAATTTCTATATGGAACTATTTTTCTGTCGCTTACATTGCCGAATTTTCACTGTGTTTGCAGAATTTTCATGTTGACGCATAAACTTGCAAAGAATTAAAATATAGTCAAGATGATAAAATGACAGGAAACAGAAAGTGAGCGATCAATGATTTCTCAACATAACAAAATATCTTCAAAAGCCGACAATCGGAATAGAGAACTGAAATTCTAACTTCTGAGAGTCGGCTTGTTTTAAATTACATTTCAAGGAGGCAACTTTATGTCAAGCTACATTACTAAAAAAACGGACGGCGATACAGCATGGTTTACTCATGACAGATTCGGAATGTTTATTCATTTTGGTCTTTATTCAATGCCTGCGCGCCACGAATGGATAAAGGGTGAAGAAAAAATCAGCGAAGAGCATTATGACAAATATTTCAAGTATTTTAATCCCGATTTGTTTGATGCTGCGCAATGGGCAAAAAAAGCTAAAAAAGCAGGTATGAGGTATGCTGTATTTACAACAAAGCACCATGAGGGATTTTGTTTGTTTGATTCAGAGTACACTGATTACAAATCTGTAAACACTCCTGCAAAACGTGACTTCGTAAGAGAGTTTGTTGAAGCTTTTCGCGCAGAGGGGATAAGAGTTGGATTGTATTATTCTTTGCTTGATTGGCATCATCCTGATTATCAGATAGATCTATTCCATCCCTTGCGCACATCCCCGGATGCACAAGAGCAAAATAAAACACGTGATATGAAAAAATACAAGGAATATGTTTTTAATCAAGTGCGAGAAATTCTTACAAACTATGGAAAAATAGATATTCTCTGGTTTGATTTTACATATCCGTCGCTGGAAAGTATCAGAAATGAATACAATGAGATTTTTATTAAGGATTACAAAGATTGGATGCCGTGGACTGATAGAGAAACTTGGGACAGTGAAGAGCTTATCAAAATGATAAGAGATATAAACCCTGACATCATTATTAATGACCGTCTTGGAATTCCTCAGGATGTAACAACGCCAGAACAAAGCATACCTGCTGCATGGCCGCTCTATAAGGGGACACAGGAGAAAGCCGTCTGGGAAGCTTGTCATACATTTTCAGGTTCATGGGGGTATAATCGCGACGAAATGAGTTGGAAAACTCCGGAGGCTCTTATACGCGTTCTGGTAGATTGCGTCTCAAAAGGTGGAAATCTTATTATGAATGTGGGCCCTACATCACGAGGTGTATTTGATGAAAGGGCTGACAGAGCACTTTGCGAATACGAAAAATGGATGAAATATAATAGTTGCTCGATATACGGGTGCACTATGGCTGAACCGGAATTTAGCGCTCCTGTCGGCACAATTCTTACACAGTCAGAAGATGGGAAGAGGCTGTATATTCATCTGATTCAATATCCCTTTGGCGAACTTCCGATGGGAAATCTTGCTGGAAAAATTGATTATATGCAGTTTTTGCACGACGGAAGTGAAATAGCCTTTCGTGAAAACAAGGATGGCAGCGTCAACATTTTAGTTCCTGAACTTAAACCTGACTGCCTCGTGCCTGTAATTGAAGTTATGTTGGTATAGAAATACTCTGAAACTGATTAGTTCTCAAAAAAACAAAGGTTGGATAAATAAAAATGAATAAAAAAGCGTTAATAATGATAATTCTGGCGGGAATTTTGTGGGGGAGCTCCTGTTTGTTTGTGGAACTGTGGAAAACGATAGGATTAACCCCTTTGGAAATGACAGCTCTGCGCGTAATTGCATCCTTCTTATGCTTCTTTGCATATGTGTTATTATTTAACAGGTCTGCATTTAAAACAAAGTTGAAAGACATTCCTCTTTATGTGGGAAGTGGTGTTACTTTATTTGGGACTGCGGCATTTTACTATACTTCAATGGATCTTACGTCAGTTTCTACCGCTGTTGTTCTGATGTATATGGCACCTATTCTGGTTCTTGGATGGTCAGTAGCTTTTTTCGGGGAAAAGCTGACCGTTAAAAAAATAGCAGCGGTGGTGTGTGTGATTATAGGCTACGCTTTGGTTTCGGGAATTGTAGGAGGAGCGTGCTTTAATCTTAAGGGAGTAATTATGGGGCTCTTGTCAGGAGTTTCATATGGTACATACAGTATATTTACGAAAATACAGGCACGGAAAAACTGTAATTCGATAACAGCAACCGTTTATAGCTTTTTGTTTGCAGCGGTGGCGGTAGTCTGCATTTGTAACTTTTCCCATATAAGGGAGATATTAGTGCAATATCCTTCAAAAACAATTTTACTGTCGGTATTTCACGGCATAATAACTTTTGTTTTACCGTACTTTTTATATGCCCTGTCCCTGAAGGAGATACCTGCCGGGGTAGCCTCATCTATGGCTATTGTTGAACCTCTTTCAGGAACGTTATTCGGTGTTGCTTTATTAGGAGAAAGCCTGTCTGTTATTTCTCTTTGCGGAATTGTTCTGATATTGGGTTCCGTTGTTGTACTTAGCAGAAGCGACGGATAATGTACTGAGTTTTTCCTGAATAAAAGGGGTTTATCGTGCGGAACTGCTTTTTGCCCGACAACTCAGAAATTACTTATATTGCCGAATTTTCACTATGTTTGCAGAATTTTCACATTGACGCATAAACTTGCAAAGGATTAAAATTAAATCAAGATATAATTGAAAGGAATGGTTTTATGAAACGTAAAAAAAGCTTTATTGCACTGGTACTCTCAGTCGTTCTTTTGATTTCAGGATGCAGTGCAAGAAAAAATGCAGGTGTTATTGATTCGGAATATATTCCGGATGAAAATCTCAATGCACTCGGAGAATTTCCCATATGCAAGGAAAAAGTTACTCTCAAACTTCTTATAGCCCAGAATGCAAGTGTTACTGACTATGAAGAAAACTCGTTTACAAAGAAAATTGAAGAATACGGTAATGTTAATCTTGAGTTTGAGGTTATCCCCAGCGCTGATGTTTCTACAAAACTCAATCTTATGATGAATTCAGGAATAGGACTTCCTGATGTTATCATTTCAGGTCTTACACCTGAACTTTGTGCAACCTATGGAGAAAGCGGTATGCTTATTCCTCTTAACAAATATTACGAAAATTCCTCTTACTACATAAAACAGGCTCTTGAAAAAGAAGGGGAAACAGGCGAGAAAATGATGAATTATCTCACTGCTCCCGACGGAAATATTTACACAGCATTCAGTTATACTCCAACTCTTCAGAATGAATTTACCAATGTGTTGTGGATATATAAACCATGGCTTGATGAACTTGGTATGGAGGTTCCTCAAACACTTGAGGAATACCGTAATGTTCTCCAGGCATTTAAGGATAACGACCTTAACCATAATGGTAAAGCAGATGAAATTCCGTTACTTGACTACTCAAATCAGAATGCTATAAACACAATTATGAATACTCTTATATACTCTGAATCCTCGGCTGATATGCTGAGCATCAAGAATGGAAAGCTCAAATATGCATATACCACAGATGAATGGAAAAAAGGTGTGAAGTATCTCGCTGATTTGTGTCAGAATGACTTGTTTTCATCCGTTTCATTTTCATCTGACCAGGCACAGTTTAAGGCAGTGCTTGCAAACGAGGAAAATCGTGTAGGTTCATTTGTATGGACAACACCCAGCGCTGTTCCTGCAAACAGTCCCAGAAGAGCAGAATTTGTTCCCGTGTTCCTCAAGGGCAAGGATAATCTTATTTCAGCAACCTACCGTCCCGCATATCCCGGTTTCTATTTTGCAATTACAAAGGATTGCAAAAACCCCGAAGCAGCATTTAGAATTGCAGACCTTCTTTGTAAGGAAGAGCTTTCAATCTGGAGCAGCTGGGGCGAAGAAAACGTAGACTGGGAGAAGCCCGGAAAAGGTGACAAGGCTCTCTTCGACTTTATGGGTTATGAACCGTCAATCAAGCCTATTCTTGAAGTTGGTACAACACATTCTTCACATTGGGGTATTGGACTTGGATACAGAGGTTACGAAGTTGCGGGCGGATTAGTTTCTGCTGATGATGTTGCGCGTGTGGCCAAGGCGGAGGCAATGAAAACCCTTGTAAATTATATTCCGGAAGAAACTATCAATCTCATCATATTTACAGATGAAGAACTCGAGGAGTACACTGAAATAATAGTAAATGCAAACAACTATTATCAGGAGAAAACAACGAAGTTTATAACAGGATATGAAGATATTGACAAAGAATGGGATAATTATGTTGCAGAACTTGAAAACAATATCGGACTTAAGAGAGCTCTTGAAATTGCTCAGACAGCATTTGACAGAACGAATGCTGTAAAATAACAGGAAGGATACACTATGAAAAAGAAAGAAAGATTTTCTAAACTGAAGAAAAGCATAGTGCAGCGCAAGCAGCTTTATCTGCTGCTTGCCCTGCCGCTTATATATCTGATAATTTTCTGTTATGTACCGATGTTCGGAATACAGATAGCATTCAAAGATTATTCTCCGGCAAAAGGCATCTGGGGAAGTGACTTTGTAGGATTTAAATATTTTTTACGCTTTTTCAATAGTTATCAGTTCGGGAATGTAATTAGAAACACCGTAATCGTATCGTTGTATCAGATTGCAGTAAGTATGCCAACGGCAATTATTCTTGCGTTGCTTATCAATGCAATAGAATGCAAGTGGTTCAAAAAGACAGTTCAGACTGTAACATATATTCCGCACTTTATTTCAGTTGTAGTCCTTGTTGGTATGATTAACCAGCTGTTCAACCCGATTTCAGGTATTTACGGCAATCTGTACGAACTGATATTCCATGAAGCCGCACCAAATATTCTGGGAATACCCAAGGCGTTCTATCACACTTATGTATGGTCGGAAATCTGGCAGAATACAGGATGGAGTTCGATAATATATGTTGCAGCGCTTTCGAGTGTTGATCCTTCTCTTCATGAGGCTGCGCAGATTGATGGTGCATCGCGCTTCAAAAGACTGATACATATTGATTTACCCGTAATTATTCCTACTATGATAATACTTCTTATTATGAAGTGTGGACAGATTATGAGCGTAGGCTATACAAAGACATTGCTAATGCAAAATAGTCTGAATATCTCCTTCAGCGAAGTTATTTCAACCTATGTATACAAGGTAGGACTTGGTACGAATGGTAACTATTCCTACGGTACTGCGGTAGATTTGTTTAACAGTGTTATCAATATCTTGCTTATTTATATTGTTAACTTTATTTCGAAGAAGGTAGGTGAAGAAAGCTTATGGTAAAAAAAGGGAAAAAACCAAAAATAAGTCGCGAAGACAAAATATTTTATACCGTAGCATATATTTTGCTCACTTTAGTGGGGCTTTCTGTAACTCTTCCTCTGATTCACATTCTCGCGGCATCCTTCTCTTCTTCGGAGGAGGTTATAAAAGGGGCGGTATACCTTTGGCCTAAAAAACCAACATTAGATGGATACAAGGCTGTTTTCGAAAATGAAGCAATTGTAACAGGATATGTTAACTCGCTGTTTTATGTTGTTACAGGTACAATTATTAATATTGCAATGACGGTTTGTGCTGCATATCCGCTTTCAAGAAATGATTTGCCGGGTGGCGGATTTATAATGATGCTGTTTACATTTACAATGGTTTTCAGCGGCGGTATGATTACAACCTATATGCTTATAGCGAATCTGGGTATGCTCAACACAATATGGGCGATGATTATACCCAGCGCTATATCAGTATATAACATGATTATTACACGAACATTCTTTAAAAATAACATACCTAATGAGTTATGGGAGGCTGCTCAGGTTGATGGTTGTAGCGACTTATATTTCTTCTGGAAAATAGTGCTTCCTCTCTCAAAATCAATTATTGCAGTTATAACTTTGTATTACGCAATAGGTCATTGGAACGCATACTTTAATGCTTTCCTATATCTGACAGATAAGAAACTGTTCCCATTGCAGGTAATTCTGAGAGAAATCCTTGTAGTTAATCAGGTTAATGCAGATATGATTGTCGATGAGGCAATGGAGGCAAAGGCAGGACTCAGCGAACTTCTTAAATATTCCTTAATTGTTGTAAGTGTAATTCCGGTTATGATAATTTATCCGTTTGTTCAAAAACACTTTGTAAAAGGTGTTATGATAGGCTCAGTGAAAGGATGATAAGTATGAAAAAAAGAATAGTATCACTTTTTCTTGCTCTTATGATGCTTTCGTCAACTGCATTTGCGGAAGATGTGTTGACTTTTACTGCTAAATCGGACAACGAAAAAAGTGAAATTACAGTAACAGGTAACGCTGCAGCACTATGGGGACAGCGTAATGTTACGATTACAATTTTCAG
This sequence comes from uncultured Oscillospiraceae bacterium, assembly GCA_964385605.1. Lineage (GTDB taxonomy): Bacteria > Bacillota > Clostridia > UMGS1883 > UMGS1883 > UMGS1883. The sequence continues at coordinate 26,940 of CAYLPQ010000017.1, read as the reverse complement.
ACCCTCAGCAAATACAACGTTGGGAGATGACGTTACAGTTGACAACTATGCAACTGATTTCGTAGACAGTGTGTATACCTTTGAAAAGGTGGAGTGTAGTTTTGACGGGTCATTTGAAAAAACCTTTAAACTTACTACCGATGAAAGTGGATACTACACTGTAAGAGTGGCTGCGAGTGGAATTGGCGCTAACGCAGCAAACGACCAGCAGGTTCTCTTTGTTTCAAAAACTATTGCAGAAGAGGTTCTCAGTGAACTTGAATCTGCGCAGAGTGCAACAGAACTTGATTCGAAAATAAAAGCCAATTATCCCGGCTCAGGTGCAACTCTGAAGAATGCGGAAATTCTTTCTCTCAATATAGAGTCAGAACCGTATAAGAATAACTCTTCCTTCGTTTGTAAATATCTGTTTACAATGATGCCTTTCGGAGAGATTAGAGCATTGCAGGATAAATTTGATAAGAGTAGTGCCCTTGCAAAGATTGAATTGGCTCTTGAAGAAGAGTTGGAGGTAAAACTTTCAACTCACTCAGCAACACTTGGAATTACAGATGCACTCGCACGCGATGAGTATACGGATAATAAGGAAAGTGTTCATGAGCTCATAAAAACAAATATAGCCGACTTAGTAAATTACAGTTCCTACGAAACTGATAATACAAAACCGGAATATTTCATCATTCAGATGAGTGCTATTGCAGCGGTAAATAATGCTGCTACATACGAAAAAGCATATGAAGCGGTAAAGAATAATGATGATTTTCTCGGCATAGATTTCACTTCTTACGAAGGTTATGATTCATTGAGTGAATATGAAATCTCGAAGTGCTTGAATATCAAGGACGGAAGAAACTTTACAAAAGCAATCCAAATCAAAGATATAGTTGATGAAAGAATAAAAGAATTATTGTCCGCTGACAATGGCCCCATCGGAGGCACAGATGGTGAAGATAGCGATTCCCTCAGTGGTACTCATAGCGGTGTAAGCATTGGCACGTCCACTCCCATCGAACCCATCGTAAGCCCGGATGATACTCAAAAGGAACCTGAAATTAAATTTGAGGATGTTCCAAAGGAACATTGGGCATATGAAGCAATAAATGCTCTGGAGGAAAATGGTATTATAAATGGTATGGAAACAGGCAAATTTGAGCCTTCACAGCCGCTTCTCCGAGAACAGATTGCAAAAATGCTTGTGATCGCATTTGATGTAGAGCAAAACGAAAACAGTAAGTTTTCTGATGTTGACGCCGATTCATGGTTTGCTCCATATGTAAATGCAGCATTTGCAAGCGGTATTATCAACGGGGTTTCCAAGGAAAACTTCGGAGCAGGGATGAATGTAAGCCGCCAGGATTTGATGGTTATGATTTATCGTGCTCTCAGAAACAAAGGATATATTTCTTCTGTAAGAGAAGGTGCTGAGTTTGCCGATTCAGCACTCATAAGTGACTATGCAAAAGAAGCTATCGATGCACTTTACAGTGTAGGAATAGTTTCCGGCTCAGATGTAGGAATTGAACCGCTTCGTAACTGCACCCGTGCAGAAGCTGCAAAAATGCTTTACGGTGCAATGGAAAAAGCAAGAAGTATGGAAGGGGAGGGTATTTATGAAAATTAAAAATAAAATTGCATTGATACTTTCCTTTATAATGCTTTTAAGTTTTGCACCTCCATCATTAGCTATTGAGTATGACAGTTATAAGTTAGAACTCGTTGCAAATGTGACAGGATATGATTTAAGTGACACTGAAAAAGTTACCAGGGCGCAGTTTGCAAAACTTCTTGCGTACGCAATGACGGGCGGAGAAATATCGAATAATTCAAAATATTTCAGCGACGTATCCGTTGCAAGTTTCGCAGGACCGTCTATTTCATACCTTGCTTCAATGGGTATTGTTGCAGGTGACGGTACATCTTTCTACCCCGACAGAATCATTACAAAAAACGAAGCCGTGAAAATGCTTGTAATGGCATTGGGTTATAATCTTCCTGCTGAAAAACAGGGTGGATATTTTACAGGATATCTTGCAGTTGCATCCAGACTTAAACTGCTTGATAATGTAGGCAGCGAAGAAGAACTTTCAGGAAATGCTGCGATGATGCTTTTGTATAATACAATGCACCAATATATGCTTCAGGAAACTGTTTTTACTGAAAACAGTATCGAAAGTTCCATAAGCGACGTGACATTTCTTGCTGCATACAGAGGCATTTATAAATATACCGGAAAGGTAAATGCGACAGCCTATGTGGCTCTTAACGGATATTCCCCAACGGAAAGAAACGCAATTATAGTTGGGAATAAATTAATCGAAAAATGTCCTGTAGAATATGACACATTAATAGGAAGAAGAGTGGATGCATACTATCAGGACAACGGAACCTTAGATGTCGTGTATATCCGTGACCGCAGTGAGGATTATAAAGTTTATACCGCAGAAGAAATTGACGATAATCCTGCTGCACATTCTTCAAGACATATAAAGTTAGCTAAATCTTCCCAAAAGATAAATATTTCGCAGTATGCGGATGTTATCTATAACGGAAGGCTTATTGTGACAGACGGTGCTGATTTCGCCTTTAAGGATGGTTACATTGAGGTTGTAGAAAGCGGCGGCACAAGTGGAGCAGACCTTGTTATTATAAACAGTGTTGAGTATAAAAGGGTAACTTCAGTGAATGAAACTCTGCAGGTAATTTATGCAACCGGAAATAACGGTGCAGCACAATATGACCTTGCTAATTCTCTTTCCGCAAGCCTTACGGATGAAAATGGAATGCAGCTTTCTCTTGCAGAAATCGTAAATGGAGATCTGCTTGAAATAATGGAAAGCAGAGATCTCAACACTAAGGATAAAATTATCAGAATCAAAAGAGTGAGAAATTCTTTTAAGGGCGAGATAGTCTCAGATGATGTAAACAAGTATGGTTTACGCCTTTTAGGAATTGATGGCAAGGAATACAGCGTGTCTCGTGATTTTAATGGCAGTACAGATTGTGCGAAACTTAAAATCGGTGACTATGTGCTTTGCTACATAAATTCTCGTGGAGAAATTGCTCTTGTTGAATTTGCAGAAAAGAGCGATGTCCTTTATGGATATCTTCTCGATGCAGGTTCAAGTGGAACAATGAAAAAGGTTTACGAACTTATGGTGTTCTCGCAGGAAAACAAGAGCGAAATCTTAGAACTTGACGAAAAGGTGAAGTTTAACGGAGAGAGAACAGAACGAGCAGATATCATAACGGCTCTTTTTGATGGAGGATCTGAGGCAAAGCAGCAGATGCTTAAATACTCACTAAACAGTGATGGAAAAATTAATACCCTGTATACCGCGGTTTCCTACAATTTTGACCCGGACGATGAAACCAAAAAACTGAAGGAATATAATGGCACAGATGAATTCTATGGTATAACCGGATACAAGTTCCGCTATACTGCATCTCAGTATATTCTCGCAAGTAATGAAACGGGCCTTGAAGCAAGTTTCTATCCCTGTGACGCAGTTGCATATTTCAATATTGTAAGACCTTCAAGCGGCGGACGAATAACAGAAGATGATATATATGCATCCACTGTGCCGCATCTGGTAGATGGTCCCAGCATAACCTGTAGCCTTTACGATTATGGTTATTCAGGCAGTGCGAAGTGTGTGATGAGTGAAATTAACGATCGTGCATATGCAATGGATTATAACCTTCTTTTAATAAATAGGGTTGTAAACGGCAAAGATGAAAATGGCGATGACACAGCGCGTATGTATGGATACAAAAAAGGCCAAAAAATCATTTACGAGCCGTCACGCTATTTCAAACTTAAATATGGAACGAACGCTATTAAGCCGGGAGACATTGTTATTGCAACCTATGACAGAGCGACGTTTGGTTTGGTAGAGGATTACAAACTTGTTTATAATCCTGCTAATAACTGGGCAAGCAGCAGAGGTATCAAGAATGCATCAAACTTCTTTAACAGCGAGGCTGCAATAGTAGGCGATGCATACTCAATGGATGGTGCAGCGTTGTGTCTTGATATCGGTAGTGCAAAATATACCGTTTCCACAAGCTATCTCACAAAGTATTATTATTACGACCCTGTAGAAGCGGTGTATGTTCCCTCGACAGGTTCAGAAATCTGTACATTGATGGAAAGCGGCACAGCATCACGCATTGTTGCCAAATTAAGATACGGCTTATGCTATGATGTTGTAATATTTAACTGACGGAGGATTTGTTTATGAAAAAAGAATATTGCTTTAAAAAGCTTTGTGCAAGTCTTCTTTGCATGATTATGTGTCTTTCCTTGTGCGCAGGTGCGTTTGCAGAGGATTACGTAGCAGTTGACAAAATAGATGTAGAGAAAATTTCATATTACTCTGTTTCCGGGATTGAACCGGAAACAGAAACTCTGCTTGAAAATTCAGTAATTTCTGCAGCAGGTACATACCGAATAAAAGCAGATGTCAAAAACTACGGAACCTCCGTTGATGTTGATGCTGTTCTTATAGCAGGTGCTTTTGTAAAAGAAACTCATGAACTTGTTGCTGTAGCATTTGACAAAGAAAGCGTAGCAAAAGTGGTGGATATTCCTGAAACCGTAACTCTTTCAACTGATATTTTACTTGATGAAGAGGATGTTGAAAAAGACATTGAATTAAAGGGATATGTTATAAAATCACTTTCAACACTCATGCCGCAGGGTAATGAACCCCCCGCAGCCCCCACAGATGTGACTGTAGATGAGACAACAATTACAAACTCAACAGTTGATATTACATGGACTGCAAGCATCGATGATGCAAATGCTATCGCATATTATAATGTATATCGTGACGGCGAATATGTCGGCAGCACCTTTGGTAATGTAACAGAATTCAAGGATGTCGGTATAGACCATAACACAACAGTTTCATACACAGTAAGTGCAGTTGACGCAGCAGGTGCTGAAGGCGAAAAGAGTGAAACAAGCGTGGCTGTAAAAACAGACTCTATTGCAAGATTGTGGCTTGGTGCTGCAGCAAGCGAGATTGCAGAAGGAGAGACATCTGCAACACTTGCTGCTACAGATTACAGTAAAATCGCAAACGAGAATATAACACCTCACTATTTCATTCTTGGCGATGATACGAATGAATCAACCATTGAAGCTGTTGGTGAAGAGTATGAGTTCAATACCAATCAGAAACTCGGACTTTCAGCAATGAAGTTCGGTCAGAATATGGCAAGAGTGCTTGCAACAATTCCTGATGGTGATTTCCTTGATGGTTTGAAAACTGACGCGAATAAAGAAATGAAGATAATTATGAATACCTATGATTACTATGCAGGAACTCCCAGTTATGTAACAAATATAGGTAGAAATGCAGCAGCTCTGGTAAGATATTCGCATTCCAGTTCGCTGGCGGGTGCGTCAGGTGCAGTATACGCCACTACTAATAAGTGGAACACAACAACATTAACCCTTCCCCTTACAGGAAACAGCGGTACATATTCTGATGTATTCAGTAACAGAGCATTTGCTCTCAGTCCTATCAGCAGTGCAGGTAAGGCTGTGCAGCATACAGATGGTCAAAGCACAATGTTCTCAATCGGTAACGGAACCACAAACCTCCCTGTATACATTCAGAAGGTTGATTTTGCGGCAAGTGACTATGTCCCATATGGCGCAGTGCTTGATTTTGAAAATCAGGGCGATTCACAGTTTGTTTACTTCATCAGAAGAAATGGTTACAATCTTTCTGAAATCACAGAAATGACAGCATCATCCGACAGCGTTTCCAAAAAGGCATACATTCTTGATGCAGCCAGCGGTAGCAAACTTTATCTTGGTCTTGACGAAGATTACATAGATGCTTCTGACAATGACCTTATTGTAAAAGTGACATATCTTGACAATAAGGAAGATGCCACAAATGCTGAAGGATTACAGCTTATCTATAAAAAAGTCGGCGGAGGAACTGTTGGCACTAACTATATAAAACGAGAAGGTACCGGAGAGTGGAAGACAGCACAGTTCATTTTGAATGATGCTGCACTCAACACCGCATGGGATGCGCTTGTGTTGTCTGTACCAAGTGCTACAGGTGATGATGCTTTCTGCGTTTCACGCGTTGAAGTAATAAACAGAAAGCCTGCTAACTAAAAAAAATTAATTTTAAAATATAAAGGAGGTAATTTTAATGAAAAAAACAGCAAATGTCCTTAAAAAAGCGTTTTCGCTTTTCCTGTGCATATGCCTTATGGCATCATTATGCATAGTCGCTGCTGCAGAGGGCACTACCTCTGTAGGAGAAATCACTCACTCGTATGTCAGCGGTGAGGGTGCAGCAATAACCTATAAGGCTGAGGTAAAGGTTTATAATTATTCCGAAACACCTATGAAAGCCGTCTTACTGACTCTGCTTCTGGATGGCGGAAAAATTGTGGATTTGAAGACCACACCTGTAACGGACTTTACAGGTGGAAAAACTATCAGCCACGAGATTACCACCACAGCGGAAGGTCAGACACTCAGAAGCTTTATCTGGACATCACTTAACGAACTTACTCCCCTTGTAACAACAAAGACCCCTGCAGCTCCCACAGGTGTTACTGTAGATGAGACAACGATTACGAACTCAACAGTTGACCTTACCTGGACTGCAAGTGAAGACAGTGATGCGGTTGCATACTACAACGTATACCGCGACGGCAAATATGTCGGCAGCACTGCTGATGCAACAACTTCATTAAAAGATGTTGGTATTGCACACAGCACTGATGTTTCTTATACAGTAAGTGCAGTTGACTATGCAGGTAAAGAAGGTGCAAAGAGTGAAGCAAGTGCAGTTGCAACAACAGACACTATTGCAAGATTGTGGCTTGGTGCTGCAGCAAGCGAGATTGCAGAAGGCAACACATCTGCAACACTTGCATCTACCGATTACGACAAAATCGCAAACGAGAATATAACACCTCACTACTTCATTCTTGGCGACGGAACTAATGAATCAACTATTGAAGCTGTTGGTGAAGAGTACGAGTTCAACACAAGTCAAAAACTTGGTCTTTCAGCAATGAAGTTCGGTCAGAATATGGCGAGAGTGCTTGCAACAATTCCCGAGGGTGATTTCCTTACAGCATTGAAAGCCGATGAGAACAAGGAAATGAAGGTAATTATGAATACCTATGACTACTATGCAGGAACTCCCAGCTATGTAACAAACATAGGTAGAAATGCAACAGCCTTGATCAGATATTCACATTCTAATTCTTTGGCTGGTGCAACAGGTGCAGTATATGATACTACTAATAAGTGGAATACAACAGAATTAACAGTTCCTCTTCCGGGAAGCAGCGGTACATATTCTGATGTATTCAGTAACAGAGCCTTCGCTCTCAGCAATATCAGCAGTGCAGGTCAGGCTGTACAGAATACAGATGGTCAGAGTACCATGTTCTCAATCGGTAACGGAACTACAAACCGTCCTGTATATATTCAAAAGGTAGATTTTGCGGCAAGCGACTATGTTCCGTATGGCGCAGTGCTTGATTTTGAGAATCAGGGCGATTCACAGTTTGTGCACTTCATCAGAAGAAACGGTTACAATCCTTCTGAAATCACAGAAATGGCAGCATCAACCGACAGCGTTTCCAAGAAGGCATATAAACTTGATGCAATCAGCGGTAAGCAGCTTTATCTTGCATTTGACGCAGACTATATCGATGCAAACGACAATGACCTTATTGTAAGAGTAACATATCTTGACAATAAGACAGATGCGACAAATGCCGAAGGATTACAGCTTATTTATAAGAACGCATCAGGCGTAAATGCCGGCGACAACTATATCAAAAGAGAAGGTTCAGGAACCTGGAAGACAGCAGAGTTTTATATAAATGATGCAGCTCTTTCAACAAATTGGGATTCTCTTGTGTTGAGTGTGCCTGAAGCAACAGGTGAAAATGCTTTCTATGTTTCACGTGTTGAAGTAATAAACAGAAACCCAAACTAAACTAATTGATAATTTTATGCAATCCAGGCGGCAAGAATGCCTTGCCGCTTGGATGCAAATTAAAATAGAAAATGAAAAAGTAAAAGCGGATGTTTTTAACTTTTCATTTTCCATTTTAGTGTAGTAAAGCTAACAAGGAGGACTCTATGAAAAAGATTGTTTCACTCATAATCTGTTTTGCTATGATGATTCCGTCTATCGGGGTGTATGCCAATGACAGCAGTATTCTCAAAAATGTATCAGTAATTGAAACCCCGGCAGATTCAAACACTACTGTTTCTTATAAAAAGGTTAACGGTGAAAACTGTATTTATCTTAAAAACAGGGAGAAAACGCTTGTATTAAAAACAGACGATACTGCATTTCCTGATGATACAGAAAACGCAGCACTCAGAATAGTCTATCTTGATAACGACATCAATTTTATTGAGGTGTCCTTCAGTGTAAAAAGGGACGGCGGAAATATAAAAAAGGAGCGTCTTATACACAAGAGTAATTCAGGGGAAATGAGAGAGGCTCTCATCCTCATTAACAGCGGTGTTTATACAGGCGGAGAGGACGGCTTTTACGGCGGAGATGTTCTTATTTCAAGTTACGGTCCTAATGGGGAACTGTGCGAGGAATTTATAAAGGAGATTGAGATTGTAAATCTCGATAACATAGGCACTAACGAGGAAAGTGGCGTTAAAAAGCATCTGCTTCACAGGTCAAGTGCATATATTCTGGAGAAACTTTCGCTGATGCCGGAAGGGGATTTGTCTGTAAAGGCATCAAATGACGATATCAATTTGTTTTTTGAAAAAATTACAGGTAAGACAGGCGACTTTACCGGCAACACAATGGATGAACTTATAGCCAACTGGAACAAAAAACTTGGAGCCACTCCGTTAAGAGGAGTTACACACGAACCGGGGTTTTTTGAACACAGAGGATATGAACTTCAAAATTTCGGCGTTGCAAGAGTAACTTATGAAGACGGACAAAGCATATTTTATGATGATTTGGCAGGACTTTTATATAATGTTCTTTTTATGAGTAACAGTAACGGCGTTCCATATATGGTTGCGCTTGCGCAAAAGGATGAGGATTTCAAGGAAAAACTGCTTGGGCTTAACGATTTTCTTATATCAAACACTTACTATGATTCCGCAGGCATTGAAATATCGGAAAAAACACAAACAGATGCCATTACAGGAGTGGAAAGAACAGTTTTCTATATGAAGGGCGGAAATATAAACTCCACCTATGTTAATGAATATGCAAGTGTAGATTCAGAAAATTTTCTTTTCTGTGCTGCGTATGACAAAAGACTGAATCTTGGTGTTCCGGTTATATATAACAGAAGAACGAAGGAAACAACACAGTTATCCGGCAGAAATATGGCACCCTTTGCAATGGTTATGGCAAAGGATAATACAGCGTATTTTGTGGAGGGAACGTGTGTATATAAGTATAAAATCGGCGAGAGTGTACAAAAGGAACTTCTGTTTGAAGAACCTGACAGCTGCCTCTTGTCAGAAGTTCCAACCATAACAAATGACGGGAAATATCTGACGGTATTCTGTGCAAAGGACAGTGTGGTAGCGGGTGCTCCGAATACAATTTACCGCATAGATACTGCAACGGGAGATTATAAGATTTTAGTTGACAAGGAATGGACAGATGCAAATATTGACCAGAGCATAAATCCTTTTATAGGCCACGTTATTATAAATCCGGCTGACCCGGACGTAGTAAACTTTATGCACGGCGGAGGAGATAATGTCAAGGACAGACTGTGGTTGTATGATAATGGCGTGAAATATCAGCCATATATTCAGAAACTAAAGGAAAATGGCTCTCCTGGCGAGCACATTACACACGCATTCTTTTCGCTTGACGGAAAAAGGCTTTACTTTTTAAGACCTCCGGCATCATCTTCGGTAGTGGAAAGCGGCATTACGTATGTGAATGTTGGCGAGGAAGATGCGCAGGCGACTGTTTTGAATGGCGATTATTCATATATTCATACCTCAGTTGACGAAGGCGACAAGCACTTTATAAGTGATACACAGATAGTTTTCGACGAGGGAATGTACAAAAACGAAATAGTTCTCTATTCAGATGTCGCGAAGGAAACGATGCTGCTGGCATACGTCCCTGTGTGGAAAAACCACCCCTGTCAGAGTCATACTACATTTACAGGAGACGGAAAAGGGGTAGTATTTAACATTGCAGATGAAACCTCGCATAATTCTCAGGTAGCATACATCAATGTTGAAGAAATCATCGACAAACTGGATAAGGGCGAATATAACAAGCATAATAAAATTGCATTTGCAGATCATTCTGTTGAAAATGGAATGAACCTTATATCTGAAAACGGAATTAAAAACGCATATGTTGCCGGAAAAAACTGTATTGAATTAAACCTTGGAGCAGGGCTTCCCATTGAAGTATACGGAACATTTGTAAAAGCGGAAGATAAAGGTGTAAATATTTATATCACTTATTACAACAATTCTTCGGCAGATATAAAAATCCTGTATAATACAGATAGCGAGGATGAAACCGACGCTGTCAAAAACAAGAAGGAAATAACTATTAAAAAGACAAATTCAAATCAATGGGTAACGAAAAAAATACGGCTTGAAGATGCTTCTTTCAGAAGTGCAAATGCAGATTCAAGCGATATAATCGTTAATTCTACAGAGGATTCTCTGTATATATCGCAGATAGCGGTATTTTCAGGCGAGGACGAGAAGATTTCTTTTTCCTCATACACAGAAAAAGAGGGCACTATATACATCCCTGTTGTGAATCCTTCTCTGCTTGAAAAAAATCTTCTGCTGATTACGAAGAATGAAGATGTATACGGAGTCAACACAGCAGAAATAAAAGGTGAGCAGCTGGCTATCTTAACTGTTTCTGCAGAATTTGATAGACTATTCGTGTTGGATGACGTGCTTTGCCCCCTTAATGAGAGATAACAAAGCGTGAAAGGAAGGAATTTTAATGAAAAAACTTATAGCAATTATTCTTCTGACGACAATTCTTATTTCAGGTATTCCGCTGCAATCAGCATTTGCATCAGATGATGTTGCAGAAAAACTTGCAGTAATTGATAAGAATGAAAATTATGAAGCACGTATCTATAAAAATGATATTGACCGTAATGTTTTCATGGAGGAGTTTAATTCAAAACGTGGCAGACCACACCTCTTTTTAAGCGATGAAAGCGGCCATGAAGGAAACATTGCAGCAAAGTATTACGAGGGGAAAGACAGCCTTTTCTTTAAGACGAAGTCACAGTACGCCTACGGAAAAGCTCCTGAGCATATTACAAAAGAAACGAAGAACGTTGCCGTTAAGGTAACATTTTTTGACAGAGATTCTGACTATGTTCGTTATACTTATACAATGACCAGCGGAAGCGGCAAAAACGTACTTATATGCAAAAATGGTACTAACGAATGGCAGACAGAAACAATCCTTCTTGATAATTCAAAGTTTGAAGGTGTAATGAAGTATGGTTCTGACTTTTACCTTAACACCTACGACGGAGGCGTTAGAGACGGTAATGAATATATCTACGATGTTGAATTCATTAATCTTGACACTGAAGCTGCCTCTGTAAACGCTGAAGGAAAGAAAATGCACGTGATTCAGCAGGGCACACTCTCTCTTATGAGCAAAATGGGCTTTTTCGAGGAAACACTTGACCTTTCTCAAAAAGCAAGTATGAAAGAAGCCGCAGAAGTGTTCAAAGCTATTACAGGAAAAGATGTTTCTCTTAAACAGGATGCAACTTTAAGGGAAGTAATTGTAGCCTTTTCAAACGCTCTTGGACTTAAAGCCGAAAAAGAAAGCGACTATATTTCAAGCAAAATAGTCAGAAATCTTGTTAAACATCCTCAGCAGTGGTTCGGGGTCAATTCCTACAAAACACAGAGTCACGGTCTTTATGATATTACCGTAGGTACATATGACCGTACAGTATTTAACGATGATCTGGTAGGACTTTGTTATAACCTTTTATACTTGAAGGAAAATGGCGAAAGTTATCTTGCAAAACTTTGTGAGAACGAGGAATTCTTCCTTAATATGGCAAATACCAATGACAGAAATCTTGTATACGGCTATTATTACGAAAAGGGTTTCAGAATAAGAGAAAATGTGCGTGTAGATGAAATAACAGGCGAAACTATAACTGAATTTTATTGCCCGGGAACAAATGTAAACATTCCTTATATCAATGAACTTACAACTGTAGACGGTGAAAACATTGTTTTAATGGCTGGTGTTGACAAGCAGTATGGTACCGGACACCCCGTTGTCTATAACAGAAAGACAGGAAAAACCGTGACTGTTGATATGAATGACGTCAGATTTTTTGCACAGGTACTTTCAGAAAAAAACATCCTTTACTACACATCGGGAGATAGAATATATTCTTATGACATAAATAAAAAGGAAAAGAAGATCGTCTGGGAAAAGAAATCTGGCGGTTATCACATTCAAGAAATTCCTACAATAACCCGTGACGGTCGTTATTTGTGCGTATTCTGGGGAACTGAAATATCATATGCTCCTAACCATATAGGAATACTTGATACTGAAACAGGCGAAATGAAAACCTATCTCAATCAGAAGTGGGTTGATGATAATCTTTATGGACCCGACCCATGTTTTGTCGGACACGTTATTATAAATCCTGTTGACCCGACTATTGTACAGTTCCTTCACGGTGGCGGTAACCATGTTGAAGACAGAATGTGGTTTTTAGATACAAAAACAGGTAAAACCTGGATTGCTCCTGATATGTCAAAAAAATTCAGTTACGACTTCGCAGAACATTGCGTTCACTGGGTATGGTCATTTGACGGTAAAAAGGTTTACTATTGCAGAATGACAACTCTTGTAGGTGCACAGACAGGTGTAGTTTATTACGATTTTGAAAATCAGGATGAAACAGTTCATCTCGTTGATGATAGTTATGCCTATGCCCATGCTGTACCTTCGTGCGATGATACTATGCTCGTCGGTGACACTCACAGGACGTCGACTGACGGATCTTATAAGAGCGACGTTGTGCTTTATGATAAGGTATCGGGTTTTCCAAGGCTCTTGGCATACAATAACTGCTGGCAGAACCATCCTTGCCACAGCCACCCCGTTTTCTCGGTCGACGGCACAACAGTTTTCTACAACACATCGGATGAAGAAACAGGATTTTCACGTGCAGCAAGCATCAATGTTACATCAACGGTAGAGGATATGCGTAAAAACGGTGATGTAAGACATTACGAAACTGTTAAAGTGTCACTTGGTAAAGAGAATGTTCAGGAGGGAATAAGAGTAAGTAATGATACTGAAAACAACTATCCTGAATATGCAGTAGTAAACGGTGAAGAATGTAGGGCGATTGAACACGGAATGTCGCTTTATGTCGACACAGACGGCGAATATATACGTACCACTGATAACAGAATACTTCTTCGCCTGACATATTTTGATAATGGTACAGAGCCTTTCATAATGAACTACAATACAAACGCACCAAGTGAAGACAGTAGACTCAAAAACTTCAAATCAATATCAATTCCCAGACAAGGAACAAATAAATGGGTAACAAGAGATATTCTTTTAGAGGATGCTTCTTTCAGAAGTGCAATATCAACATACGATTTTTCGTTCAATATAAATGCTGATACTCCCATTTGTTATATAAAAGGAATTGAGGCAACAGCACTGAAGTAAAGGGGTTGGAGCAGACATTATGAAAAAAGTTACGCTTATAAAATATATTGACGATAAATATGATTTTTACAGACTTAAGACAGACGGTAAAGAATTTTTGTTAAGCGGAACAGGTTTGGGAGTTGAAAGATGCGATACTATACTTGCAGATGTGAATATCACATCTGCAAGATTAGAACGCTACGACCAGCAAATCAGCGCAAGACTGATAGAAATTAAAAATGTTGTTGTAGAGAAAAGTTTCTGTTATGATACGGAAAAGAAAGAAACACTCTATCTTCATGCTGCGCAGATATTAAAAATTCTCGGTATTGCAGATCTTACACAAAGGCTTTCGAAAAAGGCAGATAAAGATGAAGTGATAACAATTCTTTCCCGTATTACAGGAAAAGAATTTGTTCTTGCGGAAAATCCCACAGTGGGAAGCAGCTTAAGGTCTGTTCTCAGCGCATTGGGAATATCTACGGAAGGCAGTATTATTGAAAATGCTGTGGATGCAGGAATCCTTTTGAGTACGGAGAAAAGCGAGGTTTATTTCAAAGAAGATTCAGGACATTTGCAGGTAATAGGCTTGTATAAGGAAATAATCGATGAAAATTCGCCTCTTTATAACGACGAACTTTGCGCGTTGTGCTACAACCTTATTTCAATGAATATTGTTCGCCTTGTGGAAGAGGATGAATCATTTGCTGATAAAATACTCTCTACATATGAACGCACGCTGGTTTTCCCCTATTATGAGCATTTCGGAATAAATGTAAAGAAAAAGACCTTTACAGACTTGGATGGTAAGGAAATGACGGGATTTTATGTTCCGGGCGCAACACTTAATCATACATATATAAATGAATATACGACCATTGATAATGAATGGCATGTATTTTCTGCACTGCTCGACCGTCATATCAGAAAATGGGGCAGGGCGATTCCTGTTCTGTACAATGATAGAACTGGGGAAACTGTGCAACTTCATGACAGAATGAATGTGCGCATTTTCTCAATGTTAATGACTAAGCAACAGATGGTGTATTTCATTGCTGATGAATCGATTTACAGTTATGACATTGAAACGAGAGAAAAACGAAAAGTTTATTCACAGCCGGAAGGACTTCAACTTCAGGAGGTTCCTACAGTTACAGATGACGGGAGATATCTTCTGTTCTTTTATGGCACCCAACTTCCTCATATACCCGACCGCGCATGTATTTTAGATACACAAACGGGCGAGTGTCGACAGGTTCTTGATGAGTATTGGGTGCATAATCAGTTTGGAAATCAGGAAAATCCGTTTGCGGGTCATTTTATAATAAATCCTCTGGATAAGGATATTGTTCATTTTCTTCACGGCGGTGGCGGCGAAGTAGAGGATGTAATGTGGCTGCTTGATGTGCGTACAGACGAAAAGTGGGAGCCTTATAAAGCAAAAAAACTTCCAAACGGAAACTTCGGCGAAGGCCTTACACACTGGTTCTGGATGCCTGATGGAAAAAGACTGGGTTTTGTACGTATAAGAAGGGATACGGATCCATCAATCGGAAAGGGTGGAATCTGTTACATTGATACACAGAATCGTCAGAGTGAGGTTACGGAAATGGTAACAAAACGTGAAGCAATTCACGCAACACCGGACTTTGAGGGTAGATTGTTTATATATGATACATATAACGATGAACCTGAAAAGTACAGATATACCTCTGATATTTCCCTTTTGGACAGCACAACAGGCGAAGAAAAACTTCTTCACAGAATTAATATAATCAAGAGTCATCCGGGACATCCGCATCCTATTTTCAGTGCTGACGGAACGCACGTTTTATTTGCATTTACTCCGGATGAAAGCGGAGTGGTATGTGTTTGCAGTGAAAAGGTAAGGTGAAGAAACAATGAGTTTAAAGGTATATGATGTCATAATCTCAGGAGGAGGAGTATCAGGCGTGTGTGCTGCTATAAGCGCTGCAAGAAGAGGAGCCTCGGTACTGCTCCTTGAACAGATGAATTGTCTTGGAGGGACATGGACATCTGGGCTGGTTACTTGGATGCTTGATATCAATAATAAAAAAGGATATATTCTAAACGAGATAATTGATTCTCTCTTGAGAAGCGACAACGGTAGATTTGCGCGCGGAGGAAGTTTTATCTATGAGCCTGAGGCAATGAAAAGACTTCTCGACGAGATGTGCGTAAAAGAGGGTATTGATATAAGATTTCATACTTTTGTTTGTGGCGCAAAAAAGGAAGACAGAAAGGTTACGTCAGTAGAAACAATTTCGAAAAGTGGCAAAGAGGATTTTGTCGGAAAGACTTTTATCGATGCAACCGGTGACGGAGATTTGTGTGTGCTGGCAGGTGCAGAATACGAAATGGGAAACGAGGACGGAATGGTTCAGCCTATGTCGATGTTTGCAATAGTTGACGGTCTTGACAGAGAAGAACTAAAGGAGTTCGACAATTCTTTGGAGTATGAAGATGAGAAATGTACTGCGAAGGACAAATTAAGAGAGGAAATAAAGCGTTCTGGTGCAAAGTGTTCTCAGCAACAGCCGGCGCTATACTATCTTCATAACGACCGTTTTCTTCTTACCGCAAATCATCAGTATGGAAAGTTTGGTATCAACACTGAGGATTTGACGAATGCAACAATTTCAGCACGCCGTGAAATTGCTGAGGTTGTAGACGCACTTCGTAACTTGGGCGGAATATGGAAAAATATGCGGCTCGTTGCAACTGCGCCATCAATAGGCGTGCGTGAAGGACGAAGAATTAAGGGAGAATACACATTAACGGTAGACGACATATACCAACTGAAAAAATTCCCCGACAGTATTTGTGATGTTTCATTTGTTATTGACGTTCATGCGTTGGAAAAGGAAAATACGATAGGATATAGCGATTATGGTGATGAGTTTGAGCGCGATTATCAGATTCCGCTACGCAGTGCGATTTGCAAAGGGTTCGACAATCTGTATATGACAGGCAGATGCATAAGCGGAGATTTTTCAGCACATGCAAGCTACCGTGTAACAGGTAATGCAGCAGTACTGGGCGAAAATATAGGAAAGATTGCTGCAGAATCAGTAAAATAATTTGAGTGGTGATGAATTTGTCTCAAAACAAACATTCTTTATTTCTGTTGAAACGCGATTTAATAAGATGTGCAATAGTAATATTCTGTTTCGTTGTGGTTATTGTACCAATATATCTTAAATGTAGCGAGGTTGTGTATGAAGATCTCCAAGATAAGTTGCAGCGAAATATTGTATTCGGTTCAGAACTAATCGAAAAAGAAATTGATTCGCAGAATATAATGATAGAAAAATTAAAACTATCACATACTTATAATCAGTTAAGAAAGAAAAGTGGTAGTATTGTTTCTCCAGAAGAAAATGTTACACTTAGTGAGATGCAGGACTATTACAGTAACCTTTGCAGTGCTTTCTTTATTCAGGAAAGTACTATGTTGCTGTTCAATAAAAATGACATTATGATTGATAAAAACAGTATTACACCATACGCGATGGATATATATGGCTATTCGTGGAGTTTTGACAATCTCAATTATACAGAATTCAAAGAAAAACTGTTTGAAAGAGCATATAGGGGAGAATTTCCGCCACACATGAAATATAAGGGTGCAAAAGGCGATAAACTTGCATATCTTAAAACCATTGGAAGTAATCTGAATAATGAAAACAGTATAATGATCAGCATATTTGATTTACAGACAATTATAAAGCAATGCGGACTTGAGGAAATTGCAAAAACAGGGAATGTATACATAGAAAACTGGAATGGAGATATGTTAGGTTCATCTGAAAAAACTCAGCATACAGCCATGAAAATCAAACATCAGTTTTCGTCTGTTCCTATTACTGTTACCGTAGAGGTATCTGATGAATATGTTTCAGCGCAGATGGTTGGCATACGCAGAGTCATTGCAATTTATTTTATAATTGCAATGATCGGTGTGATATTTATTGTGTTAATGTATGCATATAAACATTGGAAGATGGTAAATGAAATAGCAGAAGTTTTTGGAAAAGATGAACTGTCTGGAATAGGCGTCCTTGATATTGATCACAAATTTATCAAAGAACACCGCCTTAAAGTAGACGGACAAAAAAGAAAAATTAATGAACTTATGACAGAACGAGTGTTTTCATCATTACTTAATAATGGTGTGAATGATGAAGAACTTTCTCTTCTAAAGGAAAACCTTCTTCAAAACACGTCGAGTTTTTGTTTGATGATGGTAAAATTTGAAGAAACTGAGAGCTTTGCCACAGAGGACATAGTAAGTCGCTTTTATGAAAACCATGTTAATATAATTATCCATACAAAAACTGATTCAGATATAATTGTCGTTTTGATTGACGCGCAATCAATTAATGTTGCGCAGCTTAAACAACTTACGCATAATATGATATTTGACGAAAATCTTAATATCCGTGTCGTTGTCAGTGGTGTCCATAATGAACTTTCAGAAATAACAGGAATCAGCAGACAGATGAGAAATGTCTTAATATATCTTGAAAATAGCAGTTTTGTGCAGTTGGATGAAATAAAACGCGATGAAACCTATGATAATTTTATAAGTTTTGAATATACAAAGCAGTTGTATGAGCACATTATGAATGGTAATGTGAGGCTTGCTGTACGGCATGTGTATGAGCAATGGTATTATCTTGCAGAAAATCCAAGTACTACTGATGAAATAAGTAAACTTTTCTACTGGCAGTACGGGGTAATCATTCAGATTGCGGGAGAACTTGGTTATAAAGGGAAACTTCCCGTACTCCGATATGGCAATATTGTTGATATTGCTCAGGAGATTATTACAGTTGTTGAAAAACTTGCCGTATTGTCAAACGAGAAGAACAGTGAAGGAATAAATAGAGCGGGGCAGGTAATCAAATATATTGACGAAAACTGTTACGATTCTAAATTCTATATGCAGAATTTATGCGACGAATTTAACCTTTCGGAAAGAACTGTAAGCGAAATTGTCAAGAGCGAAACCGGAATGCGTTTTTCGGATTATGTAGGAACTATGAGAATTAAGCGAGTTGAAAAACTGCTTTCTGAAACGGATATTTCAATAAATGATATTGCGTCTATGTGCGGGTTCGCTTCAAACAACGCACTTTATAAGGCATTTAAGCGTGTTCATACACTCTCTCCATCGCAGTATCGTGCAGACACAAATGATTCAAACTTAAAAATGGAGGAAAACGATGTACATTGACGACACTCAATCAGCAAAAAAACTCGGCTATGATTATAAAAAATATATTGAGCATATAGCGGATAATATGATTAAAACCCGTCCAATGAAGGACGTAGATTATCGTCCTTACCTTGCGCAAAAAGGAGTAAAAAATCTTACTGAACTTTATTTTGATGAAATTTCTCTTGAGGAATATTATCCCGAAGCGCAAGAGGGAGACTTCGTTTATTTGCGTGTAGGGATGACTTCAGAAACAGAAAAGGAACTTGTTGCAACAGTAGCCGGCAATGTAGAGTTGTTTTATCGTGGGAAAAGCATCCTGAAAACAAAAACTGTTGAAACTGTAAGTCCAGAAAATTATGAATATGTTCCGGTAATGCTTGAAAAGGGAATTAATGAACTGGTAATAAAATGTACATATCATAACGGTTCATTCAAGTTTTATTTTTTAACTGCGCTGGGACTTTTCATATTGATGAAAGCGCGAGATTACCTTTTTCACTCGCGTACAGTTATTGCGAAGGGGGAATATTGCGGCGAAGAAGGGTATGAAATATCCCGCCTTTACAAAAAAGGAGAGACTCCGTCAGAAATTAAATATGTTTACCCGGCTCCCACGCAAGAAAACAACAAAATTGATTTTTCATTACTCAATAAAAATGACAAGTTTGCAATGGCTGTGACATATGCTTCAAAGGATACAGAAATCGTTCTTGTAAGCCGAAACAAATTTACAGTATATGTAAATAAAAAAGAAACTTTTTGTGGGACAAGTACAAGAATTATTGCAAACTCAGGGGATGAAATTTCTGTTGTATGTTCCAATGAAGGCGACTGTGGATTCTGCTATAGTGCTGAAAACATAGGAATACCGTTTTTAATTTCAGAGAGAAAAAATGGTATTAACTGGCTTTTATTGACGTTGCCTGAAGCAATAGAAAATCCTGCAAAAAAAATTGATTACAAAACTCCTTATGAAATCGAAGGAGAAAAACGCTTTTGGAGATTTCAGGATGGCAGTTTTTTACGTATAAATCTTGAAACAAGTTTTTTTGGCCAATGGTTTTATGCCCTTATGGTAGGAAATTACGGACTTCTTAATGCTGCAAAGGCAACCGGACGCAACGATTATCTTGATTATTTCATTTCAAATATGAAAACAATGGTTGACTACTATGAGTATTCAGTCTATGATGCAACTCTCTCCGGGGAGGCAGCGTTCCTTCAAAGAGGAGCAGTTCTTGATAATTTGGATGCTATCGGAACAATGGGAATGAATTTTATCGAATATTACAACCTTACCCATGACGAAAATACGATTCCTGTTATAAAAAAACTTGAAAATGCTATGCTTACGAAAATACTGCGCTTTCCCGATGGAACATTCAGACGCGAAACAACAATGTGGGCTGACGATACATTTATGAGTTGTCCGTTTTTAGTGCGTTTGGCTGCTTTGTTCCAAAACGATAAATATTATGATGAACTCAAGACTCAACTTTCAGGATTTAAAAAGCGTTTGTATATGGAGGACAAGAGAATATTTTCCCATATATTTTTCCCGGATACAGGTCTAATGAATCGTATCCCGTGGGGCAGAGGTAATGGATGGATTATGTTGACCTTAACAGAAATTCTTGGGAACATTTCCAAAGAACATCCTGATTACGGATTTTATTCCGATATGCTGAAAGAGTTTGCTGAGGGAGTGCTGACTCTTCAGGATGAAAATGGTATGTGGCATCAGGTGCTTGACATTAAAGAGTCTTATATCGAGGCATCTTCAACATCTATGTTCGTACTATGTTTTTCGCGCGGAATTAAAATGGGGATTCTTGATAAAGAGGCATTTGGAGTTGCTGCAAAACGTGGAATTGATGCTTTATTGAAATTCTGTATAGACAAGAATGGAAATCTATATGGCGTGTGCAAAGGGTCAGGATGCTCAATGGATGCGAAGTATTATACTCAACTTGAAACTGCATATAATGATGACCATGGAACAGGCATTGTTCTTTGCGCGCTTGCGATGGTATCTGAAATTGATTCTTTGTTATGACGTTGTAGTTATTGAGGTGTAATTTATGAAAATAGGCGGAATTGATGTAGGAACAACGGGTTGCAAACTTACGGTATATAACGAAAAAGGAGAACTTCTAGGAAAATCCCATAAAGAATACGAGGTCTCTAGAAAAACAGGAGAGCATGAGATTGATGCAGCTACAGTTTTTGCAGGAGTAAAAGATGTAATAAAAGAAACGGCAGGGCGCATTGGAAATATTGATGCAATAGGTGTAACAACATTTGGAGAAACCTTTGTTATGCTTGACGAAAATAATAATGTATTATTCCCCTCAATGCTTTATACCGATAGCAGGGGATATAAGGAAGCAGAGTTGTTTGATGCAAAAAGGGTTTGTGAAATTGCAGGTGTTAAGCCTCATTCAATGTACAGCCTTCCCAAAATAATGTGGATAAAAAATAATCATCCCGATGTATATGAAAAAGCAAAAAGAATACTTCTTTTTGAAGACTATATTATTTATATGCTTACAGGAGTAGCCCAGATTGATCGTTCTCTTGCGGCACGCACAATGGCTCTTGATATAAGAAATTGTGAGTGGAGCGATGAACTGTTTGATTTTGCAGGAATCGATAAAAGCAAAATGTCAAAAGTGGTTCCGTCGGGCAGTATTGCAGGGAAAATCAAAGAGAACTTATTGGATGAACTTGGCCTTTCGAAAACGATCATAGTAAACGGTTGTCATGACCAGGTTGCGGCGGCACTCGGATCAGGCATAATTAAAAGCGGTCTTGCAGTAGACGGAACAGGAACAGTAGAGTGTGTTACTCCGATGTTTGACAAAATTCCCGAAAACGCGGATATATACGAGAAAAATTACCCGATTGTTCCTTATGTTTTTGAAGGAAAGTATGTATGCTATGCACTTTCATATACTGGCGGTGCGGCAATAAAATGGTTTAAGGATAATTTTGCACCGCAGCTTTCATATAAAGAACTTGACTCAATGATTGACAATACGCCTGGAAATATTATGGTAATGCCCCATTTTGCAGGAGGCGGAAATCCATATATGGATCCGTTTTCAAAAGCCGCATTTATTGGTATTACAATGGAAACCACACTTGGCGAACTGTATAAGGCAATTATGGAGGGTGTTACCTACGAAATGCTTCTCAATATGAGTCATCTTAAGGATTCAGGAATTGCTCCTGACCATTTATATGCGACTGGTGGGGGTGCTTCATCACCGATATGGCTCCAGATGAAAGCAAACATACTTGGTGTTCCTGTTACTTCGCTTGATGCGCCCGAGGTTGGAGCAGCAGGTACGGTAATTCTTGCAGGAATAGCAATTGGGATATTTGCAAGCGTTGAAGAAGCAGTATCTGTAATGGTTAAGGAATATAAAACATACTTTCCGGATAACGAACTTCATAAAAAACATATGGAGGTTTTTGATAGGTATAAAGAAATTTACAAAGCGGTAAGACCGCTTGTATAGGTCACCCATAACAGTTTATGTCTTAATTTGTCAAATGTGAAAAGAATTTTACGGAGGAAATAAAATGCTGGTAAACTTGAAAACAATATTAAAAATTGCAGAGGATAAAAAATGTGCAATAGGTTCTTTTAATACACCTAATTTTGAAAGCGTGAAAGCAGTAATTTCTGCTGCAGAAGAACTGAATCAGCCAGTTATAATTATGCATGCACAAATTCATGAGGAAATGGGTATTTGTAAAATAGATGAAATAGCCCCCATTATGCTTATGATGGCTGAAAAGGCAAAAGTTCCTGTTTGCGTGCATCTTGACCATGGTACAGATATAGGCTATGTGAAGAAAGCCCTGGAAAACGGTTTCACATCTGTTATGTTTGATGGCTCGATGTTGCCCAAAGAAGAAAATTTCGTTTATTCGCGTTTGGTAGTTGAGCTCGCAAGGCAGTACAATGCTTCGGTTGAAGCGGAAATTGGCTCTATGGGGGCACGTGAAGGGGGCGGAGCAGGCGGTAAAAGTGTTTATACAGAGCCCGATTTGGCAAAACAATTTGCGGAAATTACACAAATCGATGCACTTGCCTGTGCTTTTGGCACAGCTCACGGAATTTATACTACAACGCCAAAACTTGATTTTGAAAGAGTAAGCGAAATTAATTCCCTAATTAACATTCCTATGGTTATGCATGGTGGTAGCGGTGTCAGCAAACAGGATTACAGAGAAGTTATAAGACGTGGGATAAGAAAAATTAATTATTATACTTATATGTCGAAAGCAGGGGGAGAAGCCGTTTCACATAGAAGATATAAACAATTTCACGAACTTGCAAACATCGCAATTGATGCTATGAAAAAAGATGTTTTGGAGGCAATCAGGACTTTTTCCATGCCTTGATAACTGTTGGATAAAACTACAGAAGTTATGATCTTAGTTGAGAATGGTGGGGATGCGATTGCCCCTGATGAAAGGATAAATGGCGATATATTGTGATGACAGAACAGGAAAATAAAATTTTTGAATTAATAAAATCAAATCCAAATCTATCAATATCAGACATTATAAAGATTCTTTCTCTACCCAAGTCTGCGGTAAATCGTTCAATGCGTGAACTGAAGCAAAAAGGGTATATTATGCGCAGGAGTTTGGATAAAAGTAATGGGTGGATTATATTAAAATAACTAGAGAATAAAATCTTGTTATATATTTCTTTATGGAATAGTATGTGTTTTTTCTGTATGAGGAGGAATTACAATGAAAAAGGGAATAAGAGGGCATGACCTTAAAACTTGCGGAGTTAAGAAAACTGCTGAAAAATGCGAGAGTATAGATTTTGAGTATCTTCAACTTGTATTTGAAAAAACAATACCGAACTTTGAACAAGGAAAGTTTTCTGAAAAGTATGCTGAACAGATAAAAAGAGAACTTGGAGATATCAAGGTTGCGGTACTTGGAAGCTACATAAATCCTTCAGACCCTGACGAAAAGCAACTTGAAAACGAACTAAGCGCCTTTAAAGAAAAGATACACTATGCGAGCATCTTAAAACCTATAGTTGTTGGAACAGAAACAGGAATATATATAGAAGGTAAAACGCATACGAAAGAAGCATATCAATATCTTCTTAAAAATATAAAAGAACTTGTTAAAGAAGCAGAAAAATATGATGTCTCAGTGGGAATAGAGGGAGTTCACCTTTTTGTAATAAATTCCCCCGAGGTGATGAAAAGACTCATTGATGATGTGGATTCTACAAATATCAAGGTCATTTTTGACCCGTGCAATCTAATTAACGAGGAAAACTATCTCAATCAGGACGAAATGATAAATTCGATGTTTGATTTGCTCTCAGATAAAATAGCAGTTTTCCACGCGAAAGATTTCGTCATTGAAAATGGTAGTATTAAACTCGTCTTGCCGGGCGAAGGACTGCTTAATTACGAGCTTATTTTCAAAAGGTTGAGTCCTGACATCCCGATAATTGTGGAAGAACTTGATGAACTTGAGGCAACAACTGCATTTTCCACCTTGGAAAAAATGAGAGAAAATACTCCAGAAGCAATATAAAAAATAATTTCATTAGGAGAAAGCAATGTTTAGATTTTACAACTACTCTAAACCGGGGAGAGGAATTAATAAAGCAGATCTTGAAAAAGCAGGTGCTTCGCTATATTTTGATATATTTTTCAGAAGAATATGGAAGATGATAATACTTAATATAATGTATCTTGTCGTGTCAATTCCCGCAATAGTTATATCCCTGATAATATCATCATACTTTGTCACAGCATTAGCATCTTTTGCAGGGATTAATATTGCAGAGAATGCCACCGGTATTTTTCTACTGAACATACTTTTCTCTATTGTGTTTTTTCAGGTTACCGGCAGCGGACCTGCTTCTGCAGCGAAAAGTTATGTTTTAAGAAAATATGTAAAAGATACCCACGCATGGGTTTACTCTGACTTTTTTGAGAATATAAAAAGCAATTTCAAACAGGGAATTTGTGTATACATTATAAATATGCTTTTGACAGCTACATTGATGTTTTCATACATTTCGTATTCGTATATGTGGAAGAATTCATTAGGAAATATTCTTGCCATTATCATCATATTGACAGCGACAGTTTTTGTTATGATGCAAATGTATGTATATCAGCTTATGTCAAGTGTGGAACTCAAAGTAAAGTATATTTATAAGAATGCGCTGGCACTCACAATAATTAAACTTCCGTGGAATATTCTTGTAATGGCACTAACACTTCTTATTATGTTCCTTGTTTATTCAATAGCAATGAGAGTTCACTTAATTTGTGTATTATTTATTCTGGCTCTTTATTTTGTGCTTATCAGTTTTACTCAGATATTTATGACAAACAATGTTATGAAAAAATATGTGATAGAACCAAGTTTGCTACTTGAAAAAGAAAATGAAAAATAGTAAAAAGGTGGTAGATTTTTATAGTCTACCACCTTTTTGTGCACTAAATTATTCAGGTCGGTTAAGTTATACGAGAGTCGACAAGATTTTAAATTAATGGTATAATTATTAATGAAGTGAAAACAGAGCAAATTTATCGGGCACGACAGAAATTTATGTAAATGGTATAATATAAAAAAACAATACAGGAGGAACATGAAATGAATAAAAGCCGAAAAAATGGATATAGACGAGTCCGTGTTCTTTAAGCTTGTTGGGAAAGATATTACATTGAATGACAACAAAAATCATATTGGTTTCATGAATGATAATTACTTTATAAAAAGGCTTTTTGAAAATGTTGTTGAGGCAAAGCTTATTGATTTGAGAGGAGTGGATTATAAAAGTTTGGGTGATGCAGTAGATAAAGTATGCATATTAGATATTTCTGATGGAATAAATGTACAATTTGCGGAAGGTCAGGTATGTGAAAGAGATGCTCTTAACTTGAAAGATGGGCATATAATGACCGAAAATACGATAAGAAGGGCACGCTCAACTTTAGTAAAAGCGCACACTAATAAAATTGATGGTTATTATGTACTTCTTGTTCATCCGGACATCGCTGACAGGCTTATAAAAGAGGAACATTTATTTAAAATAGAATAACAAGCTAATTTAATCACCTTGCAAAACCTGAAAAAATGTGTTATCATATGTTTGATAACAAAATGATAACAAAAAAACATTAACATAGAATTATTTAATTAAATAGAATAAGGACAGTGCTAAAAAAGACCTTGAGATTTTATAATCTTGAGGTCTATTTTGATGTCTAAAATATGGATTATAATGGGAAATGTAGCGTATAAAATAGTGATTTTATGTGCTTGTAAATATCGTGAAATTTTAATAGGGTAGAGGATAGGTGATTTTGCCTTTTTGACGCTGAGGACCTTTGCCCGTAACAGAATAATACCAAGTGGCTTGTGAGTTGTTTTTAAAGTGAACTCAATCCGGATGTTGAATATGTGAAAGATTTTATTTCAAGGGATAGTTTACATTAGAAGAAAACTGATTTTATAAATAATTGATTTTTTTCAAAAAAACTATTGACAAATAAAAAATTGAGAGTATAATTAATGATAATTTAATATTCCAAATTAAAAGCTGTGACGAAGAATGGAATGGAGAAAAGCATTTGAGAGAGCTGATGGGTGGTGCGAATCAGTATGTTATATATCCAAATCCTCTCCCTTCTGAGCCGGAAACCTGAAGCGAAAGTGTGTAGGGCGCCCCGTGTATGCTACGTTAGTGCATAGAGGTTAGTAGACTTCGAACCGAAACAAAGGCGTTGATGAAGACGGAACCTACAACGAATTTATGAGAGAGCCGGGGATGGTGCGATCCCGGTAAAGGACTGTAGAATTCTTATCACTTCTGAGCCGGAAGCCCGAAAGGTTTAAACACCCAGTAGATACTTCCCGTGAATGCTACGTTAGTGCATAGAAGTTGATAGACTTCGAAGAGTGGTAGATTTT
>CAYLPQ010000016.1:0-40700 GCA_964385605.1 uncultured Oscillospiraceae bacterium | reverse complement strand
CCCAAAGCAGGCGCGCTACCAGCTGCGCTACACCCCGTCGTAATACATTTTTCCTCTCCGCGTAAGGCCGCACTCATATCGGATAAGGCTTTGTAAACGCAGACCTTTAACACCGATTAACTCGCTGCCAACCTCCCATAGGGAAAGAAGTATCAAACAACAAACTAGATTATAATATAGAAGAGGCAAAAAATCAAGATAAATTTTTAAAAAAAGGAAATTGTCAGAAAATAATGACAATTTCCTTTTTGAGTACATAGGAAATTGCGTCGAATTGATATGCGTGAAACTATGCTTGCGCTTTGTACTCGTACGACACACTTCTTTTGATTATAGTTTCACAGCTATGGGCTTGCGGTTTTTGTAATAACAGTAGCTTTCAAAGCCGATTTCTTTCAGCATAGCCTTTGCCTCATCAAAACCTGCCGCAATATTTTCTGGTTTATGTGCATCAGTACCGATGGTGACAAGACGTCCGCCGAGACCGTAATACTTCCTGACGATGCTTTCATAGGGCATAAAGTCAAAAAGCTGATGCCTGACATCAGATGTGTTTATTTCCAAAGCTTTTTTCTTTTTAATTAATGTAGAAAGAATTTTCTCGATTTCTGCGTTGAATCTGTCAAGGGTCAGCTTCTTTCCGTGCTTGCCGTTGGTGTAGCGGAGAGGAAGTGTCAGGTGTGCCAGTATATCATAATCAGCCTTTTCCGCGCCCTCAACAAGCTCTGAAAAATAAACTTTTATTACACCGTATGCATCCTCGTCGGTTAATTTGCCAAAATCCATACGAGAAAGATTTTTTGTAAGGCTGTCCATAAAAACATTGTGAACAGAAAATATAACACTGTCGGGACGTAAGCTTTTCAAAAAGCGGGTAGTGTAGTCGGGCTTTCGGAGAACATCGCTTGTTTCGACTCCGCCCAGCACAAGAAGCTGATCCCCGAACTGCTCGTTAAGCTTGCGAGCCAGGGTAACACTGTTTGTAATATTTCTGTAGGCATTATCTGAAATGCATGAATCTCCGTTGTAGTGGTCTGTTATTGAAATTCCGCAAAATCCTGACTTTATTGCCGCAAGGCACATTTCTTCCATAGAAGCTTTGCAATCATGAGAAAAATTTGTGTGAACATGTGAGTTAAACATTATTATACACTCTCCCAAATAACTATTTTACTACTTTTTATAAAAAAAAGCAAGCACTCTCCCAAAAAACAGTTCTGTTAAGAATAAATTAATAACTTTGAAACAAATTTTTAAAGCATACAGAAAATATTCGACACAAAATATGGTGGTATAATTAGCCTGAAATTCCACATTTAGGGGATAAAACATTCTCGAAAAAAAGTTTGCATAAATTAAAAAAATTTTTAAAAAAGTATTGAAATCTCTTCAAATATATAGTAAAATATATTCAAAGTGTAACGAAGTGCACGAAAGTGTCACAAAGTGGAGGTGATTTGAGTGTTCGTAGGTGAGTATTCACATAATATTGATGCCAAGGGCAGAATTATAATCCCGGCAAAGCTGCGTGAACAGCTCGGCGAGCATTTCATGGTCACCAAAGGGCTTGACGGGTGTCTGGCTGTGTACACTATGGAAGGATGGAAAGAATTCGAAAGTAAAATCGCCAGTCTTCCTACAAATCAGAAAAGCGCACGTTATCTGCAGAGAACATTTCTTTCAGGTGCGGCAGAGGCGGAGCCGGACAAGCAGGGAAAGGTGCTTATAACACCTCCTCACCGTGAGTATGCGGCACTTACCAAGGAAGTTATTATAATCGGCGCAGGTACTCACGCAGAAATATGGGATGCTCAAAGATGGGCTGAATATACCCAAAGTGATGTGGAAATGACCCTTGAAGATGCGGCAGAAGCGCTTGAAGGATTTAATTTCTAAAAAAATCTTCAGTGGAGGATGTCATGGAATTCAACCATGTAACTGTATTACTTAATGAAACGGTAGACAGTATAAATGTGAAGCCCGGCGGCATATATGCCGATTTCACTCTTGGCGGCGGAGGGCATACTTCGCTCATCCTTGAACGTGGCGGTCGTGTGGTAGGTATTGACAGAGATATTACTGCCATTGAAAACGCAAAGGAGCGCTTCAGGGGTAAGGATTTCATTCCTGTGCACGACAACTTTTCAAACATTAAAAATATAGCAAAAAATCTGGGTGTAGATAAATTTGACGGTATCATAGCAGATTTGGGTGTTTCTTCACCGCAGCTTGATGATGCACACAGAGGGTTTTCATATATGCACGACGCACCTCTTGATATGCGTATGGATGACCGCGACAGCTTAACTGCAAAAGAAATTGTCAACACTTATTCTTCCAGGGAGCTTTTCAGAATAATATCCACTTATGGAGAAGAACGTTGGGCAAGCAGAATTGTGGACTTTATTATTAAGGAAAGAGAACAGAGAAGTATTGAAACCACCTTTGAACTGGTGGATATTATAAAGGCGGCAATCCCGCTGTCTGCAAGAAAAGACGGTCCTCATCCTGCCAAGCGCACTTTTCAGGCAATAAGGATTGAGGTCAACGGCGAGCTTGCCATTCTGGAAAAAGCAGTCCTCGACGGTGTGGACATGCTTAAGAAGGGCGGCAGGATGAGTGTGATAACCTTCCATAGCCTTGAAGACAGAATTGTAAAAACTGCGTTCGCATCTTTGGAGAAAGGATGCACATGCCCGAAAGATTTTCCTGTTTGCGTGTGCAACAATCGCCCAAGTGCGAAAACTGTAAACCGAAAACCACTGCTGCCTACAGCGGAGGAACTGGAAAACAATCCGAGAGCCCGTAGCAGCAAATTAAGGACGGTTGAAAAAATTATTTGAAAGGAGTTTTAGAATGTATACTGACGGAACAAGTGCTCTTAAAAAAGAATATTCACGCAAACCTTCTTCCGCAAAGGTACAGAAAATAAAAAAACTTCCGGCAAATAAAAAGATGAATATCCGTCGTCTGAAAAAACGCGTTGTATGCGCCATTGCCCTTGCTTTTGTAATGGCGCTTACAGTACTTATAAGATATGCCGTTATCGCAAAGGATTACGGCGAGCTTACACAGACCCGCGAGGAACTTGAACTTATCAATGCTAAAGTTGTGGAAACACAGATGAAAGCAGAAGGAAACCTCGACCCCAAGAAAGTAGACCAGGAAGCGCAGCGCCTCGGATTACAGCAACCTGATGAAAGTCAGATAAAGTATATTTCGCTCGGAAATACTGACAATGGAGAGGTACTTAAGACTGAAGAAGTAAGCGCATTCAGTGCGTTTATAAACCGTGTATCGGTCATATTGGAATACTTGTATTAATATACTACTAAAGGGAAGTGGCTGTTTGTGTGTTGCCATGTCCCTTTTGTCGTTTAATAGAATACAAAAAACAGAAAGAAACGGAGGAAACTGAAGTGGCAAGAAAGCCTATGTCAACTAAAAAAAGAATAAAAGCAATGACCGCGCTTTTCCTTGCAGGTGTTATGGTTCTTTCGTTAAGGCTTTTCTGGATTCAGTTTGTTAAAGGCGGAAAATATAAGTATCTTGCATCACAGCAACAGACCCGCGACAGTGTTATTTCTGCCAAACGCGGAACGATATATGACCGCAATATGAAAGTTCTTGCCCAGAGCGCATCTGCGGAGAGAGTGACAATTAACCCCCAGGAAATTGAAAAGTACAAAAACCAGGAAAAGGTTGTGGAGGCACTGGTTAAATTTCTTGGTGCAGATGAAACTGATCTACGGGCAAAGATTTCGCGTACTGACCGCCAGTCCGTAGTAATAGCCAAGCAGGTTGAAAAAAGTGTGGCTGATGACCTCCGCAAGGAAAATATAAGAGGAATTTATTTTGAAGAAGATACCAAGCGCTACTATCCTTATGGGTCGCTTGCGGCGCAGGTTATAGGGTTTACTGGTTCGGATAACCAGGGACTTGAAGGTCTTGAAAATGTACTTGATGACGAGCTCAGCGGTGTAGATGGCAGAATTGTTGCAGCAAAGGACGTTGCAAACAATGAAATGCCCTTTAAATATGAAAATTACATTCCAGCCCAGGACGGCAAGGGTGTTGTGCTTACAATAGACGAGGTTGTACAGCGATACACGGAAAAGCACCTACAGCAGGCATATGAAGAAAACCTCCTCGGGAACGGCGGTGCGGCAATTGTCATGAATCCCAATACAGGAGAAATTCTCGCTATGGCAGTTGTGCCTACATATGACCTTAATGAGCCTCGTGTAATTACCGACCAGCTTCTGCTTGAACAGCTTGACGGACTGGAAACGGAAACAGATGAGGAATACGATAAAGCCTACAGCACAGCAGTAACTAAAATGTGGCGTAACAAAGCGGTTGTAGACTCATATGAACCGGGTTCAACCTTCAAAACTCTGGTTGCAGCATCAGCTATTGAAAACGGTGTAGCGAGAACGTCGGATTCGTTTATATGCACCGGAGTGCGTCATGTTGCCAACCGTGACATCCACTGCTGGAAGAGGGAAGGTCACGGTGAGCAGAGCTTTGCCCAGGGTGTTATGAACTCCTGTAACCCTATGTTTATGGAGCTTGGGTCGCGTCTCGGAGCAAATGAGTTTGAGAAATATTTCAAAGCATTCGGACTTACAGAAAAAACAGGCTTCACTATCCCCGGAGAATCGTCGGGTACGTTCCACGATTCCCTCAGCTCGGTGGACCTTGCAACATCTTCTTTTGGTCAGACATTTACCGTTACACCACTGCAGATGGTAAGTGCAGTATCTGCAGTAGTAAACGGAGGAAATCTTATAAAGCCTACAATAGTAAAGGCATACACTGACAAAAGTGGTAATATTGTGGAAAATTTCGAGCCGGAAATCGTAAGAAATGTTATATCCGAAGCGACAAGTAAACAGATGAGAAGTATTCTTGAACAGGTTGTTTCCGAAGGTACAGGTAAGGGTGCCTATGTAAACGGCTTCAGAATAGGCGGAAAAACAGGTACAAGTGAAAAGCTTCCCAGAGGCAGTAATAAGTATATCGCGTCCTTTGTAGGGTTTGCTCCGGCAGATGATCCGCAGCTTGTTTGTCTTTTAATGCTTGATGAGCCTAACGCAGGGGCAACAGGCGGTGGTGCCATTGCGGCTCCCGCAGTAGGAAGAATTTTTGAGGATGTTCTTCCATATCTTGGATATGAGCCTCAATATACAGAGGAGACTGCGCAGACAATTTCCGTATCTGTTCCCAATATTACAGGGCTTACCGTTCAGAAAGCAACGGATAAGCTGGTTGGTCTTGGACTTTCAATATCAATCAAGGGTAACGGCGACACAGTTTCCAATCAGATACCGGAAACAGGTACAAAGCTTCACAAGGGTTCTGTGGTTATTGCTTATACCCAGAACGAGGAGAAAAAAGGAACCTGCAAAGTTCCTTCTGTTGTGGGAATGACCTATGACAATGCACTTGGTGCTATTAATAATGCAAAGCTGACGATGGAGATAGATTCTCCCAGGTCCGGTTCCAGACCGGGTGCAGACTATATAGCAGTTTCCCAGAGTCCGCAGGCAGACAGTGAAGTTGCGGAGGGTACAAAAATATATGTAAAATTTGCTCCAAGAGATTCAGAGTAACGGAGGTGTGTAATGAAACTGACACAGTTGACACAGAATTTACAGACAGAATACTTCGGTAACAGCGATGTGGAAATATGCGGTATAGCATATGATTCCAGAAAAGTCAAACCGGGATATTTGTTTGTAGCGATAAAAGGATTTGAAACAGACGGTCATAAGTATATTGAAAGCGCAATAAAAAATGGCGCAGCGGCAGTTGTCGGTGAAGATGATGTGAAATGTGCAGTTACTTATGTAAAAGTGCCCGATTCCAGAAAAGCTCTGGCGGTGTGCGGTGCACAGTTTTATGACAATCCTCAAAACAAACTCAAGATAATAGGTGTTACCGGAACGAACGGTAAGACCACAACTACGTACCTCATAAGACAGATTCTTATGCTTAAAGGAATCCGTTGTGACCTTATAGGTACAAATCAGACAATTATCGGTGATGAAGAAATAGAGAGCAGCCGTACAACTCCCGAGTCTCTTGACCTTTTTGAGTGCTTTTACAAAATGGTGCAGAGTGGCGGAGAATATGTTGTTATGGAGGTGTCAAGCCATTCTCTGGATCTTGACAGAGTATACGGTGTGACCTTTGAAACTGCTCTTATTACGAATATTACCCAGGACCATCTTGATTTCCATAAAACTATGGATAATTACGCAAATGCCAAGGCAAAGCTTTTTTCTGTCAGCAAATCAGGTGCGGCAAATGCCGACGATAAATATGCACCGGTAATCACCGGTAAGGCGACTTGCGCTATGACCACATATTCAATAGATGAGGATGCGGATATAAAAGCTGAAAACCTCAGAATGAGCGAGCGAGGAGTAATTTTTGATATTAAGCTGAACGGAGAAATCAGAGAAATACGTCTTGGAATTCCCGGTAAATTCTCTGTATACAATGCGTTAGGTGCAATATGCGTTTGTCTCAATCTTGGCATTGACATTGCAGATATTGAAAAAGGTCTCGTTCTTGCCAAATCCATAAAAGGAAGAATAGAAGTTGTGCATACTCCCACACCGTACACTGTGATTATTGACTATGCACATACTCCCGACGGGCTTGTGAATATTATTTCAGCGGTACGCGGATTTGCAAAAAACAGAGTAATTACAGTTTTCGGATGCGGTGGCAACCGTGACAGCAGTAAGCGCCCTCAAATGGGAAAAATAGCGGAAGAGCTTTCGGATATTGCTATAGTAACAAGCGATAATCCCAGATGCGAAGAGCCGGCAGCCATCATAAAAGACATTCTCGCAGGTATGCAGAAGACAAATCATATTGTTGTTGAAAACAGAAAAGAAGCAATCCGCCATGCGATGGAAATCGCACAGGAAAACGACATCATAATTCTTGCAGGAAAAGGTCATGAAACCTATCAGGAGATTGAACACGTAAAATATGACTTTGATGAAAGAATAGTCGTTAAGGATATTCTTGCAGAAATATAAGACAGCAAGTGAAAGGTACTGATAACTATGTGGATAAGAACGTGTGTTATGAGCTTTATAATTGCGGCGGCAGTGGTGCCTGTGCTTATTCCTTTTTTAAGGAAGCTCAAGTTTGGTCAGACAATCCTGGAGGATGGACCTACCTGGCATGAAAAAAAGCAAGGGACACCTACTATGGGAGGAATCGGGTTTATTCTTTCCACTGTAGTAGCATCGGCAATATTTGTGCGCGACATCCGTGGCGCGGGAATACTGCTTTGTGCGGTGTTGTTTGGTGTAATAGGCTTTGTTGATGACTATATTAAAGTTGTGAAAAAGCGCAACAAAGGATTTTCTGCCGGACAGAAGTTTCTTGCGCAGACTGTGGTAAGCCTTGCTTATGCGGTTTTTCTGTTTCTGACCTTTGACCAGACGAGCACAAGAATCCCGTTTACCGACATAAATCTCAATTTGGGAATTATGTATATTCCTTTTGTGATGCTTGTTCTTCTTGCTACGACAAACAGCGCCAATCTTACCGATGGCCTTGACGGCCTTGCGTCGGGTGTAGGCGCAATTGTAGCTTTGTTCTTTGCTCTTGCAACAAACATACTTGAAGCTCATAGCGCGAGCATAGTTTCAGGGGCATTGGTAGGCGGACTTCTCGGTTTCCTTATATACAATGCGTATCCAGCAAAAGTCTTTATGGGAGATACCGGAAGCTTGTTTATCGGCGGAGCAATTGCCGCATCGGCAATAAGTGCAGGACTGGAGCTTTTTATTATAATCAGTGCATTTGTATTTCTTTTTGAAGCACTGAGTGTTATTATCCAGGTTGCAGTTTATAAAAAAACAAAAAAGCGCGTGTTCAAAATGGCACCGCTACATCATCATTTTGAAATGTGCGGATGGAAAGAAACCAAGGTTGTTTTGGTATTCTGCCTTATAACAGTGGCACTTTGTGCGGTGAGTTACATAGCACTTTGAATTTGAAATAATATAGAGGAGGGAAAGCAATGGAAGTCAATAAAAGAAAGACACCGTCAAATCAGGTCGATTTTATACTGCTTGTCATAATAATGTGTCTGCTTTTGTTCGGTCTTATAATGCTTTTCTCCGCAAGCTCGCCCAGTGCACTTCAGAGCGGTAACGTTTATTCAATTATACTTAAGCAGGGATCAATTTCGCTTATTGGCTGTCTTTGTATGTTTGTTGCGGCAAACTATGATTACCACAGACTGAAGAGACTTTCAAGGTTTATTCTTATTGTGACTTTTGGTCTTATGATTCTGGTTCCTATCATAGGATTTGCCTCTCACGGTGCGATAAGACAGATTTCGCTGGGACCTATAAGCTTCCAGCCGTCAGAGCTTGCCAAATTTGCTCTTGTAATTTATTATGCTGCGCGCTTCAGTGATAAGCGCACATCTAACCTTGTTACAGATAAAAAGAACATACTTACATCATTCCTTGTGTTGGTGGCATTCATAGCGACCTGCTTTTTGCAGAGTCATTTGTCTGCGGCGGTGGTTCTTGCCGTTATCAGTGTAATGATGATAGTTATAGCAGGACTTCCCATGAAATATATATATGGTGTAGGTGCGGCAGGTCTGGTGGGTGTTCTCGGCATAGGTCTTACCGCAAGCTACAGACTTGACAGATTCAAGGCGCTGATTGACCCCTTTGCTTATGAAAGAGGTATCGGTTGGCAGATTATACAGTCGCTTTATGCTGTTGGCTCGGGTGGACTTTTCGGCCTCGGGCTTGGACAGTCAAGACAGAAATACAGATACCTTCCCGAAGCGCATAATGACTACATTTATGCAGTTATCTGTGAAGAACTGGGCTTTATCGGCGGTATTGTGGTTATGCTGCTGTTTGTGCTTCTCGTATGGAGGGGTATGAGCATAGCGCTCAATGCAAAAGACCGTTTCGGAATGTTTCTTGCTTTTGGTGTAACAGCAATTATAGGTGTGCAGATGCTTATAAACATCGGTGTTGTTCTTTCGGTTCTTCCTTCAACGGGTATGCAGCTACCGTTTTTCAGCGCGGGCGGTACGTCAATGATAGTGATGCTTACCGGTATGGGTATTCTTCTTAATATATCAAAGAGCAGCAGAATAAAAAAACTATAGAAGGGTTACGGATAATATGAGAGTATTGCTTACCGGTGGCGGAACAGCCGGACACATTAATCCGGCAATCGCTATTGCAAACTACATAAAACAGCAGGAGCCGGACAGCGAGTTTTTATTTGTAGGAACAGAGTACGGCCTTGAAAAGGACCTTGTTCCCAGATGCGGCTACAATATTGAGTTTATAAATGTAATGGGACTTAAAAGAAGTCTCAGTATAGAGAATGTAAAGGTATTTATCAACTACATGAAAAGTATAAAAAAATCAGGAGAAATCGTAAAAGAATTCCGTCCTGATGTTGTAATAGGAACAGGCGGATATGTTTGCGCACCCGTTGTAAAAGCTGCACACCGACAGAAAATCCCCACCCTTATTCACGAGCAGAACGTGTTCCCCGGCCTTGCCATAAAAATGCTTGCAAACGATGCAGACGTAACAGCGATAAGCTTTGAAGAAACTCGTTCTATGATAAAAGCGAAGAATATTGTTCTTACGGGAAACCCCTTGCGCCCGAATCTTCTTGAGGAGCATAATGCAGAAGCCGTTCGTCTTCAGTTCGGGTTTGACGGTAAGCCTATTGTTCTTATGTTTGGTGGGTCTCTCGGAGCTGAAAAAATGAATGTTGCCCTTGTTGAAATGCTTGAAAAGCAGAAAATCAACGGCTTTAATCTTCTTGCGGCAACAGGCGAAAGATATTACGAAAAAGTAATCAGCAGCCTTAAAGAAAAGGGCATTGACCCCGAAAAAAAGCCGGGGGTCAAGGTTGTTCCCTACATATATAATATGGAAGAAATATTCAGTGTTGCAGACCTTGTTGTAGGCAGAGCAGGTGCAATCACTGTAAGCGAAATAACAGCTATGGGCAAAGCGGCAGTGCTTATTCCCAGTCCATATGTTGCTCATAACCACCAGGAATATAACGCACGTTATCTTGAGAAAAACGGTGCGGCAAAAGTTGTTCTTGAGAGTGAACTTTCGGGAGAAACACTGTTAGAACAAATAAATGCAGTGCTCAAAAGCAAGGATGTTCTTCTGAAAATGCAGAAAGACTCGAAAAAAATAGGTATTGCAGATGCCTGCAGTACAATTTACTCTCAGATCAAAAAAATAATGTAAACATTCACCCCTGACTGTGTTGCGGCATAATATGATAACGGGTATCGGTGCAGATTCTGTGTATCGGTCCGCAAACTGTGTGGGGGTGTATTATTTGAATAAATACATAATAAATGGCGGAAATAAGCTGGGTGGCAGAGTCAGAGTTCACGGAGCAAAAAATGCGGTCCTTCCGATTATGGCTGCGGCAGTGCTTGCGGGGGATGTTTGCAAAATATATGACTGCCCCGACCTGAGCGATGTTCGTCATACGGTGAACATCCTCAAAACAATCGGGTGCAGAGCAGAGCTTCAGGATGATGTGCTGCTTATAGATTCCTCTGAAGTTGCAAAGTGGGAAATTCCAGAAGATTTAATGCGCGAAATGCGTAGCTCAATAATATTTCTGGGAGCTCTTGCCGGAAAAATGGGTAAAGCGAGAATGTGTTTCCCCGGCGGATGCGAGCTGGGAAACCGTCCTATAGACCTGCACATAAAATCTCTTCGTGAGCTTGGTATGGAAATCCGTGAGGAAAACGGATTTATAGAGGTAAATTGTGAGAGAATGCATCCGGCGGACATTCACCTCAGCTTCCCCAGTGTAGGTGCCACAGAGAATATAATTCTTTCCTGTGTAAAGCTCAAAGGTGAAACAACTATTTCCAACGCGGCAAGAGAACCGGAAATTGCCGATATGTGTGATTTTCTTAATAAAATGGGAGCCGATATAGAAGGCGCGGGGACAGAATTTATCCGTATAAGAGGTAAAGCGCATCTTAAGGGCGCAGAGCATAAAGTTATGCCCGACAGAATCGTTGCGGCAACACTTATGTGTGCGGCAATGACAACAAAGAGCGAGATTGAGATGCTCAATGTCCGTAGCGGCCATCTGGGAGCAATTGTATCGGTTTTGCGCGATTGTGGTGCAAAAATAGAGTTTTTCAAGGATAAAATGTATATAAGGGCGCCCGAAAAAATAATTAATGCGGATATGATAAAGACCCAGGTATATCCAGGATTTCCTACAGATGCACAGTCTCCGTTTATGGCGGCGCTGTGCTTTGCAGAGGGAACAAGTGTTATTGTGGAAAATATCTTTGACAGCAGGTTTAAAATTATTCCCGAGCTTAAAAAAATGGGTGCAGATATATTGCAGGACGGCAGGGTTGCTATTATAAAAGGACAAAAACTTTCCGGAGCGCATATTCGTGCAATGGACCTCCGTGGAGGGGCGGCGCTTACAGTTGCGGCGCTCGGTGCAGAGGGAACAAGTATACTTGAAAACGTACATTATATAGAAAGAGGATATGTGGCACTTGACGGGATGCTCCGGGCATTGGGTGCAGATATTGAAAAAACTTAAGGAAGAGAGAATAGCTTCTATGAGAAAGTTCAAAAGAAAACAGAAAAAACAGCTGGCAATAGTCACTGTCATTATACTTATTGCCTCAATAGCTGCAATTATGCTTCTTACCCCGGGATTTAACATAAAGAAAATTAATGTGACAGGTAATTCTGTGATAAAGGAAGCTGAAATAATACGAAGCTCGGGAATTACCACGGGAGTTAATATATTTGACATCAGCTTAAAAAAAGCCAGGGAAAATATTCTTTCCATAGGCTATGTTGAAAGTGCAAAGGTAAAACGCAAGCTTCCGTCAACAATCGAAATCAGTATTGTTGAGGAAGTCGGCGTAGCATATATAAAGGCTGAAGACGGCTATGTTATTATAACCGCAGACGGAAGATGCATTGACATAACCGACGGCATTATAAAAAATGATGATAGCGGGACGGAGTCTGTACAGCTTCCTGACTTGCCTATTATAACAGGTCTTGATAAGGTTAAATATAAAGTAGGAAAGACCATTACATCGGAGAATACACAACAGCTGGAGGCGCTGTTTAACTGCTTGCATGAATTTTCAAAACAAAACCATATATTTAATATCAAAGAGATAAATATGTCTGACATCACCAACATCAGATTTTACTATCTTAACAGGGAACTTTCTGTAATTGTGGGTGATACGGAAAAACTCGGATACAAAATGGAAGCATTCGGTACGGCTATTGACCAGATAATAACGGAGGAGACTCCCAATCCCAAAGGAACAGTTGACTTAAGTCGCGTTGGAACTCTTGAAAAAGTGACCTATAGACCGCCTGAAACAGAAAAAACAGAATAATTTCATAACAATTAAAAATTTTTCTTGAAACTGTGTCTGTTTAGGTGTATTATATTATATATAAGTGTAGTTTTTAATTATTATCACGTATAGAGGAGGAGTTCCAATGAGAATGGAATATGCACAGGAGCTGGGAGCAGCTCAGAAGATTAAAGTTGTAGGCGTTGGCGGCGGCGGTAACAATGCTGTTAACAGAATGGTTGAAGCAGGCGTTAAAGGTGTAGAGTTTGTTGCAATCAATACAGATAAGCAGGCCCTTACAAAGAGTCAGGCAAGTCAGAAGATTCAGATCGGAGACAAGCTTACAAAGGGTCAGGGCGCAGGCGGTAAGGCTGAAATCGGTAAAAAAGCCGCAGAAGAAAGCCGTAGCGAAATTGAGCAGATTCTTAAAGATGCAGACATGGTATTCGTAACTGCAGGTATGGGCGGCGGAACAGGTACAGGTGCGGCTCCCATCGTTGCAGGTATCGCAAAAGAGCTTGGTGTACTTACAGTTGCAATTGTTACAAAGCCTTTCGGCTTTGAAGGCAGAAGACGTATGATCCAGGCTGAAGAGGGTATCGAACAGCTCCGCGGTAATGTAGATACACTTGTAGTAATCCCCAATGACAGACTTCTTGATGTAAGCAACAACAAGACAAGCCTTCTTGATGCATTCAAGGATGCTGATGAAGTTCTCCGCCAGGGTGTTCAGGGTATTTCTGACCTTATCGTTGGTGCAGGACTTATTAACGTTGACTTTGCAGACGTAACAACAGTTATGAAGGATGCAGGTCTTGCTCATATGGGTATCGGTCGCGCAAGCGGTGAAAACCGTGCAGAGGAAGCTGCAAGAATGGCTATTGAAAGCGCTCTTCTCGAAACAACTATCGACGGTGCTACCGGTGTGCTTATTAATGTTATTGGTGGTGCAAACCTTAACCTTCATGAAACAAATGCGGCAGCACAGCTTATAGGCGACTGCGTAGACGAGGATGCATATGTTATCTTTGGTGCTGCTATTGATGAAAGCCTTGAGGATGATATTATCATCACTGTTATCGCAACAGGACTTGAAGGTCACAGAAGAGAAAAGGAAGACGGCGGTTTCTTCGGTTCAATCAACTCCGGTGACGGAGACCTTGAAATTCCCGGTTTTCTTAAGAAGACAAACTTTGATTGATTTCTAAAAGGAGAGTAATAGAATGGAATTTGTTGATAAAGTCAAAAAAACCGTTGCCTCTGTAGCGAAAGTATCAAGCAGAGAAAGCAAGAAACTTTACTCTATTACAAGACTCAAACTTGAAATTACAGACAAGAAAAATAAGGAAAAAAATCTTTTCAAGGAAATCGGTTTTACTGCTTATAAGGCTCACATAAAGGGAAAAAATATTACCAAGCGCATAAAACCCATATTGGAAGAAATCGATGCTCTTGAGGATTCAATTGCAATTCTCCGAAACAGAATTGAACTTATAAGAACCTCTGATGATCTTGAGTATGAGGATTTTGTTGATGAATTTGAGGAGGATATCGAAACAGAGGAAGAAGAAAGCTCTGATGAAGAAATCCCCGAAGAGGAAACAGAAGAAGCAGCAGAAGAAGAGCTTGAGACAGAGCCTATAGAGCCAATTGAATAAATAAGGCAAATGCCGCTGTGGATTACCACAGCGGCATTTTTATTTAACAATATTCATAATTATCGGAGCGACAATAACTGTCATAAGTCCTGCCACGGCTATGGAAAGACCGCTTATTGCTCCCTCTGTTTTTCCCATTTCAATTGCTTTCGACGTGCCGCCCGCGTGGGACGATGTGCCTATAGCTGTACCGATTGCGACGGGATGCGTTATTTTAAAGATTTTGCACACAGATTGAGCGAGAACGTTTCCAAGTACACCCGTAACAATTATTGATATTGCTGTAAGCGCACTTATTCCGCCCATTTCTTCCGCCATGCTTACACCGATTGCCGTTGTCACAGATTTGGGAAGAAATGACGCAAGCGCCACATGGTCAAGCTTGAAAATTATGCATACAAGAGTGATGCAGACTGCCGATGTTACAACACCCGAGAAAATTCCCACAAGGATTGCAAGGGCATTTTTCTTAAGCTCACCAAGCTTTTCATAAAGAGGAACCGCCAGACATACTGTCGCAGGTGTAAGAAAATAGCTGATAAGAGTTGTGTTTTCCTCATAAGCCTCATATCGGGTGCCTGTGCCAAGGAGCATCAGCACAGTGAATACTATTGACATCAACAACGGATTAAACCAAGCTTGGCGGAATCTTTTCTGAATAACAGCGCTTATTATATAAAATGCCAGTGTCATAAGCACGTGGAAAAAAGCTGACTCGTTAAGCATCTGTTTTTCCCCCTTTGCCGGTGAGGTTTATAATTAACTGGGTTATTCTGCCCGTTACAGCCATTACAATAACAGTTACGACAATCATTATAATGATACAGGGGATAAGCATCGGTTTAATGTACGACCAGTATTTTATAACTCCTGTCCCTGCAGGAATGAACATCATAGGCATTACTGCAAGGAAAAATTCACTTGTTTCTTTAACGTGGTGCACCTTTAAAACCTTTGTGCATAGCAGCATAAGCATAATCACAAGTCCGTAAATGCTTGCAGGTATAGGTAAGGGGATGACGTGATTAAGCACCTCCCCAATAACCGAGATACCGAGAATTATACATAGTTGTCCTATATATTTCATTTGAAAGACCTCTTTTCAGGAAATTGCACAAATGGAGAGTGAAACAAGGGTAAGGGATAGGAAAACATCATTCTTTGAAATCAAGCATATTTTTAAAGAAAATATGTCGCCAACGAATGTTCCGGACATTTTTAACATCCCTTCATAGTAAGTGAAATGCGTTTTTTATCTTTGTCAACATCGAGGATTTTAACCTTTACTATATCACCGACACTTAAAACATCTGTGGGATGTTTTACGAACTTATCAGAAATCTGCGATATATGCACAAGACCATCCTGATGTACACCAATGTCAACAAATGCACCGAAGTCTATTACGTTACGTACAGTTCCCTCCAAAATCATACCGACAGTTAATTCTTCAAGGGACATACATCCGCTACGGAGTAAAGGCTTGGGAAGCTCGTCACGCATATCTCTGCCGGGCTTTGCAAGGGTGTCGCAAATATCGCGGAGAGTGAACATACCAATGCCGAATTGTGAGCAGATTTCCTCTGCGGCTTTTTTTGTAATGCGCTGCATAATATCGGCGAATATGCCTTTTTTGATTTCCTCATCACTGTAGCCGCACTTTGCGATGAGTGCTCTTGCGGCATCATAGCTTTCCGGGTGAACGGAAGTGTTGTCAAGAAACTCTTTTCCCATAGGAATACGCATAAATCCCGCACACTGTACAAAAGCTTTTTCGCCAAGCTTCTTTACCTTAAGAAGTTCTTTTCTCTGGGTGAATGAACCGTTTTCTTCGCGGTAATCAACAATATTCTGTGCAACCGCAGACGAAATGCCGGAGATGTATGAAAGAAGCGGTGCAGACGCAGTGTTAAGGTCAACACCTACATTGTTTACACAGTCCTCAACCACACCTCCGAGAGCGCCTGACAGCTTTTTCTGATTGCAATCATGCTGATACTGACCCACACCGATAGAACGGGGGTCAATTTTTACAAGCTCTGCAAGAGGGTCCTGTAATCTTCTTGCAATAGAAACCGCACTACGGAGCGATACATCATAATCCGGGAATTCCTTTGCACCAAGCTCGCTGGCACTGTAGACAGATGCACCTGCCTCGGAAACAACCATATATTTAACGGGACGGTCAAGCTCTCCGATAAGTGATGCAATAAACTTTTCGCTTTCGCCGGTTGCAGTACCGTTGCCAATTGAAATAAGAGAAACGTTGTTTTTCTCAATCATTGCTTTGATTTGCTTTTTAGCCTTCTCGGTATCGTGATGCTCCAGAGTGAAATAACCAACACCTGTTTCAAGGACTTTTCCTGTACTGTCAACAACTGCAAGCTTACAGCCTGTCCTGTAACCGGGGTCAACCCCGAGGACGGTATGTCCTTTTACAGGGGGTGTCATAAGCAGGTTTTTAAGGTTTACACTGAAAAGCCCGATTGCACCGTTCTGTGCACGGTCTGTCAGGTCTGAACGGATTTCATTTTCGATTGACGGAGCGATAAGTCGCTTGTATGAATCAGCTACTGCCTCTTTAACGAGAGCGGAAAGCTGTGAGTTATCATTTGTTATAACTTCCTTATAGAGATAGTCGGTGATTATCTCTGTGTCAAGCTCTATTTTAATGCTTAAAATATCTTCCTTTTCGCCGCGGTCCATTGCCAGAATTCTGTGGTCGGCAACTGCCTTGACAGGCTCTGAAAATTCGTAATACATCTGATAAACGGGGTTTTCGCCCTTTGATTGCTTGCTGGAAATAATACCGTTCATATATGTAAGACGACGGATGTTTTTGCGGTAATCAGCATTGTCACTGATGTCCTCGGCAATAATGTCAAGAGCGCCCTGAAGTGCCTCTTCAGCCGTAGATACACCTTTTTCTTCATTTATGTATTTTGCCGCTTCATCATTGATGTCGCCGGCAAATTCCTGTGCCATAATAAGCGCAGAAAGGGGTTCAAGTCCCTTTTCGCGGGCAACACTTGCGCGGGTTTTGCGCTTGGGGCGGTAAGGACGGTAAATATCCTCAAGCTCTGTAAGAGTCTGCGCCTTTTCCACAGCGGCGGTGATTTCGTCGGTGAGCTTGCCCTGCTCGTCAATAAGACGGATAACCTCTGCCTTTCTTTCCTCTATTGCCCGAAGTGCGGCAAGTCTTACGGAAATTGAACGGACGAGCTGGTCGTCCATATTGCCTGTTAATTCCTTACGGTAACGGGCAATGAAGGGGATGGTATTCCCCTCATCAAGCATTGTT
This sequence comes from uncultured Oscillospiraceae bacterium, assembly GCA_964385605.1. Classification (GTDB taxonomy): domain Bacteria; phylum Bacillota; class Clostridia; order UMGS1883; family UMGS1883; genus UMGS1883. The sequence continues at coordinate 23,323 of CAYLPQ010000016.1, read as the reverse complement.
ATAACGTTTTGAGTGTGTTTTTCGTCAGTTTTTAATTCACTGCACAATTGTTTTAAAATGTCCATTATATACCTCTCAGAATTTCAAAATTGCACCGACAGCACCTGCTATCAGTATATAGAAAATGGGATGAATTTTAATCTTGTTTGTAAATACCAGCAAAACTGCAAAAAGAATTGCCGCACGTATATCTATTTGCTGAAGAAGGTTTCCTTCCTTTGTGAAAATACTGCTTTGAATCATCGTAACTGCGGCATATGCAATCATGCCTACAACTGCAGGACGAATAGAATAGAATGACCGCGCTACAAGCTTGTTTTCCTTAAATGCGGTAAGAAGCTTTGATACGATTATGATTATTATTACCGACGGGAGCACGAGAGCAAACGTTGCAAGAAAGCCTCCCAGAAAACCGCCCCATAAGCCGTATTCACTGTAGCCGACGGTGTAGCCTACATAGGTTGCCATATTTACACCAATAGGACCGGGAGTAGATTCCCCTACCGCAATCATATTGCCGAGCAGTGCCTCATCAAACCAGGTGGGATGGGTATGGCACATCTCACGAAGAAATGGAATAGTTGCAAGTCCTCCACCGATTGCGAAAAGACCTGTTTTAAAAAATTCGATAAACAGCAGAAGGTATGTCATTTTACACTACCTCCTTTTTTAATTGTGGCAAGTCCGATAAGAGTAGCAGCCAGAACTATGAATATGGGTGACACCGACGGGAATATTACCGACACAAGGAAAGCCGCTATTGAGATAGCTACGCACATCTTATCAACAAGCGCTTTTTTCCCAAGGGTATACACGGCATTTACAATAAGCACCGCAACGGCAACGCGTATTCCACCGAAAATGTGCTGAACAATTTTATATTCCATAAAGTTCTGGAGGACAGCTGCAATAATTGTTATGATTATAAGTGACGGCAACACCACCCCGAAAGTAGCAATTGCTCCGCCAAGAACCCCCTTTTTCTTGTAACCTATGAATGTGGCAAGGTTTACGGCAATAACACCGGGGGTGCATTGGGAAACCGCGTAGTAGTCGAGAACTTCTTCGTCAGTTGCCCATTTTTTGTTTTCAACAATCTCTTTCTGAATAAGTGACAGCATTGCATAGCCTCCGCCGAAAGTAAAAGCACCTATTCTGAAAAATGTTGAGAATAAATCCCACAATATTTTCAATTTGTGTCACTCCTAATTGTTTTCTATTACGGTGTAGAGGGATGATGCATCATTTTTTAATGTATGCTCTTTAATGTCCTCTATACGTACCTTAATAAGTCTTTCTCCGAAACGGATTTCGACAATGTCACCGCATTTGATTTCTGCACTTGCTTTGCAAACCTTGCCGTTAATGCTTACTCTGCCTGCATCGCAAGCTTCATTTGCAACAGTGCGACGTTTAATAATTCGGGAAACCTTTAAAAATTTATCTATTCTCATTTTAGTACCTCAATTGTTTTGACTGAAGAATGTGTGGAATGCCTTGTAGGTCATATATACGTCGAGCTTTGAAACTACTTCAAAGGGTGCGTGCATACTGAGAACTGAAACACCGCAGTCAACAGTTTCAACACCCAGATTTGCCACATACTGCGCGATTGTTCCGCCGCCGCCTGCTTCAACCTTACCAAGCTCGCCAACGTGCCACAAAATACCGTTGTCATTAAAGAGCTTGCGAATTTTGCCCATAAGCTCTGCAGAAGCATCGCTTGAGCCGCCCTTGCCACGTGAGCCTGTGTATTTTGCAATGGCAACACCGTAATTTACTTTTGCACAGTTAAGCTTTTCATAAGGCGAGGGGAAGTTGGGGTCAAATGCCGCATTGACGTCAGCACTTAAGCAATAGCTTCTGTCAAGACAGCGGAGAAGATTGAGCTGTGACGCATCCTCACCCTTTTTCTCCATTAATTCAAGAAGTGTAAGCTTCAGGAAATTGCTCTTTGCGCCTGTATTGCCCATGCTGCCCACTTCTTCCTTATCAGTAAGAAGACAGATTGCAGTTTTGTCACAGACATCAGTTGTAAGAATAGCCATAAGGTCAGGATATGCACAAACTCTGTCATCGTGAGCATATGCACCGATAAGGCTTCTGTCAAATCCGATGTCCTTCGCATTTGCCGCAGGAACTATTTCAAGCTCTGCGCTTAAGAAATCCTCTTCGCAGATGCCATATTTTTCATTAAGCAGTGAAAGAATGTTTGACTTGACGGCATCCTTTTCCTCTCCGTCAAGGGGCATTGAACCGATAAGGAGATTGAGCTGTTCCGCCTCCACAATGGTAGAGGGTGTCTTTTTCATCTGCTCCTGCGCAAGATGGGGAAGAAGGTCCGTTATAACAAAGGTCACATCGTCACCCTCGTCGCCGATGTTTATAGCGACTTTTTCTCCGTCTGCCCTTACCACAACTCCGTGAAGCGCCAGGGGAATAGCAGTCCACTGATATTTTTTTATGCCACCGTAATAGTGGGTTTTGAAATATGCGAGTTCGCCATCCTCATAAAGTGGGTTGGGCTTTAAGTCAAGGCGAGGTGCATCAACGTGTGCGCCAACGATGTTTACACCGTCAGCCATAGGCTCTGCTCCGATAACTGCGATGATAAGTCCCTTTCCTTTGTTGATGGAATAAACCTTGTCGCCCTCTTTGAGGGTGCTGAAAGAGTCAAGGGGTTTGAAGCCGCAAACTTCCGCAAGGCGCACCGCCTCAACAACTGCTTCGCGCTCTGTCTTTGCTTTGTTGAGGAAATCTTTATACCCCTCGGCAAATTTAAAGACAATTTCTTTATCAACATCTTTTGTCCAACCGTTTTTAAGCTCGTATTTCATAACTATGTTCCTTTCTGTAATTAATATAAGGAGATATTTGTTTTTCAAGTTCGAAATTCGAAATGTTGGCGGGTTTTCTCTCGTGAGAAAACCTTTTATACAAAACAAAGATTTTTGCTTCAGCAAAAATTCTCCTTCACTTCGCACTTTACACTTCGCATTTCGCATTCTTAACATCCCGAAATTAATAGAATTTATATTCTGCGATAATGGTCTCTAATGCAGTCCATCCCGCAATTTTACCCTGTTTTATATTTTTGTCTGCTTCCCAGCAGAGGTCAATAAGCATCTGAATGTTCTCAAGTTTGATTTTTTCAGCCTTGCGAGTACATTTTTCATTGTTGTAGCCACCGCCGAGAATAGTGGCAGTCTCGTTGTGGGATTTTCCGTCAAGGAGATAGAGCTTTGCCTTGTAAATAGTCAGAAGCTGTCCCGAAAGTAACGACAGTATGGACACAGGCTCCTGCTTTAGAGAGCGCAGTGTGTACAAGAGGTTATAGCACACCTCGCGCCTGCCGTCAAAAATCGCATCTATTACACCAAATACGTTTTCTACAGCAGGTTTTATGATAACAGCATCAATATCCTCCCTTGTTATCTGGCTTCCTTTTGAAAAAGATACGATTTTCTCAAATTCAGTCTTTATAACACGCATTTTTCTTTCAAGGGAATTGATAAGATACAGTGCATTTTTCTGGTCAATGGTTTTGCCCTTTGATGCGGCAAATTTAATAAGCCAGGTTTTAAGATTTGCCTCTGTACGGAGAGGGAAATCCACAACCACACCCCGGGATTCTGCCGCCTTTCTTACGGAAGAGGGCTTTTTCCCTTTTTCGGGGGCATCCTCCCATATTATTACGCAGTTGAAATCCGCAACGTTCGCCATAAGATTTTCCCACTGCGTCTTATTTTTGATATTTCCCGAAAACAGTCCGCACTTGCGGAAAACCGCAAGCTTTCTTTCCGCCATAACGGGAAGTGTCTCCAGAAAATCCTCCGCCTCATTTACAGGGGGAAGCTCTGCAAAGCTCTTGTAATTCATCATTTCGGACCATTCTTCAATGAGGACTTTCTTGATTTCGCCAATCATGAACTCAATCAGAAATTCCTCCGGCCCCTGAAAAATATACAGTGGAGCAATTTTTCCATCTTTAATTGAAGAGCGCAGTTCTTCGTAAAACATAAATATTTCTCCGTTATTTTAAAATACGATTTGTATAATCTTGGGGGTTAAGCCCGTAAATCTGCACAATCTGCAATTCCTCTGAAAAAGCAATGTCCCGGGGAGTGACAATCATCCCGCCGTCCCGGTCAATATCCACATCCTGTGATTTATAAGCCTGCCAAACTATGTGTGAACAGTGGGAGGAAGGGTTGTCCTCATCGGTTTTATCCTTTTTCATAATTCCTGCAAATATGCTGTAGGGTATGTCCACAAGATTGTTCAGTGCATAATCGGCGGTGTCAGCGGCAACCTTTTCGTCAGGATAGCGAAGTACCGCAAAGGCGGGGTATCTGCCCCAGTAGAACGCATCCGTCGTGCAGGAGGTTTCGCCAATTGCCATATGTTCAAGAAGTGTTAATCCGCTTTCGTCAAGAACCAATCCGCAGTGACCGTGTCTCCAGTCAAAGGTCCGCGTATTGAACGTAATAAGTATGTCACCCTTTTTCAGCGGAACAATGGGTGTCACCTGCGATTTGTTCATCTCCTCAAGTGTTATGGGATAAGCGATGTAGTTCTTTTTAGTATCGGGCACATTGAAATATAAATCGTTTAATTTTACAAGAATGTCTGCATCGCCATTTTTTATAATATCTTTCGCCGCGACAGGGGATACCCCCGTCTGCCGGAAAATAAGCATATAATCTTCGTCAGAAAGATTTTCCTTGCTGACAGATTCCGTGATGTTTACTTTTTCATAAGGGATTTTGTAAAAAACACTGTTTTCTGCCGCTATGTGTCGCATAATTAAAATCAGTACAAAAATAACTGCCGCAGTGATAATTATTCCCTTTTTTGTCTTGAAAAATTTCATATATATCACCTGAATTTTCCTATTATATTATTGTACCACAAACCTATGGATAATTCAATAAAAAAAGGTAGTTTTTTCATAATAAAAAAGTACCGGCTTTTGCGGTGCAATAATGTTGTGTCCTGCGGACACAAACACAAAAAGAAAACGGCGACTTCTTACGAAATCACCGTTTTTTTCTGGAGCGGAAGACGAGATTCGAACTCGCGACGTTCACCTTGGCAAGGTGACGCTCTACCACTGAGCCACTCCCGCAAACATAATTAACGATGTTATTATAGCAGAAGAAAATCGGTTTGTAAAGCATTTTTTAAAAAATTTAAAAAATAATTTTAAAAATTATGATTTCAGGGAATTATTAGAAAGGTTTTTTGATTAAAAAAAAGGATTTTTGACCTCGGTGTCGAAAAATAACTTTAAGAAGATTAAGGAGAGTATTCTCCGCATTAAGAAGGTTATGAAATGGCAACTTTTTTTCCGGATGAACTCGTAAACGAGGTAATTTCGGCAAATGACATTGTGGATATTGTTTCCGGCTATGTGCGCCTTAAACGTTCGGGCAACAGCTACATGGGGTGCTGCCCGTTTCACAGGGAGAAAACACCGTCCTTTCATGTAAGTGCGGACAAGCAGCTGTATCACTGTTTCGGTTGCGGTGCAGGAGGCAGTGTGATGCAGTTTATTATGAATGCGGAGGGACTTGATTTTCCCGATGCACTGCGCTTCCTTGCAGAAAGAGCCGGAATACGGCTTCCTGACGATGACTCTATTGAAAAAAACGAAGAAAAATATAAACGAAAACAACAGATATATCAGATGAACCGTGACGCGGCTCTGTTTTTCAGAGAGTGCCTGCTGTCAGAAAAGGGCAAGATTGCCCGTGAATATCTTACCAAACGTCAGCTTTCCGGCAAAACTGTGGCGAATTTTGGTATAGGCTTTTCTCCCAGTGGTTGGGACAACCTTTTAAAGCATCTTTTATCAAAGGGATACGACCGCGGGCTTATGGTTGAGGCAGGTCTTTGTATACAGAATGACAAAGGACACGTATACGACCGTTTCCGTGAAAGAGTGATGTTCCCGATTATTGATGTCAAGGGTAACGTCATTGGCTTTGGAGGAAGAATCCTCTCGGGTGAAGGTGCAAAGTATATGAACTCGCCCGAAAGTGTTGTATATGATAAAGGAAAAAATCTTTTTGCGCTTAACATAGCTAAAAAGAGTGACCGTGGGTATTATATTCTTGTAGAGGGATATATGGACGTTATTTCTCTGCATCAGGCGGGGATAAATGCGGCGGTGGCAGGCTGCGGAACAGCGCTTACCCGCGAGCAGGCGCGTCTTATCGCAAAAAGCCCTGTATATCTGTGCTACGACAGTGATGAGGCAGGCATGAAGGCTTGTGAAAGAGCGGCGGAGATTTTCAGGGAGTTTGATACTAAACTCCGCGTAATATCAATCCCTGACGGAAAAGATGCCGACGATTTTGTCAAGAAGCATGGTCCGCAGGCTTTTGAGGAGCTTATCAAAAATGCCAAAACAGTTACGGAACACAGGTTGGATGTTCTGCTTAAAGGGATTGACCTTGAGGATGCTTCCCAAAAAATAGAGATGCTTAATAAAGCATCGCAGATTTTTTCAAATATTCCCAGTGCTGTAGAACGTGAGGTTTACGTAAACCGGTTAGCAGCAAAAACAGGAATAAGTGCAAACTCCATAAACAGCGAAATCCGTAAAGCAAATGCAAAAAACATTCGTAAGGAAGTAGCCGGTGAACTTAAAAAGGCAGTAACTCCCGGTCTTCCCGGTGAGAGAAAGAGTTCAAACCGCAGGGAAACTGCGGAGGCGGGACTTCTTTCGATGCTGGCAGAGGATGAAAAGGTTTTTCGCAAAATAAGTGATAAAATCGGTGCAGAAATATTCGGTGCTGATATACATAAACAGATATTTGAACATATTTGTAAATTTTATGAAGACGGTGCAGGCGGAAAATGTGAGGATTACCTTCTTTCAGAAATGAAAGGAAGCGAGAAGGAGCTTTCAACAGTGCTTCTTTCCGTCAGAAATGTGACCAATAACACGCAAGCGGCAGAGGATTTTGTCAGAATAATTGAGGATGAAATCTTTAATGAAAAGCTTCAACGTGCCCAGGCAGATGGCGATATAGCTCTTATAAGTGAGCTTTTAAAATCAAAGAAACAAAAAAGCTGAAACGGTGAAAGGATTGATAAAATATGAGCGATACTGTAAATAAAAAAATGGTGATAAAAGAGCTGATCGACAAAGGTAAACAGAAGGGTATGCTTACAGAGCGGGAAATTGAGGAGGCTCTTGGAGAACTCGAGCTTGATGTGGAGCAGATTGAAAAAATTCACGATAATTTTGAGTCTCTCGGAATTGATATTGTAGGCGATATTGATGAAGAAATTCAGCAGATTGAAGACCCGGATGAGGACGACCTTGAAGATTTGTCCGTTCCGGAGGGTATAAACGTTGATGACCACGTAAGAATGTACCTTAAGGAAATAGGTAAGGTTCCGCTTCTTTCTGCAAATGAAGAGATTGAGTATGCACGACTTATGTCAGAGGGCGACGAGGAAGCCAAGAAAAAGCTTACAGAGGCAAATCTCCGTCTTGTTGTAAGTATTGCAAAAAGATATGTGGGTCGCGGTATGCTTTTCCTTGACCTTATTCAGGAGGGTAATCTCGGCCTTATCAAAGCCGTTGAAAAATTCGACTATACAAAGGGGTACAAGTTCAGTACTTATGCAACCTGGTGGATAAGACAGGCTATTACCCGTGCTATTGCCGACCAGGCGAGAACTATCCGTATTCCCGTTCATATGGTTGAAACAATCAATAAGCTTATCCGTGTATCACGTCAGCTTCTTCAGGAACTTGGCAGAGAGCCTTCTCCTGAAGAAATTGCAAAGGAAATGGGTATGAGTCTTGAAAAAGTGCGGGAGGTAATGAAGATTGCACAGGAGCCTGTTTCCCTCGAAACACCTATCGGCGAGGAGGAGGACAGCCACCTTGGCGACTTCATCCCCGATGACGATGCCCCAGCACCCAGTGAGGCGGCTTCATTTATGCTTCTTAAGGAACAGCTTATGGACGTGCTTAATACACTTACTCCCCGTGAAGAAAAGGTTCTCCGTCTCCGTTTCGGACTTGAGGACGGCAGAGCGAGAACTCTTGAGGAAGTGGGCGGTGTGTTCGACGTAACCCGTGAACGTATCCGTCAGATTGAGGCGAAGGCACTTCGTAAACTTCGTCATCCCAGCAGAAGTAAAAAGTTAAAAGACTTTTTAGAATAATAAAAAGTATCGCATAAAAACAGGAAGCGATCTGTTGCAACAGATTGCTTCCTGTTTTTGTGTGTTATTTTAATATTGACTTTGCATAACTACTCGGTGATTTTCCTGTAAAGTTTTTAAACGTACGTGAAAAATAATGTATACTTGAAAACCCGAGACTCTCCGATATTTCCGTCATAGACATATCTGATTCTTTTATAAGGCGCTTTGATTCCTTTATTTTCAGCTTCAGAAAGTGGTGGAGTGCACCACATTTTGCCTGACTGCTGAATATGCGTTTTATAGTGCTTAAACTAAAACCTGTCGTCGCAGAGATTTCTTCCAGAGTGATATTTCCGGAAAGATTTTCAAGCATATAGTTTTCAATCGCACGAAACTTTTGCTCATAGTAATTTATATGATTTTGCGCCGAAAGCGACGAATGTTTTTCATCTGAAGTATATAGATTAATAAGCAGAAGCTCAAGGGAATTTTTTATCATCTGCAATTCGTAATCCGCCGTGCCGTCTTTTGGCTCTTGCCCTGCATAAAAATTATCTTCCGGAACTGTTTTGAAAATTTCAGTTCCTGTTGTAAATACACGGGAAAGAAGCTTGCGGTCATCATCCGAAAGTGAGATAGTTTTGTTTTTTATACTGTGGATACACTCGGAATCACAACGGAAGCTTATAATTGCAACCATAGCATTTTTGTGGGAGAGGGAGACGCGTACTTTTTGGGGTTCGCAAAGAATCATCTCGCCCGAAGAAAGGGTGTATAAATCATCCTCAATTGAACAGGTGTATTCTCCGCGGTCAACATACAACAGTTGCCAGAAATTATAGGATACAGCCTTTTGGGTAGTTTCCTTTGAACGCGCTTTTTCCCAGTCCAGATAATATACAGTTATAATTGAATCAACGGTAAATGCGTTGTTGATATTTGTTTCTTTACGGGGCTTCATCTTCTATCACCTGTATATATTATAGAACATTATGCGACTCAAATCAAGATGTTTGACACCAAATGTGCAAAAAATCGACTTATATGTCTAAAGACTTTTATGCTAATGTGTTCTATAATGAAATCAACTTGAAGAAAGGAAGTATCTATTATGGAAAAACTCAGACTTGGTATTGTTGGATGCGGTAAAATGATGAGAGCTCACGTTGAGAGCTTGTCAGAAGTTGAAGAAGTAGAAATCACTGCCTTTTGTGACGTTTTAATTGAGCAGGCAAAGGATTTTGCACAGATTAAGCCCGACGCATATGTTACAACAGACTGGAAGACAATGGTTGACTACGTTGATGCTGTTCTTGTTGCTCTTCCTCACGATTTGCATTATGAGTGCGGTATGTTCTTTGCGCGCAATAAAAAACATATTCTTATGGAAAAAACACTCTGTAATTCAGAGGAAGAATGTCTTCGTCTTATAAAGGCTTGTGATGATGAAGGTGTAGTGCTTCAGTGCGCATATCCGGTTCGTCACTGGCCCGGCATTGTAAAGCTTAAGGAAATGGTTGACAGCGGTGAATATGGTCAGATTATGCAGATGTCTGTATGGACAGAACAGCTTACAAAGTACGATAGCGAAACAATCTGGAAAGCTACTGCAAGACTTGGCGGAGGTCAGTTCTTCAGCCACGGCTGTCACTATGTAGACCTTCTTTTGTGGTTCCTCGGTAATCCCATTGAGGGAGCGCACTTCGGAACAAAGGTCGGTGTTCCGTGGATTCTCGGCGAAGGAACAAGTGTAGCTATCTTTAAGTTTGAAAACGGTGCTCTCGGCTATCACGGTGCAACATGGGGCGCTCGTGGAACAAAGCTCGGTTGGGACTGTCAGATTATGACTGAAAAAGGTCTTCTTGAGTACGACCGTGCAGCAGGTGAAATCAAGCTTTACAACCAGAATCATCAGCACATTGTCAATCAGGCAGAAGACCAGAAATACACAGTTATCTGGAAAGACCCCACTGCAATCGGTAAGATGACACAGTTTGAAATCAGACACTTTGCTAATTGTATCCGTACAGGGGAAACACCTCTTACGGACGGCAGAACTGCTCTTAAGAGTTTGCAGGTAATCTGGAAAATGTACGATGCGGAAAAGCATCACACAGTAGCAGATTTGACTGATATTAAAATGAATTAAAAAACGAATAAAAAAGGTTGTCTTCGGACAACCTTTTTTTGTATGCAAAACTAATAAAGAAAGGTGCTTAAATATGAAAAATAACATTCCTCTTGACGGAACAAATATCAATGAAGCGACAGCTGACAAGGATGCTATGTCGCTTTTAATAATGCGTCAGGCATTCCTTGATGCCACAAGAGATACCGAAAGCGAAGACGAAATGACAGACGAGATAACAGACGATATGGTAAAGGAATCGAAGGAGTGATTTTATGTCTATCCGCACAGACCTTGTCATAGAAGCAAGGGAAATGTTTGCCGGGGAAATTGCCGGAGTGGAAAGCTCGCACAAAGACACTGACGGCATTACAGTAACCCAAGTTAAAATAACGACTCCGGAGGGCGCTTTAAAAATCGGAAAACCTATAGGGAATTACGTCACGATTGAGATACAGGATATGCAGATTGAAAATGAGGAGCTTTGTCGCCGTGGCGCAAAAGCAGTGTGTGACGAGCTGAAAAAGCTGATAAAAATCCCTTCTGACGCATCCGTGCTTGTGGCGGGACTTGGTAACCGATATATTACCCCTGATTCCATAGGTCCCAAAACCGTTAATAAACTTATGGTGACAAGGCATATCACAAAGGAATCGGGTAGCGGACTCGACTTTAACGTGCGTGCGGTAAGCGCTGTTGCACCGGGGGTGCTGGGACTTACAGGAATAGAGACAAGCGAGATTATTCTCGGGGTAGCTGACAGGATAAAGCCGTCTCTTATCATTGCCGTGGATGCTCTTGCGTCAAGAAAAATAAGCCGTCTCGGAACTACGGTTCAGATTTCTGATACAGGCATCAGCCCCGGAAGCGGAGTGGGGAATAACCGTAATGAGCTTTCAGAGAAGACTCTCGGCATTCCTGTTATAGCAATCGGTGTTCCCATGGTGGTTGATGCTGCTACAATGACTGTTGATGCCATAGAAACTCTGACGGCTTATCTGAAAGAAAACTATGGAGAGGACGGAAGCATTCTTACCGAGCTTCTTTCGGACAGTGGATCTCTTATTGACAAAGCTCTGACAGAGAATAACGAAAATATGGTTGTTACACCAAATGACGTTGATGTCATTTCCGATCAGGCTTCTCAGATCATAGCCGAGGGGATAAATAACGCGCTCTTTTAAAAAAGAAGCATGCCGCCTCACACGTTTCGCGCACATATAAAATGCAAGAATAGCTTCGCGCGTACTAATTATGCAAATTCCTATACGGTAAAAAAATGTTGAATACACATCCGGATTGTGATAGAATTATTCAGGAGTAAGGATGTGTGAATATGGGTGTTTTAGATGTAAATGTTAAAAAACTGCGTGAAATGGTAGGGATTACTCAAGAGCAGCTTGCAAAAAGCCTGGGTGTAGGACCGACAACGATTAATAATATCGAAACTGGGTATCTTACAGCGCCTCCGGTAAAGCTTGTTGAAAGAATGGCAGAGCTTTTTGATACAACGGTGGATGGAATTCTGGGAAGAAAACCACTAGAGGTCGGCGAACGTGCGCGACTTATACATGTAGTAAGTTCTCTTGATGCAAAGACTTCTCTTGTGGAAAAATCAAAAATAGTGGATGGTATATTTATTGACCGTGACAAACTCCGGGGCTATGATTGGTTTGGTATCATAATAAAGGATAATGCCCTTTCCGGAGCAGGTATTTTTCAAGGATACACCGCAGTTGTTAAAATGAATGCTCCCGTTAAGAACAATGATATTGTAGTTGCGGCTGTGAACGAAAGTGATGAAGCCATTGTGCGTATTTATCACAAGGTAGGGGATATTGTCACTCTTAAAACCAAAAATGACTCGGGTCTTTACCAGAATATAAGCATAGATGTACGAAAGGATAGTTTTAAATTAATAGGAAAAGTTGAAAAATGTGAGTTTGAACTGTAGAATTTGCCGAAAATGCCAAAACTTACTTGCATTTTCTTTCAATTAGTAATATACTATACTTTGAGTGTTTTTAGAAAGGAAGACCTTTATGGTATATTTTGATAATGCGGCTACAACAAAAATGAAAGATTGTGTTGTAGAAGCGATGCTTCCGTTTTTTACAGAAACTTTCGGCAATGCGTCCTCCGTTTATACTTCAACGGGTCAGGCGGCGAGAAAAGCCCTTGGTGAAGCCCGTAAGATTGTAGCGGACGCAATAAATGCCGATGAGAATGAGATTTTCTTTACAAGCGGCGGAAGTGAGGCTGATAACTGGGCAATAAAAGGTACTGCTGTAAAATCAGCCAAAAAACATATAATAACTACTACTGTTGAGCATCATGCAATACTTCATACCTGCGAGTTTATGGAAAAGCAGGGATATTCGGTTACTTATGTTCCCGTGGATGAGTACGGCATGGTAAGTGTAGAGGATATTGAGAAAGCAATTACAGCGGACACGTTTTTAGTATCTGTTATGTTTGCAAATAACGAAATCGGTACAATAAACCCCATTGCCGAAATCGGTAAGCTCTGCAGGGAAAAGGGGATATATTTCCACACTGATGCAGTGCAGGCAACAGGTGCTGTGCCTATTGATGTAAAGGCGATGAACATAGATCTTCTTTCGATGTCTGCACATAAGTTCCACGGGCCCAAGGGTGTGGGTGCTCTTTATATCAGAAAAGGGGTTAAGATTGAAAACCTTATCCACGGCGGCGCGCAGGAGAAGGGCAGACGTGCAACTACAGAAAATGTTGCAGGTATTGTTGGTATGGCGACGGCACTTAAGGATGCCTGCGACCATATGGAAGAAAAAACAGCAAAGATTGCAGCACTTCGGGACAAGCTTATAAAAGACGTCCTTGAAACCGTTCCTTACACACGTCTTAACGGACACAGGGAAAAGCGACTTCCCAACAATACAAGCTTTTGCTTTAAATATATCGAGGGTGAGAGTCTTCTTTTAAGTCTTGATCTTAAGGGCTATATTGTTTCAAGCGGTTCAGCCTGCACATCAGGCTCGCTTGACCCATCGCATGTGCTTCTAGGAATAGGACTTCCTCACGAAACGGCCCACGGCTCAATGCGTGTATCTCTCTCGGAGTTTAATACAGAAGAAGAAATCGACTCCTTTGTTAAGGAACTTGCGCCTATCGTGCAGAGACTTCGTGATATGTCTCCGCTGTACGAGGGTGTAGAGAGCCGAAACTAAATAAACCGGAAAGGATTGAAATAAATGTATAGTGAAAAAGTAATGGACCATTTCACAAACCCCAGAAATGTGGGTGAGCTTGAGGGTGCCAATGCGATAGGAACAGTAGGCAACGCAAAATGCGGCGACATAATGAAAATGTATCTTAAGATAGAGAATGACGTTATAGTGGATGTAAGCTTCAAAACTTTTGGCTGTGGTGCGGCAGTAGCTACAAGCTCTATGGCAACAGAGCTTGTTAAGGGTAAAACTGTTGAAGAGGCGCTCAAGCTTACAAACTCTGCTGTTGTAGAGGCTCTTGAGGGACTTCCTCCGGCGAAGATTCACTGCAGTGTTCTTGCTGAAGAGGCTATCAAGGCGGCAATTCAGGACTACTACGATAAAGAAGGCATTGATAAAAAAGTTGACTGTAGCGGACACTGCGGCTGTCACGGTCATGAACATGAAGAATAACGAAAAGCTGTGACATAAGTCACAGCTTTTTATTTGTTCTGCAATATGAAATCCGCCAGCGCATTGGCAAAACATTCCGCGCCGAAGAGCGCTTCCTCAAGTGTATTGCCGTTAGTACCTACCTCCACTATGATAGCACCGGGAGCAAGATGCTGATTGAACCGTTGACTTCGGAAGTTTATGGGTCTCATAAGGTCAGGATAAAATGACTGAATATGCTGTTGTAAAGTTGCGGCAAACTGCATATTTGTTTTCCAGTTTTCGTGGGAAAGTCCGCTGAGATTGCTTCCGACCACAAACATTACACATGCACCTGTTTTGCCGTTATGGGTGAATGTATATTTTGCCTTTTCTCCGTTGACACCTTCTATTGCATCACGGTGAACGTCGAGCACGATTTTTATTGTGTTGTCATTCTGCAATGCGTTCTGAACATTCAGACTGCTTCGGTTGTAGCTGCCATTGTAACTGGGGTAGTCGTTGATGGTCGTATCGTGATGGACGCGGATTCCGTTCTTTTCGAGAATTTCTGCAATTGCCTTTCCTACACGGGCAGTGTTGAAATTTTTGTCTCTGGTTCTGTCAGTATCGGAGGGGGTGTAGTTGTATTTTTCGGAGGGTGTATAGCTCTCTGTTGTGTGGGTATGAACAATTAATACGGAAACATCTTTATTAACAAATTCGGGAGTACCTGCAAGATAATCGTTTATATTGATGTCATAATCGGTAGAGTTTGATACCTTGACGTCAGTTGTTTTACTAGCTTTTTCAGGAAGCTGTGAGGGTGTTTCAACGGCAGTTTGAACAGTGTCTATAGCAACTTTTTCGGAAACGGAGGAAGTACGGACAACCTTTGCAAGAGAAAACACCCCGCGGTGAGGGTCGCTTTTTATGGCGGCTCCCGAACGAAGAATTGTTTCAACCGCATTATTGCTGAGACTTACTGTCGGAACGGAAAAACTCAACTTTGTGCTGATTGTTGCAATTGCAAAAAAAGTGCATAAAAGTAAGGGAAGACGCATAAATCTGAAGTTAAGCATGATAAGGGGAGCTTTTTTCAAAAAAATTCACCTCTTTTATTGAATATATATTGATTTATTTTGTAATTTATGCGATAATATATCTATGTACTTATTAAATTAAATAAAAGGAAGGCAGTGTGCGAAATTATGTTAGTATCAGCAAAAGAAATGCTTGAAAAAGCACGTGATGGTCATTACGCGGTAGGTCAGTTCAATATAAACAACCTCGAATGGGCGAAGTCAATTCTTCAGACAGCCCAGGAGCTTCAGTCACCCGTTATTCTCGGTGTGAGTGAAGGTGCAGGAAAGTACATGGCAGGATACAAAACTGTTGTAGGTATGGTTAAGGGTATGATAGAGGGTCTTAACATTACAGTTCCTGTTGCTATTCATCTTGATCACGGCAGTTATGAAGCGGCCCTTAAATGTATTGATGCAGGCTTCTCGTCTGTAATGTTCGACGGTTCTCATTATCCTATTGACGAAAATATACAGAAGACAACAGAACTTGTGAACATCTGTAATGAAAAGGGTCTCAGCCTTGAGGCGGAGGTTGGCGCCATCGGCGGCGAGGAAGACGGTGTTATCGGCAGCGGTGACATTGCTGACCCCGAAGAGTGCAAGGCTATCGCTTCTCTTGGTGTGACGATGCTTGCAGCAGGTATCGGTAATATCCACGGTAAATATCCCGAAAACTGGAAGGGTCTTGATTTTGATGCTCTTGAAAAAATCAAGGCGGCTACAGGAAACATTCCCCTTGTACTTCATGGCGGCACAGGCATTCCTGCAGATATGATTCAGAAGGCAATTTCTCTCGGTGTTGCAAAGATTAACGTTAACACAGAGTGTCAGCTTTCTTTTGCGGCAGCAACAAGAAAGTATATTGAAGAAGGTAAGGACCTTGTTGGTAAGGGCTTTGACCCGAGAAAAATTCTCGCACCCGGTGCAGAGGCAATAAAGGAAACCGTTAAGGAAAAAATGGAACTTTTCGGTTCAGTAGGTAAGGCATAATCTGTGCATTCGGGAGAAACTGTGGTTTCTCCCGTTTAATTTTAATTTTGCGAAGGTAAAGACTATGAAACCATTTAAAAATCTTTCAAGACAGGCACTTAAGAGATTGCCGATATATATGTCATTTCTGAAATCTGTCAACAACGGGGAGAACGAGTATATTTCTTCTGCGGCAGTGGCACAGTCGCTGGGACTCAGTGAGGTTCAGGTCAGAAAAGACCTTGCCGCTGTGTGCAAAAGCTCCGGTATCCCGAAAAGGGGATTTCTGATACAGGACCTTATAACAGGCATATCTGACTATCTCGGTTATGAGAGCAGTAAGGTTGCAGTGCTTATCGGAGCGGGAAATCTTGGTATGGCTCTTATGAGCTACCGCGGATTTGAAAACTACGGTATACGAATAGTTGCGGCATTTGATACAAATACTGCAATTACAGATAATGAAAAAATATTTGATATTTCAAGACTTGGAGAAATATGTGAAACATATAATGTGAAAATAGGCATAATAACAGTTCCGGAAAGAGCCGCCCAGATTGCGTGTGACCTTCTTGTAAAAAACGGCATAAAGGCAATCTGGAATTTTGCTCCCACATATCTTAAAGCACCGGAGGATATTCTTGTGCAGAATGAGAATATGGCATCGTCTCTGGCGCTTTTGTCAAATCACTTGAGGGACAGACTGGCGGAAGAATAAAAATGTTCGGAGGAAGAAAATGACCCCAAAAAAAGACAGTAACAACGTCGGCATTAATCATTTTATAAAAACCTCTCAACTTAATAAATTTTTAAACGGTAAAGGCTACAGAAGCTATGAGTTTATGGGTGCAACCCCGTCAGAGTGCTTCGGGGAAAGCGGGTACAGCTTTACTCTATGGGCACCCAATGCGGAAAGTGTTAGTGTGGTAGGCGATTTTAACGACTGGAACGTTGAAAGTAACCCCATGAATCCCCAGGAAAGCACGGGGGTATGGCACTGCTTCATCAAAAACGTAAAAGAAGGGCAGTGCTATAAATACTTTATCCGCTGTAAAAATGGTACGTCGGTGTATAAGGCTGACCCATATGCCCGTTATGCACAGCTCCCACCTGAAACTGCATCTGTAATTTATAACACAGACGGATTTTTATGGACAGATAAAAAGTGGATGGATAAAAGAAAAAAGACTGCACCGTATAAAAAGCCGATGCTTATTTACGAAATGCATCTCGGCAGCTGGAAAACACATGAAGACGGCAGCTACTATACCTACCGTGAAGCGGCAGACGAGCTTTGCGAATATCTTATTGATATGGGATATACTCACGTTGAGCTTATGCCTGTTACAGAACATCCCTTTGACGGTAGCTGGGGTTATCAGGTGACGGGATATTTTGCATCTACAAGCCGTTACGGAACACCAAAGGATTTTATGTATTTTGTGAATAAGTGTCACGAAAACGGAATAAGTGTAATTGTGGACTGGGTACCTGCACATTTTCCGAAAGATGCTCACGGGCTTGCCCGCTTTGACGGTACTCCTCTTTACGAGTATTCAGACCCCAGAAAAGGGGAGCATAAGGAATGGGGAACTTATGCTTTTGATTATGGCAGGGGCGAGGTTGTGTCGTTCCTTATGTCAAGTGCATTCTACTTGCTTGACGTTTTCCATGTGGACGGAATAAGGGTGGACGCAGTTTCAAGTATGCTGTACCTTGATTTCTGCAGAAACGATTTTGTGACGAATAAGTACGGTGGCAGAGAAAACCTGGAAGCAGTAGAGTTTTTGAAAAATCTTAATATAAAAGTTTTTGAAAAACACCCGGGCATTCTTATGATTGCAGAGGAATCTACAGCATGGGCAGGTGTGACAAAACCTGTCTGCGATGGCGGTCTCGGGTTTAATTATAAATGGAATATGGGATGGATGAATGATATTCTCCGTTATATGAAACTGGACCCGTACTTCAGAAAAAATAATCATAATCTTCTGACTTTTTCTATGATGTATGCCTTTAAAGAGAATTATATACTGCCTCTTTCTCACGATGAGGTGGTCCACGGAAAATGCTCTCTTATACAGAAAATGTCGGGATTATATGGGCAGAAGTTTGACTCGCTCAGGACTTTTTATATGTATATGATGGCGCACCCCGGGAAAAAGCTGCTTTTTATGGGTGGAGAAATAGCGCAGTTTATAGAATGGCGATATTATGAGTCTATTGAGTGGAAGCTCCTTGGCTTTGAAAAGCACAAGCAGTTCAAAAACTTTGTGAAAGAGCTTAATCATTTCTATAAAGAAAACAAGGCTTTCTGGGAGATTGAGGACAGTTGGGATGGTTTTGAGTGGATTAATGCAGACGACAGTGACCGTAGTGTAATCAGTTTTGTGCGCCGCGGTTCTAAAAAGACGGACGAGATTGTAGTTGTCTGCAACTTTACACCTGTGGAATATAAAAACTATGTTATAGGTGTTCCAAGAAGCGGAACATATTCCACTGTGTTTTCAAGCGGTGGCGAAACTGACCATTTGCCTGTAAATGCTAAAAAACAACCGTTCTTATCCATGTCATATTCAATCACAATTGATATAGAGCCTATGAGTGCAATTTACCTCAAACGAACAAAAAATACAAATAAGGGAGGAAAATAAAATGAAAAAAGCTGAATGCCTGGCAATGATACTTGCAGGTGGGCAGGGTAGCCGTCTTGGAGTTCTTACCAAGAATGTGGCCAAGCCGGCAGTCCCTTTCGGTGGAAAATACAGAATCATAGATTTCACTTTAAGCAACTGCATTCATTCGGGAATTTACACGGTAGGTGTACTTACACAGTATCAGCCTCTTGAGCTGAATACCTACATCGGCAGTGGTGGACCGTGGGACCTTAACCGTAATTCCGGAGGTGTGTATGTTCTGCCTCCTTATCAGAGTGCAGAAAAAGGTGAATGGTATAAGGGTACAGCAAATGCAATTTTCCAGAATATCGAATTTGTGGATAAATTCGACCCAAAGTATGTTGTTATTCTTTCGGGCGACCATATTTATAAAATGGATTATGCCAAAATGATAAAATACCACAAGGAAAAGAACGCAGATGCAACAATTGCCGTTATTGAAGTTCCCTGGGAGGAAGCAAGCAGATTTGGTATAATGACCGCGGATGAAGACGGAAAAATTGTTGAATTTGCTGAAAAGCCTCACGAGCCCAAGAGCAACCTTGCTTCAATGGGTGTATACGTATTTACCTGGGATGTTCTTAAAAAGTACCTTCAGAACGATGAAAAAGACCCTGCAAGCGCAAACGATTTCGGTAAAAACATAATTCCCACAATGCTTGGGAACGGTGAAAATATGTGTGCGTATGCCTTTGACGGATATTGGAAGGATGTAGGTACAGTTCAGAGCCTTTGGGAGGCGAATATGGATATACTGGCAAATCCTCCCGGGTTTGATCTCCGTGACCCTTCTTGGCGTATTTATTCCAGAAATCCCGTTAAACCGCCTCACTTTATTGCAAAGGGTGCAGTTGTAAATAACTGTTGTGTGACCGAGGGCTGTAATGTTTACGGTATGGTTAAGCATAGTATTCTCTTTGAGGGTGTAACTGTGGAAAAGGGCGCTGTTATAGAGGATTCTATTGTATTCCCGGGAACAGTTGTTAAAGAAAATGCAGTTATTAAAAAGACTGTTGTGGGAGAAGATACAGTTATCGGCAAAGGTGTAATTATCGGTGACGACAACACTGAAAGCTATAATTATGACAGTAAGTTCTGCTCCGGAGGAATATCTCTTATCGGCGGTGGAATAGAGGTAGCTGACGGAGTTAAAGTCGGCAAAAACTCAATGATTGTAGAAAATATAGAGAAGGAGGGGAAGTAAAATGAGAGATATGATGGGAATTGTTATGGCTGATAATACAGGCCTCCAGCTTAACGAGCTTACAGAGATGCGCTCCGTTGCGGCTATCCCCTTTGGCGGAAGATACAGACTGATTGACTTTATTCTTTCCAATATGGTTAATTCAGGCATTATAAATGTTGGCATTGCAACAAACATCAACTATTCATCACTTATGGACCATCTCGGCAGTGGCGCTCCATGGGACCTGAACCGCAAAATCTACGGACTTTTTATGCTTCCCCCTTATGTAAGAGGCAGCGGAAGTGTCCGTGCAGGTAATATTGACCAGCTTTACGGCATACTCACATTCTTAAGACGCAGTCGTCAGCAGTATGTGCTTTTGGCATCAGGCAGAATTGTATGTAATATGACCTTTGACGATGCTCTTAATGCGCACGTTGAAAAGGATGCGGACATTACCGTAATATATCACGACAAGGGTAAGGCTGATGCACAGCTTTCCCGCGGGGCAGTGTATGAAGTAGCAGAGGACGGCAGAATTACAGGGATTGAGGTTGAGCCGCATTTCCCCAGAACTACCAATGAAAGTATGGATATGTATATTATTGACCGTCTTAAGCTTATTGAAATGATTGACGAGGCTTATTCAAGGGGAAGCCATGACTTTATCCGTGATATACTTCTTGAAAAGCTTGAAACTTCAAAGATTTACGGTTATGAATATAAAGGCTTTGTAGGGAAAATAGACTCTGTTGACAGCTACTATGAAAACAGCATGAAAATGCTTGTCGGTGATACAAGAAAAGAGCTTTTCCACGCAGAAAACCGCATATATACAAAGGTAAAGGACCAGGTGCCTACACGGTATGGAGCAGGCGCGGAGGTTGAGGATGCACTTATCGCAGACGGATGTGTTATTGAGGGACACGTGGAAAACAGTATCATTTCAAGAGGTGTCCATATAGCAAAGGGTGCCGTTGTTAAAAACAGTATTGTTATGCAGAACAGTGTCATTGAAGAAAATTGCGAGATTGAGAATGTGATTATTGATAAGGAGTGTACTTTAAGAACAGGTAAACGGCTTATCGGGCATCCCGAGCATCCCGTAATTCTTCCCAAGAGAACTCTACTGTAAGCCGGGTCTCATATAGTTTAAGAAAGGAATTTTGTATGAAAGTTTTATTTGCAACAAGTGAGTGTGCTCCGTTTATAAAAACAGGCGGTCTTGCGGACGTTGTAGGTGCGCTTCCTGCAGAGCTTTGTAAGCAAGGGTGCGAGGCAAGGGTTATTCTTCCCAAGTACAGCGCCATTGCCCAGAAGTATAAAGATGAAATGCGCTACATTTCCAATATTTACATCAAAATGGGCTGGAGAAGTCAGTGTTGCGGGGTGTTTGAGCTTCGGAAAGACGGTGTGATATACTACTTTGTGGATAACGAGTTCTATTTTGATACAGAGAAAATATACAGCGATATATCTGTTGATATTGAAAA
Source organism: uncultured Oscillospiraceae bacterium (assembly GCA_964385605.1). Taxonomy (GTDB): domain Bacteria; phylum Bacillota; class Clostridia; order UMGS1883; family UMGS1883; genus UMGS1883. Next base: position 1,992 of record CAYLPQ010000016.1, on the reverse strand, counting down.
GTTTATCTTTTTTGACAAAGCTGTGCTTGAGCTTTTGCAGGTAATAGACTTCTGGCCTGATGTAATTCACTGCAACGACTGGCAGACGGGTTTGATTCCTGTGCTTTTAAAGGCTCATTATTCCAGTGAAGAAAAGTACAGTGCAATTAAAACTGTTATGACAATCCACAATCTGAAGTTTCAGGGGATATATGACATTAAAACCGTTATGGATATAAGTGAGCTTGATGACAGCTATTTCACAAGTGAGGGGTTGGAGTTTTACGGAGGAGCAAGCTTGCTCAAGGGCGGTATAGTGTATGCAGACTACGTTACAACCGTAAGCAAAACCTATTCCCGTGAGATTATGACAGATTTCTTTGGTGAAAATCTTAACGGACTTCTCATGGCAAAAGCCGACAAGATTACAGGTATTATAAACGGTATTGACTATACTGACTGGAACAGTATGAAAGATGAATACATTACAGAAAATTACGATGCACGTAACTTTGTTTCGAGGAAAAAAGCAAATAAACTCGCACTTCAGAAAGAGTTCGGCCTTGAAGAAAATCCCGATAAATTCCTTGTGGGTATGGTAACACGTCTGACGGGACAAAAGGGACTTGACCTTGTAGAATGTGTGATGGACGACATCGTAAAGAATGGGGATATTCAGCTTATAATTCTCGGCACAGGGGAGGAGCAGTTTGAAAATATGCTCCGCCATTATGAGGAAAAGTACAAAGGCACTGTAGCCTCTCTTATAATGTTCAACAACAGTGTGAGCCATAAGATTTATGCGTCCTGCGATGCGTTCCTTATGCCGTCACTGTTTGAGCCTTGCGGTTTAAGTCAGATGATTTCAATGCGTTACGGTACACTTCCCATTGTCCGTGAAACAGGCGGTCTCCGTGACAGTGTGGAGCCGTATAATGAGTTTGAGGGTACGGGTACGGGCTTCAGTTTTACAAATTATAATGCCCACGAAATGCTGGAAATTATAAACTATGCAAAGAATATCTGGTATAACAGCAGGAAAAATTGGAATGCTATTGTCAAAAGAGCGATGAAAACGGATTTTTCGTGGAAAAATTCAGCGAAAGAGTACATTGACGTTTATAATATACTATAGTATAATAAACTCATATTTTTAAGGAGTTGTATATATATTGGCACTTACACAAAATCAGCAAAAAATTAAAGATGAAATTATCGGTAAGCTTAACCGCCACTACGGCAGAACTATGGAAGATGCCACAAAGGCTCACATCTATAAGGCGGCGGCGCTTACGGTGCGCGATAAAATAATGGAAAGATGGACAGCATACAGACGCGGTCAGAGAACTGCACAGAAAAAAGAGCTTTTCTATCTTTCTTTCGAGTTCCTTATGGGAAGGTCTCTCGGCAATAATCTTCTCAACACAGGTCTTACAGAAGATTATGAGAAAGTTCTCGAATCAATGGATTGCTCTCTTGAAGAAATTTCTTCACAGGAAAACGATGCAGGACTTGGTAACGGTGGTCTTGGCAGACTCGCGGCATGCTTCCTTGATTCGCTCGCAACACTGGAGCTTCCGTCATTCGGTTGTTCAATCCGTTACGAATACGGACTTTTCAAACAGCTTATTGTAAACGGTGAACAGGTAGAAACTCCCGACAACTGGCTTGGCGACGGCAGTGTGTGGGAAATTCCCCGCCCGGAGGAACAGGTTACTGTAAGATTCGGCGGTAGGGTTTATACAGAAATGACACCTTCCGGAATGAAGGTTTTCTATGCGGATACAACTAACGTAATTGGCATCCCCTACGATGTTCCCATTGTGGGATATAATGCCGATGTTGTGAATACTCTCCGTCTTTGGTCGGCAAGAGCTGAAAAGGACCTTGATATGGTGAGCTTTTCCGGCGGTGACTATCTTCGTGCAGTTGAGGAGAAGGCTCTTGCAGAGGTGCTCAGTAAAGTTCTTTATCCCGAGGATAATCATCAGGAGGGTAAGGCACTTCGTCTGC
>CAYLPQ010000015.1:24430-44829 GCA_964385605.1 uncultured Oscillospiraceae bacterium | reverse complement strand
TCAGTATACTTGAAAATATGGGACTAATGGGAGTCCCGTATCCGGAGTTTGTAAAAAAGGCGCTTGAAGTGATGAAGGATGGGGGAGAAGATAAAAATGAGTTCATTTAAAAGCTTTGATGTAAAGAGTTTTGAGGATTATATAAAGAATATGAAAGTGGCAAGAAAGGTGAAGCTTATACAACTACACCACACATATTCACCTTCGTATAAAAACTTTACGGGGAATAATCACGAGGCATTACAGAGGAATATGCGTAGCTATCATGTTAATACGAACGGTTGGTCTGACATAGGTCAGCATTTTACAATATTCCCCGACGGAGTTATTATGACAGGAAGAAGTATTGAAAAGAGCCCTGCCGGAATATACGGCGCGAATACAGGTTCAATCTGCATAGAATGTCTCGGTAATTTCGATAAGGGCGGCGATGCAATGACAGAAGCACAGAAAGAAGCTATCGTCGGTGCGGTGAAAATTCTGCTTGACAAGTTTAATCTTAAAGCGGAGGATAATGTGACATATCACTGTTGGTGGACAAGCTCCGGAAGTGATATTGGAGATTACATAAAAGGGAAGAGCGCGAAGACTTGTCCGGGGACGAACTTCTTTGGAGGAAATACCCTGACGGCATACGAAAATAATTTTATGCCACTTATAAAAAAATACGGGAAGCCTGAACTTGAAGCAGTAACAGAGGTTAATGATATTGTATGGGAACTTGGCAATGCAGGGATAATCAACGATGCGGTGCTTTGGATTAAAAAATGCAATGAGGACATTAATGTTTACTGGCTTTGCCGTAAAATGGCAAATAAGCTGAGGGGAACGTTATAAAAGAAAAAAAGAGCGCCTTTCGATGCTCTTTACGAACTTAACGATGCTATAAAAGATACCGAACAGAAAGAGTGTTTGAAATGATCAATATTCTGAAAATCAAAGAAGATTGGGATAATACGGTTCCGGCATTTCGGAACAAGGTAACAAAGATACTTAATTCAGGGAATGAAAAAGCTTCAGGTATTGTTAATCCTTTTCTTAACAAGGACGGTAATCTCATAAATCCGTACATAGATTATCAGAAAGTCTTGGAGAACGGCAGTGTGTCAGCAAAGGCGAAAGATTTTATACAGCAAGCAACAGGTCTTTCACCCACAATTGATTCACAAAACTTGTTGCAGACCTTCCGTGGCAATTCTGCTGGAGGGAGCAATGCCACCGCTGCCGCGGTTGCTCCGGAAAATTCTGTGGCAGACAAGCTGAAGCAAGCTCCTGCTTCCTCGCGAGCACCGGTGACCGATGAAACGGGAGAGTTCAAAAACAGTGTGGGCAAACGTGTTGCAGACACAGCGAAATACAATAACTCCGCTGCAAAGGGACAGTGCGTGTGGTATGTGCGCGGAAGAGCTGAAGAAAAGCTCGGAATTAAATTAGGGTCTATGGGTAATGGAAACCAAATGTACTATAATGCTAAAAAAGACGCACAGCTTGCAGCAACAGCAGACAACATCAAACCTAATATTCTTGTTTCATACGGCAAAGGTACAAGCTCCGCAGGGCAGAAATACGGGCACGTTATATTTGTTGAGGATGTTATAGGAGACACGGTGTACTACACTGAAGGTGGTAGTGGTTACTACAAAAACGGCACCGACGGAGTAGTAAAAACTACGACTAAAGAAGGTCTTTTGAAGGGCATCAACAACCAAGGCGGGCACATGGGCAGCAACGTATTAGGTTTTGTAGATTTATCTAAATATAAATAAAAGGAGTGAAAACGGCTATGGCATACAGTCCATATTCTGCGGTAAATGCGATATACAAGCTCAAAGGTCAGTGGGATAACGCAAATAACGCAGGTGATACAGCCACAAAAAACAGTGTTGCTGCGAAAGCTCAGCAATACTACAATCAGTTGAGAAGCAACGGCTACGGCGATATAGCAGACGAGCTTACCGCTTCCAATTATACACAGTCAAAGTTTATAAATGACAAGTGGGCAAAAACAGGAAGAGAATCAGCAAACGATTATTTATATTCTTTGGGACAGTCAAAAGGATTGTCGCGAAGCGATGTAGATAAATTAATAAGTTTGGATAATCTTACAGGAGAAGTTTCTTTCGGAGGAAAGAAAATAGGAAAACCGGATGCAGTTGTTGATGGCATTTCTTTTTGGTCTGACACATCAGTTCTTGATAATGCTTTTAACGATTATGTCAATAGAAGTGGCATAGTCCGTAGTAAATCTGCGGCAGTTAATCAGGAAAATGAAAAACTGTTTGCAAAATATAATCAGGAATATGAGGACTTGAAAAATACAAATCCTTTTGAAACTGAAACAGGCAAGGCAATCCTTGCAAAATACGACCTTGCAGGTTTGCAGGGCAGAGATAATCAGGTTGCAAGCGGTGCAGGTTCTAACAGCGGTAATATAGACAGCTTTGCTGCCGCCAATGCACTCCGTCAACAGTCCTCTCTTATCAATCAGGGACAGATGGTTGCACTTGATGCACACCAACAGAAATTAGACCACGCAAGGGCATTGCTCTCTGATATGGGTGTAAATATTGACAGAGTATTTAATCAGGACGAAACTGCTAAAAATAACGATGTTGCAAGAAAATCTGAAATTGCATCTGTTTCCGGCTATACTCCTGACGAATGGATTGCATCAAACAACCCATATATGAACGATGATGGTACAATCAAAGACGAGTATAAAAATGTTGACTTTTCAGAGGTTATGGCTAAAGCAAAAGCTGCCGGAAATACCGAAGCATACAACGCAGCGGCTACGGCTCGTTATTATAAGATTATGAGCGATTACGGCACATACGGACAGTATGACGATGGCAATTACATTGTTCCCGGTGCACAGAGAACGGCAGATTATGACCTCACACAACAGCAGTTGGCAAGTGCAGAAAAGATTGCGGCAGCTGATAACGCAAGTGCTGAAAAAATCAATGCTGCAAATAACGCAACCGAAATTGCGGTAGCTAATGCGAATAATCAAAATGCTATCGACCAAATTACAACAGCTGCTAAATACGGCACTACCACAAGCGGTAAACCTACAATTACTGCAAGTCAAGCGGCGACTGCAATTAAAAACGGCGAAATTTCTCAGTCTGTTATTGATGCCTATAATTACTATTACGGCACAAGTTATACTGTTGACAATCCGCCTAAAATAAGCAGCGGCAGTAATTCAGACGATATTGACCTTTTAAAAGGCGGTAACAATAACAGCGGTGCTACTACTCTGACAGATGCACAGGTTAAAGCTTGGGCAGACAAACTTAACAAAGCATTGTCAGATAAATACGGTTCTGAATTTAAGGCCGTTGAATCAACAGGCAATGGAAATTATAAGAGCGTACCGACTGCGGTTGAATACACAGTTATGCGTGTGTTGGAATCGGACGACCTGACCGATGCACAGAAACAGTATTTGCTTATTGATAAGTTTGGCATTTCACTGGACACTATCAATAATATGTTGAAAGACCCACACTATAAGTAAGGAGCGATAAATATGGCAGATTGGAAAAAGAGTGCCAAGCAAATTGTTAATAACAATAAAACAAGCTCACCTGCTACGCAGAATACCACTCCCGGAGCAAACAACAGCTCCGGGGGGTGGAAATCTTCGGCAAAGCAGATTTTAGACAGTGTAGATTATGTTGCTCCCGAAAAGCATATGTATGAGCTTAAATCAGATACAAAGTCCTTTGGTACAGTCAGCTATGGTGCGTATAAAGCCGTGACGGAAAATAAGCTCCATACCTACACACCGAAGAATGAAGCTGAAAAGAAAATACTCGACGAGGTTAAGAGTTACATTGGGTGGAAAGCTCCCGAGGATAACACACCTCTTATTATTTCAGATTATAAGCCACACGCATACAATATGACGAAGAATGAATATCTTCGCCGTCAACAGTCAAACCCGGATATGCCCGAGTTTGGAAGCTATGAGTATTTCAAGAACCGTGAGGAAACGTTAAGACCTATTCTCGATGAAATCGCCAACGATGCAGACAGAACTGACGATACATACAGAGCGTGGGCAGAAAACTACGGCAAAGACAATAATTGGGCGGCAGGTAAGCCTGTTCAAAAATTGGCAAAGGAGCTGTATGAGAAATTCAAATATCAGGACGCTATTCTTGCGGAATACAAGGACATTGATGCACAGTTAAAGAAATTTGACAAACAGGGTATTCACTATGATAGCTCTCTTGAAATAGATACAAAGTCAGGTGCGGCAGAAGCTAAATATGCAAAAGAAAGGCTCGATGCCATTGTAAACGCTACTACTTTTACCAATGATGAAATGGTAATGGGCGTGTATGGTGAGCTTCCTGAAGAAAAACAAAAAGAATATGATAATGTCGGAGTTGTTGCAGGTCAGAGAAATGTCGAAGCTGAAAAAGAAGATGCTTATGACTATTATGCAAAAAACAAAGACAACACTTATAAAGATAATTTATGGGGCAGAATCACAGGAAATTATAAGGTAGGCAGAATCGGTATCAAAGCAAATGATGCAGGTTTCACATCTTATAAAGCATCTACTGATGATATTGAAGCTGTTGAGGTATATCAATCCTTGTCTGCTCGTATTCAAAACCGCAACAATGCAACATTCCAAAACGATAATGCTGTTGAGGAAATAACCGCTATTGTCGCACAGTATGCTCCGCAGGGCGTAGACCAAGCTGTGAACAAAACTGTCGGAAGCGTTCTCGGTGCGGCTGTCGGTTGGGCATCAGGTGTAGGTGCCGGCACAGGGGCAAGAATAGGCGGCTCTACTGCTGTTGCAAATTATATGTATCAGCAGACAGCCGGAGCTACTTTTGTTCGTTTATTACAGGAAAGCGACCTTTCTATCGAAGATGCAAAAGCATTAGCGGAAAGTGAAGCTCTCGCATCAGGTGCAGTTGAGTTTGGGCTTGACTATGTAACAAGCGGTCTTTGGAAAGGTGTCGGCTCTGCTACAAAAGGTGCTACATCAGAAATGGGCGAACAGCTTACAAAAGCTTTGGTATCAAAAGGCATATCTGAAAAGGGTGCTAAAACCATTATCAATATAGCAAAAAATGCAGGTAAACTGACATTAGATGCTTTAGGTGAGGGTACAGAAGAATGGATACAAGAGGGAATGTCAATTACTGCTGATAGATATGCAGCAGAGGGCAAGTCTGCATCTGCTTTTGATTTGCTTATAAACTCTTTTGATTTAACACAATATTCAAAAGAAGATTTCAGCAGAATGAATCAAAGTTTTTTGGCAGGTACAATCATCGGTTTCGGACACGGCGGCTTAAATGCTGCTACCTCTTTTGGCATTAACAAAACTGTGTCTGCGGCAGCAGGTGCAGTTGATGCAAAAGTATTAGGTGAAGAAATAAACAAGTCCGGCGAAACAGAAATTATTACCGATGCAGTTGAAATGGCAAAAGACAATGTTTCCCCCGAGGTAGTTGAAGCTGTTAAAACCGTTGAAAAAGCAATCGCAGAAGATAACACACCGCCTGCTGAAGCTGTTGGAACTGTTGTAAAGAGTGTTTTAACCGATGAAGCAGTACAGGAAACCGCAGCAGAAACCGAACAGGTTAAGAATGAAATAGACGAAAACCCTGCAAGTGTTTCCGTTGGTGATACATTCAAGGACACTAAAACAGGCAACACGATTACTGTTGTAGAGCGTGATGCAGAAAATACAACAGTTGAAATCAGCACAGGCGAAAAAACTGAAACAAGAGAATTTACCAACAATCAGGCAGACACTCTTGTTACAAATGAACAATTTGAACAGATGGAAAGCTCCGAGGTTATTTCCCCGGAAGATGCACAGCGATATAATATTGTTGTATCAAACCTTAAAAGAAAAGCCGAGGAACTTGGCTTGTTAGATACAAATTTCTTTAATGCTCTGCAAAATGTAAACCTCTACAACCCATCTGTGAATGACAGAGCTTTAATAAGCACAGAATTTCGCAGAGCGTTTGCAGGTAACACAGACCCACTCGTTACAAGTTGGCTTGACAGCATCAGCATAGATGTTCAATCTGTAACGAGCATAAATGAGCAAAATATGCCTGTTAGCACTGAAAATACCCCTGTTAATGATGATGTAACAGACACTGATGTGGATTTGGCAGAGGGCGAAATTTTAAGCCTGAAGCACACAAAAAATGTTTACTCATTATTCAAGGGAGCTATGAGGGTTGTCATCGGCAAGGACATTATAACTGATGGCTTTGTGGTTCTTCCTTTAACTGATGAAACTCTCGCAGGCGTGAAAAAGGTTATAGGTGATTCTGCACCGATACAGGAAAATCCTAATTTTGAAATGAGCAAATTTTATCATGCTGATAACGATGTTATCATTCAGGGTAATCCTAAAGTCGGTGAAGCTACCGCAGGTAATAAAACTGTAAAGGCGTACACATTTAGAATTGCTGATGTATTCTATTCCTGTCAGCAGAAATTTATTGATGCTTTTAACAATGGAAAGAATGTAATCAAAGCAAATAAATCTAATAATATCCCTTGGACCGTTCATAACGAAAACGGCAAACTTGTTGCATTGTTTTTAGGTTTAAGGGCGAATGTAACAGAGCAAAGCTATAATCAGATGCAGACTGTCGCTGAAATCAAAGCCGCAGAGCAGCAGAAAAAAGCAGAAAATGCCAACAAGCCATTTAATCAGAACGAGGTTAGATTGCTTATAGAGAACGGCAGACCTTTCTTTTCTGTCGTACACGGCATCAACTATGTAGGTGACGGACACATATTTACTGTTTGTGATGAAGCTGCTGCCGATTTTATAAAGAGTGAATACCGCAAGCAAAATGCAAATTCTAATTATGAGATTGAGCATAAAGAGGGATTTGGCGGTATGGTTGAAAAGCTTCTTGCAGAAGCAAAAGAACTTGCAGAAGCCAATGCCCCTGTTTCTTACAGTGATGCAGATACTTTAGGTAGAGCTGCCAATGCTTACATCGTAGGTGATTATGCAATATTTTTCAATAAGAAATATGCGGACCTTATCAAGAAGCATAGCAAGTCTATGAAGATTATCAGCAGTGGTAAGTTAGGCACTACAATACTTGTGGGCTATGATGCTGACGGAAATATAACAGGCTTTGCACTCCCTATTCTTGTTAAAGGTGAGGTAACGACAAAGGACGGAAAAACTGTACCTTTTGTTACAGAAGCAGACTTGAAAAACCTTGTAACAGTAGATGCTGAAAGCGGAATAAAATCGGATAAAACTGTAACAGAAAACCCCGAAAGTGTAACAGAACCTACGGAAAGCGTAATAAAAAAGGCTGATTCCGTAACGGAAACGCCTGAAAATGTATCAGAAGATTCTTCCGCAGTCGTAGAAGATAAAAACAGCTCCAAGAAATCAAATGAACTGTTCAAAAAACTGACTGACAACATACCTTTATTGGAGAATGATGCTATTGTATATGCCGCAACCGGGAAAGAGTTTGAACCCGGCGAAAAGAAATTATCACAGCAGGTGTATGAATACTTTGAAAGTTTAGGCGGCATGGTTCATCGTGAAAATTTCGGCGATGTAGCAATCAACGATAAAGGTGTTGATAGCAGTATAGCTCACGGAATGGGCAGAGCAAAGGCGATTGCATTTGCAAGTGTCCCTGCTGTTATTGAAAAAGGACGACAGATTGACTTTGTGGAAAATTGGAAAGGTAGAAACTACGATAGCTATGTTTTTGCAGCACCGATTCAGATAGGAACGCAAAGAGCTTTTGTTGGTGTTGTGGTTACAAAAAGTGGTACAGACAACAGATATTATTTGCACGAGGTATCAGACAATGAGGGAAATATCATTATAATAAAAAAAGATGATGTTTCTTTCAAGTCCAAGTCAGAAGCTACTAACGATAGCAGCTCGCTTGGGGAAACATCACCTGTAAATAGTATATCACAAGATAATGAAAATGTCAATAGCAGTGTGAATGAAAATACAGAACCGCAGCAGAAAGATAGCACACCGTCTGCCTATGATGTAGCATATTTTGACGATTTGGGTGCTGCCATACGCAAGGGTGAATCCGTATCGCTTAAAGATATGAGAACAGCCGTTGATGCTATTTTAATGAATCACGGCGAAGCTATAAAGGCAGAATTGTCACAGCTTAAAAACGATGAATTGAAAAAGCGTATCAGCATTTATGACAGAGGGCGTATCACTAAAAAGGCTGAAATGGTTGATTCCATCTATACCGATATGCTTTCAAGTTTGTATTATGCTCTTTCCGGCAAAGAAACCATTACATATATTTATGATGGCACAGGCTTTGAAGCACAGCAGTCAAAAATGTTGTTTGATATTTCAAGAGAGCTGACCGAGGAAACCTTTAGCAAGCGACTTGCGGACAATGCTGAAAAATATAAAAAACAGGTTGCAGCAAGAGAAGAAAAACTCGCAAAGGTTAAGAATCCTCAAACCCTCGAAGATTATGCGTACAAAAAGCGTTATTTTGGCTTGTCTGACGAAGAAACAATACAGTATGAAAATCTGTATGCCGAGGAACGCAGAAAAGCAAGAGAGGATAAAAAAGCGGCTAAAACCACCAAAGACACAAGCGGTGCTGATGCTTTCTTTGCGAATGCCGATAATTACACCATTGAGAAAACCACTCACACCAAAACAGGTGAAGATGTGTGGGTTGTAAGACCTGCAAGCAGACTTGAAACGGAACAGTGGAAACAGCTCAATGAACAGATGAAAGCTTTGGGCGGCTCATATTGGCGTGGTAATCAGGGTTGGAATTTCAAGAAAGACCCGACTGCTGCTCTTTCCTCTGCGGAAGAAACTGAAACCGAAACAGTAAAAGGCTCAACAAATGCTGAAAAGTTAAGAGCCGTCGCAGAGGGTATGCAGAAAACTATTGATGATAAATTCAGAGATAGACTTACCAACACCTCAAAAAGAGCAAGAGAAGCTGCATCTGCAGAAGCCGAGGGCGAAAGATTGAAAAGACTGCAAGATACAATCAACAATATCGCAGATGCTCTCGAAAATGGCGAAAATACTTTGCTTGATAAAATCGACAGTAAAGCACAGGTTGAAACTCTTATGAGTATGCTCCGCACAGGCCGTAGAAACAGAATAAGTGAAACCCTGCCGGACATCACTTATGATGAACGCTTACAGGAACAGGACAAACCTTATTCCAATGATGATGCCAAGTATGCGGAATATCCTCTCACCAAGCTCCACGAAAGTGCTGTCACAGAATACATTCGTGCTGCCGAGGGTAAGACAGGTTATAAGCAGATTACAGACCGTTTGAAAAAGTCGCTTAAATCTGTAAAGAATGGTTATGTAACTGTCGATGCACAGATGTTTGCTGATATTGATAAAATCGTACAGAACCTTTCTACATATCGTGCAGATTTTTGGAATGATGGCGTTTCAGAGAGAAAACGACTTGCCCGAATGGGTATTGAAAATGTGGTTGAGCTTCGTGCATATTTGAGAGAATTTATAAAATTCTTGCCCGGAAGAAACATTGAAGCAGAAAAGCAGAGAGCTATCAAGGAAAAAGAAAGACAGCTTGCAAATGCTAAAATCGAGGGATTTTTCCCGACACCTAAAGCGATTGTTGAAAAGATGCTTGACGAAGCTGACATCAAACCCGGTGAAAAGGTGCTTGAACCATCTGCCGGAAAAGGTAACATCGCTGATGCGATAAGGGAAAGTTATCCTGATAATGCTCTTGATGTGGTGGAGTGGAACGCTTCTCTCAATGAATTGCTGACCGAAAAGGGACACAATGTTGTTGGTGTAGATTTTTTACAGCACTCGGGTGAATACGATAAAATCATTATGAACCCACCTTTTGAAAAGGGACAGGACATCGACCATATAAGACACGCATACTCTTTGCTGAATGATGGCGGCAGGGTTGTCTGCATTATGAGTGAGGGACCGTTCTTCCGCAGTGATAAAAAAGCTACGGAGTTTAGAGAATGGCTTGACAGTTTGGGTGGTGTAAGTGAAAAGCTTCCCGAAGGTGCTTTCAAATCATCAGAACGCAGCACAGGTGTTAATACTCGACTTGTAGTAATTGATAAGGCCGCAAATGATACCAAACCTACAAAGAGTAAATCCAGTGTTAAGAGTAGCAGGGATTTAACAACTAATACTGAGAAAGCATCTGCCCCTGAATATAGTAACTATACATATAAAGCATTAACTGATAAAGAAAATATGATTGTTACAATTCTTGATTCTGAAAATATATATGATGAAAACGGAAAACTAAAACGTTCTCATATTATAGATACGGGTATAAAAAATGTCAGAAAAAGAAACAATCCTAAAAACACTAATGAAAATGCCTATGTTTATATATCGGACATTCATCGTGATGTTCTGGTGGGCAAGAGGGGATTAAGTCATGGTTTAACAAGAAAAGCTGAAGCTACAGCTCGTGTAACATTAAACATTGGAGATATATTAGAAAATGCAATTAGGGTTAACGAGCTGAATCCTAGAGATAATTCAAAGGGAGGTTATGTGCTTTTAGGAATTGCATCCGACGAAAATAATAATTATTATCCTACACGAATTATAGTGAACAACCAATCTGTTGATGAAATCGAAGTTTTAGATGTGCTCTATGCAGTGAACACAAAAAAGAAGAACCAGTTCTCTAACGAGACGGAGTTACCTGCAGATGCAGTTCCTCCTATAAAAGGTTCTTCTACAATTAATATATCCGATTTGCTTGAAATTGTCAAGGATGATTTTTCAGATGTTTTTTCAGATGATGTATTATCTAATTTAGGTGTACAGAGAAAAAAGAGCACTTTGTCTGAAAGCATAAAGTACTATAGGAATGTGATCGATTCAGACATCTCAAGCAGATGGAATACAGATAGAGTTGCTGAAAATATGGAAAGCAAATCAACTGTAAGTATTTCGGAAATCATTGAGCAAATCAGTTCGGAGTTTGGTATTCCTATCAGCACAGGTAAGGTTACAGACCGAGAAGCTTCAGGTATTTATAAAGAAAAGCCTGAAACCATAAGAACAAGAGTGTCGAATAACCTGCCGACAATATCTCACGAGTTAGGTCACCACCTTGATAAAAAATACAACCTTAATGAATTAAGCAGTGTAGAGAGCATCAGAGAAATTGTGTCTGAAGAATTTTTAGACCAATACCCTGACGATGCTATCAACGGCGAATTAGTTGCAGAATTTGTAAGGCGATATTTGAAAAACAGCAACGAAGCAAATAGGCTGTGTCCTGAATTTTACAACGACTTTGTGCGTACCTTGTCAAAAGAGGACCTTGCTGCTGTGAACAAAATAGCAAAGCAGATAAATGAATATCTATCCTATGACATTGACAAAAGGTATGAATCATCTGTTATCAGTGCTAAAAAAGCAAAAAAAATGCAAAAGCTTCCTTTTGCTGAAAAGTGGAAAAACCTATACACAGGTTGGATTGATAAATTCCACCCCCTAAAACAGATAACGGATTATGTTTCAAGCATTAAGGGCGATGCGTTGTCAGGAATCAAAGATGCTTATGTTCTTGCAACAAACTCTCTAAATGCACACACCATCGCTAATTACCAAGTGCTTGAGGGATTCAGGGACTTAAACGGCAATTTCGTTGACGATGCGAAATCACTTATAGATTGCATCGGTATGGTAAATTCAAAAGACATATCTACTCTTGATTTGTACCTTAAACTGAAACATGCTTTAGAGGTTATCAGTAAAGGCAAAAGAGTTTTCGCAGATGAGGTTTTAGAAGATACCGACAACATCAAAAAGAAAATCGCAGAGATTGAAAAAGCACACCCTGAAATGGTTGAAGCTGCAAACAATTTGTATGAATTTCAGTACAATATGCTGAAACATTTTGCCGTTCCGTCAGGTATTATGACGATGGAACAGGTTGAATATTTGCATCACGAATACCCCTGCTATGTTCCGTTTTACAGATTCATTAAGAACAAAAAAGGCGGTATGTTTGCAAAAAGCTCCTTTGTGAATCAAAGCTCACCGATTATGCGGCAGACAGGTAGCGGTCTTGACACTTTAAGCCATCTTGAAAGCATTATCCGAAATGTTGAAAAGGTTATCAAAGCATCGGTAAGAAATCAAACGGCAGCAGTTATCGGCAGCTATGCAGATAATGTTGACGGCATAGGACAGTTTATAGAAAAGGTTGCCCCGGATATGCTTCCGCACACCATTGATATAACGGCTCTGAAAGAGAATTTCGCCGATAGGCTACAAGAAGTTGTAAAATCAAGCGATGATTTCTTCGCAATAAGCGGATTGATGGACGAGGTTTTCGGCGATGATGTGACAGACTTTACACCTGTTGCAAATGAAAGCAAAAAGATAATATCTGTAATGCGTGGCGGTGAAAGGTCCTATTATCAGATACACGATGATACCCTGTTTTCCGCAGTAGCAGAATTGTCACCTCAACAGGCAAATGGTTGGATTAGAATATGCAATACCATAATGCAACCTATGAAATTACTCATTACACAGAATAATCCTATCTTTGCGGCAACAAATGCCCTGCGAGATTTTGGCACAGCATATAAACTATCTGAAATAAACAATCCTATTACCTTTGCTACTCAGTATGTAAAAGCACTTGGCGGCATTATTGCCAACAGTGAAAGCTACAAACAGTATAAGGCAATGGGTGGCGGTCATTCTTCGGAACTGTCGGCGAATATCGAAAATATATCAAAGACACTTCGCAAAGTTGCACAAAAGGATATGGGGAAAGCAAGACGATTGGCGTATTCTGTCTTCAGACACCCGGTTGATTCTGTGGCATCTATAAATGATGCAGTCGAAAGCATACCGAGATTTATGGAGTTTGAAAGAACACTCAAAGAAAACGGCGACCTGCAAAAAGCTATATTCAATGCAAGTGACATTACGACCAACTTTAAGCGTAGCGGTAGCAGCAACACTGCGAAATTTGTAAATTCAAGCATTATGTTTAACAATGCTGCTATTCAAGGTCTTGACAAAACATTTAGAACACTTACTGCAAAGAACCCGAAAAAGAGGTATGCCACACTTACAAAATGGTTGTTGCACGCTATCATAATGGGTATTCTTGGTTACCTTTATAATAAAGAGGTTGACGAGGAAGGCTACAAGAACCTGTCAAGTTATAAGAAAAACAACTTTTATAACTTTGCAATCGGCGATGGAAAATTCATATCCTTACCGAAGCCGAGAGAAAATGCCCTGCTTGACACCGTTACAGAGCGAACCATCGAATATTTATTCGGGGACAATGAAGAAGCCTTTTACGATTTCGGTAGTTATTTAGGCTCACAGTTATTGCCGCCTATGCTTCCTGATACGCTGCACCCGGTTGATGCAGTACACTCTGTCGGCGGCAGCACAATCTTTGGCGGTCTGTTAGATGTAGGATTCAACAAAGACTTTAAGGGAACACCTATCGAGGGTGCTTATGATAAGTACACACCGAGTAATGAGCGATACACAGAAAGCACGACAAAGCTTGCCTATGAGTTAGGACAGACGAAACTTGCAAGGGATTTGGATATGTCACCGAAAAAGATAGACCATCTTATTTCGTCCTACACAGGTATTCTCGGTCAGGTAAATAAAGCACTTTTTCCGATGAACGAGAACCGCAAAGACACATCTTTTGGTTTGCGAAATAAATTTGTTTCAGACAGCAACTATTCAACCGATGTTTTGAATAGAATGTATGAGAACCAAGAAAAAGCAGAAAAAGCCTTTAATTATAGCGGTTCTGTTGGTGATGCTGTTGAGTACGAAAAGAACAGTATTGTAACAAGCTATATTTCAGGAATGAATAAAGCTGTAAAGGCTCTCCCAGAAGATGAACAGAGAAATGGTCGGGCATATCTATTGAAAACCCTGAACAGTTGGAATTATGAAGATACTGCATCGCAGTCGAATATGTTAAGCAGCCTTGCTGATTCAACCGTAAGTAAAGAATGTATATTTACTGATTTGCCAAGCTCCACATTAGAGTGGACTGTCGATAAACAAAAATATGTATATCAAATGACACCGCAAGAATACCACAAGTATATCAGTGACTACTTAACTGTAATTGAGAATGCACGCAGACACTATGGCGGCGATTCTGTTGAAAGCTACGAAGCTGCAAAAGAAGCTGCAAAAGATTATATGTCTGATTACAAAAAGAATGTTCTTAAAGAACAGTATTTGCGTAAAGCGACTGCCAAATCTGAATAACAAAAAAGCTCCGTGGCAACCAATGCTTCGGAGCTTCTTATATGTACTTAAAATAAGCGAAACGTTAGTTTCACTTTATATTATATTTAATCTTTAATTCGTTTTCCCTCTGCTCAACAAAACCTGCCAACAATTCTAATTGCTCGGCTATATATTGAGTTTTTGCTGATTCTGCGGTTTTTCTGAATTGTTCGGTTAGTGATTGTTGTTGACGGAGTGCATTGGCGGCAGCAAAGCTGTCTATATTACCGCTGTTAGAACCTGCACCGCTTGGGGATAACGAAGTAATGTTACCCTGACTTAATATTTGGTTGTATATTTTTTCGCCTTCCAAATATATTTCATCAACCTTATCTTCTGCCCATGCGATTAAGGCGGAATATTCTTCCTCATATTGCTTTTGGCTTTGTGACTGAATATACTGTTCGTCCACGTAATTCCCATTATCATATGTTGCATAGTATGTTTTGTTCAGAAAGAAATCTTTAATTATAAAATCTCCATCTCTTTTTCCATCTATGTAATTTCCTTCATATTGAACATCTTCGACAGAGTCGTAAAAAATGCCCCATCCGTTTGGTAATCCATTTTCCCATTTGGTTTTATGATAACTGCCATTTGAAAAATTATATGTACCGTTACTAAATTCTCCATTTACAAACTCACCAGTATATGAATCCCCGTTGTTGTAATAATAAGTTCCATACACCGGTCTAGCATTTTCAAAGTTGCCTACAAAAGTATCTCCACCATCAAAACAAAAAGTGCCGGCAATAATTTGAGAATTGATATATTTCCCCATTTGCCTTATAGAACCGTCTTCTTTGCTATAAAGAATTCCATAACCGTAAGCATCACCATTTTCGCATTCCCCATAATACTCGTATGTATCATTCCAATTTATGTAGTGTATGTTATCTGTTGAAGTAATATATACAGTACGAGTGTCGTTGTCCCATACGACATCGGAACCTGCATATTCGGATACTACTCTTACAGGCACGAGAGTACGATTTTCGATTATCTGTGCAGGAACATCTATTTCTTGATCAACTGAATTTCTACATACAGTGGTGCTGTTTATATAAAGTTCTATTAAAACGCCTTTTTTGTTTGCAATAACTTTTTGCGCATCGCCGTCCCAAATGACATCCATGCCAAGCTCTTCAAAAATTTTACGTACCGGGACCATAGTTCTGCCGTTAATTATCTGAGCAGGCACGTCGAAGGAGAGTAATTCTCCATCAAGAATAACTTTGACTTCTTCTGCGGCTGTAGCGGTGATTGAGAAACAAGATAATAAAATAGTCAAAGCAGTTAATATTGATATTAGTTTTTTCATAAAAAGACCTCCTTAAGATTTTATGCACCTTTTATCTTTTTAGAATCCTCCTTAGTTCATAAATTAAAAAAGTGCACGGTTTCAATCGAAACTGTGCACTGAAAAATACATAGCTCCGATTGCCACCACGCACATCATTATTTCTATCAAGTGTATAAGAAATAGAGCATGTATTTTTACCGATAGTAATGAAATACACACTTGATAGTATTAAAATGTACGTGGTGCTTTTATTCTACCACATAGAAAGAATTTTTACAATACAAAATTTAAAAAGCTGTCAAAAACACCTTTCAACATATTAGTAATGAACCGCCCCACAAAAGTTAGACCAAAAATCTAATGATTGGGAGGTCGGTTCAGTGCAGAGTGTTTTTCAACTTTTATTTTTGAATTTGGGAAATACTTTTATTTTTCAGCCACAAGTTTTGCGTAGCGGTGCCAAGAGAGATGTTGTCCGCAGTTGCCACAGTATTCCTGATATTCTGTTTCAAAAGAGGTATTACAGCGGGGACAGATGGGATATGCTCCTGAATTTTCGCTGATAAAAAACTGCGTTACCTCCTTGGGGGAACGGTAAGATTGCGCATCTGTTTTTTTAAAAAGCTTAAGCAATGATGTCATCTTCTTTCTCAAATGCTGATTTAAGTTCCTGAAGGAAAGCATCCGCATCAGGACAGTAATAAATAAGAAAAAGTACAAGAGTAAGCGCACTGCAGCTGTGTTTACCGTGGTCAAGATACATAAAGGAGCGAACATCCATAACCAAAGTTTCCGCCATCTGCTCCTGCGTCAGACCCAGTGTCGCCCTGGTTTCAATAAGATGTCTGTAAAATTGTGTCTTGAGAATGTTCAAATATTGTCTCCGCATTGCCGTGCACTCACTTTCGTCGTCATATTACGACAAAAGTTTAACAAACGCACTATCTCGCCAACACGAGATATAGTTCGTGTAACAACAAAAAAACAACACCTACGTAGTGTAGGTGTTATAATTCAGATGCTTTATTTTATGCTTCAATTAAGGCATATTCTTTCTCTATATTAGATCCTTCTTTTTCAAAGCGAGAATATTTTTCAGATTCTTCTCTAGAAATCATTTCACTTTCCCAAGAACACTTTGTACATGTTACTCTTCCATAATATGCATTATATTCTGCAACACTACCACATTTTTGACAAATTTTACACATAACAATTACTCCTATACTTATACTTTATGGTTCATATTTAAAGAACTTAAAAAATGCTCTGAAAGTAACCCCTTCAAATGATTCGGTTTCAACATTGCCTTCTCTCAAAATTTTCTTTGCTTCTTCAACTGGATAGGGTTCAAAATATACAACTTTTTTAATTCCAGCCTGAACAATTTTATTAGCACATAAATTACATGGATATGTTGTAACATATATAGTAGATTCGGTTAAATCTACACCTCTACCAACCAAATTAATTATAGCATTTTCTTCGCCATGTAATGCTCTGCATTTTTCTAACAATTTAATTTTTCCTTTTATTAAGTCTATCGCAGTTTCAACATTCTCTTGTTGATTAAGTCCCTTACATATCTCTTTTGCGATTCTTTCACGTTCTATATCTCTATAGCAGGTACCTTTAATACTTTTACATTCTTTAAGGTATCGGGGAACTCCATTAAATCCAGAACTAATAATCTGATCATACCTATTAGTTATCACTGCTCCCACTTTTCTTTTAATACATCTAGACCTTCTACCGCTTGTGTATGCTGCTGCCATTAATGTTTCCACCAAAGTCGGATTCGAATCGATTGGCTCATCTAAATATTTTAAGTATGCCTCAATTTTTGAGCTCATATTCCAATATTCTTCATTGGGATTATCAAAATTTATATATTCATTATTGGATAATATTAAATCTGACTCAAAAAAACAATCTGATATTTTTTGACCATATGCGGGTTCTGATTTTCCTTGATCTCTTCTTTCGTCAGCATCGAAAGAGTCTTTTGAACCATCATAGACATCTTTTACCCGTGCCCATCTAACATCATATTCTGCAAAAACTCCTATTAGTATAAACTCCGTATGCTTTTCTCTGAAATATCTTATTTCTGCAGGATTACGTATACTTTCAATAATAAAATCACTTTCTGAATCTTGGGATATAATCTTATCAATTTCGAAAGCTAGAATACTGGGATCTTTTTCTCTTAGTTCATTTCCAAATTTTTGAAGCATTGCACGATTAGGTTCTTCATCCCCCTTTTCTGCTTTATATTTTTCTCTTAAAGCATCTGATAAAGAACATCGACTATACCCCTTTTTCTCAAAAAAATGTTCAGCTAAAAAACTAGATCCACTGCCAAAAGCACCAGTTAAGCCAATAATTTTTCTTCCCAAATCGATTCACCACCTTCTGTTCTATAGATGTTACCACAAAATGAAATGTTTTGCAATAAATTTCTTACACTTTTTGAAAAATAACAGTGTTGTTTAAATCTTCGAAAAACATTTATTTCAAATAATTTCTTCATCTTCCACAAACTGTGCAAAATTCATCTTGTACTTATCTGCAAGCTGACATATAGATTTAAACCCGGGAAGCGACCGCCCATTCTCCAAGTCCTGAAAATGCCGTGTCGAAATATTAAGCAACTCCGCTGCCTGTTCCTGCGTGTGTCCATGCTCAAATCTTTTTTTGCGTAGTTCTCTGACAAATCGTTCTTTTTGATTCATGTAGAGACCTCCTATCCAGAAAAATTTCTGATAGAAAATCTCTGTTTTCGTGTAAGAATTCAGTACGAATTTTTTGATTTTTCTTAATTTTCATTTGTAATTTCAAAAAGCAAAATAATCTATAAACACTAATAAGTGCCTATATAATCACCTTTCTCGACAATTAAAAAAACATAGAAAAATCATAAAAAGCGGTCGTTTCAATCCATCCTCTCCCACCACTAAAGAGCGTTGATTTGTATACCATGCAAATCAGCGTTCTTTTATGCGTTTTTTCGGAACTTTATGCAGTTTCAGTGTAAATACCGCCGTTTGGGGCAAAGAATCAAGCTTAATTTGCAAAATTACAATGCCGGAGAGGTGAAAATAACCTTTCCGGAGCTATTTTTTATTGAAAAACAGGTATACTTTTTTACTTTCTTTGCAGCAAAGAAAGTAAAAAAGGCTGTGAGTATCAGGGCGGTACAGACTACATCGTAACGAAAAGCACAGCATAAAAATATGCTTCAGATACGGTGCTGTAATAGAACGGGAGTACGCAAAATGATAAAAGTCCTTGGCAACAGGAGAATTGTGTTGGGGGCTTGTTTTGCTTTCAAGAGTAACAAAAAAGTTCTCTTAGCCATACTGGCTTTGAATAAAATGTAACTTTTTAAGTTTTAAAAGGATATTTTTTTGATTATCTCTTGACTTTTGTAGAAATGTGTGATACTATACATATGTGTTTTATATCCGCTTGCTTTCATCGTGTCTTTAGTGTGGATGATAGGTTGATATAAATAAAATTTGTAAAATTTTAGTCTATAGGAGGTAATCATAATGGAAGCAGTTATGAATGTGACAATAAACAATAGTGTGAAGGAAAAATTGGTATCTATCTCCGAACCCAAGAATGCTATTCTTGCACGCCTTCAGAGCTGTCTTACAGGCAAAAAGAATGAACATGTTGTTTGCGGCTACAGCAGAATGCATAATCGCCACAACAGAAGCTAATAATTTGAGTGATATTTTTAAAGCCTGGGAGGGGATTTCCTTTCTGGGCTTAATTTTTTGCGGAGGAAAAAATGGCACAACTTGTTGATTTAAAGGTCGGTTTTTCGTGTAACAACAACTGCATTCATTGTGTTATCTCGGATAAGTTTGCAGAGCGAGACCTCACCCTTCAAGAAATAAAGAAAATAATAGATGATTATATAGATGAATATGGCACTATCCAACTGACGTTGACTGGCGGTGAAATTAGTATCAGGAAGGATTTTTCTGCTATCATGGACTACGTTCAGCAAAAGAAACGTGATGGACTTATCACGTTTGTTGATATGCAGACGAATGCGAGAATGCTTTATAAGGAGGAGTTAGCGCAAATTGCTGCCAGAACAGTAGATTTCTTTTTGGTTGCATTGCATAGCGATAAAGCAGATGTTCACGACAGTATAACTCGCGCAAAAGGTAGTTTTCATCAAACGACAGCAGCGATTTCTAACTTGATAAGATTTGCGGGCAAGGAAAAAATTGCCATTCAAACTGTTATTAACAAAAAGAATTATACACATTTGAAGGATATTTATGCGTACGTCTACGAAACATTTGGAATTAAGGAATGTAACATTACGTTTCCGCATCCAATTGGTGTGTGTATGAGCGAAGATGTAGTTCCGTCATATAAGCAGGTTCAGCCGTTCGTCAACGAGGCATTGACGTATTGTCTGGAAAACGAGATTTTCCCGTATATCGAAGCATTACCGTTTTGTGTCTTGAGCCGCGGTTCCAATCGAGAGTATCTTTTTGAGTTTTTGAAAAAAAGGAATATAGATGTAGTCGGTTATTGTGGAGAAAAAGATGGTAACTTGAACTACTTAGAATTATTTGACGAGGGACATCGAAAGTATGGTTCTTGCAGCCAGTGTCAGTATTGCGCCCAGTGTGAAGGCGTTTGGAAAGAGCATCTTGAAATCTATCCCACGGATGATATGTTTTCTCTGATGGAAAAGGAGGCTGAAGAAATATGATTATAAATACTTTCTTTCTGCGTGTT
>CAYLPQ010000015.1:0-24330 GCA_964385605.1 uncultured Oscillospiraceae bacterium | reverse complement strand
TGATGGAAAAGGAGGCTGAAGAAATATGATTATAAATACTTTCTTTCTGCGTGTTGCATCATGTTGTAATCTGGATTGTGATTATTGCTACGTATTTAAACATAGAGATATGTCATGGAAAACGATGCCATCCGTAATGCATAGCGAGATTGTTCAAAAATTTGCGGAGCGCTTAAAAGAGTACGCAGAAAAATACGCCTTGGAAAGAGTTAATATCATTTTTCACGGTGGCGAACCTCTTATGTGCGGAGAACAAAAACTTTTAGATTTTGTAGATATAATTGATACAATTCTTGGTGAAAATATTAAGGCAAGCTATTCGTTACAAACAAACGGCACTCTGGTGACGGATTCTTTTTTGCACGCTTGCGAACAAAAAGATATCGGAATTTCGTTGTCTGTTGATGGGCATAAATGTATCCATAACAAACACAGAAAGTATAAAAACGGCACAGGATCTCATGACGATGTTGTCAGAGGAATTTCATTACTCAAGCAATACCCGTCAATATTTGAAGGAGTAATCGGTGTAATAGATCCCGAATTTGATCCAGCAGAAATCCTTCAATTTTTTGATGATATAGGTGTTGAAAATGTAGATTTGCTGTTGCCCGATAGTACATATACAGATTTACCTAAAGGAAGGGAGCAGCACCCAGATTTATACAAACAATGGCTTATTCGCGCTTTCGACGAATGGTTTTTCAATCACCAGGCTATTCGGTTAAGAACATTCGAGCATATTTTGTCAGGTGTAATGGGACAGGATGGTTCTTTAGATGCTTTCGGTTTAGGTAGTTTAGATTATTTAACAATTGAAACTGATGGAACATATCATACTTCTGATATTCTGAAAGTTGCATATGAAAATGCGTCTGCTATCGGGTTTGGTGTAAAAGAGGATACTATTGAAGCAGCATTATCAAACGAAAAGGTTGCACAATACAATAACTTGTTGAAGCCGGAGGCGCTTCCAGATAAGTGCAAGAAATGCACGTACGCTCATTTGTGTGGCGGTGGTTCTTTGCCACATCGTTATTCTGAGGAAACAGGGTTTAACAACCCGTCGGTATATTGTGAAGAAATGTTTACTCTTATAAACCACGCCATTGAAACAATTCAAAATGCCGTAGAGGACGAAATGTGAAATGATTAACACTATTCATATTTCCAAGGAATTGTTTGCGAGACAAACTGATGATGCTATAGAATTTATTTACGAGTATTTCAACGGGCTCGACGTAGAGTGTTTTGAATACGATAAATATTATGAAGTTGTGGTTAGGGCGAATCAGTACACTTATTGCGAAGATATTTCGCAAGGACTAAGTTTTTTGGGGATATCGAAAGAAGATGTTAGTGAGTATTGCCCCATCACTGATAACATCGCACTGTGTTTATCAGAAAATTGGTTACCATATGCGTTTTCATATTTGTCCAAGAGAGATAATTGTGCGAATACTTCTATGAATATTATCCATGTGGATGACCATTCAGATTTGATGTCTCCGTTTATATGTTTTGATAAAGATAGATATTGCAACATGCTAAGTGGTGAAGAAATTAACTTTTATGATAGTGAATCCATCAAAAAAGCTGTTCGATCAGGGGCAATTACGATTGGCAGCATGCTTACTGCAATTGCTTATTCTATGAATCAAACAAACATTATTCATTTAAAAAACGGTGCGCAGCCACAAGAATATGCTCTTGTCAAAGATACTTTTCACGATAAGATGCTTCGTGGAGGTTGCCAGCGAATTATTATGAAAAAAGAACCCAGTCATGCTGGAGCGAATAAATATTTTGTAACGAACAGCTGGAGCGATTTGGAAAAGCAAATAAACAGGGATATTCCGTCGCTGCTCCACATTGATATGGATTTTTTTAACAATCGCTACAATGCCTCTACCAGTTGGGCGGAGGAGCCAGAACGGCATGATCCAGATTTTGTTCAGCAGCAACGTGAGATGGATAAATTGATAAAAAGTATTGAAGCTCTTAAGGAAAGCAATTATATTAGATATGTACTAATAGGAATTTCACCATCGTTTTATCCCGTAGAATATTGGAAAGATGGACTGAATTATTTAATCACAGGACTCCAGCGAATTGGCATTATAGGAAAAAGCACAGTCCAAATCCAAAGGAGAAAAGACAATGCATAATTCTTTTAACTTAAGGGCATTCGAAAAACTGCCTACCACATTAAAACCATCAGATTATGTGGATTTTTTGTTGTTTTTTCTTCGAGAAAAACCGTGCATTCGTCTCGGTGCTAATCAAGAATCTGTTTATCAAGAGATGACCCAGTGGTGTAAAGAAAACAATCTGTCTTATATTATCAGTAGCGATGGATTGATGTACATCGCAAAACATAAGATTCTTGCAAGGATTGCAAATATAGTTGACGATTCAATAATTGACCATGCTTTCCTGTTTGGAAGACTGTTGGGATATCCAGCATGTTGTTCAAAAAAAATTGCGTCAATTGGAGAGGGCAACATTGACGAATATGAAAAAATGCTTGTTCAAAACAGTTCGTTTTGCCCGCCATACCACATTACTAATCCGCAAGGTTATTTGTACGGATATTCATTAATTTCACACATTCCGTGTTGCACTAATTGCAAGGAGTCGTTAAAAAAAGCATCTAAGGCATATAAAGTAATTGAGAAACATAAAGAACATCCTGCCTTTTATCGCTGGACAAAACATTGGTTTTGATAGCACACAGAAGACGGTGTGGCGGGAAGAGTGTGTAGAACAGAACGAGGCACAGGCAGAAAAGGTATACATTTTTACTTTTTTACCTCAATTCTGCTCCGTTTTGTCGTTCTTTCGCACTAGAAAAAGCATTGTCGTAAGACGGTGCTTTTTTTGGCTTATAGGGGACAAGTAAAGGGGGTGTAAAGAAATTCGATTTCTTTACACCCCCCTTGCAGTGGGGATAGAAAAAATGATTCAGAACGGACAAACGGAACTGCAAATCCCTTCATAAAGGGATTTGCAGATTGCCCGAAGGCATACGAGGGTACGTCGAGAGGTGACGTTTGTTCGTAGCAAAAAGGCACAAAAACGAAGAAAAATCGAATAAAATGAGATTTTTCAACAAAATTTACTTGTTTTGGCAGTTAACAGCCACCTAAAATCCGTATTTTTATCGCCTTTTTGCGTTCTGGACTTCTTTTACATCCCCTTCTCAATTTTGCGTTTCGCATTATCTTCTCATTCTGCGTCTCTTTTTCAGCTTTCGTCTTGCTGTATTAATAAACATCGCTATTGCGAGAATTGCAAGTACAGCCATCATGATATACGAAAATGCAGATACCCTGTTGCTTTTTACAACAGACCACATTTCAAGAACACTCTGATTCCTGTCACCGAAGTCCTCCATAATACCGCACCTTACCGTTTCGGCAGAGGAGGGGTACTGTGTTGTAAGCTGCCTGTTAAGCTCACTGGTACGGACAATTACTCTTCCGTCAGGGGTGTAACGGTCATCTGACAGTGTTCCTTTAAAGAAGTAGGACAGGTCATGCTCATATTTGCCGTCTTCTTCGCCGTAGTTTTCACATACAAGGTCATAAAGCTCATCCCCTGCAATAGCGCTTGTATAACCGATATAGTTCATATTCATCGCGGCAATTTCAGGTTTACAGAGAAAGTCCACAAAATCCTGGGCAAGCTCTGTATTTGCGCCCTTGGGCATTACCCAACCGTCAAACCATATGGTACTGCCTTCGGAAGGAATTACGAAGTTAAGCTTTTTGTCGTCTTCCTCCTCGGCAAGATCCATTGCATAAACGGCATCTCCGCTCCATGCAAGGTTTGCATCAATTTTGCCGGAAACAATATCTGTTTTACCGGAATCAACTTCAAATCCGTAAATATTTTCTTTCATTTCCGAAAGGGCTTTACTGACCTCATAAATATTTTTATCCTCGGTATTGTTTGCAACGTCGTTTACGATTTTTGTATATTCTTCCGGAGTTATTTTTCCGTTTTCGTACTGCTTGCGTGCATTGCGAAGCTTTTCGCGGTTAACATACAGTGAGCCTACAACATACGCATCCCGGGAAACGTCCTTACAGGTCATACGGTTTTTGTAATCTGTATTCCAGAAAAAGTCCCAGGTGGAAATATCCTCGTGAGCTACGTTTTCGGGATTATACAAAAATCCTACAGTTCCCCACATATAGCATACTGCGTAATCTGTCCAGCCGTTTTTCTCGAACAAGTCAGAAATATACGGGGATACGTATTTTTGATAATTTTCCATTTTTGAAATATCATATTTTTCTACAGCTATGCTGTCATCCTCTCCCGAATGTGTTGCCGCAAGCATTTTCTGAATGATATAATCCGACGGACACACAAGGTCATAACTTGTTTTCCCCGTGCGGAGGGTGTTAATCATAGTTTCGTTTGTTTCAAAGGTGTCATACTGTACACGTGCCTTTTTTCCTGTGCGTGCGTAGTAATCGCGTTCCCACAGCTCAATAACGGAAACTGCAATTTTCGCGCCGTCATCATCCTTACCCTCATTAATATAGTCCTGCCAGTTGTAGACCCTTAAAACGGTTTCTTCTTCGGCAAAAGCTGTAGGGAGTACACTTAAAGAAAGAAGAAAGCACAGTATTAATGAACAAAGCTTTTTCATTGGTGTTTTTTCTCCTTTTCTTTGGAACTTTGGATGTTTACGATAATAAGTATCAGAAGGGCAATCAGTGTAATAATTGTTGTAAGCGCACGAAGTGACGGGGGAAGTGCGCCCTTTTTACTTGTAACACCGTAAACATAGGTGCTCAATGTCTGAAATGCCGTATCGCGGGTAAATGCCGTTATGATATAGTCGTCAAGGCTTAATGTGATTGACAGAATAAATCCCGAGAACACACCCGGCATAATTTCCGGCAGAATGATTGAACGCAGTGCCCTTGCCGGTGTTGCACCAAGGTCAAGTGCGGCTTCGTAAATATTGGGGTCCATCTGCATAAGCTTGGGTCTTACGGAAAGCACTACAAAGGGAATTGTCAGTACAACATGACCGATTAAAAGTGTTATAAAATTGAATTTTATTCCACAGAATACAAAAAGTATGGTAAGGGAAAGTGCCGTTACGATTTCCGCATTCATTACGGGGATATTGCTCATGCCTTCAAGCACAGCCTTTGACTTTTTTCCTGAATAGAATATTCCTATTGCACCGAGTGTTCCGATTATTGTGGAAACCACTGCGGAGGAAATTGCCACAAGGAACGTATTAAAGAATGCCTGCATAATCTCCTTATCTTTAAAAAGTGCTTTGTACAGGTGCAGACTGAAGCCGTCCCAGTTGCCAATAAGCTTTGTATTTGTGAAACTATAAATAATCAGAAGAAGCAGTGGCGCATACATAGCAAAGAGCAGTATATACACATAGAATTTGCACAAAAACTGTGACAGAGAAAATTTTTTCTGCATTACCACAGACCTCCTCTCGCTTCTTTTTCATCGCCCTCATCTGTGCAGAAGGATACAAAAAGCATTATAATAAGCATAATCAGCGCAACAAGACTACCTATATGCCACAAGCCCTGGTCAAAATACAGCTGTATGCTGTTGCCGATAAGTGAAATTTTTCTTTCGCCCATAACGTCGGAGATAACGTAGCTGCTCATAGTAGGCATAAATACCATTGTAGATGCAGACATAATTCCGGGCATAGTCATTGGAAGAAGTGTGCGGAAGAACATCTGCACTTTGTTCGCACCAAGGTCATAGGATACCTCTATAAGACTGCGGTCAAGCTTTGTCATAGTAGTGTAAAGAGGCATTATAACAAAGGGCAGGTAGTTATATACCATACCAATCATTGTAGCGATATACGGATGCTCGCCGCCGTTAAGACCTACCATAAAAAGCAGGTCGCGTGTTGCAGCGGTGCGCAGAACAAAATTTATCCACATAGGCATAACAAATAAAAGCACCGTTGCTTTTCCAAAGCCTAAATCTTTTTTTGCAAGAAAGTAGGCAGCGGGGTAGCCTAAAAGCAGGCATATAAATGTGTTTGCAAGCCCGATAAATATGCTGTACATAAGGGTGTTTATGTTGTGACCGCCGGAAAAGAATGTGCGGAAATTTTCAAGGGTCAGTTTTCCGGCATCATCGGTAAATGCATATCCGATGATGAGAAATAACGGAATTATAACAAACAGAATAAGGAACACCGCATAAGGAACAGCAAGGAGCCTTCTTGAAAAAAAGTTACTTTTTCGCATACTTCTTTGCTTCTCCTTTCAGTTTAAGCTTGATGTTTTCGGGCTTAACGCAAAGACCTACAAGGTCGTTTTCATCGTAGGTATACTCTGTATCAAGAACGAAATCCTCATCCTGCAGGGTTCTGATTGTAAGCTGATAGTGGTCACCCTTGTAGATGATTGACACTATTGTACCGCGGACTGTACCTGCCTCATCATCATCAAGGATTTCTATCTTGTCAAGACCGATTTCTGCAACCACATCAGCATCGGTGAAATCATACAGTGTGCCATCGGGTCCTGCAACATAGCCTTCGCTGTCAATAGTCGAGCCTTTTACAAGCGATGTAATGTCGCAGTCAAATGCCGCATCAGAAATAACAACGCGGTTGTTTTTGTCAATATATGCGTCGTTGTAGATGTTTGCGTGAAGCTCTTTCTTCATGATATGAATACCGTCAGGCTCAATTTCAAAGCCGTAGGTTTTGCCGGTTTCAAGATTGCGTGTGTCAACAATAACAAGCTCATTTCTGCCGACCATCATAATATATTCGTAGTGAATGCCTTTGAATATCTTGCTGACAATTTTACCCTTTGCAGAAGCATTTTCTTCGGGAATAATATGCACATCTTCGGGGCGGATAACAATATCAACCTTTTCATTGCGGTCAAAGTCATCAACGCAGTCAAAGGTGTTATTGATAAATCTTACACGTCTGTCACCAAGGTACGTTCCGCTGTAGATATTACTTTCGCCGATGAAGTTCGCAACAAAGGCATTTTTCGGCTCATTGTAAATATCCTCGGGGGTGCCAATCTGCTGAATCATACCATCTTTCATAACAACAACCGTGTCAGAAAGTGTAAGTGCCTCCTCCTGGTCGTGTGTAACGTATATAAATGTGATTCCCAGCTTTTTGTGCATAGCTTTTAATTCAAGCTGCATATCCTTACGCATTTTAAGGTCAAGTGCCCCCAGAGGCTCGTCCAGAAGCAGAATTTCAGGCTCATTCACGATAGCTCGTGCAATGGCAATTCTCTGCTGCTGACCGCCCGAAAGGGTGGAAATATCCCTTGAATCATACTCTTCAAGGTCAACGATTTTAAGGGCATTCTTGACTTTTTTGTCAATTTCTGCTTTGGGAAGCTTTTTCAGCTTAAGACCGAATGCCACATTGTCGTAAACGTCAAGGTGGGGGAATAGCGCATACTTCTGAAACACTGTGTTTACAGGACGTTTGTAGGGGGGCAGGGTAGTAATATCCTCACCGTTTAAAAGAATCTGTCCGCTTGTCGGAATTTCAAACCCTGCGATCATACGGAGAGTGGTAGTTTTACCGCATCCGCTGGGTCCGAGAAACGTTATAAATTCCCCTTTATTAACGTATAGATTAAAGTTTTCGACAGCATAAGTTTCCTTGAAATGCTTTGACACATTTCTAAGCTCGATGATATGATTTCCTTTCATTAGTAAGCACCTCTCTGTATGCAAAATAAAAACGCAAGCTGTGATTACACAACTTGCGTCAATTATCCAAAATAAAACACTATTATCAGGATTAAGGCATAGAGTCTATATAGCAAGATACTTTTACTACTCTTATTGACCATTTCACAAGTTTGCATAATGCATTTCGGTTATAAAGTAACCAACTTATAAAACTGAGCTTCTAACTCAATCAATTCGGCAGTGGACCCGGCTGTCCGTATGGCCTTAACTCAAATGAGTGGTCCCAAAAATAATTGCTTTGAAGACTGGATGTCTTATCTGCTTTTTTTATTATACTACTTTGGGGTAGGGGTCTGTCAAGTGTTTTTTGAAAAAATCAGCAATAAACAAGTCTTAATTTAGGCTTTGTATCAACAGGTGCTTCCTCGCAGAAGCCTATTTCACCGTAAAGTGCTCTTACAAATGCACGTTGACTTGCCGGGCATTTTGAATATGTATTGATAAAAGTTCGGGCTCTGCCCATTACATCAAAATGGATGTAGGGGTATCCCATGGACATACCGATTGACTTTTCTGCACCGTTAGCGAAAGCACAGTGATATGTACCCAGCTTATCGCCGTGAAGTGACGGAAGTCCCGATGGACAGTGTGGCTCTATAAGTGCCGCATAGATAACAACGTCGTTTGCATCTATAAATGCATCAAGCTCCTCTGTCCATATATCTGCAGTAACTGTTACCTTTGCACCGCGCTCCTCAAATGCTTCCTTCATCGCTTTAACTTCGTCCACAGGGGTGTTTTTTGTATGACCGCTGAAAAGAATACCCACGTTTTTGATTTTATCCTTTGAAAGTGGGAGCATATTGTTATAGTCTCTTAAAAGTGTAATTGACTTTTCGCAGACTTTCTTTGCGATTTCCTCTGTCTTGGGAGCTTCTTCTTTGATGTCATACTTTTCTGCATAGGAAACAGGGTCATAATCTTCATCAAAAAGCCCCATTTTTTCTTTCATATCAAGAACTCGCTGACATGCCTCGTCAATTGTCTGTTCGGAAATTCGTCCTTCTTCAACAAGTTTAAGAACAATGTCGCTATCGTGAAGTCTTGTGCCGATGAGAACATCGTTTCCTGCATTGATTGCACGTGCAAGAAGCTCCTCCCGGTCAAACATTGCACCAAGTGCTGCCATATCAATGGCATCGGCAACAATTACGCCCTTAAAGCCCATCTTTTCACGGAGAAGGCCTGTAAGTATCTTTTTTGAAGCGGTTGCAGGAACATACTCACCATTAACCTTTTCATCATCCACTGCAGGGAATGCCATATGACCCGACATTATGCTGTAAGTACCTCCGTCAATAGCTGCCTGAAAGGTTTTTCCCTGCGTTTTTTCCCATTCTTCAAGGGAAAGACTGATTTGTGTTGCACTGTAGTGGTTGTCGCGGAATTCATAGGGGTCATATCCGGGGAAATGCTTCGTGGCAGCGGCAACACCTACTGACTGCATACCTTCGATTGCCGCAACTGCAAGGCGACAGACCTTTTGGGGGTCATCCGAAAATCCTCTGTTTACACTTACACCTGCAAGTCGGCAAGGTAAATCCACCACAGGACCGCCGAAGCGCCAGTTTGCGCCGATTGCACGCATTTCTCTGCCAACTGCCGCATTAAGCTCATAAGTGAGTTCCTCGCTGTTTGATGCGCCTATTGCATAACCCATAGGGGTGATTGAGCCCTCTTCATAAGTTGTGCCAAGTCCTTGCTCACAGTCCATACCTACTATCATGGGAACGTTGAGAACTGAATTTATATGCTTTTGTGATTCTCTGCTTTTTAAAGCTTTGGCTTTATTTCCAATTTCATTTTCGGCAAGGTTTGCCATTTCCATATTGATGTTACCGCATCCCCACATAGCACCGAACTGATACTC
Source organism: uncultured Oscillospiraceae bacterium (assembly GCA_964385605.1). Classification (GTDB taxonomy): domain Bacteria; phylum Bacillota; class Clostridia; order UMGS1883; family UMGS1883; genus UMGS1883. The sequence continues at coordinate 14,708 of CAYLPQ010000015.1, read as the reverse complement.
CCGGAGTATGGCATCTGCTTCTTCCATACTCATTTTTGAAAGAGCACCGCTACCTGGGCACATAAGCTGTCCGATTTTGTGCTTAAGGGACATATCTTTTACATTTGGTTTTTTTGCCATAACCATTCCTCCTCCAGAAAAACTTATATAACAAAAATAACATATAAAGTTGACACTTTCAATGCTAAAAACCTTGAAAAACCACTCAAAAATTGATATAATGTCAGTGGTGATTGTTATGCGTTATGAAATTCATAGAAATAATATGATTGTAAACAAAGCCCCGGTAGGAAACTTCCCGCTTCATACACACAGAAGTATAAAAATTACAACCGTTGTGGAGGGAGAATATATTGCAAACTGTAATGGTACACAGAAGCTTATGAAAAAGGGCGACGTGCTTGTTATGCTCCCTTATGATATATGCTCTTTTACCCGGACAACAGGGGAAGAATGTGTCACCATTATTTTTCCGCCTGATATTTCGGAAAAAATGATGACACTTGTTAACGAGGCAGAAACCAATAACTTTGTCCACTCGGAAGAAGCGGTGGCTATTTCCCTTGAAATGCTCAAGTGGAAAAAGCCGGAGGATTACATAGTTCTTTATGGGTATGTCCACGTTCTTATGGGTATGCTCACAAAAAAAGGGGAAAAGGCACATAGAGCAGAAACCAGCTTTGGTATTGCTATAAAGTACGTTTCAGACCATTACAGGGAGAAAATTACTCTTGAAAGTGTTGCAAAAAAGGTTGGGGTAAGTCACGAGCATCTTTCGCGACTTTTCTCGGAAAAAATCAAGGGCGGGTTCCACCGCTATATTCAGCTTTTAAGGGTAGACTATGCAAAACGGCTTCTTGAAAGCTCCGATTTAAGTATAGGCGAAATTATGACGGAATCAGGATTTTGTGACCAGAGAACTTTTAACAGAGTGTTTAAAAGCTTTACGACCTTTACCCCAAGACAGTACAGAAATGAGAGATTTGAAAAATAACTGTTGCTATTTCAGTTGAAAAAGTGTAAAATAATATAATAGGAATAGTTTATGCTCCGGAAAGGAAGAAAAAGAATGTTACACACGAATTTAGGCATTAATGCTGACGGACATCTTACAATAGGGGGAAGCGACACGGTAAAGCTTGCAAAGGAATACAAAACTCCTCTCTATGTGCTTGATGAAAACCGCGTGCGTGAAAAATGCAGAACATATATAAATGCGATGAAAAAGCACTTCGGTGGTGAGAGTAAGGCTCTTTATGCCAGCAAAGCTCTTTCGTTTAAGGAAATCTACCGCATTGTAAAGGAGGAGGAAATGGCGATTGACGTTGTTTCCGGCGGTGAACTTTACACTGCAAAGGAAGCAGGCTTCCCTATGGAAAATGTGTATTTCCACGGAAATAACAAAACCGATGACGAAATAGATTTTGCAATGGACTGCGGTGTCGGCTACTTTATGGCAGACTGCCGTGAGGAACTTCTCGCACTTAATGAAATTGCAGGTAAAAAGGGCATTGTGCAGAAAATTATTATGCGTCTTACTCCCGGTATAGACACTCATACTTATGAAGCTGTGCAGACAGGTCAGGTGGATTCAAAATTCGGTACAGCTATTGAAACAGGTCAGGCGATGGAGCTTACAAAGTTTGCTCTTTCTCTTGAAAATCTTTCGCTTGAGGGCTTCCATTGTCACATCGGTTCACAGGTGTTTGACGGACAGACCTTCTGTGACGGTGCTGATGTTATGCTGAACTACATTGCACTTTGCAAGGAAACTCTTGGTTATGAGGCAAAAATCCTTAACCTCGGTGGTGGCTACGGTGTAAGATATGTTGAAAGTGACCCTTATCTTGATATTGAAGAAAGCATTGGTGCAGTAAGCCAACATATAAAAGCACAGTGTGAAAAAACCGGTGTCAAGATGCCGGCAATCCTTATGGAGCCTGGCAGAAGCATCGTTGCAGATGCAGGACTTACACTCTATAATGTAGGCAGTGTCAAGACAATTACAGGCTACAAGAGCTATGTTGCTATAGACGGCGGTATGACGGACAATCCCCGTTATGCACTTTACGGCTCACAGTACACTGCACTTATTGCAAACAAGGCGAGCGAAAAAGCAGATTTCAAGTGTACTATAGCAGGAAAATGCTGTGAAAGCGGTGACCTTATCGCGGAGAATATTATGCTTCAGTCCTGCGAAAAGGGGGACACCCTGGCAGTGCTTGTAACAGGTGCGTACAACTACTCAATGGCATCAAACTATAACAGAATTCCCCGTCCTGCACTTGTAATTGTAAAGGACGGCGAAAGCCGCATCGGAATAGAACGCGAGACCTATGCCTATATTGTAAAAAACGATCGATAAAAGGGATGTTGTAGGGGGCATTCACGAATGCCCCGCTGCTTGGAAATACGGGCGATTCGTGAATCGCCCCTACAAAAAAAGGAGAGACAGCAATGAAAATAAAAATTGCAGGTCTTGTAATAGAAGTAAAAAACAGATTTAAATATTTTGAGGAAATGTGCCAAGGTTACGAGGCGGAGGGTGAGGCGGCTTTCACTGTGGAAGTTCCCGAAAACGTGATGAAAAAGGTCGTTGCAGAAAACCCCGATTTTTCAGACGGGTATATGGAAAGCCTTGAAATCTACCGTATAATCTGCCGTAAAATCCTTGATTTTGACGCAATGCTGATGCACTGTGCCGCAATTGCCGTTGACGGAGAGGCATATCTTTTCACTGCATTAAGCGGTACGGGCAAAACCACTCACATTAATCTGTGGAAGAAAAAATTCGGCAACAGATGTTTTGTAGTAAATGGCGATAAACCAATTTTACGCATAAAAGACGGTAAGTTCTATGTTTGCGGAACACCCTGGCAGGGGAAAGAGAATTACGGAAATAACGTAATCGTTCCCATTAAAGCCGTTTGCATCCTTAACCGTGGCGAAAAGAACACCATCAAAAAAATAGCCCCTCACGAGGCTATTTCAACGGTTCTTACACAGACACTCCGCACAAATGATATGGCAGAGATGGAAAAAGTGCTTTCTATGACTGATAAGCTCCTTCAGTGTGTGCCGTTCTATGAACTCCACTGTAATATGGAGTATGAGGCGGCAGATGTATCATATGCGGGAATGCAGAACTAACAGGTAAAGGTGATATTATGTCTATATTCAGCAAAAAGAAATTCAAGGAATCCGATTGTTGCCGTTATTGCAAGCATCTTGTGACAAACGGTGATGAGCATTCCTGCAAATATTCAAAGGGAGAGCTTAAGTTAAGCGGAATATGCAAAAAGTATGTGTTTAATCCCTTTGCACCAAGAGTGCCGAGAGTAAGGACACTTGATACGACTATGTTTGACCCACTCGATTTTAAGATTTAAGAGCTGTTAAAAATTCCCAGAGCGCAAAAGGAAGAATTGATATAGACTGTAACTTTAAGTGAAAGTGACAGCAATATTGCTTTTCTTTTCTGTTGTAGAAATTTGCAAAGCAAATTTCGGATTTTATTCCTTTTGCTACGAACAAACTTCACCTCTCGCTGTATACACATACAGCTTCGGGCAAGCCCCTTCGGGGTTCAGTTTGTCCGTTCTGAACATTTTTTCCTAGCTCTTATGCAGAGTGATTTTAAATTTACCAGGAGGCAGTTATGAAACCCCAGAAAATAGAAAGCTTTAAAATTGACCATAACAAATTAAAAGAGGGTATTTACATTTCCCGTACGGACGGCGATATTGTAACTTACGACCTCCGCACGAGAAAGCCCAATATGGGCGATTATATGGATAATGTCACAATGCACTCTGTTGAGCATATGATTGCGACCTACATCCGCAGCTCTGCAATCGGTGACAGTGTAATCTACTTTGGACCTATGGGATGTCAGACGGGGTTTTACCTTCTTGTCCGTGACAGTGTGTCAAGTGAAGAGGTACTTATTTCGCTTAAAGATGTTCTTGAAAAGACAATAGCTCACGAGGGTGATGTTTTCGGTGCTTCGAGAATTGAGTGCGGAAACTACAAAAGCCTTGATATAGAAAAAGCAAAGGCGGAATGCAGACGTTATCTTGATATGCTTAACGGATATATACCGGACTTTAAATATGAGGAGTGATTCAGATGATAGGTATTATCGGCGCGATGGATATAGAGATTGAGCATATTAATAATGCTATGACCGACAAAGAGGAATATACCGTAAGCGGTGCTCTTTATACAGTCGGAAAGCTTGGCGGTAAAGATATTGTTACCGCAGTGTGCGGCATCGGCAAAGTGTTTGCAGCAATGTGCGCACAGACCATGATTATAAAATTCGGTGCTGAAAAAATAATCAACACAGGTGTTGCAGGCGGTCTTACCGACGAGACCGACATTCTTGACACTGTTGTTGCAACGGCTATGGTACAGCACGATATGGACACTACATATTTCGGTGACCCAAAGGGTATGATTTCGGGAATTAATGTGGTGGAAATGCCTTGCGACTGTGATTTGGCAGAGAAAATCTGTCGAAATACAGAGGGTAAGTGCCTCCGTGGAGTTATTGCATCGGGTGATGCGTTTATCGCGGATGACAATAAGAAAAAGTACATTGCAGATACATTCGGAGCTATTGCCTGCGAAATGGAAGGCGCAGCTATCGCGCAGGTATGCTATGTGAACAAAGTGCCTTTCTCGGTGCTTCGCACCATTTCTGACGGTGCAAACGGTGCGGAAATGAGCTATGAAAAATTCAGAGTAGTGGCTGCAGAGAAAGCAGCAAAAGTAATTATTAAAACAATTGCGGGATGTTAAAACCGCCCAGAACAGGTAATGCGTTGTAGGGAACGGGCTTGCTCGTTCCGCTTTTCGGCATAAGAGCCCCTGACCTACATTGTGTAAATTGTTTGTCCGTTCTGAACACTTTTTTCTATCCCTCATCTTTAAACCACATTATTAAATAAAGGAAGGTTATACTAATGAAAAGTATAGTACTCGCGGCAGGCTACGCAACAAGGCTTTACCCCTTAACGGAGAATTTCCCCAAACCACTACTCGAAGTTGCAGGGAAGAGTATTCTCGATTGGCTTCTTGATGACATTGACACTATTGAGGGGATAAACGAGCATATCATTATCTCGAACCATAAGTATATGGAGCATTTTGAAAACTGGAAAAAGAACTGCAAGCTTAAAAACCCCGTTACAATTATTGATGACGGCTCTGTTTCCAATGAAACACGCCTCGGTGCGGTAAAGGATATTCAGTTTGCTATTGAAAAACTTAACCTTGATGACGACCTTTTAATCGTCGCAGGGGACAATATGCTTGGCTTCTCACTTAAGAAGATGACAGACCTTTTCTATGAGAAAAACTCTGCCATCGTTATCGCAACCTATGAGGAGGACGTAGCGACCCTTCGTCGCAGCGGTGTTATGATTCCTGACAGTGACTTCCGAGTAATTGCTATGGAGGAAAAGCCCGATGACCCCAAGTCAAATTGGAGGGTAGGCCCTTTCTACATATACAAAAAGGATGAGCTTCACCTTGTGAAAGAAGGTATCGAAGCAGGCTGTAAGACTGATGCCCCCGGCGGATTCATCAGCTACCTTTGTCAGAAGACAGATGTCTATGCCCTTAAAAATCCGGGTGAAAGATACGATATAGGTACACTGGAAAGCTATGAAGCAGTGAAGAAAGTATTTGAAAATAAATAAAAAGCAGGCTGTGCCTGCGCTAAAATATAATTTCACACGTGTTAATTTTACGTAAATTCCTATACGGTAAAAAGAAAGGATTTAAAGTATGAAAAAAATTATTGCAATCACACTGGCGCTTATTATATGCCTGAGCGGGATGAGTGCTCTTGCATATGAAAACGGCGACGTTATCGGTTATGCCTGCTACACAGATATTGTAGCAAAAATCAACGGGTATGAACTGGAATCATACAACGTTGATGGTTATACTTACATTATCGCACAGGAATTGAGAAACTACGGATTTGATGTAATATGGGATGAAAGCACAAGAACTGTTATAATAAAACGTTCTATGACCTATGTCACAACAGCTCCTGATTATAATCATGCGTTTGTTCCGCAGAGTATGGTTGGACAGAAATCATACGACCTGTTGTACACAGATATAACTACTTATGTCAACGGATTTAAGGTGCCTAGCTATAATATAAACGGACGTACAATTATCCGTTTTGATACATTAGCAGAATACGGCAGTTCTATATGGATTCCTGAACAGAAGACTGTTTCTATATATATTGGAAATTTAGCGAATAAGAATCCTGACCCCAACAAGTTTACGGCAAAGAGCAACTTTATATCAAAAGCAAAATCAATTAAAACAAATGAAGGTTATATGAATAATTCTGCTGCATTGCATTCAGGTCGATATTTTGCTACGCATAATATCTATGCAGAGTGGAGTGCTCTTGTGGATGAAATGTATGCATACCTCGGAACAATTATGCCCGCAGCTGATTATGAACAGCTAAAAATAGACCAGCAGTTATGGGCTTCAAAGAAGGATGCCGCAATGAAGGCAGAACTTGACGTAAACGGTGATACAGCATCATATGCAGTAGGCAATTACTATATGGCAGACAGATGTTATTATCTTACTTCTCTTATAGACGCAGATGTAAAGTAAAAATATAGTAAAAAAGTGCTTGGTTTTATAAACCAAGCACTTTTTCTGCGTTTTTATGCTTTATCATTTCTAGCTCGTCCGGGGAGAGGTCGCAACTTTCAAGGAATGCAAGCGATTCAGACGGTGTCTGCCAGGGAGAGTCGGAGCCGAAGAGGAGTTTATCTGCACCGTGGACAGATACAATCTCACGGAATAAGTCCTTGTCAAGGTAGCTGCTTGTCATAGATGTATCCATCATAACGGGGGTGTCTGCAAGATGCTTCTTCACATCCTCCCACATCATAAAACCGCCGAAATGTGCCGCGATAATGTTCTCACCACCGCATTTGTCGATTACCTTGCGAAGCCTTTCGGGGGTGCAGTGTACAGGGGGATGGTAGCCAAGGTCAGCACCACTGTGGAACAGTACATAGAGATTAAGCTCTGCTGCTTTTTTAACGATGTCCATTATAACGGGTTCATCCACATAGAAATCCTGAAATTCAGGGTGAAGCTTGATGCCCTTAAAACCTTCCTCGGCGATATAACAGAGAGTTTCCGCCCAGTCCTCCTGCATAGGATGCAGTGAGCCGAAGGATATAATCCGTTTGTAGTCGGTTATCTCTTTGGCAAAATTATTTATTGTACGGTGCTGCGATGGTGTTGTTGCAATAGGCATAACAACACTCAACTGAACACCGTGGTTGTCCATAGAATTTATAAGTCCCGAAAGTGTGCCGTCAGTATTGGCTGTAAGAACCGCAGAACCCTGTGTTCTTACAATGCCCTCTTCAAGCTTTGCAATGGCTTTTGCGGCAATCTTTTCGGGGAAAACGTGTGTATGAAAATCAATTAACATAGTAACTCCTTTCAGGAAATGCATAATGCACAATGCAGAATTATTGACAATTCGCAAAGTATTGCTAATTTTTGATTGAATCAGGGGATGCAGAATTTCTGCATCCCCTTTATTATTTGCTTTGCAAATATTTCGATACAACATTTTCGCATTTCGAACTTTAAGTGTGCTGTTTTATCACATACGATTAACCGAGCTTTGCGAGGGATTCCACGACTTTATCATACATTTCCTTGTATTTAATGCCCTTTGCCTTTTCTTCCTCGATAAGCTTCGCAGGAGCTTTTTCAACAAAACCCTTATTTGCGAGCTTCTTATCAACTCTGTCGATTTCAGCCTGGAGACGTTCCTTTTCCTTTGTGAGACGTTCCTTTTCTTTTTCAGTATCAATAAGCTCGTCCATGGGAATAAATATTTTTGCGCCGTCAACGATTACACTCACACTGCCTTCCGGAACGTTTGCTTCGCTGTCAGTTACCTGAATGTCCTTTGCGCCTGCAAGCTTTTCATAGAATGCTATGCCGCTTTCAAAGAGTCCCTTATTATCTGTTACGATAATCATACTTGCTCTTCTTGACGGGGGAACGTTCATTTCTGTTCTGATGTTACGTACACTCTTGATAGCATCGCAGATTACCTGCATCTTCTTTTCTTCTTCGGGGAAGTTAAGAGTATCGGTATACAGAGGCCACTGTGATGTCATAATTGTTTCCTCGCCTGTGGGAAGAGCACAGAAAATTTCCTCTGTAATGAACGGCATAAAGGGATGCATAAGCTTAAGTATGCCTGTGAGAACGTAGCAAAGTGTGCGCTGTGCATCTAGCTTGCTCTCTGTGTTGTCGCCGTAAAGACGGGGCTTTACAAGCTCAATATACCAGTCGCAGAATTCGTCCCATACAAAGTCATAGAGGTTGCCGAGAGCAACACCAAGCTCAAACTTATCAAGATTTTCTGTAACAGACTTAACAACACTATTGTATCTTGAGATAATCCACTTATCTTCAATCTGCGGATTTTTGGGAAGAGAGATTTCCTCAACCTCAAGATTCATGAGCACAAATCTTGCCGCATTCCATATCTTGTTTGCGAAGTTACGGCTTGACTCAACTCTTTCCCAATAGAAACGCATATCATTACCGGGAGCATTACCTGTTGTAAGAGTAAAGCGGAGCGCATCTGCGCCGTACTTGTCAATAACTTCAAGGGGATCGATGCCGTTGCCGAGAGATTTACTCATCTTTCTGCCCTGGCTGTCACGCACGATACCGTGAATGAATACATGGCGGAAAGGCGGCTTCTTTGTGTGCTCACAAGCACTGAAAATCATTCTTGCTACCCAGAAGAAGATAATGTCATAACCTGTAACAAGTGTGCTTGTGGGGTAATAATACTTATATTCGGGAGTTTCTTCGGGCCAACCTAATGTGGAGAAAGGCCACAGTGCTGATGAGAACCATGTGTCAAGAACATCGTTTTCCTGACGCATGGGCTGACCGCACATGGGACAAACTGTAAGGTCTTCCTTGCTTACAACCATTTCACCACAACTGTCGCAGTAGAATGCAGGGATTCTGTGTCCCCACCAGAGCTGACGGGAAATACACCAGTCGTGTACGTTTTCCATCCAGTTTGTATATGTCTTTGTAAATCTTTCGGGAACAAACTCAACCTCTTTATCTTTTACAACTCGGAGAGCTTCCTCTGCGAGAGGTGCCATCTTAACGAACCACTGGTCACTTGTGAGAGGCTCAACAGTGGTCTTACAACGGTAGCAGATGCCAACGTTGTGCGTGTGATCTTCAATCTTGATAAGAGCACCGCATTCCTCAAGGTCTTTTACAATCTGCTTACGTGCCTCGTAACGGTCCATACCTTCATATTTTCCGCCCTGTTTGTTGATTGTAGCATCATCATTCATAACCTTGATAATGGGAAGATTATGGCGCTGACCAACCTCAAAGTCGTTGGGGTCGTGAGCAGGAGTAATCTTAACTGCACCTGTGCCGAAATCCTTTTCAACGTACTCATCGGCAACAATGGGGATTTCTCTGCCTACAAGGGGGAGAATACAGGTCTTACCTACAAGGTCTGTATATCTTTCATCTTGGGGATGTACTGCAATAGCTGTATCACCGAGAAGAGTTTCCGGTCTTGTTGTTGCGATTTCGATATAACGATCAGAATCGGTCATCTTGTAGCGGATATGCCAGAAATGACCGGGCTGCTCTGAATATTCAACTTCTGCATCTGAAAGAGCCGTTGTACAGCTGGGACACCAGTTGATAATACGGTTGCCGCGGTAAATAAGACCTTTGTCGTAAAGGTTAACGAATACCTCACGAACTGCCTTTGAACAACCCTCATCCATTGTAAAGCGCTCTCTGTCCCAGTCGCATGAACAACCGAGCTTTTTAAGCTGATTTATAATACGGTTACCGAACTTATTCTTCCAGTCCCATACTCTTTCAAGGAATTTTTCACGACCAAGGTCATAGCGGGTAAGTCCCTCATTCTCACGAAGGCTCTCCTCAACCTTAATCTGTGTAGCAATACCTGCATGGTCAGTTCCGGGAATCCACAGAGCAGAATAACCCTGCATTCTCTTATAACGGATAAGAATATCCTGCAGAGTTTCATCAAGGGCATGTCCCATATGAAGCTGACCTGTTACGTTTGGGGGAGGAATTACAATTGTGTAAGGCTCCTTCCTGCTGTCGGGTTCTGCGTGGAAATATCCGCCGTCAACCCATTTTTTATACAGCTTGTCTTCAATTTCCGAAGGATTATAGGTTTTTTCAAGATTTTTCATATATATCTATCCTTTCGATATTATTTTCCGAATATCATCAGAAGTATTACTGATATGAGAACAACAATCAGTGCCGCCGTTTTTATTAAAAGCTCTGATACGTTAAACCTTTCACTTAACTTCCGCGAAGAAAAGTTGACAATTACTGCAACGAGTGCTATTGCCATAAGTATGATTCCACGTGTGCTCACAAAATCACCATCCTATACTATCACTGTATTTTATCACACAAAGGAAAATATGTCCACAGTTTTTTCAATAAAAAGCTTCCAAAAGAAAAAAATGAATAAAAAATTTTCTTCCGGAAACAATAATTGCAAAAAGGAGGCGGAATAATGAATAAACGAAAAGCAGTAGTTATCGTAACGGCTGTGTTGATTGCTGTGTTATATGTCAGTGCATCTGCGGCACTGAAAAACGGTTCCAAAGGGGAAGATGTACGTAAAGTTCAGACAAAGCTCAAAAACTGGGGCTACTACAGCGGCAGTGTGGACGGAGTGTACGGATGGCAGACAGAAAGTGCCGTAAAAAGCTTTCAGAAAAAAAACGGTCTTAAGGTTGACGGCATTGCAGGAACAGCAACTCTTAATGCTATGGGTATATATTCCACATCAGGCAGTTCACAGTCGTCGCCTAACGATGCAAGCATTGAGCTTCTGGCAAGAGTAATTAATGGAGAGGCAAGGGGCGAACCTTACGAAGGACAGGTTGCAGTGGGTGCTGTTGTTCTTAACAGGGTGGATCATCCTTCCTTTCCAAACACAATATCAGGTGTAGTGTACCAGAAGGGCGCATTCACCGCAGTAGATGACGGTCAGATAAATGCAACAATGTATTCAAGCAGCCGTCGTGCCGCCCGTGATGCGTTAAACGGTTGGGATCCCACAAACGGTGCGATTTATTATTATAATCCCAAGACCGCAACTAATCAGTGGATTAGAACCCGTGAGGTAGTATGCACAATAGGCAGACACGTGTTCTGTAATTAAAAGGGTGGATTTTCTACCCTTTTAATTACAGGTTTTTTTGAATATTTTGTTGAAATTTGGAGAAAGGAGTGGTAAAATCAACAGGAATTATATTTTGGAGGAATAGTTGTGGACATAATTAAAATCAACTGTAAACTCGCAGGGGTATCCTTGCTTAATTTTATAAAATGGATTCTGGCAGCGGCGCTTGTAGGATGTGTCGGCGCAGGAGTTGGCGGAGGATTTCACATTTTGCTTGATTATGTGACCGAGCTTCGGGAAAGCAATCCGAATGTGATATTTCTGCTTCCGGTTATTGGTGTAATAATTGCGGCAATGTACTATGCTTTCCGTAAAAACGGAAATCTTGACACAAACCGTGTTATAGAAGCAGTTTACACAGAGGATAAGGTGCCGCTTATCCTTACCCCTCTCATATTTATCAGCACGGCACTTACTCATCTTTTCGGAGGCTCTGCCGGAAGAGAGGGTGCGGCACTTCAGCTTGGCGGAAGTATTGGTTATAACATAGGAAAATGTTTAAGACTTAACAGTGAAGATTTACATACAATGGTTATGGCAGGTATGGCGGCAGTGTTTACGGCACTTTTTGGTACACCGTTAACAGCGGCTGTGTTTGCTATCGAGGTTGCAACCGTTGGAAAAATGAATTACAGGGCACTGGTACCCTGTGCAGTATCATCCCTTACGGCATACGGAATTGCCCTTTGTATGGGAATAACACCTGTACGGTTCGCAGTTGGTTTTGGTTCTGTAGACGCATTGGTTTATATAAAGGCAGGTGTGCTTGCACTTCTGTGCGCACTGGTAGGAATACTCTTCTGTGTGAGTATGCAGAAAATAAAGAGATTTCTGACGGTTGCATTTAAAAATGTCTGGTTGAGAGCATTTGCAGGTGGTTTTGCGGTAGTGCTTCTCACTCTCCTTTTAAGGACAGGAGATTATAACGGTGCGGGTATGCACATAATTGAAAAGGCATTGCAAGGCGACGCGCTATGGTATGCGTTTTTGTTGAAAATACTGTTTACTGCGATAACTCTCGGTGCAGGATTTAAAGGCGGCGAAATCGTGCCGGCATTCTTTGTGGGATCAACTTTCGGATGCGTGGTTGGCGGGCTGATTGGATTAAATCCCGCGGTTGGTGCGGCAATCGGTTTTGTGGCACTTTTCTGTAGCGCAGTAAACTGTCCTCTGGCATCGGTTTTCCTGGCAATAGAGGTTTTTGGCGGTCAGGGCATCGGTTTATTTTTACTTGTTTGCGCAATAAGCTTTATGATGTCGGGCAATTACAGCCTTTACAGAAGTCAGAGGGTTGATTATTAATGTATTACGTATATATGATGAGATGCAGTGATAATTCGTTGTACAGTGGAATTACGACAGACCTTGAAAGACGGTTTTCAGAACATACGAAAAAGAGTGGAAAAGGTGCGAAGTACACCCGTGCCAAAGAGGTTGTCTCCGTCGCCTGTGCGTGGGTGACAGGCAGCGGAAGAAGTGACGCGTCAAAGCTTGAAGCTCGTCTTAAAAAACTGCCAAAAGAAAAAAAGGAGCTTCTTTGTAAAACTCCCGAAAGACTGTATGAATTTTGTAACTGTGAAGAAGTTTTTATTTGTGTAGATGAAAATAAAGTACGGAATTTATAATGTAAAATTAAAAGGCAGAAGCGGTGCTTTGTCGCTTCTGCCTTAGTCTTACAATCATTTGACATCAGTTCGTCCAACAAGATAATCTATTGAAACGTCAAACAAATCTGCTATTTTAATAAGAATTTCAAGCTTTGGTTCTCTGGTCATCAATTCATAGTTTTGATATGCATTTTCTGTAATATCGCAATATATTGCGACTTGGCATTGTGAGTACCCCATAGCTTTTCTACATTGTCTCAATCTTTTGGAAAGAATTTCTTTCATAACATTCACCTACAATTGTTCTTGACAAAGTAAGTATAATATATTAAAATGAAAAATATACCAACAAATGTTGGTGGTGCGCAGGGGAAAGTACCTGTGAGAATGTATGATTTTATAGTAGAGATGAAGTATTCATATGTGTGAACGCAGATGAATAAACACAAAATAAAAGATAGAGGAGGAATAGTAGTGAATTACGGAACTGGAACTTTAAGAAAAAATTTATTATTACTAGTAGTTTTAATAATATGTTTAAGTATGAATACGACTGCTCGTGCTACAATTCCAAGCACTGATTCAACGGGATTAGGGAAAGAAGTTATCGAATACAAAAATTACACTATGATTGTTGGAGAAACGGCGTCCTTGCCAATATCTGTAAAATGTGACAACTCGAGAGTGGATGTTTCTTTGCCACAATCTAATTATGTTGGATATGTAGCAGCTACCTTAATTACGGGAGGGGCAGATGCTATATTAAATTACTATAGCAATGGAGTAATAAGTTTAACTGCAATTTCTTCAGGTGGGACCGTTTATGTTATTCCCAAATATGACTGTACGATAAATTACATTAATGGAATGCATCCGGGAGCATATACAGTTACTGTTTCGGCACTCGCAATTAACATTGTTGAGCCTTTCTTTGAAATATCATTTGATGCCAATGGTGGTGATATAGATACAACGAGTAAAGACGTTGAGTATGATCAGTATATAGGAACATTGCCGACCCCTACAAGAGATGGATATACCTTTGATGGATGGTATACGGCAGTAGAAGGTGGAAGTAAGTTTACGGCATCAAGCAAATTCACATATAAGTCTGACCTAACGCTCTATGCTCATTGGAAAAGTGAAAAAATTGAAGTTACAGGTGTTACACTAAATGAAAAAGAAATTTCAATGAATGTAGGAGAACATCATTTGTTATTACCTACAATATTACCTCAAAATGCCACAGACAACAGTGTAGTTTGGTCATCTTCGAACGAAGAAGTTGTTACAGTAGATAATGGGATATTGACTGCAATTTCAACCGGATATGCAACAATAACTGCAAAAACGAATGATGGAGGCTATAGCGCAATGTGTGGTGTTGCTGTAAATGTATTAAGTGGTGAAAAGCTTGCAACCATTGAAGCGGAAATTATGTCAAGCAGCACAAGATATTACTTTGATGTAAAGTGCAGTGAATACGAAGTAGGGGCAAAGGTTCTTGTTTGCCTCTATGATTCCGATGGAGGCTTCTTAGGAGTCAGTATAGAACCACTAATAGAAGGTGATTTCACTTCTCTTGTCGTTTCTAAAAATGCCGATGCGAAGAGTGCAAGGATATTTGTTTTGGGAAATGGGGCGAATCCGATAGCATACTTTAAAGAAATGAATTTATAACATAATGAAGGGTTTGCTCATTGAGCAAACCCTTCATTATGTTATAAATATTGGCTCTATAATAAATGTTGGGGTAACCAACAATAGAGCTTTACAAAAAAGAAAAA
>CAYLPQ010000014.1:0-46294 GCA_964385605.1 uncultured Oscillospiraceae bacterium | reverse complement strand
CTTACTATGGCAGAATATTTCCGTGACAGAGAAGGTCAGGACGTACTTCTTTTCATTGATAACATTTTCCGTTTCACACAGGCAGGAAGTGAGGTTTCCGCACTTCTTGGCAGAATGCCTTCTGCGGTTGGTTATCAGCCTACACTTGCGACAGAAATGGGTGCACTTCAGGAAAGAATTACTTCTACAAAGAAAGGTTCCATTACATCAGTTCAGGCAGTTTATGTGCCTGCCGATGACCTTACAGACCCCGCACCTGCAACTACATTTGCACATCTTGATGCGACAACGGTTCTGTCACGTCAGATTGCCTCACAGGGTATTTACCCTGCAGTTGACCCCCTTGATTCAACTTCAAGAATCCTTACTCCTGACGTAGTCGGAACAGAGCATTATGAAACAGCCCGCGCTGTACAGAAAATTCTTCAGCGCTATAACGAGCTTCAGGATATTATTGCAATTATGGGTATGGATGAACTCAGTGAAGAAGATAAGCTTACTGTAAGCCGCGCCCGTAAAGTACAAAGATTCCTTTCACAGCCGTTCTCTGTTGCAGAACAGTTTACAGGTATGCAGGGTAAGTACGTTCCGATTAAGGAAACAATCCGCGGATTCAAAGAAATCATTGAAGGTAAGCATGACGATCTTCCCGAGTCTGCTTTCCTCTTTGTAGGAACGATTGAAGAAGCTGTAGCAAAAGTTGAGAAGGGTTGATTATATGAATTTTAAACTGGAAATAGTTACACCCGACGGTCTTCTGTTTGACGGCGAAGCGGAGAAGATAATTGTTCGCACTACCGAAGGAGATGTGGGCATTCTCGCAAAGCATTCAGATTACGTGGCTTCGTTATCTATCGGTATCACACGGGTTTTTACCGCTGATGGCGAACGTCGCGCGGCATGTGCCGGCGGTATGATTACTGTATCGGGCGGTGTAGTGCGTGTAATAGCTTCAACTTTTGAATGGGCAGAAGATATTGACGTTGAAAGGGCCATGTGTGCTAAAGAAAAAGCGCAGGCGAGGCTTGAAAATGCCGGGCGCAGTGACTATGAGTATAAGCTTGCTGAAATCAAGCTGAAGAAGTCACTTGCCAGACTTAACGTATCAGGAAAGAAGGACTGAATAAAAAATGGCTGAAAAATACGGAACAATTCCTCCACGTTTTACTAAAGCATGGTGGGAGTATTTCTGGACGTATTATAAAGGATATGTGATTGCAATAGCACTAGTACTGATTCTTGCTGTTGTTACTGTATTTCAGACAATAAACAAGCCTCGCTACGACATTACTATGCTGTATGCCGGTTCTCTTATGTTTCCGGAAGATGTAACTGACACCATCATAGAGAAAGCCAGTCCCTTATGTGAGGATGTTGACGGCAACGGTGAAAAATCCATTAACTTTTCCCAGCTTAATATGAATAGTGATGACTTGGAGTACAGCTCTGCAATGTCCCAGAAGCTATATTTAACACTTGCGGCAGAGGATGTTTATCTGTATATTCTCGATTCCGATACGGTTGCCCCTTATCTTGAGGACACTCCCGATGAAAGTGTTTTCATCACACTTGACGAATGGTATGAAAAGGACCTGCCGGAGGATGCGGTATTTTCACATAATGGCTCCAAATACGGAATAAAAATTACCGAGTGTGAGATTTTTAAAGAAATTCAGGAAAAATACAATGCTGATTTTTCAAACACATATCTTTTTATGAGATACTATCCCAGAGATGACCAGAAAGAGCAGGTTGACGGATACAATGCCGCAAAAAAACTTGCAGTACGTTTAATAGATAATAAATAACGATTATTTGTTTTTTTAATTTAAAAGTCGCAAACAGCTTAAATGTTTGCGGCTTTTTCAAAGGTGTGAACTGTATGAAATATATTGCTACTCCCAACCTTCCTCAAGACAAGGTATCACTTTTTATTGCAGATGCACATATTGAAGATGCTGTTGTTATTTCTCCGGCTCCGTTGAATATACTTCCAACGGGAATAAGATACCACGCAGACCTTGGCATATGTGTTCTGGGTGGAAATAAGGCGGTTTGTCCTCTGGATTCCTATGAATATTACAAAGGAAAACTTTCACTCTACGGATTTGAAATTATAAAAGGGAATTTCCCCCTCGGTTGTCACTATCCGCATGACAGTGCATATAATATTTGTATAGTCGGTAAAAAATGTTTTTTGAACAAAGACGTATGCGACAGCACTTTATTTGACATACTTACAAGCGAGGGTTATGAGATTATAAACGTAAAGCAGGGCTACACCAAATGCTCAATATGCCCTGTTGACGAAAATTCCATTATTACTGCTGATGCTTCAATTGCTAAAGCGGCAGAAAAATGCGGAATGGATGTCCTTTTAATATCAAACAATGGAATTTTACTCGAAGGATATGACAATGGCTTTTTCGGCGGTTGTTGTGGTCTTGGAGCAAAAGACACTTTGCTTATAAACGGTGACATCGAAAATTTCCCCGACGGCGATGCAGTACGGAATTTCTTAAACAAAAAAAGCATAAACATTACAGATTTAAAGAAAGGACCTTTGACCGACATCGGTTCCATTATACCTCTGATGACAAAATAGTCTTTACATAGCCGAAACCAACAACACTAAAGACGTATATAGTGTTGTTGGTTTCAGCTAATTACCGGAGGTGATATTTTGGATTTGAATACTGCAGTCACACTTCCCCCGGACACCGGGCTTGATGAGTTTGCAGGAGCCATCACAGGCGAAATTATGGATAAATGCGAAAAACAACTTATATATAGAATTACTGAAAATGAATTTCCTTATGCGCCATCATCTGAAAAGCGGGAAATATATAATATCGCTGTAAAAAATGCTTCTCCCGAAAATGACAATGCCCTCAACACGATGCACTACAACCGTCGCAGAGCTCTTATAAAAGAAAGTGCGGCAGAGTACCTGAAAGAAAACAGTTATATCATAATAAACGGATTTGTAAATTTTAGGCTTGAAGAGTATAAAAATGAGCTGCGCAAGCTGTGCATCAATGCGGCGGAAGAGCTTTCCGCAATGCGTGAATATGATGAGTTTTTGAATATGTTGAGTTTTTTTGTGTCGGTGCAGATGCCTAAAGAACCCCTGGTTCATATTATAAAAAAGGACGGCATCCTGAGGATATTGAACAGACACAAAAAGGATATAACTGACATTCACGCAAGCGAATTTGCCTTTTCACCGGAAGATTTTACTCACGAGGATATTGCATTAAGTGCGCTTATAACAATCTCTCCGAAAAATATTATTATCCACGATAATAAAGAAAACGATAAAATCTATGAAACTATAGCATCGGTATTTCCCAATGTAGAATTCAAAGGGCTGTAGCAAAATGAATATTTATTCATTTTGCTACAGCCCCCTCTTTTTAATATTGCTTCAGCTTTCTGTATTCTCCCGGACTCATTCCCATACTTTTCTTAAAAACCTTACAAAAATACATTGATGAATTAAATCCGCATTCTGATGCAATCAGGTCTATATTATCCCTTGTATACTGAAGCTTTTCGCAGGCAAGCTGAAGCTTGTGTGTGTTAACGTATGTAACGACGGAAACACCGGTCTCTTTCTTGAAAAGCCTGCACAAATAATGCTTTGTTATATAAAACTTATCCGCAAGGTTATCAAGGTTCTTTATTTCAAGATAGTTATTTGCCAGATACTCAATAATTCGTGAAATAAGCTTGTTTCTTGCACTGACTTCAATATTTTCCTCGCCATCACAGCAAGCAAGAAACAGCTTTATTATTTCACAAAAAACGATGAAGTTATTATAGTCGTTTTTCAGTTCAAGCAGAAGCTCCTTCAACCTGTCGTGACTTTCAGGTTCCATTGTCAGTTTCTTTCTCTTTAAAAACAGGAGCAGCTTCTCTTTTGCTTCCTCTGTGAAATATCGGTCAAGATATTCATCTTTGAAATACAAAAGATATCTGCTGTACACACCGCCGTCAGTAGAATGAAGCTCATATGGTTTTATAATCGCTATATCTCTGTCTGATAATTCTATAAAAGTATCGTCGATAATATATGTCCTCTCACCTTTTTCGAGAATATATATTTCATACGCATCGTGGTAATGCACCGATGCCATTCGTCCGCCGTGACTGTTTGCTACATAGTCAATCTTTACATCACTTTTTATACTCTGATACAGTGCATCCATGTTTTTCACCTCAAAAAACTTATGATTATGTCAATATAATATAACAATTTAAAAATAAAGTCAATATTTTGCATTGTTTTTAATACGATTTTGTTATATCATATATTTAGTGAGTTTTTTGATTTCTGAAAGGAGTTTATAATATGTATTACAAAAACAACAAAGCAAAAGACCTTAAAATTGCTTACATAGGCGGTGGTTCCAGAGGTTGGGCATGGAATCTTATGAGTGACCTAGCTCTTGAAAGCGCACTTGAGGGCACTGTGTATCTTTATGACATTGACCTTCAGGCAGCAAAAAACAACGAAATTATCGGCAACGACATCAGCTACTACTATCCCGAATATAACAATTTCAAGTATGTTGCTACAGAAACCGCAGAGGAAGCACTCCGGGATGCAGATTTCGTTGTAATGTCAATCCTTCCCGGAACCTTTGACGAGATGGAGTCCGACGTTCACACTCCCGAAAAGTATGGCATCTACCAGTCCGTTGGTGACACAGTAGGTCTCGGCGGACTTATCAGAGCACTACGCACACTTCCTATTTATGAGGATTATGCGAGACTTATTGAAAAATGCTGTCCCAATGCATGGGTAATCAACTACACCAATCCTATGACAGTATGTACCGATATTCTTTACAAGACTTTTCCCAAGATTAAAGCAATCGGTTGCTGTCACGAGGTGTTCGGCACACAGGACGTACTTATAGACACACTCCGCGAAATGTGCGGTGTTGAGGGCGCTACCCGTGATGACATCAAGGTTAACGTAACAGGTGTAAACCACTTTACATGGCTTACAGAAGCAAAATATAAGGATATTGATATATTCCCCATTTACCGCGAATTCTGCGAAAAGTACAGAAAGACCGGTCACAGCAGAGAGAAGGATGCCGACAAGAACTGGCTTAACCGCTACTTCAAAGGCGACCAGCGAGTTAAGTTTGACCTGTTCCTCCGCTATGGATACATCGCCGCAGCAGGCGACAGACATCTTGCAGAGTTCTGCCCCTCAAACTGGTATATGTCTTCTCCCGAAATGGTTGATAGCTGGGGCTTCAGCCTCACTCCCGTAAGTTGGAGAAAGGACCGTACAAAGGACCTTATGGCACAGAGCGACAGAATGGTTAAACGCGAGCAGAAGTTTGAAATCAACCCCTCCGGAGAAAAGGGAGTTGCACAGATGAAGGCGCTTCTCGGTCTTGAGGACCTTATCACAAACGTAAACATCCCCAATCAGGGACAGATTCCCAATCTTCCCATTGGTGCAGTTGTTGAAACAAACGCATACTTTACTTCAAATAGTGTAACACCTATGTTTGCAGGTGAAATGCCCTCTGGCATCCTCGGTCTTACAGAAAGAATCGTTGCAAATCAGATGCTTACTGTTGAGGCAGTTATGAAAAAGGACCTTTCTATTGCATTTGAAGCATTTATCAACGACCCCCAGAATAAGCTCGATATGGCTACATCAAAGAAATTATTTGATGAAATGATTGATAATACAAAGGAATATCTTTCTATGTACAACATATAAGGGAATATTAAATTCTGTGCCTTCAAACGGTCTCACAGGGGCGTAAAAAATAACTTTATATTATAAAATTAAAACTGCAATGTCTGTGTGACATTGCAGTTTCAGACTGTCGAAAAAGTCCAGATAATTCTGGGCTTTTTCGACAGTCTGAGGGCAGAAACGAAATTCATTTCTGCCTTGTTTGTTTCAATCAATTATTTTTTACCTGTTGAGCCGAAGCCGCCTTCGCCGCGCTCTGTATCGTCAAGTGTTTCAGATACTACAAAGTCTGCGGTAACATAGGGAGTGATTACAAGCTGTGCAATTCTCTCTCCCTTTTCGATTGATTGCATATTATCGCTATGGTTATGGAGCGCTACCATAAGCTCGCCACGGTAGTCACTGTCAACCACACCGACCTTATTTGCAGGGGCAAGGCCGCGCTTTGAAGCGATGCCGCTTCTTGCATAGATAAGACCTGCAAAGCCTGTAGGGATTTCCATTGCTATGCCGGTATGAATTAGCTTTGTTTCGTGTGGTGCAATGTCAATTTTATCCTCTGTGCAGGCATAAAGGTCTGCACCTGCCGCAAAAGGCGAGCCGTAGGTCGGCACAATTGCGTTTTCATCGAGTTTTTTAATTCTTACACTGTATTTTTCCATTTCTTTAACCATCCTTTCTTCTTTCTCACCTTCCCCACAAGGGGAAATCTACAAGATCGGGGCATTATTCGTAAATATCTCCGCTGCCCATTTTGCGTTCCCACTTACCTTCCAGAAGGACTACCTCGCCTTTTTTCAGAGTTTCGGGAACGTTTATTATCCGCTGATTTGAAGAGCCGCGGAACAGAAGTGCCGCACTTTTAAGCTCTTCCACAAATCTGCCGTCCACAATGACATTAATATGCGAAATCAATTCCATTGTATCGCTTTCACCTGACTTAATAAGCTCTTCGTCAAGCAAAAAGCCCGTGTAGCACCATATTGTTTTTTGGGGAAATCTCTCCTTGAATTTTTTCACAAGCGATATAAGTCTCCCGCGGTTTTCCTTTTCAAAGGGTTCACCACCAAGAAGCGACAATCCCTCTATATGGGAGTGGTCTATGGCATCAAGAATTTCTTTTTCAGTCTCCTCCGTAAACTCTTTGCCGTAGTCAAAATCCCATGCTTCTTTATTAAAGCAGTTTTTGCAGCGATGACGGCATCCGCTGACAAACAGCGATACTCTCACCCCGGGACCGTTTGCTATATCAAATTTTTTAATGGTAGCGTAGTTCAAATTTTTCACTCTCTTTAAATTAGGAGATGTAAAAACTCACTTTTACATCTCCTTTTTGTTTATCACCAATTTTTTAACATCCCGATTTTTACAGATGAAGGACACGTTCTTTTATCTCCTGCGTTCTTCCCTGATTCCAGAATTGTGTACCGATATATCCACAGGTACGGCGGGCTACATTAAGCCTGGACTGGTCGTTGTTGCCACAGTTGGGACATTCCCACACTAGCTTGCCGTCGGCATCCTCTTTAATTTCTATTTCGCCGTCGAAACCGCACTCCTGACAGAAGTCGCTCTTTGTATTAAGCTCGGCATACATAATGTTGTCATAGATGAACTGCATTACTGAAAGCACAGCAGGAAGATTGCTCTGCATATTGGGAACTTCCACGTAGGAGATTGCACCGCCGGGTGAAAGTGCCTGGAACTTCGCCTCAAGAGCGAGCTTGTCAAATGCATCAATATCTTCTGTTACGTGAACGTGGTAGCTGTTTGTGATATAGTTCTTATCAGTTACACCCTTTACGATACCAAATCTCTTCTGAAGGCACTTTGCAAACTTATATGTTGTGCTCTCAAGAGGTGTTCCGTAAAGAGAGTAATCAATCTTCTCTTCAGCTTTCCACTTTGCAGTGTATTCGTTGAGCTTTTTCATAATCTCCAGACCGAGAGCCTCACCCTCCGGCTCTGTAAGTTTCTTTCCGTTAAGGCTGTAAACACACTCCCAAAGTCCTGCATAGCCGAGTGAAATTGTGGAGTAGCCGCCGTGAAGGTACTTATCAATTGTTTCGCCCTTCTTAAGACGAAGAAGTGCTCCGTGCTGCCAGAGAATGGGAGCCGCATCTGACAGTGTTCCTGTAAGTCTCTCGTGGCGACACTGAAGAGCCTTATGACAAAGATCCATTCTGTCATCAAAGATTTCCCAGAATTTATCCATATCGCCCCCGGCAGAAAGACCAATATCAACAAGATTTACTGTTACAACACCCTGGTTGAATCTACCGTAATACTTGGGATTACCATTTTCATCAACATAAGGAGTAAGAAAACTTCTGCAGCCCATACAGGTGTAGCAGTTTCCATCGCCATTCTTGTCAATCTTGTTCTGAAGCATAATCTTCTCCGAAATATAGTCGGGAACCATGCGCTTTGCAGTACATTTAGCCGCAAGCTCTGTAAGATAATAATATTTACTGTCGGGATGAATATTATCCTCCTCAAGGACGTAGATAAGCTTGGGGAATGCAGGTGTAATCCAGTTTCCCTTTTCATTCTTAACTCCTCTGTAGCGCTGACGGAGAGTTTCTTCAATAATAAGGGCAAGGTCCTTCTTCTCCTGCTCATTCTTTGCTTCGTTAAGGTACATAAACACAGTTACAAAGGGAGCCTGTCCGTTGGTTGTCATGAGAGTAACAACCTGATACTGTATCATCTGAACACCGTTCTTAACCTCATCACGAAGCCTTTTCTCGGTGATTTCATCAATCTTTTCCTCGCCTACTCTTTCTCCGAGGATAGCCATTTCTTCCTCTACCTGACGACGGATTTTCTTACGACTTATATCAACAAAGGGAGCAAGATGTGTAAGGCTGATACTTTGACCGCCGTACTGACAGGAAGCAACCTGTGCAATAATCTGTGTGGAAATATTGCAGGCTGTAGAGAAGCTGTGAGGCTTTTCAATCATAGTACCGCTGATAACGGTACCGTTCTGAAGCATATCCTCAAGATTTACAAGGTCGCAGTTATGCGTATGCTGTGCAAAATAATCCGCGTCATGGAAATGGATAATTCCCTGCTCATGGGCCGCAACAACCTCTGCAGGAAGAAGAATACGTTTTGTAATATCCTTACTTACCTCACCAGCCATATAATCTCTCTGAACACTGTTAACGGTGGGATTTTTGTTAGAATTTTCCTGCTTAACCTCCTCGTTATTGCATTCAATGAGGCTCAAAATCTGCTCATCTGTTGTATTTGATTTTCTTACAAGAGCACGGTTATAGCGGTATGTAATATAACGGCGCGCAACGTCAAACGCGCGCTGATTCATTATCTGATCCTCTACAAGGTCCTGAATTTCCTCCACACTTAAGGATCTGTTCATATTTGCCGCCGCACTCTCAACATCTTCCGCAATACGTTTAATCTGTATCGCAGACATACGGTTGCTGGGGACAACGCTCTCATTAGCTTTGGTAACAGCAATTACGATCTTGTTGGGATCAAACGTTACCTCTGCCCCGCTTCTTTTTATAATTTTCATCTTTCTCCCTCCGAAATTGCATTTTAATGTGCATACTTATTATAACAATATCTAGTTGCGTTGTCAATATAAAATCACAATATATTGTTATTTTTAACACAATTGTAAAAAAACGTCTGCAATGGCTATATATAGGGGTTTGTAAGCTTTTGAAACTCTTTTTTTACTCTTTTTGCCTTTCGGTTTTACACAACATATGCTTTTTTTGTAAAGTTCCTGTAAATAAAATTTTGTTTTATTGACAAACAAAATCCTGATATATATAATATTAAATAGGAAAGAATTGGTTTGCATTTATCTATTACGCGGGAGAAATAATTATGAACTACAGCTTTGGCATTGATGTCGGTTCAACTACTGCAAAAGCAGTATTGATCGATTCCGACGGAAAAATATTATATGAAACATACGAGCGCCACTTTTCAAAGGTTCTTGAGAAATGCAGGGAGCTTCTGGAAAGAGCTTACAGTATCATCGGCGACAGCGAGATAACTTTTGCTCTTTCGGGCTCTGCAGGTCTTGGTATAGCCGAAGCTATGCGCGTCCCCTTCATTCAGGAGGTTGTTGCGGAAAGCGAGCTTGTGCGCCGTGATGCCCCCGATACTTCGTGCATTATTGAGCTTGGCGGAGAAGATGCCAAAATCATTTTCTTCGACGGCGGCACCGACGAACGAATGAACGGCACCTGCGCAGGCGGCACGGGAGCTTTTATTGACCAGATGGCAACACTTCTCAATGTAAGTGTTGAGGAGCTTGACACTCTCAGTCTTAACTACGAAAAAATATATCCCGTGGCATCGCGTTGCGGAGTATTTGCAAAAACAGATATTCAGCCCCTTATCAACCAAGGTGCCCGTAAGGAAGATATTGCTAAAAGTATTTTTCAGGCAGTTGTAAATCAGACTATTGCAGGTCTTGCGCAGGGTCGCAAAATTTCCGGCAAGGTAATGTTTCTTGGCGGACCGTTGTCCTTCTGCAAAGGTCTTCGCGACAGCTTTAAAACCACACTCGGTCTTTCTGACGAAAATGCCGTTTTCCCCGACTATGCCAGAATTTCCGTTGCGTTGGGTGCGGCTTATTACTCCTCGACTCTGAAAAATCGCTACAACATTGCAGACCTTATCAAAGCCATAAAGACTGTCAGACTTTCTAGTGGAACAGGGGTACTTTCTCCGCTTTTTGAAAGTGAAGACGATTATAACGATTTTATATCCCGCCACAAAAAGGCAACCGTTCCGGTAGCTGACATTAAGACTTATTCAGGCTCGGCATTTCTGGGAATAGACTGCGGAAGCACTACCACAAAGCTCGTACTTATTTCCGAAAACAGAGAAATCCTCTATTCCTACTATTCATCAAATCAGGGAAACCCTGTTGATGTTGTGCGCCATTGTCTTGAAGAAATATATGACCTTTGTCAAAACCGTATACGCATCCGCGGAAGCGCCGTCACAGGCTACGGTGAAGAGCTTATAAAAAACGCATTCTGCGTTGATTACGGTCTTGTTGAAACAATTGCACACTTCACCGCCGCAAAACACTTTATGCCTGACGTGGATTTCATTCTTGATATAGGCGGTCAGGACATTAAATGCTTTAAGATACATAACGGTGCTATTGACTCAATAATGCTTAATGAGGCTTGTTCGTCAGGTTGCGGCTCCTTCCTTGAAACCTTCGCCAAATCCCTCGGATTTGATGCTGCAGGATTTGCCGCAAAGGGTATTTTTGCTCAAAACCCCGTTAATCTCGGCAGTCGCTGTACTGTATTTATGAATTCATCTGTTAAGCAGGCTCAAAAAGAGGGGGCTTCGGTAGAGGACATTTCGGCAGGCCTTGCAATAAGTGTTGTAAAAAATGCTCTCTATAAGGTTATCCGTGCATCTTCTCCTGACGAGCTTGGCAAAAACATAGTTGTTCAGGGCGGCACATTCTACAACAATGCTGTTCTGCGGGCTTTTGAAACAGAACTGGGAAGAAACGTTATACGTCCTGATATTTCAGGTCTTATGGGCGCATATGGTGCCGCAATTTATTCAATGCGGGCAATGTTCTCATCTCTGATTGCAAAGGATGACCTCCAGAATTTCTCCCATAAATCTTCTAATGTTATGTGCAAAGGCTGCACTAATGGCTGTCATCTTACAATAAACACTTTTGCCGACGGCAGAAAGTTTATTTCCGGCAATCAGTGTCAGAAAGGCGCAGGCGCAGAAAAGATTGAGGATGTTCCTAATCTATACAAATTCAAACGCAGGAGACTGCTTTCTTACTCAAATACTCCCCTTAAAGCAAAGAAAATCGGTCTACCCCTTGCTCTTGGTATGTACGAGCTTCTTCCCCTGTGGCATACAATTTTTGCAGATTTAGGGTTTGAGGTAGAGGTTTCCCCATTGTCCTCAAGAGAAATATATGAAAAGGGTCAGTTCTCCATACCTTCAGACACTGCCTGTTATCCCGCAAAGCTTATGCACGGACATATAATATATCTTCTCGACAAAGGGGTGGATGCAATTTTCTACCCATGTCTTACATATAATATAAACGAAAAAATTTCAGACAATCACTACAATTGTCCTGTAGTTGCATATTATTCCGAGCTTCTGCAGGGAAATGTTGACAGACTTAAGGAAACAACTTTCCTTTTCCCATATATTAACATTAACAGCATCCGCGAACTGACAAAGGAGCTTTACTGTTATCTTAATGAAAAGCTTGATGCCGGACTTTCCCGTGCGGCTGTCAAAAGCGCTGTTAAACACGGTTTTGCAGAACTTAAAAAGTATCGTTCGGATGTGTCAGAAGAAGGTCTGCGTGCTATAGAATACGCAAAAGCACACGGAAAGGATATTTGCGTACTCGCAGGAAGGCCGTATCATATTGACAGCCTCATTTGCCACGGAATTGATAAGCTTATTCAGTCACTGGGATTTGTAATCATCAGTGAAGATGCTCTCCCGCTTGCGGACAAAAAGCCCGAGGTAAATGTGCTTAATCAATGGACTTATCACGCACGTCTGTACAATGCGGCATACTATGTTTCTCAAAACGAGAATATGGAGCTTGTTCAGCTTGTATCATTCGGATGCGGAGTTGACGCAATCACAACAGATGAAGTGCGCCGGATTCTCGAAAATAACAACCGTCTTTACACCCAGATTAAAATTGATGAAATAACCAACCCCGGTGCAGTTAAAATACGAATCCGTAGTCTTATGGGTGCAATGGCGGAGCACGCACAGAAAAAAGCTAACAATGAGGGTTGATACTATGACAGACAATTATATCCCTTTTACAAAAGAAATGAAAGAAACCCACACCATACTTATTCCGAACATGTTACCTGTACATTTCAAGCTTATTATGCAGGTGCTGGACGGTTACGGCTACAAAACAGACTTGCTTGAAACCAGCGGTCCCGAAATCACGGAGTTGGGACTTAAATATGTGCATAACGATACCTGTTATCCGGCGCTTCTGGTTATCGGTCAGTTCCTTGATGCTATTATAAACAGAGGCTACGATCCGCACAAGGTGGCATTGATACTGTTCCAGACAGGCGGAGGTTGCAGAGCTTCAAATTACATATCACTTTTGCGCAAAGCTCTTGAAAAGGCAGGCTACGGTTATGTTCCCGTAATATCGTTAAGCCTTAGTTCCATTGAGAAGCATCCCGGATTCAAGCTGTCGCTGAATGTTATATTAAAAATGTTTTTTGCGGCAGTATTCGGCGATATTATAGCAAATCTTACAAATCAGTGTAAGCCTTATGAATTATTCCACGGTGACACCGACGAGGTTGCACAGGTTTGCGCAGGAAAAATCGCTGACCGCATAAAAAAAGATAAATTTTTCTTTAATAAATCAAAGGAATCCTTTCTTGAAATAGCTGAAGCTTTTTCTAAAATTCCGATGAATCGCACTAAAAAAACCAGAGTCGGTGTTGTGGGAGAAATATTCGTCAAATACTCTCCACTGGGAAATAACAACCTTGAAAAATTTCTCCTTTCGGAAGGAGCGGAGGTTGTATGCCCGGGACTTATTGACTTCTGCCTTTACAGTGTTTACACAAATATATCCGATTATAAGCTGTACAGAATGAAAAAGTCTAAACAATTTGTGATGCGGCTTGTTTACAATGCACTTAAAAGTATGCAGAACAATCTTATATATGCAATAGGTCAATACGACGTATTTGACAAGCCAACAGATTTTGAGCATATAAAGTCACTTGTATCAGAATATATTTCCACCGGTGCACAAATGGGCGAAGGTTGGCTTCTGCCTGCAGAAATGCTGGAGCTTGCAGAAAAAGGAGTTAATAACATCGTCTGCACACAGCCCTTTGGGTGTCTTCCAAACCACATTTTCGGCAAAGGTATGATGAAGCCACTCAAGGACAAAAATCCCAACATCAATATAGTTGCTATCGACTATGACCCCGGCGCAACAAAGGTTAATCAGGAAAATCGCATTAAGCTGATGCTTTCAAATGCAAAAGCTGCAATGAAAAAAAGTGAGCCGACTGTAAATGCAGAAGTAAAGGAAGAAACAAAAATTCTTCAAATTTAAAAAAATTTGTTTACTATGCCTGTCCTTTATAGTATAATAAGAGTAGAAAAGAGCTTTGCTCTTAAATAACTATTCTAAGGAGGGGCACATATGAAAACTAACATCTACACAAGGAAAATCGAGCTCAGCGCAGAAAAGAAATCTATGATTGAAAAAAAGCTTGACAAGCTCAGCAAATTTTTCGATGAAAATGTTTCTTCCGATGTTGTTGTGAGCACGCAGAAGGACAAAATAATTGTTGAAGTTACTATCAGAACGGTTGATATGATTTACCGTGCGGAGGAACGCAACGACGATGTGTATAATGCTACCGATGAAATCGTTGAATCCATTGTGCGCCAGATCCGTAAGAATAAGACACGACTTGCAAAAAAACTTCGCGAGGGTGTGCATAAGGAATACGATTTCACCGCTTACGACGATGTTGATGATGCTGAAATCAAGATTGTTAAAACAAAAACTCACAACGTTAAACCGATGAGTGCAGAAGAAGCGGTACTGCAAATGAATATGCTTAACCACTCATTCTTTGTATTCCGCAATGCGCAGACAAACACAACAGATATAGTTTACCGCCGCAAAGACGGTAACTACGGACTTATTGAGACAAACTGATGCTTAATATAAAAGAAGCCATTATCGTTGAGGGTAAATACGACAAAATGCAGCTTGAACGCATTTGTAATGCTCCTGTATTTACCACTGACGGATTCAGAATATTTAAGAATAAGGAAAAACGCGAGTTTTTCAGAAAACTTGCAAAGGAACGCGGGATTATCATTTTCACAGACTCCGACAGAGCGGGATTTATGATACGCAATCATATCAAAGGCTTTGTAGAGGACGGAAATATAAAGCAGGTATATATTCCCGAAATTTACGGCAAGGAGCGCCGTAAAAATTCTCCGTCCAGAGAGGGCAAGCTCGGTGTTGAGGGAATTGACATTGAGGTTCTTAAAGATGTTTTGCGGAATTACCTTTCCGCGGAAGACCACGGAGAAAAGATTACCAAAATGGATTTATATGACAGAGGATTGTACGGCGGCACTGACAGTGCCGCCATACGTGCTAAATTGTGCAAAGTGCTTTCAATCCCTGAAAAAATTTCCGTTAATGCACTTCTCGATGCACTCAATGCATTAATTACCAAAGAAGAATTTTTGAAATATACAGAGTGATTTTTTATGCACACAGGACACAGACAAAGACTTAAAAAAAGATTTCTTGAGGAGGGGCTCAGTTCATTTCAGGACCACGAAGTGCTTGAGCTTCTGCTTTTTTATGCTATTCCCCAGGGAGACACTAATCCCCTTGCCCACAGATTGATTGAAAAATTTTCTTCTCTTCAGGGTGTTTTCAATGCTTCAATGGAGGAGCTTTGCGAAGTAAAGGGTGTTAAAGACCATACGGCGGTGTTTATAAAAACAATACCTGCATTTTCACAGTTTTATTTAAGTCTTGCAGTAAGAGAAAAGAAAACTCTCTCTACATCTTATGACGCAGGAACCTTTGTATGCGGTATGATCGGAAGTCTTATTAACGAGGTGTTTGCGGTCATCTGTCTTGATTCACAGAGGAAAGTCCTTGCGTTTGAAATAATAGAAGAGGGTACCGTTGCGCAGGCAAATGTCAGCCCCAGGAAAGTTGCCGAATGTGCTATACGACATAACGCATCCTCGGTAATTCTGGCACACAATCACCCTGCGGGAAGCTTATACGCATCTGAAAATGACCGCATACTTACGGCAAAGTTGTGTAATTTGCTGGAGGGTATGGATATACAGGTTGTTGACCATATAATTGCTACCCATAACGATAAATATTTAAGTATGGCAGACAGTTCACTTATGCCGAACTGATTTTTTGAAAGGATTGATTTATAATGACACTTGAAGCTTTACAGAAAGAAATGATTGCCGCTATGAAGGCAAAGGATAAAGTAAGAAAGGACGCAATTTCTTCATTGGTTGCTGCAGTTAAGAAGTACGGTATCGACAACGGTGTGCGTAACGATATTACGGAAGAAATGACGGATGCAGTTATCCTTAAGGAGCTTAAGGCTGCAAAGGAGCAGATTGACACCTGCCCTGCCGACAGAACCGAACTTATAGAAGAATACACAACAAAGTATAATATCATCAGCGAATTTGCCCCTGTACAGATGAGTGCAGAGGAAGTAAAAGCAGTTCTTACAGAGAAATTTGCCGATGTTATTGCTACAAAGAACAAGGGTATGATAATGAAGACCGTTATGGCAGAGCTTAAGGGCAAGGCTGACGGCAAGGTTATCAATACCGTTGTAGCAGAGCTTTTAAACTGATATGCTTAATATCGAAAAATCCCTTACACCAAGGCTTTGTATGATAGCAGACCTTGTTCCCGAATGTGGCACTGTGTGCGATATAGGAACTGACCACGGTTATGTGGCAATTTATCTTGCGAAAAAAGGAATTGCCGAAAAAGTTATTGCCGCAGATATTAAAGAGGGGCCTCTTAAGCAGGCAGAAAAGAACATTACCCTTTTTGAAGCAGCTGACAAGGTGGAGACAAGGCTTTCCGACGGATTTGAAAACATCGGTGAAAAAGAGACTGATTGTGCTATAATTGCAGGTATGGGCGGCGAAACCATTGCTGAAATACTGGAAAACGAAAAGGGCAGTAAGTATTTTGTACTACAGATGCAGACAGCCCATAAAATTCTCCGCGAATATCTCTCAAAAAACGGCTATGAGATTATAAAAGAAGCTATCTCCCGTGAGGGTAATAAGATGTATACAGCATTACTCTGCACAAAAGGGAAACCTTATCCCCTTACTGAAACAGAAATGGAAATCGGACCCTGCCTTATAAAGGACAGACCACCTCTGTTTTATGATTATGTGCGTTACAGGCTGTATGAAATCGAAAGCATTCTGAAAAAAATGGGCATATCTGACAGTGCTGATGAAAGACGCAGTCACTATATGATGCTTAAACAAGAGTATGAAAACCTCCTGAAAGGAGAAAAGTAATGGTAGAATTAA
Organism: uncultured Oscillospiraceae bacterium; assembly: GCA_964385605.1. GTDB lineage: Bacteria > Bacillota > Clostridia > UMGS1883 > UMGS1883 > UMGS1883. Next base: position 29,424 of record CAYLPQ010000014.1, on the reverse strand, counting down.
AAGCTATAACAGACTTTATTGAAGAAATCTTTCCGCCAAGCTTTGCAGAGGATTTTGACAATATAGGTCTTCTTATAGGTAGAAGCAACAAAAAAATAAGTAAGGCTGTAATCTGCCTTGACTGCGATAAAAATGTTGTTAAGGAAGCTATTGATGAGGGTGCGGAGCTTATTATCACCCATCATCCCGCTATTTTTAACAATATGAAAAAGGTAGTTGATAACTCCGACCATGGGGAAATGATTGTATCTGCTATTGAAAACGGAATCTCCGTGTACAGCGCTCACACTAACTTTGACAGCGCGCCGGGCGGTCTTACCGATAACGTGGTAAAAAAGCTTGACCTTATCCCCATAGGTAATATGGAGGGTGAGCTTGGACGGCTTTGCAGGGCTCCTTTCGGAGAAACGGCAAAATCTCTTACTGATAGAATTAAGGAAGTCTTCGGCATTGAAAACCTCTATTCTACATTTACAAAGAACAAGGAAATCCAGACCGTGGCAGTGTGTAACGGCGGTGGCGGCGGGAGCCTTGTAGAAACGGCAAAGGAGCTTAACGCAGATGTTTATATTTCAGGCGATTTGAAGCATCACGAACATTTAATGCTGAAAATTGACGACAATATCGACTTTATCGAAATGCGTCACTACGACAGTGAGATTATTGCCTGCGATATTCTTTACAAAAAGCTTGATGAACGATTTCTTGGTGATGTACAGTTTAAGATAAGTAAAGTTCAATCTAGTCCATTAGCTGATACAAACCTTATCAAATAAAGATTTTTGCTAAAGCAAAAATTCTCCTTCATTTCGCATTTCGAACTTCGAATTTCGAATTATAAAACTTAATATTTGAGTAGTCTGAACGGTCGCGGCAACGATTTATCGTTGATGAGGAAAGTCCGAGCTTCACAGGACAGGATGCCGGAGAAATCCCGGTGGAGGCGACTCTAAGGAAAGTGCAACAGAAATAAACCGCCGATTTATATCGGTAAGGGTGGAAAGGCGGGGTAAGAGCCCACCGACATTGCGGTAACGCTTTGTGCCATGTAAACCCCATCCGAAGCAACGCCAGCAGGATTGGCTTGTCCGGCCTATAATCCGAAAGGCGGCTGGAGCCGTATAGAGATATACGGCGTAGATAGATGACCGTTTTAAACGACAGAACTCGGCTTACAGGATTACTCATAGAAGCAGTGCCATTTTGGCACTGCTTCAGTTTTATTCACATAAATGCGAGTGATATTTGCTTCGCAAGTGATACTGCTTGCAAAAATTCCCCAGTTTGGGGACAGTCCCCTTTTTGGGGAATTTTTTATACATTGACAAATTTTTACGCGTATGCTATACTTATACTGCTACGTGAATTGAATATACCTATTTACGAGGATGTATTTTTATTTTTGGTAAAAATGCATGCTCTATTTCTGCATTTCTCGTAATGTGGTATTGATTCGCGTAGCAACAGTCAGGGGTGTGCGTTTTTCGGTGCAGCAACTCTGTTGTTGCACCTTTTTATTTGCACATTTCTGTACTTTGCCGCCAAACAGAATCAAACAAAAAGACCTGTTCAAACGAGCAGGTCTTTTTGTTTTCACATTTTCCCCAATTTGGGGACTGTCCCCAAATTGGGGAAAAATTACTTTAAACAAACTTCAATTACGGGGATAATCTGGTCGGGTATCATTTTGGGGACATTAATTACAACTGAGTCGTCTCCGTCCTGTGTAACTACGTCACCCATATGTACGAACTGCTTGTCTGTAAATGTAATTTCGCTTGCATCGTGAAGGAATTGCACATAGTCAACCTTTCCGCCAAGACCTTTGATTTTAAGGAATGAGTTGGGGTATTCAAAAAGATGTATATACAAACGTTTTCCGTCAACTCTCTGCGTCATACGTGTGCCGAGAGGCTGTTCGATTCCCGGCTCACGCATTGTACAGCCGTAAATTGAACGGGAGTTATATTTCATCCACTCTGCAAAAACATTGAGTGCATTTTCCGCACGTTTGTCAAAATTACCTCTTGCAGTAGGTCCTACATTCATAATAAGATTACCGCCACAGCTTACGTTGTTTATGAGAAGTTCAAGAAGCATTTTGGGTGTTTTCCAACTCATTTCATCACGGTTATATCCCCAGCTTCCCGAGAAGGTCTGACAGCTTTCCCACGTAACAAGCTCGCCCGTTTCGGGGTGCTTTACCCAATCGGTAGGGGTATACTGCTCGGGAGTCCAGAGATCCTGGTCAATTCCCATACGGTTGTTTACTATAATTTCAGGCTGAAGGCCTCTGATAACCTCGATAAGCTTTTCACTTTCCCAATCATCCTTCCCCTTTCCTTCCATCCATTCCTTTACCCACCAATGATAGTTACGGGGATCAACATTATGGTCCATAGATGGCTTTTTCGGATATGAGAAGTCAAACCACAGAATATCAATCTTGCCATAGTTTGTGAGTAGCTCCGTCACCTGATTGCGCATATACTCTGCGTACTTTTTCATATCGCGTGATTTATTCATTTCCTCGGCATCCGGCTCACAGCGACGGGGGTGATTCTGGTCAATGGTGAAATCCGGGTGATGCCAGTCGATAAGGGAATAATAGAAGCCTACCTTCAAGCCCTCTGCACGGAATGCATCCGCGTATTCTTTTACAAGGTCTCTGCCAAAGGGAGTGTTTGTAATCTTGTAGTCTGTATATTTGGAATCAAACATACAAAAACCTTCGTGATGCTTTGTTGTAAGAACAGCATATTTCATACCTGCTTTTTTAGCCTGTCTCGCCCATTCTCTTGCATCAAAAAGGTCGGGATTAAAATACTTAAAATACTTGTCGTATTTCTCCTCGGGAATAATTTCATAGGTTTTTATCCATTCGTGACGGGCGGGCATTGCATAAAGCCCGAAATGAATAAACATACCGAAGCGGTCCTCGGTAAACCACGCGGTATCACCATCTGTTTTCTTTGTTACATAGCTTGACATAAAAATCCTCCTTGACAACTTTTGTACAGTGTAATATTATAAATATGTATTTTCTATTTTAAATATATCAGATGCACCCTATATATTACAATGAATTTTTCGTTATTAAATATGGAGATTTTATTATGCGCACTGTTCTGAACGTAGAGGCAATCAACAAAATCAATGTTAATATTCTTACCGGTACACGGATAGTCCTTGACGAAAACTGGCGCAGTAAAATGTTTTCAAGCACGTATTCAAGGCTTTATTATGTCAAGGAGGGTGACGGCTATCTGAACACCTCTGACGGCACGGTTAAGCTCCGGGGTGGGTATGTATATCTTATTCCGGCAGAATTTACATTTTCTTACGGATGCAAATATCTTGAAAAAATATTTTTTCACGTTTCTGTGACCACTATGGAAAAGTACGACCTTTTTTCAAAAATAGGCTGTATATGCTCTATGCCTTTTTCCAAAGAGCAGTACAAGGAGCTTTCCAAATATCTTGAATCGGAAAGCTATGAAGACCTGCTTGGAGTAAAAACAATCGTAACGCAGACACTGTTCTCATTTTTAAACAATACCGGGCTGCAGAAAACCCCTGCAAAAAAACACGGCGACCTTGTAAAGAACATCATCGCATATATTCACGAAAATATAAGGGTAAATTTAAGTGTGCGTGACATTTCAAACCGTCTTTTTGTATCGGAGAGTAAAATAAGAAACACCTTTTTAAAAGAAATGGAAATCCCCGTCGGCAAATACATCGACGATATGGTTTTCATAAAAGCAAAAGAACTGCTCGCGAAGGAGCAGCTCTCAATAGCTGAAATAAGTGCAGAGCTTGGTTTCTGCGACCAGTTCTATTTTTCAAGAAGATTCAAGGGAAAGTTTGGCGAAACACCAAGCCATTTCAGAAAAAATATTCCGTCGTTTATATAACATCGTTGCGGCTTTCGCCATTGATGAAAGCACTGATATTATCCGCGGTCATAGAAATACATCTTTCTCTTGCCTGAACAGAGCCCCAGGCAATGTGGGGTGTATAGACAATCTTTTCTTTATTTTTAATATTCATAATCGGGGAATCTGCCTTTGGCGGTTCCTCACTGTATACATCAAGAGCCGCACCTGCTATAGTGTCTTCATCAATAGCCTTTGCAAGTGCTGCCTCATCAATAACACTTCCTCTGCCGACATTTACGATGACGGCAGTTTTTTTCATCATTTTTAATTCCTTTTCACCGATAAGATGATGTGTTTTTTCGTTAAGAGGTGCGTGAACTGTTATAATATCGCTTTCGGAAAGAAGAACGTCAAGCGGAACATCAGGATAATTTTCCTCGCGTTTTACACCGCTTACACTGCTGTAGCACACATCAGCACCGAAAGCCGCGGCACAGTCTGCAACACGTCTGCCGATAGAACCCATACCGATTATACCCCACTTTTTGCCCTCTATTTCAAAAAACCTTTTACCTAAATGATTTGCAATACCGCTTGCGGAATACGAGCCATTTTTTACGAAATCATCGTAATAGCGCATATTCTCAATCAAAGAGAAAATCAGTGCAAAGGTATGCTGACACACACTGCCGCTGCAGTATCCGGGAACATTTCTGACTTTAATATTATGAGCTTTGCAATATTCAAGGTCAATATTGTTATAGCCGATTGCAAACACACAGATGAGCTTGAGATTTTTTGCAGCTGAAAGAACTTTTTTATCAAGAACAACCTTGTTCAAAACTGCAACGTCAGCATCCTTTATCCTCTCTATAGCCTCAAAAGGGGAGGTGTTTCCGTACATAACGGTTTCACCAAGTGCTTCTATGCACCCAAACTCCATATCTTTCCCCATAGTAAGTGTGTCAAGCAATACTATTTTCATCAGTTATCCTCCAGCTTTTTAAGCTCTTTCATATCCGCTTCTGCGTTATCCTGCGCCTTGTTATTTTTCAGGATTTTAAGGTCAGAGAAATTGAATTCTGTAAGCTGTGCCTCAAGTTCACCGTCAAGCTTTACCTTGGCAACTCCCTTAAGCACCGTCACACTCTGCACAACCCCCTTACCCTGAGGAGTTGAAACAATAGCACCTACAGAGGGAGCTATCTTGTAATACTCGTCATAGCAATTCTGTTCATATTTAAGACAGCACATAAGTCTGCCGCAATTACCGGAAATTTTAGTCGGATTAAGGCTTAATCCCTGCTCCTTTGCCATCTTGATAGACACAGGATGGAAGCCGTCAAGAAAGCTGTTACAGCACAGTCCTCTTCCGCAGATGCCTATACCACCCAGCATTTTAGCTTCATCACGGATACCTATCTGACGAAGCTCTATCCTTGTTCTGAATACAGATGCAAGGTCCTTTACAAGCTCACGGAAGTCAACTCTTCCGTCTGCTGTGAAATAAAACAGAATTTTATTTGCATCAAAGGTATACTCAACATCTACAAGCTTCATATCAAGCTTGTGAAGAGCTATCTTTTCCTCACAAATTATGAAAGCTTCTTTCTCTTTCTTTCTGTTCTTTTCCACCTGTACCTTATCTTCCTGTGTTGCAATTCTTACGATTTCTTTAAGAGGGGGAACAATTTCTTCTTCCGCAACTTCCTTTGCCGCCATAGAAACCGTACCGTATTCAAGTCCACGTGCAGTTTCTACTATTACAGCCTGTCCCACCTCCGGTTCAAGCTTGCCTGGTGCAAAGAAATAAGCTTTCCCTGTTTCTTTAAATTTAACTCCTACTACCTTTACCATGGATATCCTCCCAACAATTTATCAGCATATTTACAATCCACAGATCGTATTTCATTGATACATTAAGCTGTGAACGCACATTTGCCGTTCTTTCTATAACTTTGAGCACCGAAGACACTGTAACCTTGGAGCAAAAAGGCTCCAGAAGCATTCTCATGTCCTCATTTATTACACGTCCGCCCGTCTTTATTGCCAGCACGTCGCGCATAAAGCTTGTAAACAAGTCGAAATATAAATCACACTCGGAAAATGCGCTTTTTCCGCCTTTTACCCCGAAGCGCTCTGCCACTTTGAAAATAGAAATCCTGTCCCCTGCCATCATACTGACTGCTTCGAACATCTTCCTCCTTGTTTCAAAAAACTCCTCATTTTCGCAAAGGTCAAGCGCCTTTCCGATTACACCACCGCTGTAAAGTGCAATAAAATCTGCACTGTCACGTTTAAGAGGAAACTGCCTCAAAATATAGTCCTTTATTACCTGTTCACTGAAAGGCTCAAAAACTACTTTGTTACCCCTTGACCGTATCGTCTGCAAAAGCATCTTCACATTTTCAGAAAGAAGAATTATAACTGCATATGCAGGCGGCTCCTCAAAGGATTTGAGCAGAGCATTCTGGGCATCCTGATTCATATTGTCCGAATTTTTTATTATAAAAATCTTTTTTTTCGAAAGAGCCGGTTTTATATAGAGCTCTTCATTCATACTCCTTATATCCTCGACCTTTATCTGCCCGCTGTCACCGATTATGATAAGGTCAGGATGTGTAAGTGCCGCATGCTTCTTGCAGTCGGGGCACTCACCGCAGGGCTTTACATCCCCCGTACAGTGAATCGCATTGGCAAAAATCCGCGCCGTGGTAAATTTGCCGATACCTTTCATCCCCTCAAAAATATACGAATGACCTACACTGCCGGTCCGTGCCGCCATTAAAAGTGTGCGGAAGGCTTTTTGCGTTGTAATATAGCTTGCCATTTTACTGACCTTCTTTAATATGCTTTTTCACAAGAGCCACAATGATATGATTTACTATCAATGCCGCTACAGAAACAGCCATTCCCACAATAAAGCCGTTAAATACGCGTGTATAGATTACCTCCGCAGAAGTAAACACGTGGCAGAAGCTATTTATGATTGAAGCAAAGAGAATTGAACTGCCCGTAGCGAAGCACCAGCGCAAAACTGTGCAGTTTGTGTTTTTTACATAATACAGGAAAAGCATAAGGCACGGCCAACCAATCAGGAACTCTTTAGTTCTGGGACGGGCAGGCATAATCTCTGTAATAGCATTTCTCATAAATGTTTCAATTCCCGATATTTTTTCAACATTACCGCTTCTTACAAGGTAAACAGCAGCTGCTGCACCTAATACAACAGCCACCATCATCCAGTATACCTTAACGTCGGCATTCATAACCTTCTTTATTTTTGCAAAAAGCTTTTCTTCGGGGTCGCCGAATATCATTCCGTAGGCAACTGTACTGTATGCAATGGGGACAATAAGGGAAATCTTTATTCCTCTGAATATAAGTGAATTCAAATAATAGTCAAGTCCCGCAAGAAGTGCCGTCTGCACCGTTGCGCAAAGAAGGAGCACTGCCAATGTAACCGCTACTGATGAAATTGCAAATGGCCACGGCTTAAGCTTGTCGCGCATATTCCTCACATAAACCATCACTGCAGTAATAGCAAAACACGGAGCAATCACTGCAAAAAGTGTAGGATACAACAGCACTATACTCTCCGGAGCAACATATGTGAAAGGAATGCTTAACACCGCAACTACTGCCGCAAGAATTTCAAGTTTGGGAAATCTCTTTGAGAAAAACCACTCAATACAGGTAAGTCCCATAAGTATCATTATGATCATTGCCGCCATACTTGTAAGAGTACGTGGAGGTGTGTAATCCCCGTAAACCGTATCGTATGACGAGGTATTGTAACCTATTTCGTTAAGCTTTTCTACCGCTGCCTTTGTTGCAAGGTTAGTTTTTACACTTCTCTCACCGATAGTGTCTGTTCCGTTTATAAGCTGATTGATAACAACCACTCTTATATTTCTGTCAACAACGGAATTAATTATCTGATGAGAACGTTTATCGTATACTGTTGCACCCGTATTCATAGAGTCTACATCGATTGTCTCATATCCACGGATAACTCTTCCCTGTGCACTTTTTATCAGTTTGTCATAGCCGATAGGTTTCTGATTTGACAGCTGTGTCTGTTCTTCCGTAAGAACAAGATAAAGACCGTTTTCTTCGATAAGATTGCAGAATGCCGTGTAGTTTTTCTTTGCATATACATCTGACATCTGGTCCTTGGTATTTTTCTTAAGGTTGATGTACTTTATGTCATATTCTTTAACAATCCTCTCAACCTCATCCACGTAAGCTGTATCTGAATATGCACCCAGCATCATCGAAAGAATAATTTCACATCCGTTATCCTTTGCATACTGAAGCTTTTCCTCATCAAATCCAAGAGCCACATGCCAGGATTCATTGAGACCTTCATAAATAACATACACATCCGCATTGGCTTCGGTCTGTAATTTTACAAAATCGTCCTTTGCATATTTGGCATTTATCCACTTATCAAGATGAGCTTTCCATTCATCCCTCTTTGATATAATAACATAGCTGTCATTATGGATTTTGTTATTATCAGCAAGCTCTTTAATGATAAGCTCACTCTCATCATCATACTTGTGGCAAAGCACATTATATTTTATAGCCGTCACAAGACCGTTGTTGATGAAGGTATTAAGGCTTTCTTCACCGATAAGAACAGTGTTTACACCCATTTCCTTGTTTTCTTCAATACTCTCATCAATTTCCTCATCGCTGAGGTACAAATGAGTATTATTGAGATTAAGTGCAAAAATGACATCATTATTGTCCTTTTCATTACTTATTCTTGATAAAAACGAAGGGATCACCATCACAAAAAGAACTGCGAATATTATTATGGGTATTAAAAGATTCTTCTTTGACATTTTTCTTCTCCTTACTGCGGCTTATCCGCATTTCTTTTGAGTATAAATTTAACCATTCCGCTTACAAGAAGCACACCGCAGTAAACCACCGCACAAGCAATAAGCGGAATAATAAATCCGAGCTTTCCTCCGGGCATTTCAGGCATAATCTTTCTCCATAAGAGAAAAACAGCAAGCGCCGCAATACCGGCAAGCAGAATTTTTCCAATATTTCTAACCAGTGTTTTATCCACATAGTTTCCGGCGACTTTTTTTATTGCAACGGCAATAAGCACAGCATACAGTGAGAACAACACCGTAGTGCTTGCCGCAATTGCCACAGCACCATAATCCTTCAGGAAAATATTCAAAACTATTTTTGCCGCAATTACAGAGACAGTGCCGATAACAGTATATGAATATCGGGAATCAAGATACAGAATCTTGTTAAAAAGCTCCTGACACGCATATCCGAAAACACCGAGTGTGTATATCGCAAATAATGTAGCCGTGACACCTGTAAGCTCACTTGTAAAAGAGCCCCGCTCATAAAGAAGCCCTATTACCTCTTTTCCGAAACAGCTTGTCACCAGTATAAACGGCATAAAGATTGCAAGCATTACGGTTATCATATACTGAAGCAGGCTTTTCACATAGTCACGATTCCCCTCTTCATAGTTACGGCTGATTGACGGAAACACTACATTGCTCATCGCAACAACAAATACACTTGCTATGGTAACAAAAAGGTTTGACGCGTAGTTTATCGTAGATGCCGCACCGCTTTCTCCTGTTACGAAAGCTTTATCAACCATAAAGCAAACCTGGAACATCATATTCGATATGAATATCCACAAAAGCTCACCACTGCCCTTTTTCTTTTCTGCAGGCTTTTTGTAAGGTGAGGTAAAAAGCCTGTATCCTTTTTTATAAAAAGACGGAAGCTGAATTACAATATGCAAAAGCCATCCAATTGTGGTTACAATGCTTACTGTTACAATATCGATATTTTCAAACAACAGTGATGCAATTATCACCACATTAAAAGGCAGGCTCATAATTGAGCTTATAAAAAACACACGGTTATTCTGAAGCACTCCCGAAATGATGTAAGCGATTATCACAAATACAAACGACGGAAGCATTATATACATAAGCTTTACTGCAAGAGCCATATCGCCTTCAGCAAGCCCCGGAAGCAGGATATTCACTATGGGTTTTGCAAGAATTGCCATACATATTGCCGCAACAACAGCAATCAGCGAGGTTTTCCGTATAAAGTGAGAAACATAGCCGCGGTTAGCAATTTCGGTGGAATTTTCCGCCTTATTAAGATTTTTTATAACAAGAGTGGAAAGGGCTACTCCTATTCCCGTAAAAATCAGATTTACAAGTCCAAATATCTGAAAGTACATATCGGTATGTACACTGGCGCCGAATACCGATGCAAAAATAATGTCACGAAAGAAACCAAGCCCTTTGGCAAGCAATATTCCAAGCACTACCATTACATATGCCATACCGTTCACTTAATGCACCCACCTATCCCATTATACTATTTATACTATAATACACCAAAACGGGGTGTATAGTCAAGGTTTTAAGTCAAAAAAGAAGCCATAGCGAAATTAATGCAAGTAATCGTCGCATTTCGTTATAGCTTGTTTTTTATTTATTCGACTTTCTTCTGTTATGTTCCTTACAAAGCATCTGACAATTCTCAATTTCTGTTTTTCCGCCTGCACACCACGGAGTTATATGGTCTGCTTCCATTTCCCCTATTTCATAGTGTACTTTTTCTTTTTTCTCTGCTCTGCAGTAAGGACATATTCCTTTTTGCCTTTCGTATGCTTTTCTTTTTATAGAGTCCGTAAAAGATCGGATATTAAGGTGTTTTTCTTCTCCGCTGAGTAAATATTCATATATACCGCTTCTTTTTGTAATTTCGTCGTCTTGCATAAGCTCTGCAATTCTTTTTTCAAGCTTCTGCGGGTCAAGGCTATCCTTGCCGTACCTATTAAATAATATTCCCCATTCTATACCTTGCATTTCTTTTCTGTAATTGAAAAATATTGTCTTTACCCAAATAATAACACTATTAAAATACATCCACAGTTCACTCGCATTTGTAGTATGCTGATGCTGTGCCATATAATCCTCCAGCTCAATATTATCCCTTACAGAAACCCATCTTAAGGCTGTTTCGAGGTAGTCTTGTCTTATGGGTGTGCCCTTTAAATATTTACTTGCTATTTGATATGCCGGGCAATTGTTTTTACTGAAATATGCTTTTGCGTTTGACAACCATTCCCCCGTATAAATGGCATTTCGTAACTCTTGGTCTGTTAGTTTTTCTCCGGCAATATTTATTATTTTGAACCAGTCAAGCTTTTCCTTGTCATTCCCTTTACAAATATAAATCATTAATCTATAATTTAAAATCTGTTCTTTTTCAGTTTCCGTTAAATTTTCGAATGCTCTGTGATTTATGGAATATTCGCCACCTACATACTGGCAAATGCTTATGGTTCTTTGTTGCCCATCAAGAAGTTCATAATGTCCCTTGTCATCTTCTACCCAATACATAACATTCAAAGGAAAATTTTTCTGTATTGTTTCAATTACTGCATTTCTTTGTTTACCGCTATAAACAAATTCTCTCTGGAATTCAGGTCTTACATTCAGTTTTCCTCCGTAGGCAACCACACCGTTTTCAGCACTGTCCTGATAACCATTATAGATTTCTCTTACAGTTTTTTCTTCCAATCTTATTTCCATAAAATCACACCTTTTTCTTAACCAGTATTCTTGCATATTTAGGTTTTCCATTTATAGCAACTCTTCCACCAACCAAATATTCTTTTGGAACAGTATACCGGTCAAGCCCTATTATTTCAAATTGTTTTGGATTATACTTATCAAGAAATGTTATGGGAACACCCATAATTCCGTCATAATCACAAGGAATATCAGCGGTTTTACTGACTTCTATAGCATCATAATTATCATATTTAGGGTATTCTTCTGCATTGTATGACTTGAACAGTAATAAGTCTTGGTGTCTTTTGGTTGTATCAAGATTTGTGTACCAACAGATATTACCTAAACTTCTCCATTTCTGCCCCGTTTCATCTATCCAGAATCTTGTTTCTCTTTTTTCGTAATAATTTGGAACAGTGAATGCCATATCCCCTGCATAGTAACCTAACCACATTTTATTTTCTTTAAAAAGAGAAAATATTTCTTTATATGTAATCGCATTCTGATTACCGATTATTATGAATTTTTTGTCATACTTTATCAGTTGTGCAACATATTCTCTGAACAGCGAAAATGGTGGATTTGTTACTACTACGTCTGCTTGTTTCAAAAGTTCAACACATTCTTCGCTCCTGAAATCACCATCTCCGTTAATCTTTGTCAGGGAATTTTTATTATTTTTCAGCAAATATTCTACATCCGCCAAATCTACTGCACCATCGTTATTATAGTCGTTTACTTCTGTTATTTCTATTTTGTAAGACGGTTTTCCTTTTTCCTGCGAATATGAATATTCAAGTCCGCCAATCAATGAAAACTGCGTATGTACAATGGGTGATGTTATATAGCAAGTTGCAATCAGTTTTTTCAACTTAAACGCATTGAAATTCATTGCAAAATATTTAAAAAAATTACTTTCATAAGGGTCATCACAATTGCAGAAAATAATCTTATCTTTAAAATCTTTCTTGTAATGTTTCAGTTCATTTTCTATATCTTCAAGTTGAGTATAAAACTCATCTTCTTTGGATTTGTTCGCCCTGTGCAAATTGGTATTATCAGACATTTTCACTCTCACCTTCTTTTATATTAATTATCCGTTTTTCCTTTTTTACGGCATATTCATATGTAATTTTTGTTCCGCTTTTTCTTTTAGGGACGGTATATTTCTCATCATAATAAAAAACACAAAAATCACTGTTGTCAATCATTTTGTAGTTCCTCTCGATATAAACAGCTCTTCCTGCACCTATAATTTTTTCTGGATAATACGTTTGCTCATATCTTTCTAAAAGGAATCTTTCATAATCATCATTTATATATGGAAATTCAGCACGTACATATACACGGCGAATATGAGGGTACACTGCTCTTAATTTTGAAACTGTATCATAGCATAAATCATTAAAATCACTTCTGCTTCCAAAAAGAAAAGTTTCAACATTTTCATCACTGATTAAGGTTTTAATAGTTTGAGTTAAGTTATTTTTTAAACGGTCTGGTTCTTTTATATCCCGATGCCCAATAAAACAGCAGGTTTTAATGTTGTTTTTCATCATCTATTCCTCTTTTATATTCCCTGAATTGAATATTTAATTTAAGTATACCACACAAAAGTTGATTTTCAAGCAAAAATATACCTTTAATTGAATATTTTGTATATCTTTTCTACTTTCGTCTTGTTTTACAGTAATGTATTATCGTCTATAATTGTTTTATAGATTTGATTTTATTGTAATTTTGAGGTTGTTATTATGAATATAGAATTGGATTTCAAAATAATCGGTTCACGCATACAGAAGTGTCGTACCGCAAAGAAAATGACACAGGCAGAACTGGCAGAAAAGATTGATACAAACCAAAAACATCTCTCAAGAATAGAAGGTGGTTACCACCGTTCTTCCCTCGATACTATTGTTGCAATAGCAAAAGCATTAAATGTTTCTGTGGATTATTTAATAGCTGATTATGATGACAGCAATAATCCAAGTACATTGCAAGTTATTTTTGATGATGTTCGTTCTTTTTCTCCAATGCAACTGGAAATGCTTAAAGAGAATATTCAAACAATAAAAAAATTCAGCAAATAAAAAACTGTGAGAAACACGCTTCATACGTATTTCTCACAGTTTTCTTTTACAAGTTTTATAATACTAAAATAAATTATTCTTTTCCACATAACTTTTAAACCTTTTCACAGAGCTGAAAAGGTAGCTGTCCTTTTTCCATACAAGACTTATATTTATATCCATCTTTGGCTCTGCAGAAATTGCCCTGAAGCCTTTATTCTCATCCACCAGCGGGCGGAACATAAATCCTGCAGCTACATTATTGGAAACAAGGGTCTGAATGGTCGAAAGCTGTGCCGTCTGGAGTGTAATGTCGGGCTTCACACCTGCCATTCTGAACCACCGTCTGACCTCCTCTGTATGATAAAAGCTGTCCTTAAAAAGAACTATTGGTGTTTTTAAAAGTTCTTTTGCTGTAACTGAATTTTTAGTTGCCAATTTGCTGTTTTCCGAAACACAGCACACAATTTCCGTTCTGACAATGTTCACACTTGAAAAATTTTTGTCAATGGGATTTTCATGGGGAACGAATATCATATCAAGTATACCATCCGAAAGAAGTCCTGTAAGCTCCTGCTGACCGCCCTCTGTAATTTCAATGTTGATTTCGGGATTCTCAGATAAAAATTCCCGGTATATTTTCGGAAGAATTACCGAGCCAATCATAGGCGGAACTCCAAGGCGAAGAATTTTCCGTTGCTTACCTATGTCCTTCATAATATTTTCCGTCTGCTCTGCACGGTTTAAAAGCTCTCTGCTCATTTTGCAGAGCCGCTCCCCTTCCTCCGTAAGTACCATACCGCTGTGCTGTCTGTAAAAGAGCTTAACACCAAATTCCTCTTCAAGCTCCTTTATAGCATTCGACAGTGACGGCTGTGAAATATGCAGATACTCTGCCGCTGCGGAAACAGTACGACAATCGCATACTGCACTGAAATATTTAAGCTGATTCAGATTCATAACACCATCTCCATCTTTATTATATAGTTTTAAACTATACTTGTCAACGAAATATATATTTTACAAATATATTTATAAGTGATATACTCGACACAAAGGAGATGAAAATATGATTACACATAAAATTGCAGTTATTCCCGGTGACGGAATAGGCCCTGAAGTAATTGCCGAGGGTGTAAAAGTATTAAACGAGGTTGCGAGGATTGACAAAAGTTTCCGCTTTGAATTTACATATTTCCCCTGGGGATGTGAATATTACAAGGAAACCGGCAGGATGATGGCGGAAAACGGTATTGAGGAATTAAGTAAGTACGATGCAATATTTCTCGGTGCAGTAGGTGCACCCGGTGTCCCCGACCATATTTCCCTGTGGGATTTACTTCTTGTAATAAGAAAGAGCTTTGACCAGTATGTAAACCTGCGTCCTGTAAAGCTTATCGAGGGCGCGCCCGCACCCCTTAAGGACATACCCAAAGAGGAAATTGATATGGTATTTGTACGCGAAAATACCGAAGGTGAATATGCAGGCATCGGTAGCTGGATGTACAAAGACAAGCCTAATGAGGTTGTAGTGCAGAACGGTGTATTTTCAAGATTCGGTTGTGAAAGGGTTATCCGCTATGCCTACGAGCTTGCAAAATCGCAGGGAAAATCCCTCACAAGCATAAGCAAGGCAAATGCCCTTAACTACTCAATGGTATTCTGGGATCAGATTTTTAACGAAGTCGGTAAGGACTACCCAGAGGTTAAGACATATTCCTACCTTGTGGATGCAGCGGCTATGTTTATGATTAAGGATCCCAAGCGCTTTGAGGTGGTTGTTACATCAAATCTTTTCGGTGATATACTGACAGACCTTGGTGCGGCTATTGCAGGCGGTATGGGACTTGCGGCAGGCGCAAATCTTAACCCCGAGAGAAAGTTCCCCTCCATGTTCGAGCCCATACACGGCTCTGCTCCTGACATTGCAGGACAAAAGAAATCCAATCCCCTTGCTACAGTATGGTCGGCATCACAGATGCTCGATTTCTTCGGTCATGAGGATTGGGGAAAGATACTTATTGAATGTATAGAAAAGATTCTTGTAGAAAAAAAGGTCCTTACCCCCGATATTGGCGGAAATGCCACTACAGAGGAAGTAGGTAACGAAATTGTAAGAATGCTCCGGGAATTTTAAAAGATAATTGAAATTGTAATTCTCTTATGATAAAATAAAACTACACTAATGAAAGGTTTTGATACATATGGATATTAAAGAAGCTTCACTTAAAAAGCATTATGAATGGAACGGTAAAATTGAGGTTGTGGCAAAGGCACATGTCAATAATTCCGAGGAATTGTCCCTTGCGTACACTCCCGGTGTTGCACAGCCCTGCCTTGAAATACAGAAGGATATTACAAAGTCTTACGAGCTTACACGTCGTAATAACCTTGTTGCGGTTATTACGGACGGTACTGCAGTTCTCGGTCTTGGCGACATCGGACCTGAAGCAGGTATGCCCGTTATGGAGGGTAAATGCGTGCTTTTCAAGGAATTTGCCGACGTTGACGCATTCCCTATCTGCATAAAGACAAAGGACGTTGACGAGGCAGTACAGACAATTTATAATATTTCAGGCAGCTTTGGCGGTATTAACCTTGAGGATATTGCCGCTCCCAGATGCTTTGAAATCGAAAGACGGCTTAAGGAAATCTGCGACATTCCTGTATTCCACGACGATCAGCACGGAACTGCCATCGTAGTTGCGGCGGCTCTTCTGAATGCGCTCAAGGTTGTAAAGAAGAATATCAGCGAAGTAAACATAGTTATTAACGGCGCAGGCAGTGCAGGTACGGCTATCGGTATGCATCTTCTGAAACTGGGTGTAAAAAACCTTGTTATGGTTGACCGCTTCGGCATCATCTGCGAGGGTATGGAAGGATTGTCCGATTTCCACAAGGAGCTTGCTAAAATTACAAACCTTACACATAAAACAGGTAATCTGAGAGATGCTATGAAGGGCGCAGATGTCTTCATCGGTGTTTCCGCACCTGGCATTGTGTCAGAAGAAATGGTTGCATCCATGGCAGAGGATGCAATAGTATTTCCTATGGCAAACCCCACTCCCGAGATTATGCCCGACCTTGCTCTCCGTGCAGGTGCGGCTGTTGTGGGTACAGGCAGAAGTGATTTCAATAATCAGATAAATAACGTCCTTGCATTTCCCGGAATTTTCCGCGGTGCGCTGGACGTAAGGGCAAGCGACATCAACGAAGAGATGAAGATGGCGGCATCAATCGCAATCGCATCTCTTGTAAGCGATGACGAGCTTACTCCCGATTATATTATCCCCAAGGCATTTGACAGCCGTGTAGGTAAAACTGTTGCAGAAGCGGTTGCTGAAGCGGCAAGAAAAACAGGTGTAGCTAGAATATAAGTAATTTACATCCCTTTTATTGAAAGGTGGTGACAAGATTGGACAGAGTTATACTTCATTGCGACTGCAACGGATTTTTTGCGTCGGTTGAATGTGCGCTTAATCCGGAGCTTAAGGATGTACCTATGGCAGTTGGCGGCAGTCAGGAGGCACGTCACGGTATCATCCTTGCAAAAAATGAGCTTGCAAAAAAATATAACATTCAGACGGCAGAAACAATCTACTCCGCCAAAAGGAAATGCCCGAATCTTGTCATAGTTCCGCCTCGTCACGATTTGTATGAAGAATATAGCAGACGTGTCAACGCAATTTATGCCGAGTACACTGACCTTGTAGAGAAATTCGGCATTGACGAAAGCTGGCTTGATGTAACAGGTTCACAGAAGCTGTTTGGCAGCGGGGCAGAAATTGCAGATATTTTAAGAAAACGTATCCGTGAAGAAATCGGCATAACTATTTCTGTCGGAGTTTCTTTTAATAAGGTGTTTGCAAAGCTCGGCAGTGACTACAAAAAGCCTGATGCAACCACCGTTATATCGAGAGATAATTTCAGGGATATTGTCTACCCTCTTTCGGTAAAGGATTTGCTTTTTGTCGGAAGACGCACGGCGGAAACCCTTGATAAATTGCGCATAAAAACCATTGGCGACCTTGCCAACGCAGATGAAGCCGTTTTGTGTAAACTCCTTGGAAAACAAGGCGAAACTATCTACCGCTACGCACGGGGCGAGGATGATTCCCCCATTGACCCGCACGCAAACGATGAGGTCAAATCTGTAGGCAACGGCATGACCTTCAAGAGAGATTTGCAGGGAGAAACGGACATTATGTGCGGCATTTCCCACCTTGCAGAAAGCATTGCCGCAAGAATGAGGCATAAAGGAGTAAAATGTACTGTCGTACAGGTCACAATAAAAAATCCTGACCTTGTCAGCATACAACGTCAGGAAAAGCTTGACCACCCTACAAACCTTGCCAAAGAAATAACGGAAAAAGCTATGGAAATTGTCCGCCGCAGCTGGAATTTAAATAGTCCCATCCGTATGCTGACTGTTACGGGCGGTGGGATTATCTGCGAGGACGGTCAGTGTCAGTTAAGCTTTTTTGAGGAAGAACTTCAGGACTCAAGACGCGAAAAACTTGAAAAAGCATTGGACTCCATCCGCGACAAATACGGCAAGGACTCCGTGAAGAATGCTAATATCATAAATAACGATTTAGGTATATAAAATTCCCCAAAAAGGTGACTGTCCCCTTTTTGGGGAATTTTTAAATAATTTTTTTCTTGCAATTTCAAAATAAAGGTGTATAATATAGACAAACTGAAAAACACAGGGGAGCTCGGTGTGCCGGGCTGAGAGGAAGTAATCTAACTTCGACCCTTGCCGTACTTGTTACGGCGTACCTGATGCGGATAATGCCGCCGTAGGAAGTCATAGTGGTTTACTTATAGTCTTTAACGGATAATCTCATCAGGTTATCCGTTTTTTGTTACAAATTAAAAAAGGAGGGTAGCTATTAGATGGCAAGGGAGCTCTTGACATCTGTATTTCCAGAGTATTCTCTGTTGCGATGGGAACCCGTGTTTCGGGGTGAGAGGAAGCAATTAAGCTTCGACCGTGCGAAATATAACTGAAATGTTTCGAGTATGATTTCGGTTATTCTTTCGTAATTAATTTACGAAAAGAGGAATTTAAAATGACAAAATTACAATTAACTTTGAAAACAGTAGTTCTGGCAATGCTTGTAGCAGTAGGTGTAGTAATTTCACCACTTTTAAGAGTAGAGGGAATGTGCCCTATGGCGCATTTTATAAACATACTCTGTTCGGTACTTATTGGACCGTGGTATTCACTTCTTTGTGCTGTACTTATAGGTATCATCCGTATGTGCTTTATGGGAATACCACCTATTGCGCTGACGGGCGCTATCTTCGGTGCATTTCTGTCGGGAGTATTTTACAGAGTATCAAAAGGTAATCTCCTTATGGCAGTTCTCGGTGAAGTAATCGGCACAGGTATAATCGGTGCAATTGCATCATACCCCGTAATGACCTTCTTCTGGGGTAAAACAGGGCTTACATGGCTTTTTTACGTACCGTCATTTATCTGCGGAACCCTCATCGGCGGAAGTGTTGCTTTTTTGTTTTTAAAAAAGCTCTCATCATCCGGAACACTCGCAAAATTCCAACTAAAGCTAGGAGCAAAAGTCTATGACAAAAAATAATTCACCGCTTATACACTGTATAACAAATCCGATTTCCATAAATCAGTGCGCAAACACAATTCTCGCCCTTGGTGCAAAACCAATTATGGCGGAACATCCACGGGAAGTGCGGGAAATTACTGCCTCCGCAGACGCACTGCTTGTAAATCTTGGCAACATCACTGATGTACGTATGAAATCCATAATGATTTCAGTAAAAGAAGCAAATAAAAAAGCAATCCCCACTGTGCTTGACGCAGTGGGGGTCGCCTGCTCACATCTTCGCCGCAGATTTGCAAAAAAACTTCTTAACCGCTACTCCCCCACCCTTATAAAAGGGAATTATTCTGAAATAGTTGCACTGGCAGAAAGCAGTTATTCGTCACGGGGTGTAGACAGTGATAAAGAGCTTTGTATGGAGGATGTTGAAGCTTCCGCACAAAAGCTATCTCAAAAATACGGTTCTGTTATTCTGGCAAGCGGCGAAACAGACATTGTCACAGAAGGAAGCAATGTAACACACATACACGGTGGCACTCCGCAGTTATCCCATGTTACGGGTACAGGTTGTATGCTTGGCTCGGTATGTGCGTTTTATCTCGTCAAAGACACTGATGTCAGTTCCATCATTTCCGCTTGTACCTCTTTTAAAAAATGCGGAGAACTTTCCGCAACCACTGACGGGAACGGAAGTTTTCTGACAAATATTATTGATAACCTGGGAGGTGTAATATGAGAAATTTCAATCCATTACTGTACTTTATCACAGACAGCACATCGCTGGATGAAGAAGCATTTTTAACACGAGTGGAAGAAGCTCTTCAGGGCGGAGTTACACTACTGCAATTAAGGGAAAAATGCAAATCTACACGGGAATACATTTCCCTTGCAGAAAAGGTGCATCGCATAGCAAAGGAATACTCCGTTCCGCTTATTATTGATGACCGCATTGATGTTGCTCTCGCTGTCGGTGCAGAGGGTGTACACCTTGGTCAAAGTGATATGCCAATAAATATCGCACGAAAAATTCTTGGCGATGATTATATAATAGGTGCAACTGCGAAAACCGTGGAACAGGCGACCGAAGCATATAATCAAGGGGCAGATTACCTTGGTGTAGGTGCAATATACCCTACTACCACTAAAGTTAAAACTGTACTTACGTCAACATCTACTCTTTCGGACATATGCAAAGCCGTTCCCATCCCCGTAAATGCTATCGGTGGACTTAACAAAGATAATATTGGCGCTCTTAAAGGCATCAATATTGACGGAATTTGTGTAGTTTCAGCAATAATGAAAGCTGACAGTCCACGGATTGCCGCAGAGGAATTAAAGGATGCCACTATAAAACTATTGGGAGGAACAGACAGATGAAAACAGCTCTTACTATTGCAGGAAGCGACTGTAGCGGCGGAGCAGGCATTCAGGCAGATATTAAAACAATGATGGCAAACGGAGTTTACGCAATGAGTGCCATAACCTCACTAACTGCGCAGAATACCTTGGGAGTAAAAAGTATTTTTGACGTGACAGCAGAATTTCTTTCTGACCAACTTGATGCGGTGTTTACGGATATATTCCCTGACGCAGTTAAAATCGGTATGATTTCCTCCCCTGCCCTTGCAGAAGTTATTGCAGAAAAGCTTATTTTTTACAAAGCAAAAAACATTGTTCTGGACCCCGTAATGGTTGCCACAAGCGGTGCAACACTGACAAAATCAGATGCAGTAAGCATTATGACGCAAAAACTTCTTCCCATATCTTCCATTGTAACACCCAATATTCCCGAGGCAGAGTTTCTTTCTCAAATGGAAATAAAAAACGAAAATGATATGAAAAAAGCCGCACAGGCTATATATAGCCGCTACAGCTGTAATGTTCTCCTTAAAGGCGGACACAGCATCAACGATGCAAATGACTTATTATACACTGACGGTAAATTTCGATGGTTTTGGGGCAAAAGGATTGATAATCCCAACACACACGGCACGGGTTGTACTTTTTCTTCCGCTATTACATCTAACCTTGCAAAGGGGATGCCTCTCCCCAATGCAATTTCCGAAGCAAAAGAATATATAAGTGCTACTCTCGCCTGCCAACTGGATCTTGGCAAAGGCAGTGGTCCGCTAAACCACGGAGTGAATAAATTCTGTTGAAGCAAAATTCCCCACTTTGGGGACAGTCCCTAAAGTGGGGAATTTTATAATTTATTGTCTTTAAAATAGTTGTATATCGCCTCCGCATTTACTTTGCTTATTCCCTTAACCTGACACAGCTCCTCTACGGATGCTGTTTTTATTTTGCCGATACTTTTAAAATGCCGGAGGAGTGCAATTCGCTTATTTTTACCGATGCCAGAGATTTTCTCAAGCTCGCTCTCAATAGTGTTTTTACGATGAAGCTTTCGGTGGTATTCAATAGCAAAGCGATGCACCTCTTCCTGAATATTTTCCACCAGGTGGAAAACCGAGCTGACAGGGTTAAGATACACCTCGCCATCTTCTGAAAGGAGTGCCCTTGTTCGGTGCTTGTCATCCTTGACCATGCCGAAAACAGGAATATCAAGCTGAAGCTCTGCAAAAAGCTCTTTTATAGAGCTTAACTGCCCCTTACCACCGTCCAGGAGTATCAGGTCGGGAAGTTTGCTGAACTTTCCGTCATCTTCTCTGTCCTCGTGGGTGAAGCGCCTCAAAAGCACCTCTCGAAGTGATGCAGTATCATTTGCACCCTCAACGGTTTTTATCTTAAAACGGCGGTACTCCTTTTTTGCACTTTTACCGTTTTCAAAAACTATCATAGATGCAACACTGTCCACACCTGATATATGAGAAATATCGTAGGACTCAATTCTGTCGGGAAT
The DNA here is from genome assembly GCA_964385605.1 of uncultured Oscillospiraceae bacterium. Lineage (GTDB taxonomy): Bacteria > Bacillota > Clostridia > UMGS1883 > UMGS1883 > UMGS1883. The sequence continues at coordinate 7,437 of CAYLPQ010000014.1, read as the reverse complement.
TACCTCAAGTCGGAGTGCCCGGGCAAGCTCCGTCACTGAATCACTGATAAGCTTTTCTGCCACCTTCTTGGTTTTATAATTTGCAATATTTTTAAGGGCATTGTTGTATGCCATATCAACCGTTTTCTTATTGTCACCGCGAACAGGAACCTTGATATATACCCTCTTGCCCTTTTTATCAGTAAGAAAATTTTCCACATTGTCTGCATCCTCAATATTATGAGAAAGCAGAATTGTTCCCGGCACAAAATTATCGCGGGTATAAAACCGCGGTACAAATTCAGAAAGAAGCTGTGCAGGGTCGGCATTTACCGCATCCGACAGGTCAAAGCTGTCACGACCTATGAGTCGACCACCACGGATATAGAACACTTCCGCTGAAGAAAGTCCTTCCTCTGCCGCCGCGGCGATTACGTCTATATCACCAATGCTGTCGGTAATAACCTTCTGCTCCTCGCCAAGTTTTCTGACAGATGCGGCGCGGTCACGAAGAAGTGCCGCACGTTCAAACTCAAGGTTTTCTGCGGCTTCCATCATTTCTGCTTCAAGCGCTTCAATAACCTCATCATCCTTGCCGTCAAGAAATGCCGTAATGCTTTTAAATATTTTTTTGTACAGAGCTGCGTTCATATTCCCCTGACAAGGTGCGTTGCAGCGCCCCATTGCATGATAGATACAGGGTCTGTCCTTTTTTAAATCACGGGGGAACTGTTTTTTACAGTGAGGTAATAAGAATATATCCTTTAACAGTTCCATTGTTTCCTTAATGGAATAACCACAGGGGTAAGGTCCGAAATACTTTGCACCATCGTTTTCGATTTTCCGCACAAAAAGCATACGGGGATATTCCTCGTTAACGGTGATTTTAATATAGGGGTAATGCTTGTCATCCTTTAAAAGGATGTTGTATCGCGGCTTATTCTCCTTGATAAGGTTAGACTCAAGAACGAGCGCCTCCATCTCACTGTCGCAGATTATATAGTCAAGGTCAGCAATTTTTGATACCATAATCTGCGTTTTAAGGCTATGATTAACCGAGCCTCTGAAATACTGCCGAACACGGTTACGGAGTATTTTCGCCTTGCCCACATAGATTATCCTGCCGGTGACATCTTTCATCATATAGACACCCGGTTTTTGAGGAAGTTTATTCAGTTTTTCTGAAATTATTTCATTCATAACAGTTCCTCCGCAATCGAAAAAGAAGCATGCCGCTTCACCCATGTCGCACTCCGACTTTGCACAAACATAGTTTCCTGCGTATTAATTTGACATAAATTCCTATACGTTGAAAGAAGGCGGTCACCGACCGCCTCCCTTTTTAACATCCCTTATGGTAATAACTGCATTGCTATATTTACATAAATCGCCAACGACACTGCATCAATAATGGTTGTAATAAACGGACTTGCCATAACGGCAGGGTCAAAGCCTATTTTTGTTGCAAGCATCGGCAGTGTACATCCAACAACCTTTGCAACAGCAACCGTTACAAGAAGTGTAAGCGATATTACAAGCGCCACAGCCCATCCAACTCCGTCAAACCACATAAACTTAAAATAGCTTACTACAGCCAGTGTAAGTCCGCAAAGAAGTGCCACCCGAATCTCTTTCCATACTACACGTATCACATCACGAAGCTCAATCTCACCGATGGAAAGTCCGCGGATAATTGTAACCGATGCTTGACTGCCTGCGTTACCGCCGGTTGACATCAGCATAGGGATACTTGCCACAAGGGCAATATTAGCGGCAAGCGCATTTTCGTAATGAGTAATTATAAGACCTGTAAACGTAGCCGAAAGCATCATTATAAGAAGCCATGGTATGCGGCTCAGGTACATTGTAAATGCCGCCGTTTTAAGATAAGGCTTTTCGAGGGGGGTAATAGCCGCCATCTTTTCAATATCCTCGGTGGTTTCCTCCTGCAATACGTCCATTACGTCATCGACGGTAACAATACCCACAAGGCGGTTTTCCTCGTCAACAACAGGCATTGCCGAAAGACCGTATTTATTGAAATCAAGAGCAACCTCTTCCCTGTCCTGAGTTGTAAGGGCAGAAATAACCTCTTCTGTCATGATTTCCTGCATTGTAACATTTTCCTCTGCAAGAAGAAGTGTTCTGATGGTCACAATACCAAGAAGCTTCCTATTCTGCTCTGTTACATAACAGGTATTAATCGTTTCTTTATCGACACCCGTTCTCCGTATGCGCTTAATGGCATCCTCAACCGTCATTTCAGGGCGGAGACTGACATATTCAGTAGTCATAATGCTACCTGCGCTGTCCTCGGGATACTTGAGTATCTCGTTAATCATTTTTCTTTTTTCGGGACCTGCCTGTTTAAGAATACGTCTTACTACGTTTGCGGGCATTTCCTCTACAAGGTCAGCAGCATCGTCTACATACAGCTCATCGACAACTTCCTTAAGCTCGCTGTCGCTGAAGCCCTGTATGAGCAATTTCTGCTGGTCCTCCTCCATTTCAACAAAGGTTTCCGCCGCAAGCTCTTTTGGTAAAAGCCTGAACAAAAGCGGCACAACCTCTTTCTCGCACTCCTCAAGCACTGCTGCAATATCAGCCGCGTGCATCGTCTCAAACACGTCACGTACGGAAGCATACTTCTTTCCGTCAATAAGCAGTGTGAGCATCTGGGAAAGTGCGTTTTCATTAACATTTTCTGCCATACCTTCACTTCCTTTATTAAGAATACGGAAGCAAGCTGCGACTGAAAGTGGACAGAAATTTACCTACGAAAAATGAACGCAGATAAATTCTGCCCGCACCCTCGGGCCGTACCTGCACTGCTATTTCCTCCTGCGTCCATTCTTCTCACCTCAACTTTTCAATAATCTATATTATATAATATCCCTTTTCAAGCCTTTTTGTCAACTGAAAATTATTTTTTACCTAAAAGTCTTTCCATTTTTTCTTTTATATGCGCTTTCCTTTGCGCAGTTTCATCCTCGTCAATTCTGTACATTCCGTTCTCAAGGATTATCACATCGCCCTCTTTTGCTTCAGGAAGAAGGGATTTTTCAACATCTACCGTTCCCCCGTTCTCACTTTCAAGAACGGCAAAATTTTCTTCAAATCTGTCTACAATGAATTTTTCCATAATTACCTCAACTGTTTTTGTGTTGGTTGAATGTTTCTGTAAAGATATGACTGCCGTCATTCTTGTCTGTATCTGTATGGTAGAACAGGTAGCTGTGCTCCTCGGGCTCCATAGCCGCTATAATCGATTCAATTCCCGGGTTACATATAGCACCTATAGGAAGCCCCGCATATATATATATATTATACGGAGAATCCACCTCAAGGTCGTCATACAGCACTCTTGACACGTCATACATTCCGTCGGAAATAACATATACTACCGCCGCATCTATCTGAAGCAGCATCCCCTTATCAAGTCGGTTCTGAATAACTCCGGAGATGGTTCTCCTTTCACTGTCAAGCTTTGCTTCTCTTTCTATCAAAGATGCCCGGATGATAGCTTCATTCATTGTCATTTCCTCGGGAAGCTTATTTCCCACACTGCTGTACTGCTTTTCAAATTCCCCGAGGAAGGTGTCAATTATCTCATGCGCTGTGGCATCTTCATCAAACAAATGCGTGCTCGGGAAAAGGTATCCCTGCAATTTATATTTTACCCCTGCTTTTTCAGGAATATCCTTTATAAAATCATAGTCAAACTTACCGTTTTCAAGTTCTTTGAGAAATTCTTCCTTGGTCACAAGACCACTGTTTTCACAGCGCGCGGCAATCTGTTCTGCACTGAAGCCTTCGGGAATGGTGATTTTAACCCCCTTTTTCTGCTCTGTGGAAACCCTTAAAGTATCTATAACATCATCAAGGCACATCTTCTTGTTCAGCACGAATGTTCCGTACTTAAGCTGTCCCCTGTATGGAGAAGTCTTCATTTTCAGACGGAATGAAAGTTCATAATCTATAACCCCGTTATCTTTCAGAATTCCGGCAATGTCCTTTTCCGAAGAGCCGTGAGGAATTGTTACTGTAACTGTCCGGGAACCCGAAGTTCCACGCATATATTCAGCCATAATTGCCGAAGCAAAAATCACAGCACAAATAACTGCAAGCAAAAATACCGCCATTATTGTAAGCCTTGCAATCCTTGCTTTTTTCCTTCTTCTTTTCCTGATGGTTGCAGCATTTTGTGCCATCGTCGGTCTTCTTTTGTTCTCGTTCTGTTCCATATATGAACCTTCTTTCTAGCTGATTTTCACATAAAAGCAGGCTGAACCTGCACTCATATCGCGCACATAAAAAGCATAAACATAATTTCACACGTACTAATTTACACAATTTCCTATACGGAAAAAAGAAGCCGGACCTTAGGGCCCGGCTCCTTTTATGCCATCGAATAATTCACTGGTAACTCCACAAACTTCTTTGCAATAAATGTAACATCTCCGATATTCACAAGACTTTTCTCCACTTGTGCTAATATTGGATTTATTTCATAAGGGTCGTCTGTCATCTCAAGAACACTGCCGTAAGACACCAGACACTTATCAGACAAAAGCACACACCCTATCGGGCTGCCGTGACGTCTTGAATAACGTTCTACAAGGTCCTGTGCATTTTCTGCTATAACCTGACCCTCTCTGTTATTTCCGAAAGAAAATGATTCAGAGTAATATGCTACACCATCCTGAAGCTTATACAGAACAAGCGCGTGTCCCGCTCCGGGATTTGCCGCAGAGTGCCCCGACTGAATAGGAAAGCTCAAAACGATATTCTCAAGATTATCGCCGTACCTTTCCGCAATTTCTGTAAGGCAGTCAGCTCCGCTCTCCTGATACACATAATATCCGCCGCTTGTCATCTGTACATTATCAAAATTTGAATACCACTGATTTCCATTGCCCCGAAAATCAAACTTATTATCAAATATTCCCATAGCCCTGAGCTGACATCTTACATAGGTACCGCAATAACCGCTGAAGCTACGACCGTGATATGTGAGAGCCTCCCGATATATTTCGTCTCCGTAAGCACAAAGCTCTGCCGGAACGGTAAGATTTTCAGCACAAGCTGAACCTGCCAATGTTATTAATATGCACATCAGCACTACAATTTTTTTAAACATGCAATCTCTCCAAAATATATAGAATTAGCTACAGTTTTCCAAACTGCAGAACCTATTCTACCACTATTTTGTAACAATTGCAAGTATTTTCGTAATATTTTTTTAATATTTTAACATTTTATCTGCTATTTTTCGCGTTTTTATACATTTCCATCGTTATTTTATTTTGTAACAATTATTTCACAAACCTATTTTCAAACCATTGAATCATATCATCATACAGCGGAATTTCACATGAGAGACGTTCTCTGAGCGCATATATTTCCTCAACAAGCTTTTCGCTGTCATTTATAGGCTGTTCAATATAAATCTTATTATTCTTTGTAGCGGTATGGCGCTGTTTATCGAGAAGCAATTCTTCATACATTTTCTCACCCGGTCTTAATCCGGAGAACTCTATCTTAATATCAACATCCGGCACATAGCCGCTTAATTCAATAAGATTTCTTGCAAGGTCAACAATTTTTACGGGCTCGCCCATATCAAGAATAAATATCTCACCGCCCTCGGCAAGAGCTCCAGCCTGCATTACAAGCTGTGCCGCTTCGGGAATTGTCATAAAGAATCGGTTTATTTCGGGATGGGTAACAGTTACGGGACCTCCCTCTTTGATTTGCTTTTTGAACAAGGGTATAACACTGCCGTTACTTCCCAGAACATTACCGAATCTTACTGCCGCAAAAATAGTTTTGCCGCCGTTCAGCTTGCGGTTAAGTGAAAACTGCTGAACAACCATTTCCGCAATACGTTTACTGGTTCCCATAATATTAGTGGGATTGACTGCCTTATCCGTTGATATAAGAACAAACCTCTCTACTCCGAATTTTTCACAGGTGCTTGCCACATTATATGTGCCGTAAACATTGTTTTTTATAGCTTCGTTAGGGCTGTCCTCCATAAGCGGAACGTGCTTGTGTGCCGCTGCGTGGAATACAACACGCGGTCTGTACTTCTCAAAAACTTCTTCCAGGCGCTTACAGTCGCGGACAGAACCTATAAGAACCTCCAGTTTAAGCTGGGGAAATTTCTTACGAAGCTCCATCTGAAGCTCATATGCATTATTTTCATAAATATCAAAGATTATAAGGCGCTTGGGATTGAATGTTGCTATCTGACGGCAAAGCTCGCTACCGATACTGCCGCCACCGCCTGTTACCATAACAGTTTTATCCTCAATATAACCGAAAATATCCTTACCGTCAACTAGCTCCTCCGACCTTCCGAGAAGCTCCTGGGGGGTAACTGACCTGATTTCTTTTACGTTTGCTCTTCCACTTGCAAGCTCAAAAAGAGACGGAACCGTAGATATTTTTACTCCGGTTTCACGACAAATATTCATAATTTCATTGTATTCACTCTTTTTTCCGGAGGGGATTGCAATTACTATTTCCTGTATCTTATATTCCTTTACAGCAGAAACGATCTTGTCTCTGCCTCCGATTACGGGCACCTCACTGATAATCATACCGTGCTTTGCATTGTCATCATCAATGGCAACTACAGGATACATTGTAGTATCTCTGCGCATACTTCTGATAAGTGCAGAGCCAGTATCTCCTGCGCCGATAATCAGAACTCTGGTTTTTTTTGCATGTCTTTTTACATTTCTTCTGTGACTGGCAATATTTCTTACAAGACGGCCAAAAAATCTTTCAACCGTAAATCCGCATATGCATATAAGCACCATTATTACATAATTGGAGAATTCCATTTTTCTGATAGAACCAAGCACCAGAATTCTTGACAATGCAAACGAAATTGCACCTGCACCTATTATTCCGCTGTACATAGAAATATACTCTTTGAAGTCTGCATATCTCCATGAGGTGGCATAGCTTCCTGTAAGTCCGAGAACGGCACAAGTTGCAAGACAGGCAATAATAATCTCTCTGTGCCTGGAAACATAAAATTCAATCACATCAACCTTATACGTTCCATGCCTCAAAGCGGCTGCAATCCATGCAGAAGCGACCACTATAAGAATATCGCATAACACCATGATTAACACACGGTTGAGATTGTTAATTTTTAATGTACCAGTATATTTCTTTGAAAACATAACATATGCTCCCTTATGCAAAAGTTAAAACCTACCGACTAACATTTTACATCAAATAATTACCATTGTCAAGTTTTAGCGAAATCTTGCGAATTCAGGCAAAGCGCATAAAAAAGTGCGTTGACACGCACATCAACACCCCTTCCCCCTCAATCTTGAGGGGGAATTTATTGTCCTTTTGGTGCAAAAGGACCAAAACGCGGAGGATTTCGTATTTCCCCCTTTCCGTTTGAAACAATGTCGCACTGCTTCGCTACCG
>CAYLPQ010000013.1:0-47397 GCA_964385605.1 uncultured Oscillospiraceae bacterium | reverse complement strand
CTCTTGTAACGTGGAGAGCAATCTTATCGTGGAAAGGAAGCATTGCGGCAATCTTATCTGACACCACTTCTGTGGGGTGATAGTGACCGTTATCCATAAGAGGTGTGATACCCTTCTGATTAACATAGTTAAGGCAGAATTCTGCACTGCCTACTGTGTAGGATTCCATCCCGATACCGAACACCTTTGATTCAAGGCAGATATACACCTTTTCCTTGTCGTAATTAATTGAAAGGATTTCATCAAGGGATTTCTTAAATCTTTCTCTTGGGCCGAGTCTGTCTGCGGGAATATCCTTGTAGCCGTCGGGAATCCAGATATTCATTACACAGGGAATGCCTGTTTCTTCTGCGAAATACTGTGAGATTTCAATACTTCTTTTGCCGTGTTCCACCCAGAACTTTCTGACTTCTTCATCGGGAGAAGAAAGGGTAAGATTATCCTTTACCATTGCGTGAGAAAAGAATGTGGGGTTAAAGTCAAGTCCCATTCCTCTTTCCTTTGCAAAATCTACCCAAGCCTTGAAGTGTTCGGGTTTAAGTGCATCTCTGTCTGCTTTTTCTCCGTTAAACACTGCATAGCAAGCATGTACATTAATCTTCTTTTTACCGGGAATAAGACTCATAGCCTTATCAAGGTCTGCCATTAATTCTTCGGGAGTTCTTGCACGACCCGGGTAATTACCCGTTGTCTGAATACCGCCCGTAAGAGAACCGATACTGTCAAATCCTATTACATCATCCCCCTGCCAGCAATGCATAGAAATAGGGATGTTTCTTACTACCTCAAGTGCTTTTTCAACATCAATACCAAGTGATGCGTAAATTTCTTTTGCTTCGTTAAAACGCATTATATATTCACCTCTTACAAATTAATTTCCACAGTTTCGCCAATTTCACCTTTTATCACAGTTTCTTTGCCGTTTATTACACCAACCAGACTTCCGCTGTAGCCTATAACAACAGTAAGCTTTGAAACGAGACCGTTTTTCCACTCAAGAGAAACCGTGTGTCCGCCCGGAAGCTTCACACCGCTGATATGACCGTTTTTCCACTCATCGGGAAGCGCACGCAGGAAATGTACTTTTCCGTCAAAGTATCCGCAGAGAGCTTCGATTACTGCCGATACCATACCGAAGTTTCCGTCAATCTGGAATATATCAGGACCAACTCCGGGTCTCTGCGGGTCAGGATGAATGTCAAGCAGGCTTTCTGTTGCAAAATCGCGAAGCAGGCCTTCAACCTGTTTATAGAAACCGTCTTTGTCGCCTATTCTTGCACAGATATTTGAAATCCATGCTCTGCTCCAGCCTGTATATCCGCTTTCGTGAGCCATTCTGTATTCAAAGGATTTTACTGCGGCATCATACTCTGCTTTACGTGCTTCAGGAGTGAAAATATCAGAGGGGTACAACCCGTAAAGATGTGAAAGATGCTTGTGTCCGGGCTGTTCTTCCCGGAATTCCTCGTTCCATTCCATAAGACGTCCGTCACTGCCTATTCTGAAAGGAGGAAGCTTACTTCTGAATGTTTCCCATTTCTTTGATTCTTCTTCGTCAACACCAAGAATTCGGGCAGAATTGATTGCATATCCCAACGCATCATAGGCAAGCTGAACATCGATGGCGCTTGATGAACATATTCCAACCGTTGCTACAGCACCTGCTCCGACAAATCTGTTTTCCGGAGACTGACTGGGCATCAACTGCATAACACCGTCCTCGTCTTCTTCAAGGAAGTCCTCATAGAATAGTGCTACCTCTTTAAAGAACTTATATGCTTTTTCTGCAAGATAATTTTTATCACCTGTATAAACGTAATGTTGCCACAAGGGCTGTGCAATCCAAGCCGCCGAGCCTACCCAAACGGCATAGCCGAAAGATTCGGGAGTAGGTTCACCCCATATATCTGCACCGTGGAAAAGCCATATACCACGGCATCCGTAAATGTTTTTTGCCGCTTTTCTTCCACCATCAATCATACCGAGGAGAAAATCTGCCAGAGGCAGTGCAAATTCAGAAAAGTTTGCACTTTCTATCATCCATTCGTTCATCTGCAAATTAATGTCAAGATGGTAGTCAGACTGCCACGGCGGATAAATCGCGGCATTCCATTTGCCCTGAAGATTAGGAGGAAGAACACCGCATATGCAGGAGGATGCCATAAGATACCTGCCGTAGTGGAAATAAAGCTCCTGCAGCTTGTTGTCCCTCTCGCCGTCTCTTATTTTTCTGATGCGCTCGTCTGTGGGAAGTTCCTTATTTTCTGCCTCCACAGAAAAGCTCATTCTATTCATATACTTTGCAAAGGTTTCTGAATGTGCTTTAAATACACAGTCAAAATCTGTTTTAAATTCGCGCTCGTCCTTTTCTGTAAGGATTACATTTGCAGAGCAAATAATCTCTTTTGCATTTTCTATGTACACACCGCTATCCGTTGCATTAACTGCACCGTCGGTTTTAACTTTTATTTTTACGGAATAGTTTGAATTCCATGTAAAATTGCATTTAAAAGTTATACTGTCATCAGTGTAGTTCACAACATATTCACCGTTAGGGTCTTCTGTTCTTTCAAAATACAGTCTGCCGTTTATTTTATTTTTGCTTTGCCACAGTGCCATAACATTTCCGTCATTACTGTCGCAGAATACTTTTATTGAAGTATCTCTGTCTCGTTCTGCCTCAACGAGTCCGCTTATTATATCAAGCTCACTTTTACATTGTGTTGAAGCTTTCTCATTCTCAAAAACAAGGTTTCCTGCAGGGAGAAAGCAGTCAATTCTAGCGGGCGCAACACCACTGTCAGCACCATAGCCACCAAAGAAAAGATTCGCAAAAACTGTCGCACGGAAATAATCTCTTTTTTTAAGAAGGTCTCTTAACATAGGAAGCTTGTCATATACTACTTCCGGTTCTTTTCCTCTGTATTTTTCACTCCAGAGGCTTTCGTGATTGAGGGATAGTATATCTTTCTTCCCGTCTCCCCAATACATTGCTGCAAGTCTTCCGTTACCTACCGGGAGACCGTTAATCCACTCTGTCGGGATTTTGTTGTAATTTAATCTGTACATTGTTTTCACCTCTGTAATTATTTATTTTCTATTGAAAGCTCATAAAATCTGTTTATCCCCTCGCAGGCTGTTATCCCGGCATAGAAAGTTTCGGGAATATCCTCATGGCTGACCTTTAAAAAATGTCCGTTTACATCTATAATCAGCTCTTTATTTTTTACGCATACAGAAATGTCGATAGGGCTGTTATCCTCAATTTTAAAGATTTCCTTTCCTATAAGAGTAGGGTTTATCGGACGCTCTGTGCGCTCGGGATACGGAATAATGTGCCATACGTTACAGCCATTCTCCCAGGCAACAATCTCAAAATGTAATCCGTACTGCTTTCTGCCGTTCACATCTCTTATATCGTTACTTATCACAATAAGGGGTGCGCCGAATTTTTCAAAGGAGCATTTGGTTTGTATTGTATCACCATCTTTAAGCTTTTCCTTTGAAAGTATGCTTATATAATCATACCCATTTGTTTTGCTGTCAACAGAATTGACTATACAGTCGTCCTCATAGTTAAACCCCTCATACTTCTTACATATAGGAGAATACGAGTAGAAAAAGGAGTCTGTAATTTTCGTGTCCTTTAATATATATGTTTTTTTCATAGTTATGCTCTGCCACTCCCTTTTTAGTATTCTACAGTTATCACATTTTCCTCTCTGAAAACTTCATCCGGGAAATATGCTGTCTGCTTACCGCTGTTTTCATTAATTTCTGTTTTCCATACACTGCCGTTAAACACTATTTTCTTTTCATCTGCGGCAGTTTTTTTGTAGAAAGCAGTAAATTTCTTTCCAAGGTATGTAAAGCTTACCTCGCAGTCGCCGAAAGCTTCCGGCACACAGGGCTTAAGCAAAAGTCCGTCATAGCAGAAGGTGATTCCGAAAAAGAAATTATATACTGTACGGAGCACATAAGATACTGTTCCTGAAAGGAACTGAAATCCTACCCTGTGTAAAAATCTGTCGCTGTTACTGTATGCATTTGCAATCGCATAGGGCGGAGCATAAGTCTTTTCTGCGGGAGCATATTCCTCTTCTATGGGAAGAATGTATCTTGTTGCCTTATATGCTCTCTCGCTGTCTCCGCACTCGCAGCAGGCACGCACAAAAAAGCTCTGTGCATGATTATAAGGAGCTGTACCGGGACTTGTGCCGTTTCCTTTTCTGCCGGCTTTGTCTATATACACAGGGAAGCCTTTGCTGTTGGTATTGTAACCGATTCTGCCGAAGCACTCTTTTTCAACATTGTCTATGACACTTTTTTTCATTTCTTCTGTTGCACATCCCGCAATCAGCGCCCATGCATTTGATACAAGATAAACTCTCTTCTCTCCGTCAGGGTCATTTTCGCTGAGAAGCCACTTTCCGTTATCGTTGAAATATCCGTTGAAAAATCCTGCGGAATTATAGGCATACTTCTGCATATTTTCTATGAAAGTTTCACGTATTTTCAGATAGCTTTCTGCAAGTTTCAGATAGCTTTCGTCTGTTTCTCCGCGGCTATAGAGCCACTTATACATATCTGAAAGATTTTTAAGGTTAAGTACCATCTGCGCGGTTACGGTAACAGATTCACCTCTGCCCTCCATACCAATCTTATCCATAGGATCCCACCAGTCGCCGTACCACACCTTGCAAAGACCATGCTCGCCGATATTTTTATCCTCAAGATAGAACTGTGTACAACGGGCAATGTGTTCAAGAACGGTTGATTCTTCATCACTGTCAAGCCACATAACCTTTTCCTTTACTATTGATGTATCTCGTGTAAAGGTCATATATTCGTGAATAAGCTCAAGCAGAAATGCCCCTCCGTCACAGTAGTAGCGCATATCGTGAGGGGCAGACCTTGAAACAGTGCTTATCTGTCTGGGCATCCAGCCGTCTGTCTGCTGATGCAAAAACATATCAACAATGGTCTCCCGAGCCCAGTTGGTGTCAAGGTGTAAAAGCCCCATGAAATCCTGACTTGCGTCACGGATTCCGCGCATTGACGACGGCCAGCCACGGTCAAGGGACCCTACCCAGAACATTTCAAGAGGAGTGAAGAAATTTATAAAATTGTCATACAGCTTATTTTGTGTTTTTATTGTCCTTTTATTGAATAATTCCTCGTAGAAATCCTGTGTGATTTTCACTCTGTCACTGTAAAGCTTTTCGTCAAAATATGCTTTTTCAAACAGATTTTCTTCTTCGTTATAGTGAAGGTCCTCCTGAACGGTCAGAACCTGGGTAAGGGTTTTTTCTTCACCTGCTTCAAGGGTGAATTTATACTTCGCCGCATATACTGTCTGATGGGAGCCAAATCCCTTTCCGTCAGCCTCGCTCATTTTAAAGCAGAGGTCTTCTCCGCCAATAACCTTATCAGGAGAAAAGAAGTTTCCTCCCCCACAGAACTCTGCCATATCAAGCTCTATCTGTGCATTTTCGTCGTAGTCTATATTAAATGTCACACTGCGGTCCCCGTCCTTATGCATTTCTGGGTCCTTCATCTGTCCACGGAAAGTAAGCATTTCGTCCGTATGCTTAATGCTTGTAGAAAGGTACCATTCCGGCAAGTCCCAGGCTACCATCTGGGGAATGTTCACATAAGGGAACAATGACGGCAGTACATTGAATTCCATTTTCTTTCCACTCTTATTTATAACCGTTGTTTTCATACAGACAGTTGCTTTATCTGATGGAACAAAAATTTCCGTTGTAATATCAGCATTGTCATATTTTACGGTATAAATCGCCTTTTCAGGAGTCCACTTTGCTTTTACGTCTGCTCTTTTGCCGTGTCGGAGGTCGGGGGTGCCAAAATTACTGACAGCTATTCCGCCGTTAAGCTGGTCAGACTGCACCCACACCTGCCATTTGCTCTGATTTTCGCCCATTTCGCGTTTTATCACGAGAATTCCGTTGGGTGGCTGATACTGCACCTTTACGGGACCGTTCTGGTCCACATACAGAAGAATTTTTCTGTTGCTGTAAACGTAGTACCAGGGAGATTTAAGCTTCTGTCCGTCCGTAAGTGTGTAGGAAGCCTTCTCATCAATATTAAAATGTCCATAGGTACATTTTTCCTGTGTTTCATTATAAGGTATCATATTTTTTCTCCTCTATCCGGCAAGCATTTATCGTCTGATTAATTTTATAACAGGGCTCTTAAGTATACCTGTGTTTTTCAGATTATACTCATAGCACCATGAATCCTCGCTTGAGTACCAGTAGTTTGGTCCATACCATGTACTCTTTCCGCAGTTATGAAGTGCACCAAAGGTATTGTTTCTGTTTCCGAAGAATTTCATTTCAAGTACGTGATTACCCTTCTTTACATTTTCAATAAGAAGTGTGTAGGGTTCAAATACGATTTTTCCTTTCTCTTCTCCATCAAAGTATACCTTCTGGAGCGCACCTGCATACTTTGAAGAATTAATAAGAATATCACAATCCTCGGGGATTTCCACTTCCATACGGTATGTAAGGTTACCGCCATAAAACGGCATACCCTGATTTGTAATACTGCCGAAAGATATAGTATTTGAAGGTTTCCTCAACATTATTTCGCAGCCCGCCACACTCGCATCAAAATCACCGGTAATATAGCAGGTTTCAAGGCTTATGCGTTTACCGAAAGGAACGTGTGCAACAAGAATGTTTTTACCCTTTTTAATCTTTGGCATAGGATATTTTCTGATTGATTTATCTACAAAATATCCTGCATCGGTAAGTTTTATTTCTTCACCGTTAAGATTAAGGGATGTAATCTCTTCTGCGCAGAAATGTGTACCCTCTATTTCCTCTTCGCTGTCAAAGGTAAACTCCAGTGTGACAAAGTGAGTTATTTTTTCCTTTTCTATAACCCACGGCTGTACATCCTGTCCGTCTGCAAGAGACCATCCGAGGTCTTTTCTCAAATCACGGTCAATACGGAAGATTTCATCTGTAGTCTGCATCTCGCCGTCATCGAGGGCATACCTTGCAAGGTCCAGAACGCAGACGTTATCTTCTTCACGGATATATTCTACTTTATGCTTGCAATCAATAATGCCGGAAACTTCCGGTTTTTTCAAGGAAGCTGCACACGGTGCCAAAGCTGAATCTGTCAGCCTTAAAAGCAGGCTGTCATTTGCAAAGAAAGCATATTCAATTTCGGTAAATCCGTTCCTGTAGCTATAGGGAATTTCCTTTACTTCCCCTGACAGTGTATCGTAAAGCTCGATATTATGCTCGCCTTTAATTTTTACAACGGTATTAACAGGAAGCTCTGCCGCGTTGTACGAGAGGAAAATGTTCATTGTTTCAGGACGGGCATTAGCAATGAAAAGCCAGTTGCAGTCATTATCTTCCCGCATCTGATAGAAGAACTGATTTGTCATTTCACCAAATTCGTCACGGATTTCGATATCTCTTTCCTCTTTAAGGGCATTCAGAAGAGGATTTTTGCCGAAAGGAATTCTGATTGCTGAATTATAAATTCTTTCAATATCGCTGTTTTCCTCTACATCAATATACCTGGGGCATGCACCCATAAAAATTACCTTACCGCCGTTTTTGATAAATTTGTCAAGCATATCTTGGGTTGTTTTCCGAAGGGTTATACATTCAGGAACGACTATGGCGCTGTAGCTCATTTTTCCAACTGTAACTCTGTCGGAAATATCTGTGCATAAATCAGGAAGGCACGATTCTGAAATAAAGTCAAAATCTATAGTTCCGAAAAGAAGCCATTCTATAACATCAGCGAAGTTTTTATCAAGCTGATTTCTTACATCTGCAGTATTTTCTGACGGGCCCCAGTTAATCCAGTAGCTTTCCACAGGATGTATTACACCAACGTTTACCTTTGATTTGCCTCGTGTAAGAGCAGTAGCAAGACGGGCAAAATGGTCCTCTATGTAAGAATATTCTTTATACCAAGGAGACTGATAGTTTATCGAAGCAGGATAGTCGCGCTTTGCCGCGCCTTTCATTGAAACCCACGAAAGATGGTGTACACGCGCTGTTACACCCATTGCTGCCTGCCAGTCACCCTGGAATTTATGTCCACGGAAATCAAAATCCCAGTTCGTTACACCGTAAAGCTCTGAAAGTACTCCCTCATAACCGAACTGACGTGTAGCTGACTGTGCCTGCTTTACCGTATCGTATTCTCTGAAGTTACAGAGCATATCAATTCCCGGAATTCCGTAATTACGGTATGCGCGCATAGCTTCACCGATTGCCGCCGTCTGTCGGCGGAGAGTATTTTCCTCCCACATATGACCCGTCATATAAATGCCGTTTTCACGGCACCATTTACCGTATTGGTCACTGTATGCCGCAGTAAATCTTTCGCACACGTGGTCGTGGAAATAATATCTTACCTTGGAAGCTTTTCCGTCAGCTGTATCCCAGAAAAGCTCCGGAAGATGCTCTACTATACTAATCTTATATGATTCAAAATATGTTTCTTCAAAGTCAGGAGTCCAGGGAAGTCTGACATCAGCATCACTTTCTGCAAAGCTGAGAGTCTCCTTCTTCGCAAAATGAGGTTCGTCAGTAAACATAGCCGGAATTGTTTTTCCAAATTCTTCTCCTACTTCTTTCTTGTAGGTTTCATGAGTTATTTCTATAAATTTATTTACCGCTTCAGGGTTAAGTGTATCAAGATAAGCCTCACCGTTAAACCATCCGGTGGGTTCTTCTGACACAACATAAGCATAACGGCATTTTCCGCTTGCTATTTCCCCGTCCTTCAGCAATTTATAAGAGGTCATGAAGCCGTTGTTGTCAAGATGGATGTCATATGCACCGACAAAATAAGGCGCACCTTTTTTCACAGCTTCATTCTTTGACAAAGCATCATCACGTTTATTGACAGTGAAAAGCAAATTGCGCTGTCTGTATTTCGGTTCCTTTGTTACATACCCGCCTGCCGCACCTGACGGCCAGCGGTCTTCGTCGTACAGCCATGCAAGCATATCTTCCTTTTTTGCTTTAGCTACACAGCTTTTCACAAGCTGCATAAATTCGTCGTTGAGATATGTAGTTGCCATACCGCTTCTTGTGTGCATATGGAAGCCACCCATACCCATTTCTTTAAGGCATTCAATCTGGCGAAGAAGCTCGTCTTCCTCAAGCTCGCAGTTCCATGCCCAGAAGGGCGCGCCGCGGTATTCCGCAGTAGGATTTTTAAAAAGCTCTTTATCAAGTTTTTGTGCACTGTTCTTTTTGTAAAGCATAACATCATCTCCTGTTTTTCCTTATCGCTGTTTTATCGTTGGAATTAAATGCAAGGTTTGTATTCCCTGCAGTTTTTACAATCTTGCTGTTGGCAAGGGCATAAAGTCCGCTTTTATCAATTGAATCTTTCGGACTGAAATCCTCGCTTTGCATATATTCTTCAAGCTGTGCCTTAAACCACATTGCACCCGGGTCATCTTCTTTAAAGTCAAAAGAGCATACCACCAAACGACCGTTAATTGCCTGAAATTCAAAGAGTGTCGCTTGCCGCACTGCATACTTGTGTGTTGAAGCAACCTCTATAATGGGGTTAAATGGAACTCCCTCCGCTTCAAAGCATACTGCGTTTGCATTCTCCATCATATTTGCAAACTGCCAGCCGCAGAAACCGCCGTGGGGCATATCGGAAAGCACAGGATGGTCATTTACTACTGTTGCAAGATTTCCCGAAGTTCTTCCTGCCAGTGCTATACGGAAGCTTGTAGGGATTCCTCTGAAAGGCTTTGCTCCAAGAAGAAGAACATCCTTACCGCTTTCAAGGAGCTCCGTAAGCTCCTTAAGCTTAACTTCTTCCCTTATGATAAGATTCTGACTTTCTTTGTACTCCTTTTTTGGGAACACATAAAATTCCCATTCATTTTCTGCAAAAACGTCTCCGCCATCAAGAGTTACGTAAAGCTTCATTTCTTCAGGCTTTGTAAGTTCGGGCAATGTACAGCTAAAATTACAAAGGTTTGATACTTCCCCATTTTTTATATTTTTAATCTGTAAATTCTGCCTTTCTATCACATTACCTCCGCAGATTAAACGTATCTGCAAAGTTGCATCTGAAATATCATTTTTTTCAAAGCAGGAAGCTTTAATATTACAGCTGAAAGACTCTTTGCAGCTAAAGTTTCTCTTTTTACCGAGGTCCGTAAGCAGAACCGTAGGAGAATTATACATCAGCACATTTCTTTCGCTTTCACTGGGTTTTAATTCACAAAATTCATTCATCATACCTACATCATAGCCGAATGTATGCCAGTGAGTATCAATAGGACCGAGGAAGTCGTAACCTGAAATAAGTTCACTGCTTCGCACCTGTTCAAAGCAATATTTTCTTACTCTTCTCTGCCACTGGGAAGAGTTTTTAAAGTATAGGGGTGCTTTAGAAAGAAGCCCTTTACTTTCAAGATGACGTTCAAGAGAAGTAAACATGTCTGTTTTTCCCACTCTTGTACCTTTATATCTGTCTTTAAGGCTAAGGTCTGTATATGTTCCGTCTATACATATTTCGTGACTTACACGGGGTTTGTTATAGACTATGCTCCACTCGTCCATTTTCTTTGAGTCGCAATTAAGTGAAAAATAGCTGTGGTTTCCATTTGTATAAGTAGAATACATATCACTGAAACGGGAAAGTGCATTAAATCTTTTTGGATGATGCTTGAAAGGTGTGTCCTTGGTATACTTTTCCTGCTCCTTTTCAACCCAGAAATATTCAAGACCGCGAAGTGCGTTCATAGGCGAAAAGAGTGCGTCTGTATTTTTGTGCACTTCATCTGCACATTCGTTTAAGTATTCTATAAAAGGCTCATCAATTAAAAGCTCATTACCGCAACAGTATATAACTACGGAAGTATGCTTTCTGCAGAATTTTACGATTTCTTTCCACTCTGTAACTGTCGTATTGTTTGGACATTCAACATGAAGAAGAATTCCAAGCTCATCTGCGGCTTTCATATATTCTTCTTCAGGAATGTATGTATGAAAACGGATAAAGTTAAAGCCCAGCTTTTTTATAGTCTTTATTATGCTTTTGTAGTAGTTATAGTCGTGATTGGGGTGTATCGTTTCGGGAAAATAGCAATGCTCGCATATTCCGCGAAGATAGTAGGGGGTATTATTAAGCTTAAACTTTACACCGTCTGCAATAAGCTTGCAAATACCGAAAGGAAGTACAAGCTCACTTTCTCCGCAAGTTATTTTCAATTCATAAAGCTTCGGATTTTCAGGGGACCAGAACTCCATGCCGTCAGTACAGAAAGAGAAATCACCGTCTCCTGTTCCCTCTTTTATTATTTTTTCGTTGTCGTATACTTTCCAGGCGAAAGTTGCTTTTTCCGTCATTTCAACAGTGACACAGGCAGTAGTGCAATCATCAGAGATTAAAACTGCAGCATCCCTTAAGGGACTGTTATACACTCTTAATTCAACATCGCCTGTTATTCCGCCTGTATATTCATTTGCTGCACGGCTTGTAAGACCAGACACAGGCTCATCCATATAGCCTTTAAGTCGATGATTTGAAACGGATATAACTATTTCATTATTTCCGTCTTTAAGAATGCCTTGGGGGATTTCTATATCAAAGGGGGTGCTGTATCCCTCGTGATAGCCGAGGAATATATCATTTATCCACACATAGGCAGTATTCTGCACACCCTCAAAATGAATTACTGCATCATTTTCTACATTATCCCATTCAAAATTTCTGCGGTAGAAGAATGTACCCATAATATTGGGAAGTGCCATATCTGGGGCATTTCCTGCTATAGGATAGCTCTGCAAGCCATACTCGGGATTTACTTTGAGCTTACCAAAAAAGGATGTTACCTTAAAATCCTCTTTCATATCCTCCCAGTAGCGGGGAACGGCATTTTCAATTACGTCAATGCTTATATCCTCCGGCTCTGTTCCTGCGGCATCTTCCTCTTTATATATGCCTTTAAAGGGATTCACCTTATCTGTATATTTTTCTTCCTGATAGTGCATTTCCCACGCACCATTTAATGAAAAAGCTTTGTAAGTCATAATTTTATCCTTTCGGTCAGTTCATAATTGTTTCTATAAGGGAAGTTGCAAACAATTGGTTCATAAAACGGGTAGGGTGATTAATCTTATTTGAAAGAAGCTCTGTAACATTAACTCCGTTTTTATGAAGTGTTTTCCACTTTTTGTAGCAGTCGCACACCGGAACGTCAAGCTCCCTGCAGACAGACTTTGCTGCCTCCATATATTTATCCATTATTCCGTCATTCTGAATACTCTGTGTTTTCATTGCTGTTTCTCTGATACATTCAATTGCAATATGGGGGCTTACGTTTGTATTCATCATATTCGGTGTCATAAAAATAACTTCGGCACCACTTTTTTTAACATCGGTAAATATATTTTTCAAAGCCGATGAATATTCTGCTATTCCGGCTTCTCCTTTGCCTGAATCGTTAAGCCCGAAGCAAACAATTACGAGGTCGGGATTATATCTTAAAACATCTCTCTGAAGCCGTTCGTAGCCTTTGGGAGCATTGGAACCGCTTATACCGGCATTTATTATATTAAAAGGAACACTGGGGTATAGTGTAGCGAGGATTTTTTTCAGATATGTATGATACGCATACTCCTGCTCGAAAACAGTTTCTGACTCTCCTTCGCTTTTCATATAGAGCTCAAAGCATCCCTGCGTAACACTGTCCCCAAGGCAGGCTATTGTTACACCTGTACTGCCGTCATTATCTTGAGCCTTTTTCATTATGAGCTGTGTGATTTTCATTTTTATCTCCTTATGCCCTTGTACCAAACACGGTAAAGCTTACAACTCCGGGGGTTATTCCTTCCGGCCATCCGACTATTCTGAGGCGAAGCTCCCTGCATACAACGGGCGGAAAGCTTCTGTAATCAATATTATAGTCTTCTTCATTTTCACTCATATCAAGAAGTGTTATCCACTCATTGCTGTCTGCATCAAGTCTTCCTTCAACAACATATTTATATGCACTGGGGAGAATACCCTTTTCATAATCAAGGTTAACATCGCGCCACATTATTCTTGATGCTTCGCACACATAATCTGTACCCGTATTTACATAAATAGCAGGCTCCTTATCCTCCGGGCAGGGTTGCCACCAGGTAAGAGTGCTTTCGTCAAAGGCATAGATAGTTCCTCTGCCACTTTCTGCACTTGATGACTTTATGCGGTGACGGTGCATAAATGTAATGGGTTTAAGCCCGGTGTCAGTATTTCCGGGTGTTTCTTCATCACCGAATCCGTACTGGGGTGTATCAGTAACCTTGCAGTAAAGCTCTCCGTCTTCATTGACATATACTCTGTCCATACCTATTCTTCTCTCAAAGGGATGAACAGCTCCATTCGTAACAGTGTAAAATGCCCAAAGTGAATTGTCAGGTCCGTGAGTTATTGACCCGTGTCCGGCACCACTTACAAGTCCGTGACGGTGCTCTGTAACAGGGTTATTTTTCTGGCATACAAATCCGGAAAGAGGACCCTCATCAGAATAATATGCCCCCATACAGTATGACCTGAACTCTGTGCCGGGTGCAGAATAAATCATATAGTATCTGCCGTTATGCTTAAGCATCCACTGTCCTTCAATCCAGCCGAATTTGCTGTCCTGATTATCTGCACCGTTATGCTCCCACCAGTTATTTTCGTCAAATTTATTTATTACGCAAGGCTCTCCGAGAAACTCTCTGGGATTATCACCGTTAAGCTCTACACCCATTGACATAGGGGTGAAAAGGCCGCGCTTGTCAGGCTGTGTCATATCAAAATAATATATGTAAATTCTTCCGTCATCATCCCGGAAGAGTGCAGAATCAATTGGCTTAACCTCTCTTCCGTCAGCCATAATAAAATCGCCTACAAACTCAAAAGGGCCTGTTGGGGAATCGCCTATATAAAGTCCATTTGAGTGGGACGTCATCAGGAATTTTCCTCTGTGAGGTATTACAGACGGAGAATATTTCATATTGTACGGTGTTGAACGCACGTGCTCCCACGTTACAAAATCCTCCGACACAAAGCTCATTCCGTAGCTTGGATAAAGATACCACTTGCCTTCGTAATGTAAAACACTGGGATCGGAAATTGAACGGTAGTCCTGTTTTTCCTCACCTGTATATTCCATTTCTGTCCATCCTCCGTCTTCGCCTTTAGGACACTGGGGCATAGACATCGGATTACAAAAAGTTTTCTTCAAATAAATCGGATTTTCTTTTGACATAATTATTCCTCCGGCTTTGTTTCAAGTTTAAGTGAATAATCCCCAAGTTTATTAACCTTGAATCCATTTTTCTTATATTCTTCATAA
Source organism: uncultured Oscillospiraceae bacterium (assembly GCA_964385605.1). GTDB lineage: Bacteria > Bacillota > Clostridia > UMGS1883 > UMGS1883 > UMGS1883. Next base: position 33,029 of record CAYLPQ010000013.1, on the reverse strand, counting down.
TCAAATGCTTCAAGCTCGTCAATAGAAAGCTTGTGAAATTCGTAGAAGTTATGCCACCATTCATATCCTGTGCCAAGCTCCGCATTAAGGTATGCATCTGCAATGTCACAGCCCATAGCAGGCGCTACATAAAAAGCACCCATAGCAAGAACATTTACACCGTTCCCTGTGATTGCGCGAAGTGCCGCGGGAACACTTTCAACAACTCCTGCGTGAACGTGTGGACACTTGCTTGCCGCAATGTGGATACCCATACCTGTACCGCAGAAAAGAAGCGCTCTTTCAAATTCCCCTTCTGAAATCATCGCACCAACACGAAGACCTACTCTGTGAAACATAAGGTCTGTGTCATTGGGGTCTGAATCCGCCTTGACACCCATATCAGTGATTTCCCAACCTTTTTTGCGAAGATGCTCACAGACTGCCTCCTTAAGAGGATAACCTGCGAAGTCCGCTCCTACTACAAGTTTTTTATCTTTTACTATTTTCATATTTAATCTACTCCATCTTTTCTAATTTTTAAATATTCCTCAAAATATCTCTGCCCGAAAATACGACAGGATTTCGAGTCAAAGTGGATACCGTCAGGCTTTAAGGTAAGTCCCTGCGAAGATGCTACACCGCAAAAAGGAACTTCCTTTGCTATTTCAAGAAATACTTCATTCATTTTCAATGGACGGTCGCCCACATTCCACATATCCGTTATATTCCCGCTCAGTTCACCAATTATAACAGGAATATCCTTTGTTCCAAGCTCTTTTTTCAATGCTGAAAGCATAGTCATAAATTTTTCTTTGTAACTGAAAACATCCTCGTCGTTTCCGCAATCGCTTTCCCCTTGGTGCCAGATTATTCCGCTGAAACAAGATGTGTGCATAGCGAGCTTTGCCATCATAACTGCATGATCAAAAAGTATCTCCCCGGGCATCCACTGACTTATTTTCGTTCCTCCGACAGCACATGGAATAAGACCGATTTTCGCTTTGGTGAATTTCTGCAAGCTGTCTGCAAAGCTTGCCGCAAGACTTATTCCCGAGTGATAGTCCTCACAGAAAACTGGGGCATCGGGATTTATCGGCTCACTCATTTTCTCCCATAAACCCATACGAAGCATAAAACAGTTGTCGTTATCAATTACATCTGTTTCTCCAAATTCGCCCCGTCCTGCCATATTAGACTGACCAATCATCAGAAAGGAATGTATGTCACTTTCTCCGGACAACCTCAAACCATCTTTTATAACCATAGCATCACCCCGTCACTGTCTTCTTTTCAACTTTTTTGTACTGGGACAAAATCCATCTCATTGCATCTTCCATCTCCATATTATGACCACCGTCAAATATCTCAAGATATACTTTTGCATCGGGATGATTTGATATAATTTCATTATAAAGCTTCATGCTGTGAGTAAATGGCACTGAATTGTCATATTTTCCGTGGAAAATTTTAAGGTTTGCTTTTGCAATTGTGTCCACATAGCTCATAGGTGAACGTTTTTTCATTTCTTCCTTGTCGTTACTGCAGCAGGCAAGAATATGCTCCCTATACTCATCACTGTACTCTGCCCACTTTTCAAGGTCGGTAATTCCCACAAAGGCACCGATTGCCTTGAAATATTCAGGACAGTATCCCGCCATCATAAGTGCCATATGTCCTCCACCGCTTGCACCAAGCAAAAAGATGTTGTCTGTATCTATGCTGTATTCCTTTATGCAGTAATCAACTGCATCCTTAATATCCTGCTTTGCAAGAAGCGAACCGCAAGCCTCTGTACAAATGGGATTTTCAATGAGATTAGGTCCTCTGAATTCAGGCAGAATAAGATTAAAATCGTATTTTTCTGCCGATTCAACCATATCGTACACCTGGTTGAATCTGTCGTAGCTCCAGGTATGAAGTCCCACAAGAAGCGGTCTTCCCTCATTTTTACTGCGGTATATAAGTGATGGCTGCATAGTGCCGTCAAGTGTTGATTTAATAAAAATTTCTTCCTGTTTCATAATTTATTCCGCCTTTTTTCTTTTGTCTCTGATAATAATTGCAATTCCCGTTGCAACAAAGAGCACAATGTGTGTAACAAGATTTCCGTAGGCTTTCGCAAGAAAGTCATAGGCTATCCATACAAGCGAATTTGACACATAAAGCACTCTGTAATATTTTGCACTGCTCTGCGCTACACTTAATACAAAAAGCATCGCCGCAACGAGCGCAAAAATATCATACCAAGATGCAAAGGTTAAAATATTTACTGCCAGAAACACTGCTACGTGTACGATAACAAGCCATAAGGGGAGCTTTTTTCCGCGTGCATCAAAGCTGTAATTTATCAAAACCTGCGCACATGCTGTAAAGCAAATTATTGCACCACTTTTCTGCGAAACCATAAGATAGCTTATTCCCACAAGCAGGTTTCCGAGAAAATTAAGTGTTAAAATAGTTTTCATTTTTTTACCGAAAGGCTCTATAAGCCCGAGAACCGTCGCAATCATCGATGCTATATAAGAAACTGTTGTCATATTTGTTTAAACCTCATAATAAAAATTTTCAAAATCATCTGTAAATGCAGCCGCAAGTGTAGAATTTCCATGGGTTTCAGGATATACATCCACAGAACCATGAAAAAACAGTATGTACCTGTGCCTGCAGCCGCTTGGCGCTTCCATTACAAAGCCTGCAGTAAGTCTCCGCTGTGCCCAATCCCAGTTTTTCTGGTCAAGAGTGGTAAAACCGGCATCCTCCCACACATAAAGGTCTTTTGATTTGGAAAAGCTTACTCCGTTTGCAGGAGAATGTACCAATATATATTCTCCGTCTTTTTCGATTACGCAGGCATTTTCTCCGCCATCTGTGCGACCTATATACTCCCAGTCTGTAAGATTCTTTGATTTTGACAAGCTCACTCCGTCCTGCTTAAAAAACAAATAGAATTCATTATCCTTTTTTATTATAAACGGGTCTATCATTCTGCCAAGCTCATCTATCGGAATATCACCTTTGGGATTAAGAATTTCCGGTTCTGTAAAGGTACTAAAATCCTTTGTCCGCATTATAAAGATACGCGCGGTCTCATCTGCACACCACCACTCCTGAAAAGTGTATGGCATCGGATAGGACGTAAAGCACAGAACAAACTCACCGTTATGCTCAATTACATTCCCGGGACTGCAGTAGTTAATATTATAGTCCTTGACGGAGAGCAGATTAATCTCTGACCAGTTTTTTAAATCTGTCATTCCCTTTAAATATTATCATCCTGTTCACACCTCAATCTTTAAGATATTTGTCCGCAAAATTCATAAACATAGACCAGTCACGATCATTGAGGTCGTGGTCGCCGTCCGCACGGTGATATGCAATTGTACCATCGTGGTAGGGCTTGTTTATTTCAATTTTTTCATCCGTAACAACACCATTTAAGCCGTAAAGCTCATAAACGGGAGTTGCCAGCTTGCACGAAAGAAGCTCATCGTCGGGTCCTGCCCACAAATCCTCTTCATTGCTTTTTACATAAAGAGGTCTTGGTGCTATTGCACAAAGAAGCATATGCTGATCGCAGGGCAGCATCTCTTCTCTGTCATTAAATTTATGATAGTTACCGCAGAACCAGTCGCTTATACTAATATCCTTGATATGCTCTTTTTCTTGTCCGTCGCCTCTTGTGTACGCAGCTCCGCTGCAGCCTGAATCGTTTGAAATTACAAGTGAAAATCTGAGGTCCGTTGCACCTGCCCAAAGAGCCGCCTTTCCCGCACGGGAATGACCTACAACAGCTACCTTTGAATGTTCAACATCACTGTCTGTTTCAAGGTAGTTCATAACAAGAGATGCACCGAGTGCCCATCCCGACACATTTGCCCACGAACGCTCTGTACGCGTAGTCACATCAGGCTGAAGCGCACGGAAAATGCCCTTTTTAAATTGAGGCTTGTGCACCCAGTCGGGTGAAACATTGATTGTCGGCATAATAGCGCATCCGTAACCTCTTTTTGTAATTTGCAAAATCGGCACAAAGGGGTTTTCGGGGTTATTTACCAGATCAAATTTTTTCATACTTGATTCATTCAGAATATGTAAAAATAGTGGCACTGGGATTTTCTTGTACGTTTTCTTTGGAAGAAAAAGATAAAAGCTCATTGTAAAGTCACGAAATGATATATTTACATCCTTTCTTACAATGGGATAGCCTTTGAATTTTTCATCCGCCTTGTCAATGCTGAAAGTTACATCTGAAAGATTAACCTCGGGGCGTACTCCATACACAAAGTTTGAGAGAAGTACCATTATTTCCTCTCTGCGAAAGGTTTCCCACTCTTTTGTATTTGTTATTTTTTCTCCACTTATGGAAATAAGCGGGTCAAGACGCGAATAATCCATTTTTTTAATTCTCCCTCAAATATCTCTCCGACTCTTCCCAGTATTCCATTGACTCTACGGGTTCAGCATCAAGCTGCCAGTACTGTGTCATCATACCTTCCTTGTTTGGTCCGCTTTGGGCAGTTTTTTCAAGGTATGACTTTAATTCATCTGTGGTTACCTTTGCCTCGGGATTGAAGTCAGCGGACTTACAGTAGCTTACAAGTGTATTAAGCATTGCCTTTACCGCTGGATTTTCCGTATTTGTAAAGTTAAATCCCGTAACCAGAAGCTTTCCTTTTCCAACCTTTAATTCAAACACATAGCTGAAATGACGCATTGTTCTGTCATACATAAGCTCGGGAAGTCTGAACTTTGTAGCATCAAAACGGTCACGGTTTGCCTTGTCAAGACAGCTTACAATTGATTTTGCCTGAACGGGAAAATCGTCAAGATTTATCTTGTCACTGTCATTTATAAGGTCATAATACTGGAAATTAAGCTGTCCGTCTGTACAGAAACCGTACTTATTAAGAGTTTCCTTATCGTCCATACCGCCGTTGATTGTTCCTCTGTCCCAGATTACACCCTTGTAGCGGTCCCATACTGCACGGAATGCATACTTCGGCGCTTTCTGCGATTTATCAAGAAGATGCCTTGTCCAGCTCGTTCTGTAGATAAGCATTACGTTCCTGCCCTCTTCAAGGTCTGCAAAAAGCTCATCATCGAGGCGGTCTGTGATGATAAGGTTTTCATCATCTTCCGCTGTTATATAATCTCTGTCCATTTTCACAGTTGCAGAAACTGTATTCTCCATTTCGGGGAACACCCACAATTCCCAGCTGTTTTCACACTTGCTTCCGTCTTCAAAATCTATTTGGCAGGAAAGAACAAGCTTTTCTGCTTTTTTTACCTCGGGCAGTTTTATTTCAAGAGAACATATAGTATGTATTCCCGAATTACCTATGTCACTGTCTGAAAGCACTGCCTCGCTGTATACTTTTTCTCCCTCAAGCTTGCAGCTGAATTCTCCGCTTTTCGGGGGATTAATCATATACTGGGAAAGAAGCACAGGAATTTTCACTGTTTCTCCTGCTGTATACACCTGCTTCGGAAGTCTTGCAAGAACTACAGTATCTGCATTGAACTTTCTGAATTCCTCCTGACTTATTCCGTGGGGGTCGTCAAAGCAATCTACTACACCATTTGAATTTTCATATTTATCTGTATCTGCAAACTGAAGCATATGGAAGCCTGACAAAAGATGGCTTGCACGTATTCCCTCAAGTGCCGTTTTCCAACATCTGAACTGATAGTCCTTTGTTATCTGCAAAGTTTCCCTGAAGTTTTCCTTATATCCCTTTGCTTCAAGCATTTTTATCTCTTCATCAACCCACCAGGGTGCGGGAATGTTGTACTTTTCAAACTTTTCTTTAAGGGCATAGTAATCACGCCATGAGGTATAGTGACATACTTCATGAGCTATAAGGGGTCTTTTAAATTCTATTCCTCTGCGGATTTTTGCATTTTCTGTTTCCTTTACCATTTCACGGTTATTTACTGTACCGAAGCAAAGGAGATTGTCTGTATTTGAGAACATATCACTATATTTTCCGTAGGGGAAAAAGTAACCCATATGCTGAACGTCAAAATCAACGCCGTCACGGTCATATTCACCGTGGGCACAGGTATCTATGAAAAGTCTTGCAGGGTCGTGCTTTTTAATAAAGTCACGGATTTCTTTAATTCTTGGTTTTTTTCCCGGTTCACGGATTTCGTTACCAACGCAGTAAACCATAAATGATGGATGATTATAGAGAGTGTGAATAATTTCAAGAAGTGCATCATCTGTTATAAAATCATTTTTACCGTAAAGCATTTCCTGAAGATTGTTATAGTCGTCATTTTCCTTACGCATTTCTATATGGATAAGAATGCCTTCTTCATCCGCCGCACGGAAGCATTCCTCCGGCGGGATAACAGAATGAAAGCGAATGGTGTTAAAGCCATAGCTTTTAGCCATACGGATATTCTTTTTGTAAAATTCATACTCTGAAAGATTACAGTTATTCTGATGCTCGTGTGCGGCGGCACCTCTGATATATGCGCGCATATAAAAGGGGTAGCCGTTAAGGTAGATATACTTTTCGTCGGTTTCAAACCAGCGGAAGCCGAAGCGGTCGCTTATTTCTTCCTTTTCTCCGTCTTTATATGTAATACAGGCTTTGAATGTATATAAGACAGGCTTTTCTACAGACCAGGGTTCAGCATCAAAGATTGCCCGGACAGTTGTGTTTTCGGATTGACCCTCTTTAATTACACTTCCGTTTTTATCTTTTATACTCCATTTTATTTCTTTTATTTCGTTTTCAGAAATTATTTCTGCAGAAAAGCCGTCAGATACCTTTCCTGCGTTTAACTTTAAAACTGTTTTATTATTGCTTATCATATATTAATCCTCTTTCACGTTAATCCTATTATTGTTACCGCTACAAGCCCCCGTACAAATCCCAGGAGCTTTCTTTTTGATAAATTTTCCTTGAAAACTATTTTTCCTAAAAGCGCAGTAATTATCATAGAGCCGATATTATAAACAGGGAACTGTATTACCGCAGGAAGTCTGCCTGCAAGATTTGTGTTTGCCACATTCATAAAGCCGACTATCAGACCGCCTGCTATTATAAGCCAGATTGTGCGCTTGTTATCAAACAATGCATACCTTTCCCCGTGCAGGGCTTTTTTTGCAATTACAGATGCTATAAGCGCCAGCACCGATGCAAATAAAAACGAATACAAAACGAAAGCACTCAACTCCGCATCAAAAGCTGTATTCTGGTGTATCTTCTGCACAACGGCACTTGTCCCCGAACCCATCATCGCAAGAAAGGCAAATAAAATCCACGAAAAAGAAATTTTCTGCTCTTTTTCCGGAGAAATTATAAGCACAAGAGACACGATTATCAATAATACTCCAAGGCACTGAAGTAATGATATTTTTTCGTCAAAAAATATGGCACTGTAAAATATAGGGATAATAAATCCCAAGGAATATATCAATGTTCCCAAAGAGACGGGGCCGCTGCCCATAGCATAAATCTGCATTATAATAGTAAACAGCAGAAAAAACGAAAGAACTGCCGCCAAAGCAAGGGAAACCCCTGACACACTTGTCATCATTTCTATATTCCCTGCCCCTGTAATTCCTGCGGCTAGTGCACCCACAAGAAACAGTGCACTGTTAAGCAAAAGCACATCGTGAGGAGTCTTTGCCGCATTGCCGATTACTTTTGTTACAAGGGCTTTGCCGGAACACAGAAGTGTTGCTGTAATTAAAATTATGTAAACCATACTCTCGCTCCTTTTAAGCCATAAGCCCTACACTGAATATAACTGAATCCGTCTGCGCCTCTGCACAGTATTTCAATCTCAAAAGTTCTATTTTCTTTGACGGTTCAGGATTTTTAAAGGAGTAACTGTATAATGTGTAGTCCTCTCCCGAATGTGTTTTTCCGCTCTCGGGAATTGCCAGATATGTTCCGCCATAGCCTACATGGCGATACATTGCATTGTCGACAGGTTTTCCGTATACACTGTGATAGCTGTAAATTCCTGCACCGTAAAATATATCCTCTCCGTAGCTTGAACCATCATCATAAACTATTTCATACACCGCAGCTTTAAAGAAGTCCTCCCTGACGGCAGATTTCCTTTTACCGTCAGTTAAGGTTGCGTGAGTAACTCTTATCACCCTTGCATAACCATTTACAGTAACCTCCCCTTCAGGCTCATCCTCTGACAAGATAAGGGCGCTGCTATAAGGCACTATATCCTTAATATTATAGGGAATATTTTCCCCGCTTCCGTTTATTTCGAGAAGTTTTTCCTCACCGTTACATTTAAGGTCACCGATTTTTTCTCTTAATTCTTTAAGAATCGGTTTTATAATTTCGCTGTAAGTACGGGCATAAGAAGAATTATACAAGCTTGATGAGAGAGCCATGGAGCTCATAACAAGCTCATACATTTTTCCGGCAGATGCATAGGACAATTCACTGCATTCAGACCAGGTTGAAACCTCGGCACCGACCATTCCCTCTTTTCGTATTCTTTTTTCAAATCTTGTATAGTGACTTGAATACATATTTCCTATCATAACCTTAAAGCCGCGGGACAGTAGTCTGTCTTCAATATCGTCCTCGGTATGAAAGTACCATACAAAATCAAGCATTATAATATCTTTGTCAATTTTATCTATAGCCTTTGGCACTGCGTAATATTCATCCTGCAGCATATCCGACCACATCATCATATTAAGGCCTTTACTTTTGACATATTTGTTTAAGTTATTGACCTCTTCTGCAAAAATATCTCCCCGGGCGCGGTCCTTGCATCTGGGGCATTTTCCTATGTTCACAGCCTCATCGTGACCCATATGAACAAATCTTTTCGGTTTACATGCCTCTATAACCTCATCAAGTATGCCGAAAATCATATTGTAATATTCGGGATGATTCGGACACATACAGTGATAATCCCCATCAGGAATAACGTCAGCAACATTCAGGTCTGTATTTTTATCACCTGTAATAACCTCCGAAGATTCAGCCATATGATGATAAGCATAAGTTATATACTGGGTATGTCCCAAACTCTGAACCTCGGGTACAACCTCCAGCCCATATGCTTCAAAAAATTCACAAAGCTCACCAAGCTCGCTCTTCTCCCAGGGCTCTTTACTGACAAATTTGTAGTGAGCGGGCTTCATTATTCCTTCTTTTTCGTATCTTTCATTCCATGCAGTCCAGGCTTCATTGATTTTCGGATATTTATCGTATCTGATGCCTGCTCCTATTTCAATAAACACCACATTGTAATGGCACGGAACGAAAACATATTTAATCATATTTTTCAAAAAACCGACCTGGTTTTTATTAGGGAGTCCGAAATGGACACCGCGTATCTGACAAAAATCCTCGTGGTCAATTTCTGCTTCCTTCAAAAATTCCCCGTCAATAAGCTGTATAAGGGCATCTGCCGAATAAAGAAGACTTCTCTTATTTACGGCAGATAAAATACACTTTCCGTTTTTTGCAACAAGGCTGTAGGAATCCTTGTCACTGTCCCCTTTAATTTCAATGGAAATATCTCCGTTTTCCGATACTGTTTCAAGATTCTTATTTGTTTTCTCAAAAAACTTTTCCTTTAAATATTCTGCCGCAAATTTTTCTTCCTCTGTAACAGCCTTTATAGTTTTTAATGCAGAAAGCTGAAATTTACCTGAAAAACGGATGTTCTCCGGCAACGGCCAGACACTGTTTTCTATATCCCATGCGCCCCATATATCAAGCTTTTTTACAGATATATCCTTGCAGGCACCGTTAAGCCTTAAAATCATATTATCGGCATAAAATCCCACTGGAATGCTTATTTCCTTTCTGGAGATAAATTCCCCGCTTTCGCCGTTATATAAACCTATCTTTTTAAGCTTCCCCGAAATATTTGTTAAAACCTCAACGTTTTTTATATGAGATTCTTCCCCCTGTATCAGGTCAATATAGTCTATAAAGCATTCACTCTCAAGATTAAAAACAATGTCTATTCCGTCAAAAAGAAGATTTGCTCCATTCCAGGAAACCTCTGTTTCATAAAACAGGTTTCCGTCATTTGAATTATAGAAAGTTTTTTCCGCTTCTTCTTTCAGAAGGTCGGGGTTATAAATTCTTTTTGACCCGCGGTGATAATAGGAATATGTAATTTTTTTATTTAAATTACTGTCAAGAAATGACCCGATTTGCATTTTACAGCCTCCTGCTATTTTCTACGTTATACAATCAAAACAATACTCTTTTTGCATTAAGGTTAAGTATATGCTCTTTTGCTTTATCTGAAATTTTTTCGCTTAATACTGCGGCTATGTAAGTCCCGAATGCCGTTACAGGGAAATCTGTACCGAAAAGCAGATGCTCATATCCTACAGTATCGGTCATTTTCTTTATCGCTCCGTAAGTTTCTATACCTGAACCCGATAAATCCATATACACATTTTCATATTTTGCGAGCATTTCCAAATGCTTCTGAAATCTCTCACCGTGTCCGGGGTGCGCCAGCACAAAGGTTATATCCTTGTAGAGCCTCACTGCTTTTTCTGCCTGACACAGCTCCTCCGCATTGTTTATATGCAGGTTTACAAGCATACCTGTGCCGTTTACCGCATCTATAATTTTCAGAAAAGCATCCTGTGAATAGTCTTCCCAACCGTGGTGATAGGGCACAAGCTCGCCTATCATTTTTATATTGTTTTTTACTGCAAATTCAATTTCGTTTATGGACTCTTTTACATATCCGGGATGCACGTGAAATCCGGGAATATACTTTCCGGGATATTTGTCCCTTAACTCAAGTCCATGGAGATTAAGGCGGTGTATATCATCAAAGCTATTCACTTTTCCGCCAATCACACTTCCGCAGGCAAGGGACACCCCTGCTTTTTCCATTTCGTCAAAAAAGTCCTGGGTGCACATATCAACAGTGCTCACATACGCACCTATTCTTTCGTATTTTTCCACAAACGGATGTGTGTGGAAATCTATTACATCAAAACCCATTATATAACCCACTCTTTTCCGTAAAGACGAGTAACCGCCTTTACAAAATAGTAATCTCCGTAAATAATTCCTGTATCAACCTCGGAATTTACTCTGAAAAAGCCGGTGCAGCGCTTAATCAATGCCTCGTACTCATCGTCATCCTTTGATGCACACTTTTCCCAGAGAGTATCGATAAGTTTCTTTGCTGTTTCTCTGTAAAAGTCGCCCTTTTCTTTATCAACATATTCGCAAAGCTCCAGGAGACCACATGCCGCAATTGCCGATGCGGATGCATCGGGAACGGCTCCCTGATTACGAAATTCAAAATCCCACGCAGGCATAAAATCATCATCAAGAAGCTCAATAAATTTATCCGCAGTAAGCATTGCTGTCTTTAAAAAGTTTTCATCCTTTGTGTTGCGGTATGCCATTGTAAATCCGCCCACAGCCCATGCCTGTCCGCGGGACCAGCACGACTCGTCAGCATATCCCTGCCAGGTTTCGCCCTTGTCAGGCTCACCTGTTTCAAGGTCAAACAAATATGTGTGGTAGGTGGTTCCATCCTCACGCACAATTGTTTTTCTGCAGGTTTCTGCGTGATTATATGCAACATCGTAATATTTTTTATCGCCTGTAATCTTGCTTATTTCAAACAGAAGAGGAAGATTAAACATACAGTCTATGATAATTCGTCTGACGTGTTCCTTTGAAAAGATGGGTTCACTTGGCCATTCGTTCCAGGCTTTGATAAACTTACCTTTGGGATTATATCTTCCGATAAGAACATCACTTGCATCAATTGCAATGCGAAGACTCTCCTCGTCTCCCGTAAGATAGTATTTTGTAAGAGCTGTAGGCTCATATAAAAATCCGATGTCATGGTCAAGTGTATCGCCGTGCTTATAAAGTCTTTCTTTCAGCTTTTCACCTTGAATATCTGCATATTTCAAAAACTTATCATCGCCACTTAAAACATAGCAATAGTTAAGTATTCCGCCCCAGAAGCCAAGCCGCCAGTCATCCATTGATGCATATCTGAACTTGCCGCCTTCTACAATTGCCACAGGTGTGTTCTCGCAGAATTTTTGCATATTTTTCTCTGTTTTTGCAAGTATAAAGGATACCATTTCATTAATATTATTCATTGTTACTTCCTCCTATTGTTATGTCAGTTACTTCAGGATACAGAGAATATTTGTCCCATATAAGAAGCTTTGCTTTTTCTCCGCTTTGCAGTTTTTTTCTTATTTCTTCTCCGGGGTTGACGGCATCTATGCTTTTTGTACTGCCGTCAGTGGAAAAGCAAGTAATATACCCTTTTACTCCTGCTTCATCAGAAATATTAAGATAAACTTCGTCAGAGACCACAGTATCCTCTGTTTTTATACCGTTTGAAAAGAGTGTATAGTAATACTGCTCTTTTTCACCCCTGTATACTCTTACATTATCAATAGCCATCATTCCGTTTCTTTCACCACCGTCTTCAGGTGCCGGATACAAAGAAATGATTTTTATTCTTTTAACATCGGTGCTTGCAGCAACTCCTGTTGCTATTAAATTCCCGTTAAGGTATATGTCAGCACTCTTTTGATTGCCGTGTAGTGTAATTGCAACATCGTGCCACTGTGCACGTGACGCAGATGTCGCTTTTTTCCCTGAAACATAAACTATACCGTCAGGCTTCATTTCCATAAGAAGCTTTGTAGCCCGGTTTGAGTCTATGAGCTGCAGGTAAACAGACTGTTCACCGTCTGCATAAACATGAAATTCATAGGTGACATCGCCTTTTTGTGCGGCATTGCACTCAATCTGTACAAAGGGGTCAATCCCCGTCTGGGATGTAAGATTCTCTGTTTTAACAACGATACATCCGTCATCGGTATCTTTTCCGCCGATTCCCGTCTGTCGGGTAATTGAATTTTTTGTACTCTGTATCATTCCACTGACAGCTCCGGTTCCGTTATGCAGCTGCCATAAGGTATCTATATCGGTGGGAGACTTGATTTCGCTGTCAAAAAGCTCGCTGTGAATTATATACTCCTTACTATAAGCTTCGGGAATATACACTGTACCCTCCTCTATATTCCATAAAGATATTTCTTCCGGCACAAACTCTGCTTGTGCGAAAGGCTCGTTAAGAGGAGTTATTCTTACAGAAATTGAAACTGTGGAACTTCCCGTAAGCTTTATAGCTACTTTGCTATAGGCTGAATTATCTGCCTGACCGCTTGCGCCCGGTGAAGCTTCAAATGGCTCTGCGGCTGTAGAATACAGTTCTGCATCCCCGCCGTCAGCTACCATTTTCAGCTGTACGGATTTATTTCCGATTGTAAGGATTGCCGTACTTTCATCCTGTATAGAAATATCTGCGGCAGTATGCATAAACCAGTATACTTCCGACTCTTCTTTAAGTGTAATTTCGTCACGGATTACGGCTGTTCTTCTATCGTCTGTCAGCATAAATCCGCGCACAACACTGTCCGCCTGGGTCGAATATGCCTCCGTTAAATCCGCCACTGCAAATGCGCCGTTATCTTCACTGACAAATTCTGTGACCGGGCAATTGGTAACTGTTTCCTGTCCAATAGCCTCTGAAGGATTTATGACAAGAGTGTTATGCCCTTCGGGACGGACTCTGTAAAGAAGATTTGCCGCTGTTCCAAGATATGAAAGCGGCTCTGTGCCAAGGTCACTTGCCCATCTTTCACCCAACATATCAAGAACAAAAGTGCCTGCATCATACTGCCTGTGATTTACGTTATTGTTTCCCGCATGGAAGCTCATGTATGTGCTGTTTTGGTCTGTATATGACCCGCGCATTGACACAGCTTCAAGGTTTCTGAACAGCATATCCTGTGGAAAGCTGTGCTGTGTGTTTGGCGATGTTTCTCTGTCATAATAAAGACATCTCCACAAATCGTCGTTCTGAACCGTATTTTTAACTTTATTTAAGTAATATGCGGAAAAATCCGTTCTGTCAAAATAATTTCCTGCCCACAACAGCTCCGGGCACAGCTCATTTGTTTCCCCGCTGTCATGGTAATTATTACTGCCGGCATTACCTTGCATGGCAATCCTGTACATAACAGAATTTTCAATCCCCGTAAACAAAGGAATATCAAAATCCGTACCGAGAACACTTTTTAGACACTCTGCCATCTTTGCCAGATAGCTGAATGCATATTCCCAGTAACCTGTTCCTTCCTGCCAGCCACCGTCGGGAGCAAACGCAGGAAGTATATACTCAAGAGAACGAATTGCATTTTTTATGATAACAGATGCCGTTTCGGGCTCCTTTTCCATAATCGCCAATGCGCCTGCCGTCATACCCGCATTACAAACACTGTTCCAGTTCATATCCTGGAAAATGAAGCTTGTTCCTGTTGCGTGGCCTCTGTATTGCTTGTCACCCTCACTTAAACCCATCGTGACAATGGCTTCTGCAGCAGCATCTGTTTTTTCTTTTTCTGTCAGATAGTCGTAGCACCAGTCATAGCCAATTGCCATAGCAAAAGTCAACTCTGCCGTATCCAGAAAATGCTGTGGATTCCAGTCAGGATAGGTCATTACCTTCTCCATTTCGTCAAGAGCGCGCTGTGCGTAGTCCTCATTTCCCGTTATACGGTAGGCAAAGCTCAACGTAAGAATACGTTCAAGCACAACACTTACTACGGCATTGAGTCTGTACTCCTCCTGCAGTTTGTACTCACTGGGAGTTGTTGAGAGCATATTATCTGCTCTGAAAATTATATTATCAATCCAGTCTGACACGTATGTGCCAGTATCTTTTTGTGCAATAAAGTAATCAAAATCCTCCTGTGTTGCCATAATTCTGGGATGAACAGAATTATTTCCCGACTGTTCAAAAAAATTCTCTATCTCGGCTTCGTCAGGTCGCTGTGAGAATAAATAGGTTGAAAGACTGCTCAAAACCTCTTTATTGTCTTTATATGAAAATTCTTCGTCTGTTATAATAATAAGTCCCGTTTTATCATAACAAATTGCTTTTCCATACTCTTCACAAAGTGTTCTCAACAAAACCTCCTCACCGCTGCCCATCTCTCCTGTTATCGGGTAAGTGATTTCTGCAGGAATATAGAGTTCTCCGTCCTTTTCATAAGGTCTTGATGACAATGTATGCTTTTCACCATTATAAAAAGCATTGTCTGAAGCAATATGATAAGCTACTGCATCTCCCAGACGTATTATGTCTGTCCTGCTGTCGGGAAGCACCGACCAACCGGGGAGGCTGTCAGTATATGCTATATCAGAGGGAATTGTGCCCTCATAAACTTTAAGATTATCTATGGTTAAGGAGCCGGAACTGTAGCCCGGCAGTACCTGTATTCTCATTCTTTCCACACTGCCGCTATAGCCACTCTTTGCTCCTGTAATTTTCTTTTCTCCGTTTATATATACATCATAGGATGATTCCTTAACATTGTACACTGCCGCAATATTTACAGTTTCACCCTCTGAAATTTCTGCAATTTTACTGGTCTGCTGATAAATATATCCGTTTTCTGAAATAGTAATATCCGTAAGATAGTTTTTTGACGCATTTCTTGCCTGAAAAATTCTTGTTCTTGCTCCATGCTTTTTTACTGTAAAATCTGCTGAAAATACAAGAGAAGAAAATGTGTCATTATCAGGTATAATTACATCCATATACGGGTCCTTTGTTGTATCCTCGGTTGTTATTTCGAGGCAGGACTCCCCTTTACACGAAATGCTGTTTCCGCTTCCTGCCACAATGCGCACGAAGCCGTCTTTGTAAGTTTCCTCATCGTTAAAATCTTTGTTTATAACATAGCTCTCCGCATTCGTTGTATAACTTTGCGCGCTGTATATTTTCAGATTGTCTATACCGATTGAACCGGTATAGTTATCGGGTAAAATCTGACAACGTATAAACTGCCATCCGAGAGCTTTTCCTGTGTTTCCGCTTGTTTTAAGCTCTCCGTCTGTATATATTTCAAAATATCCGTCACTTTTGAGAAATACCGTGATATTTGTCATTTTTTCTGTGCCGAGAACCGTAATCTTCTCTCCTGCGTAACGAACAACACCATCTTCTCCGAGGGTTAAAAAGCTAATCATTGAGTTATCCGTATAGCGCATTTTAAAAAGATCCGCAACAATACTGCTGTCGCCTTTTTTGAAATCTGCACCAAAAACGATGCCTTCTGAACTCACAGATGACAACTCCACGTCAAAATAGGGGTCCGTTCCCTGTGTGTTTTTCTGAATATTCATATATCCGTTTTTGCAGATAGAAACGGACTCCCCTTTTGAATCGACATATAATACACTGTTTTTAAATGCCGCATCATCGTTATCAAAGCCGGTGCTCAATATAATTCTGCCGGTCTCTTCTGCCTGTGCGACGATAACAGGGGCAGAAACAAACACCGACGTCATTATCATTATTATACTGATAAAATATGCTGTAAGTCTTTTTGTCATAACTGCCTCCTGCTTGATTATTAATCTAACATTACACCTTCCGAAAGCACTGCAATTTTCTGCGATATACTTCCGTTGTCCGAGCCTTTGTCATTAGTAAAGGTCGGGCTGGGTAATCCGTTTGAGTCTGCAAGGTTTGCAATAGTATTAGCTGCTGCGCGGTAAAATGCGTAACGTACGCCTGTTGCTTCACTTACAGAACTGTTTGTCACAGTTACCGTATCTTTGTCCGAGATTGTTGCTGTGGCATCTACTGCCTGACCGTTCTCATCTATAAGCTCAAAGCCTTTAAGCTCATCACCTGTCATAAGAGTAAGTCCGGATGCAACATTCTTGAATTTAATTGTAACCGTACTGCCCTCGTAGCTTATGCTGTCGGGCATTGGTGAAAGAGCATTGTTTTCTGTTTCAGTGCCATAAATTGCATAAAGAGCTGCCTTTGCAAGACGCTCGCCAATGGGTTTCTTGTAATCGGGATGAGCTGCGTCGTCATCACCTGTTCTGTATCCGCAATCCTGTGAAGGAATAAGATACACATCGTTCATATTCTTCACCATATCATACTGGTATGAACGGAACCACGGAAGCTGCCAGCCTGTTGTAGGATTAGTTGAATCCATTACATTAGAGTGGCTTGAAAGCTGAACCGTAAACATCTTGAAATCGTTGTTTCCTGTCGTTTCTTTAAGATATGTGTGGAAATCCTGAAACATATCGTCGTAAATTACTGTTGATTGAGAAATAATATCTGTTGAACCTTTTATTGAATCGTTTTCACCCTGATACCAAAGCATGCCTTTTGCTGCAAGTTTTTCTACAGGAGCTAAAAGTGCGTTGTATGCCTGATTTGTTTTGTCTGTCATATAATTGATTGTATACTTGTCCGTAATGCTTGCGGGAAGATTCCAGTGGAGCGAAGAACCGCTGCGCGCAACTGAAATAAGACCGATTGGCTTATCCACACCGTTTTCCTTAAGTGTCTTTGCAAAGTACATACCGATTGCAGACATTTTGCCGATTGTGCTCTCTGTTGCATATTCCCACTTACTTCCTGATACGGGGTTTGCCTGTGCTGTAGCAGCATAATTTCCTACCTGATGGAATATACGTATTTCGTCATCTTCTGTGAAGCTTGCTTTATCAGCCTGATATGTATCAACCGTATTCATAGGAAGATATGCGTTACTCTGTCCGCCGATGAAATAAACATCACCGAAAGCGATGTTAGTTACTGTCTCTGTTCCGCTCATTGTAGCTACAGTAAGGGTTTCTCCCTCTGCGCTTGCTTCTCTTGCAGAAAAAGTTGCTTCCCACTCTCCGCCATTTACATAAGCAGTTTTTGTTTCTTCACCAAGTGTTACCGAAAGGGTTGAGCCGTTTGCATCTGCTGATGTGCCCCATACTGTAACTGGCATATCGCTCTGAAGCACCATGTCATCTGTAAAAGCATTTGAAAGAGTTGCAGCACGTGCGTTGACCAGGTTTCCCTGGTCAACGACTGTTGCTGATTCTACTAAAGGCTTAAGTGTGGACAAACTATCCCACAGCATAGCCTTTACAGACTGTCCGTCTGTATAATCGATTGAAACTGTTCTTGTGTCTTTTCCAAGCTTAACTTCTACAAGCTTTCCGTCTTCATCATAAGATGCAAGAATCGGAACGCAAGGAATGTTATCTGTAGCAGTTAATGTAACAGAGCTGTCTGAAACTGTGTAATTGCACTTTTCAAGGCTGTCTGTATAAATCTTAACATCGTCGATTGCGAATGTCATTGAAGCGCCTGCCTTAAGTATAGGACGGAAACGAATGTCATTCTGGAAAGGTGCCGCTGTCCAGTCGCAACCTGTGTCAATGCCACCAACAAAAACATTTATTTTGTTTGTAGCCTTGTGAAGTGTTATTGCAAAGGGAACCCACTCTCCGTTTACCCATGTTGCATTTGAAAGAGCAGTACCGTCTGTTGTCTTTACAGTGCCGTCAGGCATAAGCTTAATAGCAACTCTTCCGTTTAACACAACATCAATTGAGTCAACATCATTTGCGTCAATATCGCCCATGAAAAGCTTTCCTTCTATAGTATGTGTAGAAGAAATCTCTGTTTTTGACAATGAATAAGGGTTAGTAAGGTACATAAATACGTCACCGGCACTATCTGCGTTATCAACAGTAAGTGCTAAACTCTTGTCTGTTTCAGCCTTGTCGCCAAGACCTGTGGCTTCGCTAAAAGTGATACCACTCTTGCCGTTTGTCTGACCACTCCATGTGATACCATTACCTGAATAAATAGTGCCGTTACTGCTTGTTCTTGTTGTGTATGTTCCATCAAAGGTTTCGTTTTCAAGAGCATAGCTGCGGGCCGTAACAATTGTGTACTCAATGTTGTAAAGGCTACCAAGAACGGCACTTACCTTACAGTTTCTCAGAAGAGTGTCATCGCTTGCTACACTTCCGTCAAGGAGAGTTACTGTAGCACCTGTTGTATTTGCAAGAAATTCGCCTACAGTAAGGTCAGTATGGTCAACAAGTCTGATTTCCTGCGCTTCACTGTTAACAATTTCCTTATATGCAGCAGTTGTGCCTTCGATTACAGGAGGTTCTACAGAAACTTCATACTTGTCATAATATGAGTTAATATCGTTTGTATATACTGCATAGATATTTGAGTTTGCAATATAATCATCCTCTGCCGCTACGGCACCATCTTCACCAAGTACAACAAAGCCTGTTGTAGCTGCCTTGAATTCTGCAACTGTCATTTCAATGTCAGTAAGATTGATAGTCTTGTTCGTAGCATCTACAAGATCCTCGTTACCCTCTTTAGCTGCAGAAGCTGTTGTGAAAACAGCTGAAGGTGTGCTATCAGTAGCTTCATATGTTTCAACAACAATATTGTCATAGTAAAGCTTATTGGTCAACATATGACCACCAAAACGAAAATCACTGATGGATGTCCATGTTGCAAAGCTTGATGCCCAAGGATTGAAGCTAGAATTTGTATATACCGAATCTCCGTTAATGTACATTGTGTACTTTGATGTAGCATTACCTTCTGCAAATTCAAATAAAACAGTTACATTGTTCCATGCATTGTCATTAAAATGACTGTTAATTGTCACTAAAGTGTCGCATGATACGTTGTTTGACTGCAAAATGTATTTATAGCTACTTCCGTTCAGCTTCATGCTTACATAGTGACCGTAAGGACTCGCTACAGGAGTTGTCAATGCATCACCTGCAATGTCAAATGAAATCTTCAGCTTTCCTCCGTCAGGGATAGCAACAGGTCCAT
This sequence comes from uncultured Oscillospiraceae bacterium, assembly GCA_964385605.1. GTDB lineage: Bacteria > Bacillota > Clostridia > UMGS1883 > UMGS1883 > UMGS1883. Next base: position 13,331 of record CAYLPQ010000013.1, on the reverse strand, counting down.
TTACCACAAAAAGCCTGTCAGTAGAAGCAGTAAATCCTGTCGGTGCTTGCGGAGAATAGTCAGTTGCATCTTTTCCATAAATGCCTGAAGAAATTGTGCTCGCAAAATGCGTTCTCGACATTGTAGAAGGCCATACTCCATCGTTAAATGTTGCTTTTGCTGTTTCTGTCACAGCTGCGCTTGCAGGCATGCAGAAAAGCGATGCTATCATTGCTACTGCAAGTGCCATGCATAAAAGTTTTTTAGTTTTTGCCATTTTTTTCATCCTTTCTTTTTTTATTTTTGGGGACCATTATTATTTTTTCTCCACACCTCCATATAAAATTTATTTAATTAATTTAATTTATTTTAATAATTATAGCTTTTTACTGTTACCGGATTTTCAAAATCGGGCATTTCAAATATATATGCGGTCACTGTTTCGCCTTTGACAAGGGGTTTACCCGTTACGGTTATTTCAGTGTCTGCCGTCGCAGTTATGCTCTGACAGTGAGCAGAAATAATTTCGTTTCCGCGCCACACATACATTATTGCCATTGCAGAAACATCTTCACCGGAGTCATTTTTTATATCCGCTTTGAAGTTGATTTTTCCGTCTTCGAAGAAGAATTCAGCATTTTCCGCATCCACTTCGTCTGCAGTAACGGTAAAGCGGTATCTTATATCACCTGTTGTCTTTAATGTATCGGTTATTTTTATACCCTTTTTCAGTGTCAACGTGTAGTTTGCATTGGGCTGAAATACATAGTCTGCGGAAATATTCATTGTACCGGCATCCGAATCGTAGGTAACGTCTTTTGTCCGAACCTCACCAAGTTCACTTTCAATTGTAAGGTTTTCTGCTAAATCCGTTCCCAGGAGAACACCTGATACTTTTGCGGAAATACTGCTTACACCACCATCTATACCTTCATCATTTCCTTCTGAAAATACTTTTTCTACAGTGGGAAGGTCTATTATTGATGTCACAGAAAGGTCATCCATATACACCTTTGCCCCCACCTCCGAAGGTGAGTGTACGTGCTGTGTTCTTGTACAGATTCCGTAGCGGAATGCCGATATTCCGATGTCTCTGATATATGTATTGGTTTTGCCTGCTATAACTTCTTCATTGTTAAGGTAAGCACTATACTCACCTGTCATGGTATCTATAATAAGCTCAAGGTCATACCAGGTATCAACATCATATGCCATTCCGGAAGCGGCATTTCCGCTTCCACCGTTTCCGTAAAATTTCAGAATACCGTTCTTGTCGAAGTCAACCAACTCTCTGTTAGATCCGTTTTTGTCACGGAAATAAAGTGTTGCCGTCGCATCGTGAATATTTTCATCATTTCCGGGGAAGTAGTATGAGGCATTCACTATATATACAGGCTTTGTACCTCCGTCAGACAAACCGAAATAAAGATGTGCGTCAACGTCCTGTGAAGCTTCTGCCGCCGAGCTCTTAAGCTCAAGACTTGTTCCGCGGGAGTCATCGTCTGTTGTTACAGCCGCATATGATGCACCTTTGTTTGTAACAAAGTTTGTAAATCCGCTGGGTGCACCGCTTGTATAGTCTTCAAAATCTTTCTCCAACAATGAGGCTTCCATTTTTCTTTCAACAAGAAAGCTTTTAGCATAAACAGCCTTTCTTCCGTATGAGTCAACAGCATTTATCTCCAGAAGATTTTCTCCGGAGGAAGCATCTGACAAATCAACCTCAAATTCTGCTTCTGTCGCAGTCATAATTTCTCCACCGTTAAGATAAACGGTTGCTTCTGAAAAGTTGTTTTCCGGGTCGGTCACACTCACATTAAGAGAAGGTGTCTCTGAAAGGCTGATTTGGGGAATACTATCGCCGTCAAGCTCGCTTACCGCAACTACCGGTGATTCATTTGAACTTACATTTACAGTTACGCTGTCTGTTGCAATCACATTCCCTGATGCAGTAAGAGCATCTGCTTTAATAACATTCTCCCCTGCCTCTGCGCCGATTATTTCACACTCAAGCGCATCGGTTGCATAAACCTCGGTAGCTTTTTCTCCGTTAAGATAAAAAGCTACTTTATAAGCATCCTCTGCCTGTGATAACGATGCCTTAACCGAAATTTCTTCGCCCTCATAAATCACACTGCTTTCAGTAGGAGAAATCAACGTAACAGATGCAGTTCCTTCTGCGGCTACCGCTGCTGCCTGAAGCAGCAGCACGGTAGCTATTAAAATATATGATAATAATTTCTTCATCTTAATATCCTCCTTACTGTACAGGACCGAGAACGGCAATCTCATTGATTGTATTCCAGGAGTTTTCGTTGTTTCCGTCACCTTTGTATCTTATATACTTTGTTGTAACAGACGGAATTTCAAACAGCTCATATCCTGTGTTGCCAATCGTTGTTGAGCCCTTATAAATTTCGGTGTAATTTTTGCCGTCTTCCGAAACCTCAATTGTAAACTTGTAACTTCTTGTTTCGGCACGGGAAGTATTAAGTGCAATTGCCTCAATCACTTTCGGCTCGTGGAACTCAAATGTAAGAGTCTGCACACCGCTTGCCGCCCATTTGGTTTCAAAATTGTCATCATTTACGTGCTTATCTGGATTATGCTTTTCAGGATTTGCGCTTGCATAAAGTTCAAGGGGAATATGACGAATTCTGCCTTCAACATTGGGAAGCGGAACAAGCTCCTGATATACAAAATTAACCTTAACTGTTGTATATTTTCCACCCTCACCGATAAGTCTGTAAACAGTGCTTTCACCGTAGGATTTCGCCTCGGAAACCTTCTCCACAGGATATTCACCGCCGTCTACCGTAACTGTAGGAATTTTTGCATTTTTATCAACAGACTTCAATATATAGGTGTTTTCGTTAGACTTATATCCGTTTATGAGCTGACCGTCAACATATATTCCCTTATGTGAAGGAAGGGGAGTTATCTCTCCGTCAGGAATTGTCCATCCGGAGATTTTGCCGCATTCAAAGGGCAATTCTGCTGAATATTCGTCAGCAGGAGTAATTCTTACAGATACTGCGATGCTGCCTTCGCCGGTAAGCTTGATTCCGACTCTCTGATAAGGTGAATTATCAGGCTGTCCTTCAATCTGTGGTGATGTCGGGAAGGGATCAACCTTTGTATCGGTAAATATGGCTTCGGCATTTTCTGCGATAAACTTCAGCTGCATCCTTTTTCCGTTCTTTGTAAGAATCGCTGTGTCCTTTGAAACAAGCTCTACCTCTGCTTCTGTGTGCATAAACCAATAAACATCAGACTTTTCAAGAAGCTCTATCTCGTCACGGATTACGGCAGTACGTCTGTCATCCTTAAGCATAAATCCTCTGTGTGCTTTTTCAACATCAGATGAATATGCACTTGTAAGGTCAATCACCTGAATTGCACCCTTAGGCTTACTTTCAGAATAAATTATGGGACAATATGCCGTCATTTCCTGACCGGGATTTTCATCAGGATTAATAACAAGTGTATTATGACTTTCGGGACGAACTCTGAAAATGTCAGTTCTGGCGCCACTGTAGGTGTAAGTAAAGCCACCGCCACCCATATCAAGAGCCCATCTTTCGCCAAGCATATCTAGAACGAATGAACCTTCGTCAAGGTGATAGTGATTAACCAGATTAGCACCGCCACTGTAAGAAATCCACATTCCGTTCTGGTCATCCCAGTTTTCTCTCATAGAACCGGTTTCCGTTACGGGTGTTGTTACATCAAGGGGATATTTATCATTTCCGTCGCCGAGAAGACTCGGATCGTACCACAAGCAGTCATATATTCCGCCCTCGAGTCCCTGCATATCTACTACAGAGAAATATGCATCAGCAATTTTAGAGCTCTTGAAATGTCTTGCAAGCCACAAAAGCTGTACACTCAGGTCATTTCCTTCTCCAGCATCATGGAAGTTGTTATAACCGCAATTACCTTTTATACCGAATACAAAGTCAGCCGTTTTGTCAACACCGGTATATCTTGCCATATCAAAATCGGTTCCAAGCATTTTCTGCATAACCTCAACCATATAGCCCATGAATTTAACGGTGTATTCCCAATATCCTACACCCTCTACCCATGCACCGGAGGGAGCAAATTCGGGAAGCATATACTCAAAACTGCGAAGACCGCATTTTATGGTATAGCGCGCCTGAACGGGATGTTCGTCAAAAATCGCACACGCACCTACTATAAGACCGCCGTTACAAACCGAGTTCCAGTTCATCGCCTGGAATACATAATTTGTACCGATTGCTCTGCCCTGATACTGCTCACGGCCTGCTTCAAGACCGTTGTAAAGTATTGCATCGGCTGTGATTTTACGTTGCTCTTCCGTAAGAAAATCGTAGCACCAGTCATATGCGATACTCATAGCATATGTCATTTCACCAACGTCAAGGAAATGCTGCGGATTCCAGTCGGGAAGCGCCGCTACAGATTCCATTTCAATCCATGCGCGTTCCGCGTACTTTGCATCTCCCGTTATCTTCCATGCAAAGGAAAGTGACGTCAATCTTTCAAGTACGATATGAACGTAAGTAAGCGTCTGCATATTGCCTGCATCAAACCATCGTTCATTGGGAGTTGTCGGAAGCGCCTTGTCGGCAGTTTCAATTACACTGTCAACCCAGCCTTTGACACGTGCATCTGTTTTGTACATTTCCCTGATTCTCGCAAAATCGTCTGCAGTTGCCATAATTCTGGGATGAACATTTTTGTATTCCGAGCTTTCGTAAAGCTTCATTATCTCGTCAGTAGAAAGACGCGGGAAGAATACATATGTCGAAAGCGCCTTCAGAACACTGTCGTCATCAATATACTTAAACGGTGTATTTGAAAGAACAACAAGTCCTGTCTTATGGTGCAGATACTGTTTTCCAAGTGCTTTTTCCGCAATTGATTTAACAGGCAGATACACAACACCGTCTTCTACAGAAGGTGCGGCATCAAGAGAGATGCTGCTTCCTTTAGTCTGTGCCTCTGTTTTTCCGACTGTCATTTTTATATCAGAGCCAAGCTCTATAGTGCCGCTGTTTTCATCATATTTCACGGAAAGTCCCATACCGGTTCTGAAAACTGCCTCCGGAACCATAAGAACGTCGCCCTCATAATAAGAATATGCCTGCATATCTGTTTTCTGATTTTTCGCAACAAGATACTTTGCGTTTTCATGAAATGCTACTGTACCGCTTAATTTGGCAATATCATCATTATCGTCGGGAAGAACTGTGTATAAATCCTCACTGCTTCCCGTAAGGGTGTAGGGTTCTGTTCCTTCATATATTCTCAGATTATCAAGAATAAATCTGCCGTTACCCTGATTGGGCATCTGCTGAATTCTTATTGCGTTAAGAACACCAAATCCCTTTGATGCTATCGGCACATCGGAAAGAACCTTTTCCTTATTTACATAAACATCGTATGTCTGGTTGAGAAGCTTATATACAGCCGCAAGCTGTACAAACTCACCATTTGATATTTTCGCCAACGATGTTCCCAGATGATTCTTGATTTCACCTGTGGGAGAAACCGTGAAGGTCTGTCCCCATCCGGTAGTGTCACTCTTTACATTAAACAGATAGAGTGTTGAGCCAAGCTTGTCACTTGTAATATCAACTTCCATTACAAAGTTAAGCACCGCTTCCGCACCGGAGATGCCAATATCAAGGAAGGGGTCCGTGGAAGCAAGTGTCTTATCCATCAGAAGACATCCGTTATCCTCGGTATACTGCATATACTCAATAACATTTGACTTATTGTACGGACTTATTCCGCTGAATACCTTACCTCTTGTATTAAAATCGTTATTGACCATAATCATAGGCTGACGGTTTTTCATATCAACGGGAGCAAATTCCAACATATCGGGATTATATGCGCCCCAATTGATACCATTTCTGACTTTGCTTCCGTTATACACGGCAATCTCATCAAGGTAAAGAGATGCATTTTCCTCACCTACAGAGCTTTTTACAATCAGACTTTTCGGAGCGGAAATCTCCGCAGTGTACAGATGGTTACTTGCCACAGTGCGTCCGTTTGCAATTACAAAATAACGTTTAACCAAAGTGTTAAAACCAATTGTGATTTCAGTATATTTCCCTATCTGCACTCCACTGACCTTTTTGCCGTTGTGAAGAATCACTCCTCCGTCAGCATCCACGGTAAAGGGGGTAAATTCCTGTCCGCCCTCGTCAGTGACGGTGAAACGCACGGGAACTCTTCCGCCTTCATACTTCATTTTTGCAGTTATGACAAAAATATCGGAAACACCTTCAAGTTCAAAGGTTAAAGTATTTACAGTGTTGTCTCCCGGCAAAAACAAAGCCTTGTTATTCTTTCCGTCTTCTACTGTACGCAGATTGGGATCACCCTTGTATGTAAACATAAATTCCTGATTGTTTGTAGCATAGTTGTCAAAGCCTTCGCAAACTATTAAGGGTTCTTCTGCAAATGCGCCAATAGCAGGTAGCATCGTTATACAAAGCAGTAAGGCCAATATTCTTTTCATTTTCAGACCTCCTTTCCTCAATTTTCAAATTTATAGACAACCAGAAGTCTGCCTTCAAATGCATTTTGCCGGAGCACTGCATAGTCGGCATCCTCGCCTTTTTCAAGATAAGTCTCAACTTCGCTTAAATCTGCAATACTTGCTTCTCTGTAGCTTTCTACAAAGACACCATCTTTTTCTTCACCATATATTTTTACTTTAACGATGGTGTTTTTCGGTATAGAGAAGTTGGACAGATTATTCCAGGCAAAGCTGAACACGCGCTCATTTATAGCTGTAGGAGCAGAGCTCTTTACTTCGCTGTCAAGGTCAAAATAGGCTGTCTTGTCATTTATAGAATAAATTTTTCCTGCCTGATAATGATACTTCTGGTTTCCGGCATTGATATAGTCATCCGGAAGGTCTGAAGTTTTAGCCATAACATCCACGGCAGAGTCAAAATCTACCTTTATGGCAATCAAAGTATCATTTTCAGCTTTGAAACGGATAATATCTCCTACACAGAGCTCTTTTCCGCCCTTTAAAGTTGCTTCATCAATTTCTTCGCCGATAAAATAGGACTCATATTTTCCGTTAACGAGCAATCGTAGCATCTTTACAAAATCATCTTCGCTGTTGCGCTCATAACGTATTCTTTCTATTACGGCACTGCCCGAATCCTGTATTTCTGTTTGTGTAACATCACCCTTGTAGAGCATTACTCCACAGTTTCCGTATTTATCTACATCAAACAGCTCTATGTTTTCAGCTGAAAACGAATTATCATTTGTGAAGACTTCACATCCGCTGACCCTGTACTTGGTCTCATTATCAATATCCTCTGCAAGTACGGGAACGGTAAATATCTTTGTCGCTGAAATATTTACCTTTGGCTGAAGCGACTTGGGTGTCGCCTTATATGTGTAGGTTCCTGTATAGTCGCTGAAATACATTACAAGACTGTCTTCTTCCTCAATAGAATCACCAGTAAGTGTTCCTATTGCAGCCTCGCCTGTACGTTCATCCTTGAGCGCTGTATCAAGAAGCTTCAGATTACCCTCATCGTCGGTTCTGAATTTTACGAGATTGGAATCAAGACCGCGTTCGATTATCTCATAGGCTTCCTTGGCAGTTTTCCTTTCAGAATCAACTGTCAGCTTTGATGCAAAATCAAGTACGTTAATCTGTCCGTTTTCGAAAAACATTTTAACCTGGTAACCGCCCATTGCAGTTTTTCTTCCTATATCTATGATGTAACCGTACTGCAATTTTGTAGAGCCTTTCTTATACATAACGACTTTTCCGTTCGTTCCTATATAGAAAATACCCTTTGTACCTGCCGTCAGACTTGAAAATGCGTTACTGAACTCTTTGGTGATTTTATAGTCAACACCGTCGATTTCCACAAGCAGATTTTCAAAATCTGTCGCCGTTATACTTCCTGATACTGTCTTGTCAGACTCTTTAACCTTCGCATAAAGACCGTCCTCGGAAACTGCTGCTTCAAGAAGCATATCAGTTTCTACCTTATATATATTAATCTCATTTCCGTCTTTATCGATTAAGGTATACTGTCCTTTGTCGTTTGACAAATCAATATTTACTCCTACCTCGCTGTGGGTGTAAATTATTTTGTCAACATAATTTACCTTCTCCACAAGTGTATAGGATATGTTTGTCAGGGATATTACCTCGCACACATTATCCCAGTCATTATCTATAAACGAAACATATTCGCATTCTGACAGGAAATCAATATCTATAGTGCCGAGATATGCTTTTCCGTTATAAAGAACGTCATAATCGTTTTCAAGACTGATGCTCTGTCGTTTTCCGTTTTCGTCAAGGTATGTTACCTTGCCGTTCCGGGCTGCAGAAACTGTTTCGCCGTCTATGGTTGTAACATTATTTTCTTCAGAAAATACAGCAACTGCTTCTTCTTTTTCTTCGGACACAAAAGCAACTACATTATGCCCTATCAAGTCTTCGTATGCCTTATTGCAATAATACCGAACAGAATCAATTTCAACAAAGCTTTTTGTCTGACTACCCGGAAGATATAACGAAGTTCTGCTGTTCTCTGTTACAATACCTTCAATTTTACGAACTCCGTAATACAACTTAAGAAGAGTGGTATCCCCTGTTGCAAGGGACACTCTTAAAACACCTTCGGGCTGACTCACGGTAACAATGTTTACAAGTTTTACACTCATAAGATTGTAAAATAAGGTCATCGCATCATTAAAAGTCATGGGTGAATTTTGGGAAAGATTAATTCCTCTGCCCAGCTTTAATCTGTATCCTATGCTCATAACTCCCACGGGGTATCCGCCGGCGGAAGCACATTCATACTCGTAGCCCGTCGCCACAAGGCACATTTTCATTGCTTCGCTGTAGGTTACGGCATCATCGGGTCTGAAGGTTTCGCTTTTTGAAACTACCCGCATCTCTGCAGCAAGATCAAGCATTCCTGCAAAATCACCCTTGACATCACTGAATACGGACTGCTCGCCGGGAGTCAGCTCGCCTAAATTCATTAATGACATCAGTGTTGCTACAAACTGAACTCTTGTTACTGTTTCGTTTTCTTCGGAGATATAATTGTTTATTTCCAGAGATTCAAATATTTTAGCAGCACACTGTGAATACGCAGTTTCTTCGGTTTGTTCCCAGGCAGATACACCTACAGAAAAACTCAAAGCCTGCAGAAAAACAAGCATTGCTGTTAAAACTGCAATATATCTGTTTTTCAAAATATCTCCTCCTTACTTTTGTATCATTCGCACTATCATAGCTGCGGCTTCTGCTCTGGTAATATTTTTTAACGGAAGGAAATCATTGTTTACACCATTGATTATTCCCATTGCCGCCAGCTCTTTCACAGAAGAAAGTGCATATTCTGAAATTTCAGCCTCGTCGTTAAATACGGTGCTGTACATACTCTTTGCATCTTCTGCCAGTCTGCCGAGAATTACGGCAGCATCCTGTCTTGAAATCTTGTCATCGGGTCTGAATTTCCCGTCAAAACCCACAATAATTCCATTAGAAACCGCATCAGATACATAAGGATAAAACCAGTCACTTTCCGAAACGTCATCAAAAGTAACCTCTGAATCTTTCTGTGGCAGATCAAAGGCACCTGTCACAAACTTAACAAATTCCGCTCTGGTTACAAAGCCCTCCGGATTAAAGCTTCCGTCAGGATAACCGTTTGCATATTCATTGTCAGCCATATACTTAATATATGTTTCTGCCCAGTGGTTTTTTACATCAGGAAAGCCGCTTCCGGTAAGAACATCTGCTTCCGGGAAAGCCAGATCTGCCTCTGTTATACTGATATTTCCGCTGCTTTCGGTATAATTTCCGATGCTGCCGGTGCTACCGCCACCGCCACCGCCGCCGCTTGACTTTTCAGATTCACGGGCAGTTTCAGCAGCCGCTTCAAACACGGTTTTTATATCAGCATAATCCTTGATTTTACCCTTGTTGTTATAAAAGTTTTTAAAAACATTTTCCTTGTTTTTTACTTTGTTATAATCGTTCAGGTCATATACTCCATCGGCAATTTCACCTTCAACAATTCCTTCAATAAAGGTGTAACGTTCAGCACACAATATTCTTGAAACGAGAAGGTTTTCTTTCATTGCCCTGTCAATTGAAACCTCGTTATAATTTTCAGTTTTCAATCTTTCCCTGAACATTGAAACTACATTCTCGCCGTGTACCGCTACGTCGTCAGTATAATTAAGAGTAATTGCCTCGCTGTGCTTGCGGAATATGTCACCGAGAGCTTCTGTGCTGTTTTTCAAATCATAAACGCATAACGCATTATTGTACTCTTTGAGAAAACTCTGCGTACTGTAGCCTTCTTCAGGTCTTCTGTTGAATATTATCTCGTTGATGCATCCGGCTTTTGCGGCATACTCATCTTCATCAATGCCCAGCTGATAGCAGTTTTCTTCCAGTATCTGTGCTACCTCTTCTTCCGTGAGGGCATCATTGATGTTTTCTATTATGCTTGCCGATTCATCCGGATTAACATACAAAAAGCTTGTACTTGCCGGAGAAAGACCTGCAGAATACACTTCTACAGTATAGCTTCCGCTTGAAAAGAAGGTTCCGAAGTTGATGGAATCAGAAAAAACACCTCCTTCAGATGTATAAACAAGTTTTACAATACCTTCTTTGTTTTCAAGAGCTTCAGCAGAAAAACTTCCGGCTTCACTCTTATAAATTTTCAGAGTAACCGCAGTATGCGCTTTGTTTCCTGCTGTTCCCTCTATTTTCCAGCTACTGCTGCTTTGCTGATATGTTACAGCTACACTTAAATCTTCAGCCATAACAATCGTACTTCCAAGTACAGCGGTTGACACGCACAGTATTATCAACAACGTAAAAATATTTCTCACTATACGTTTCAAATCTTTGTACCTCCTAAAACCTTTTATCCCTTAACCGCACCTATCATAACACCCTTTACAAAGTATTTCTGCAGGAAGGGATAAATAATAAGAATCGGTAGTGTTGAAACCATTACCGTGGCATATTTTATAGACTCACTCACGGCAAGTGCATCCTGCCCTGTGGCTGCGCCTGTTGTCATAGAATCAGTGCTTGAATTTATAAGTACCTCTCTCAGATACAGCTGAAGCGGGTATTTGCTACGTTCTCTGAGGTATATCGAGGCCTGGAACCAGTCGTTCCACTTTGCAACCGCGTAAAACAGCAGAACAACTGCCATTGTAGCCTTTGAAAGCGGAATTACAAGCTTAAACAGCACCTGAAAATCGTTTGCTCCGTCGATTTTTGCAGCTTCCTCAAGGCTTTCCGGAAACGCATAAAATGCAGTTCTGAGCACGATAAGATTATATGTGCTGAGTAGTGTCGGCAATATAATTGCCATACGGCTTCCGTAGAGACCGAGCGCCTTAACCTGCAGGAATGTAGGAATAAGTCCGCCGGAAAAGAACATTGTTATAACGATAATCACGTTAATGTACTTTTTTATCCAGAGGCGCTTTCTTGACAGCGCAAATGCCGCCAGTGTTGTAACAACCATGCTGAGAAAGCTTCCGAAAACGACGTAATACAAAGTATTTCCAAAGCCGGATATTACCATGGGATTTTTCAGCACTTCTTTATATGCTGCAAGCTGAAAGCCTATTGGCTTTATCAGAAGACCACTATGTGCAAGCAATCTGTTGGAGTCAGATAAAGATGCAAACAACACATATAAAATCGGATACAACGTTACGACTATCATCACAATCATAAACAGTGTATTAATAATGTCAAATATAATTTCACTAACTGTTTTTTTCATCTTTAACCCTCCTTACCACAAACTTGTTTCGCTTACGCGTCTGCTGATAGTGTTAGTTATCCAGAGCACAGCAAAATTCAAAACACTGTTAAACAGTCCTACCGCTGTAGAATAACTGTAGTCACTCTCCAAAAGACCTCTGCGGTAAACAAATGATGATATAACGTCTGCAGATTCGTAAGTCATATCATTGTAGAGAAGAATAATCTTCTCGTAACTGATGCTGAAGATACCGCCCATTCTGAGAATGAACAAAGTTACGATAGTCGGCACAATACCGGGAAGCGTAACGTGCAGCATCTGTTTGAAGCGGCCCGCACCGTCTATACGTGCCGCTTCATATATTTCCTGATCAATAGAGGTCATTGCCGAGAGATATATAATACTTCCCCATCCAAGCTGTTGCCATATATCAGATATGATAAATATAGGCTTGAAAGCTTTGGGATTTGCAAGAAGATTTGACCTTTCTCCTCCGAATAATACAATCAGATCGTTTATAAATCCATCTCTTCCCAAAAACGTATACAGCAGACCGCACACAACCATTACAGAAATAAAGTGCGGGATATATGTAACTGTCTGTATAGTTCTCTTGAAGCCGGTATTTTTGACTTCATTGAGAAGGATTGCAAATATAATCGGTGCCGGGAAAGAAAATACTATAAGACCCAAAGACAGTGTAAGAGTGTTTGTAAATGTTCTGCCAAAAAACGGGCCTTTTACGAAATCTATAAAATGACCGAAGCCCCACATTTCTGTCCATGGGCTTGCCATTATACCTTTACCTATTGTGAAATCCTTGAACGCAATTATTGCTCCATACATGGGCACATAGCAAAATAAGATGTAGAATACCACTGCCGGAATGAGCATTAAATAGAGCAGAGGATTTTTCACAATATCATTTATAAACGGATTTTTATGTTTTGCAGGAAGCTTAATAGTTTCCTTTTTTTCCGTTAATGCCATGTTATTTCGCTCCTTAGATTAGTTTCTGCTGTTGTAACGGTCTACTGCTGTCTGCATAATTGCCATAACATCGTTAAGTCCAAGTTTTTCAAGGTCCTTACGGAAATCACCAAGCTTTGAAATAGGCTCTGCACCTGTAATAAACTTGATTTCCATTTCTGCAAGGTAACTTTCAATTTCGTTAAGCTTTGATGCAACCTTACCTGCTTCTTCAATGGTGTATGTTACATTAGGCATACGCCATGATGCATCTCCGTCAAGCTTCCATGCTGTTGCTGTAGCTTTCTGGTTTTCATTTACCATATACTGCTCAAAATAGCGCTTATCCTGAATCATGGGACCCATAACAGCAGCTCTTGTGAACTCTGTCATAGCAAACTGAACAGTAACACCCTCTTTTTTGGGATGGATGATGTCATCTGTATATGTGGGATAACCGTCAACCATATTGTATGATGTTCCCTCAACACCAAAGTTGTAGAACATATGACCTTCTTCGCCGTAAGCATAGTCAAAAAGTTTAAATACTGAATCAAGGTTCTTGCAAGCTGTTGTAAC
>CAYLPQ010000012.1:0-48485 GCA_964385605.1 uncultured Oscillospiraceae bacterium | reverse complement strand
CATCAGGTAATACAGAGCGTCAGCTCCAGTTTATGACAGACCTTGAAGCTACAATCATCTGCTGTACACCTTCTTATGCGCAGTACCTTGCAGAAAGTATTGAGGAGCAGGGTATCCGCGACCAGATTAAACTTAAGGCGGGTATATTCGGTGCAGAAGCATGGACAGAAGAAATGCGTAAGGACATCGAGAGCCGTCTTGGTATAAAGGCATATGATATTTACGGTCTTACAGAAATCTGCGGTCCTGGTGTATCATTCGAATGTAGTGAACAGACCGGTATGCACATTAACGAAGACCACTTTATCGCGGAAATCATCGATCCAAAGACAGGCGAAGTTCTTCCCGAAGGTGAAAAGGGTGAGCTTGTATTCACCTGTATCAGCAAGGAAGCATTCCCCATGATCAGATACCGTACAAAGGATATCTGCGTTCTTACAAGAAAGAAATGCTCATGCGGAAGAACACATGTTAAAATGGCGAAGCCTATGGGCAGAAGCGATGATATGCTTATCATCAAGGGTGTAAACGTATTCCCCTCGCAGATTGAGGAGGTTCTTCTTAAGAAAGGTCTTACAAGTAACTACCAGATTATTGTTGACAGACAGGGAACAAGCGATTCTATCGAAGTAAAGGTTGAAATGACACCCGAACTCTTCTCTGATAAGATTAACGAGCTTTCAAAGATTGAAAAGGAAATCACAGAAGCTCTTAAGTCAATGATTGGTATCTATGCAATTGTTAAGATTGTAGAGCCCAAGTCTATCGTAAGAAGCGAAGGCAAGGCTGTCAGAGTAATAGATAAGAGAAAACTTTATTAAGCAGGCTGTGCCTGCACTCATGTCGCACTTTTACATTGTGCAGACATAGTTTCGTGCATATTAATTTATGCAATATCCTAAAAGAACAGAAGGAGTGGAGAAAATGACTATTAATCAGTTATCAATATTTGTTGAAAATAAAGCAGGTACAGTTGCAGGTATTACAAAAAGCATTGCTGACGCAGGTGTAAGCATCCGTGCGTTAAGTGTTGCAGATACACAGGAGTTTGGTATTCTTCGTCTTATCGTAAGTGATGTTGAAAAAGCGAAAGAAGTTTTAAGCAAGAATGATTGTGTTGTTTCTGTAACGAAAGTTATCGGTGTACAGATTCCTGACGTTCCAGGCGGACTTTCAGAGGTGCTTAAGCTTGTAAGCGATAAGGGCATCAACGTAGAGTATCTTTATGCGTTTATCACAATCGCAAGAAAGCACGCATACGTTGTTCTCCGTGTTGAAGATAACGAAAAGGCAGCACAGATTCTTACCGATGCGGGTATCAAGCTTGTAACACAGGCGGACATCGATTCTCTGTAAAATATCGAAAGAAAACTGAAAAGGGGACAGGGCAGAAAGTGCCTTGTCCTCTTGTTGTTTAAAAAACGCGGATATGATGCGGAAATTGTGAAAAAATAATGAAATAAATTGTCGCAATTTGGTTTATATAATTACAAAAATATTATTTTTTTATGTAAACTTTGATGTACATAAAATTATAAAAGTTTTTCGTAGGAATTTTGAGTTATTAACAGTTTCAAGACGCAATTTACGGTTATTCACAATAGTTTTTCACAGTTTTCACAGAAATTCACGATAATTTTAAAAAAATCTGTGAAAAACCTTACGCCCGATTTTATGCCGAAAAACAGGTTTACAAAAAAAAATACCATTTAAAGGGAAAACGAAAAATTAAAAAGCTTTTGTAATAATTTGTAACACCTTGTTTTTTTGTGTCAAAAGTGTAAAAAATTCAGAAAAACAGTTAATTTATTCTTAATTTTTCTCATATAATTTGTTTTGCTTGACTTGAAAGCGGCATTGTTATAAAATAGATAGGAAATGAGGCGATTAGTATGAAAATTTTAGTAACAGGCGGTGCCGGATACATCGGTAGCCACACCTGCGTAGAACTTCTTAATGCAGGTCACGAAATTACAGTTGTTGATAACCTTTGTAATTCAAGTGAAAAATCTCTTGATGCCGTAAAGGAAATTACGGGAAAGGATTTTAAGTTTTACAAGGTTGATCTTCTTGATAAAGAGGCACTTACAAAAGTGTTTGACGAAAATGAATTTGATTCCGTAATTCATTTTGCAGGTCTTAAGGCGGTAGGTGAATCTGTAAGTATGCCTATTGAATACTACCATAACAATATGACGGGAACATTCAACCTTGTTGATGCTATGCGCAAGCACAACGTGTTCTCAATAGTATTCTCATCATCTGCAACAGTTTACGGCAGTCCCGAAACTGTTCCGATTAAAGAGGATTTTCCTCTTTCTACAACAAACCCCTACGGCTCAACCAAGCTTATGCTTGAAAGAGTATTAAGTGACGTGTATATTTCAGACAACCGTTTCAGTATTGTTCTTCTTCGTTACTTTAACCCTATCGGTGCCCATATCAGCGGTAAGATTGGTGAAGACCCCAAGGGGATTCCCAACAATCTTCTTCCGTATGTGTCCCAGGTTGCAGTTGGCAAGCTTGAGCGGGTAAACGTATTCGGTGATTGCTACCCAACAGTTGACGGTACAGGTGTACGTGATTATATCCACGTAGTAGACCTTGCCCTAGGACATCTTAAGGCGGTAGAGAAGAAGCAGAGCACCCAAGGTGTACATATCTATAACCTTGGTACGGGTCAGGGCTACAGTGTGCTTGAGATTATCAAGGCGTTTTCAAAGGCTTGCGGTAAGGATGTTCCCTATGTTATAACAGACCCCCGTCCCGGCGATGTTGCAATTTGCTATGCAGATGCTTCCAAAGCTAAAGCAGAACTCGGTTGGCAGGCAGAGCGCGGTATAGAGGATATGTGCCGTGATGCGTGGAACTGGCAGAGTAAAAATCCCAACGGGTATGAAAAATAATTTGGAGGAAATATAATGACTAAAATAAAGTTTGACTATTCAAAGGCGGAGAAGTTTATTTCAAAGGATGAGATAAATGCTCTCGCTCCTTATATAAAGGTTGCGCACGATACACTTCACAATGGAACAGGTGCAGGAAGTGATTTTACAGGTTGGGTAAATCTTCCCGAAAACTATGATAAGGAAGAATATGCACGTATCAAGAAAGCCGCAGAAAAGATTAAGAGCAATTCCAAAGCTCTTATCGTTATCGGAATCGGCGGAAGCTACCTCGGAGCAAGAATGGCTATCGAAATGGTGCATCACAATTTCTTTAACCTAAACGATAATGCAAGAAAAGACGGTGTGCAGATTTTCTTCGCGGGAAATTCTATCAGTTCGACATACCTTGCAGACCTTGTAGAAACAGTAAAGGATATTGACTTTTCAGTAAATATCATTTCAAAGAGCGGTACTACAACAGAGCCGGCAATTGCTTTCCGTGTATTCCGTAAGCTCCTTATTGAAAAGTACGGTGTGGAGGGTGCAAAGGAAAGAATTTACGCAACAACTGACAAGGCAAAGGGTGCTCTTAAGAACCTTGCCGATGAGGAAGGTTACGAAACCTTTGTTGTTCCCGATGATGTGGGCGGCCGTTACAGTGTACTGACGGCAGTAGGCCTTCTTCCTGTTGCGGCAAGCGGTGCGGACATTGATGCCCTTATGAAAGGTGCTGCAGATGCTATGAAGGAATATCAGAACCCCAACCTTGAGGAAAACGATTGTTATAAATACGTTGCCGCAAGAAATGCTCTTTACCGCAAGGGTAAAACTGTTGAAATGATGGTTAACTATGAACCCCAGGTGCATTACTTTGCAGAATGGTGGAAACAGCTCTTCGGCGAGAGTGAGGGTAAGGATAATAAGGGTATCTTCCCGGCTTCTGTTGACTTTTCAAGTGACCTTCATTCTATGGGACAGTACATTCAGGACGGTCTTCGTATAATGTTTGAAACAGTTCTTTTCTTCGACAACGCAAGAAAAGAAGTAATTATTGAAGAGGACGCATACAATGTTGACGGACTTAATTTCCTTTCAGGAAAGGGTGTAAGCTTTGTTAACGAGCAGGCATTCAACGGAACACTCCTTGCGCATACTGACGGAAACGTTCCCAACCTTGTTCTCCGTGTTGAGAAAATGGATGAATACTGCCTCGGTAACCTTATTTACTTCTTTGAAAAGGCTTGTGGTGTATCGGGGTATCTTCTCGGAGTTAATCCCTTTGACCAGCCTGGTGTAGAAGCATATAAGAAAAATATGTTTGCACTTCTCGGTAAGCCCGGCTATGAAGAGGCACAGGCGGAACTTCTCAAGAGATTATAAGGTGAAAATAGATGCGAAAGATTTATGAATTGATTGATGCTATAAAAGCCACAGTTGAAACCCATAAGCTTGAAAACGAAGGTGAGTATGCCCGATACCTGTGGCAGAATCCTCAAGGTAGCAGAAAAATGGGGATTAACGAGTACGGTTGTGCAGATGCAGTGAATATTCTTTATACCATTAATGAGTTCCCCGGTGATGCGAAAGTCAGGGAAAATCATATCCGCATACTTCAGTCGATGCAGGAAAAGGACACAGGACTTTTCCGTGAAGAAACGCATCACTTCATCCATACAACGGCACACTGCACAGCGGCACTTGAGCTTTTTGACGCAAAGCCTCTTTATAAATTCAAGGCTCTTGAGGAGTATACAACTCCCGAGGGGCTTGTGGGACTTCTGGAAGGTCTTCCGTGGGACGTGGACGCGTGGGGATATTCTCACCGTGGTGCAGGCATATATGCAGCACTTAAGCTTAATGACGAAACTACAGAAGAGTGGGAGAAAACCTACTTTGACTGGATGTGGAAAAATGCCGATCCCGAATACGGTTACTGGAAAAAGGGTGTAATAAATAAACAGCCTGACAGACTTTGTAACTTTATGGGTGGCGGTTTCCATTACCTGTTCAATCACGAGTACGCAAAAATGCCACTTCGTTATCCCGATAAGGTTATTGATATGTGTCTTGACATTTACGCAAATGATGCTGTCGGTGATTTGGAATTCGGATATGACGGAAAGAAATTCGGTCAGTATATAGGCTTTCTGGAAATTGACTGGGTATATTCAATTACACGTTCGCTTCGTCAGTCAGGGCACAGACACGCAGATTGTATGGCGGCACTTCGTAAATTTGCAAAGGATTATATCGACTGGTTATATTCTCTTGATTATAAAACCCACGACGGTTTTAACGATTTGCATATGCTCTTCGGTACAACCTGTGCTTTAGCAGAACTGCAATCGGCACTTCCCGGAGAAATTCTTACAAAGAAGCCTCTCCGCCTTGTACTAGACAGACGTCCTTTCATTTGAAAATTGATAGCATAATAAAAAGCCTTTCGGGGAAAGATTAAATGTGAAATCTTTCTTCCGGAGGCTTTTTTTATATGGTAAACAAAGTTGAAATATGCGGCGTAAACACAGCAAAGCTCCCTACACTTACTGCAAAGGAAAAGAAGGAGCTTTTTGAGAAAATCAAGCAAGGGGATAACACGGCTAGGGAAACTTTTATAAAAGGAAATCTCCGACTTGTGTTAAGTGTAATTGGCAGATTCAATAACCGCGGTGAAAACGTAGACGATCTTTTTCAGGTGGGGTGTATAGGACTTATAAAATCAATAGACAATTTTAACACAGAACTAGACGTGCAGTTTTCCACTTACGCGGTTCCGATGATTATTGGCGAAATCAGGCGGTATCTTCGGGATAACAATGCGGTCAGGGTATCAAGGTCGTTAAGGGACATTGCTTACAAGGCTCTTTGCGTCCGTGAGAAAATAATCAATGACCAGGGCAGAGAGCCAAGTGTCGAGGAAATTTCCAAAGCAATAGACGCAACCAAGGAGGATGTTTCAATGGCACTTGATGCAATACAGGAGCCGATTTCCCTATTTGAGCCGGTGTACCACGACGGTGGCGATGCTGTATATGTAATGGACCAGGTCTCGGATAAGAAAAATCTTGACGAAGCCTGGATTGAAAAAATATCCCTCCGTGAAGCAATGGAAAAGCTTACAGAACGTGAAAAGCTTATTATAACACTCCGCTTCTTCCGTGGAAGAACACAGACCGAAGTTGCAAACGAAGTAGGTATTAGTCAGGCACAGGTATCACGGCTTGAGAAGAGCGCGATAAGCAGTATGCGAAAAAACATTTGAAAGAATTGCCCGATAAGCGATTATCGGGCATTTTTTTATTGAAAGAGAAGAAGTGACGTGTTATAATGAGCTTGCAAAGCAAAGGCAATGAATTGCACACTTATTATGACAAATGTTTTATAGAGCATTGTCGAAAAGAGGCGATAGCATGAAAAAGTTATAAAGATTTCTTTAGCTATCGTCTTGAGAAAATATATCAGCTTGACGAAGACGAATGGAGTTATAGATGCAGTTTTGATTTAACACCAGCATTTTGGAAGAGTATGGATAAAGGAAGCAAGTCGGTTTTTTCTACTTTAGAAGATGCCTTAAAAGAACTGGAGCAAGAAGCAGAATATAAAATTTATTGTTCCTAACTTAATACGAACTTGCTACTAAAACAGGTTGCATCTAAAACCTATATCTCTTATAATAGAGTGCTAGGTTTTGGAGAAAAGAGAAAGTAGAATATGAAAAATGAAAAAGTAAAGTATAGTTTAATTTGTCTCGTGTCATTTCTTTTGATGCCTGTTTGTGTAAGTGCTAATATGGTTTGGCCATCTTTATATATTGCAGCGGGAATGAGAAGTTGGTATGTGATATTAATTGGATTAGTAATAGAGATAGTATTTGTAAAATGCTTTCTGAAAGAATCATACTTTAAATCTGCTTTGATTGCGTTTATTATGAATTTAACATCTACTATTTTAGGTGTTATTATAATACCTTTAAGCGGTTTTATAGGGGAACTGCTAATGATTCCGTTTGGTACGGGGACATTTCATCCTACACATTGGTTGATGAGTTATGTGTTTGCTGTACTTTCAAATGTATTGATTGAAGGTCTGACCATTAAAATTATTTTCAAGCAGAAATTCAAAAAGTTATTTTGGTGGCTTTGTGCTGCAAATGCGTTTAGTGTTACAATCTGCATTTTGTTTCACGGAAGTACAATGCAAAATATTATTATTTAATTTTTTCATATCGTACAGTTTTATAATACCCATTGACAGACTTTGAGGTGATAATAGTGAAAAAGACATATGTAACGTCAATGCCCAACAACATCGGTGCATTTATGAAAGCGAGTGAGTGTTTTGCAAAGCTTGGGATAAACATCACCCGTGTAAGCTATAATAAGGCGGTTGATTCCCACACTCTTTTTATTGATGCAGACGGTACGGAGCAGCAGCTTAAGCAGGCGGATATATATATTAATACCAACGGACTTACACATCGGCAGGCAGAGTATAATCAGTATGCACCTATACTTATGACATCTGTTGACACAAATCCCACCCTTTGTGCAGAGGAAAGGAAAGCCGTTATGCAGCGGCTTGGTGTGGGTGAATGGCAGATATTCGGCGCTCACGGCTATAAAAAGATTATAATGTGAAAGGATGATTTATAATGACGAAAATGTACACACCCTGGACTGAATATATGGAGCCTTTCAAGATTAAAGGCAACCTCTATTATGTAGGATGTTATGCAGCATCCTCCCACCTTATAGATACGGGTGACGGACTTATACTGATTGATACAGGCTATCCCCAGAATTTGTATCTTCTTATTAATTCAATATATAAGCTCGGGTTTTCCCCCTACGATGTAAAATACATTCTTCACTCCCACGGCCATTACGACCACCTTGGCGGTACAAAGGCTTTTTGTGAGCTTACAGGGGCAAAGACCTTCCTCGGTCACGGTGACGAAACCTATGCCGACGGAACAGAAGACCTTACCTGGGCAACGGAGCTTGGATATAAGTATTACGAGGCTTTCACTCCGGATGTTATTATGCACGATGGTGATGTGATTGAGCTTGGAAACACAAAGATTGAGGTTGTGTCAACTCCCGGGCATACACCCGGTACAATGTCATTCTTCTTTGATATTGAAGAAGACGGAAAAACCTACCACGTTGCTATGCATGGCGGTGTGGGAAGTAACTCTCTTACAAAGGATTTCCTTGATAAATACAATCTTCCCTATAGCCTTCGTGATGAATTTATACAAGGTATTGACAAGGTTATCGACCGCGAGGTTGATATTTTCATCGGAAATCACGTGTGGAACAACAAAACCGACGAAAGATATAAAAAACTTGTTAATGGTGACAAGGATGCTTTTTTCGATAAAGAGCAGTGGAAAAACTTTCTTAATGGAGTAAAGAAAGAGTTTGAAAATTTAGAAAAACAAGGCTTATAACAAAAAAGTACACTTCGGGGACATTCCCAAAAGTGTACTTTTTTGCCATATAGGAAATTACTACCTTTGTTATTTAAAATTCTTCACCCAAGGGAATAATTCTTTCACATTTTCGTTGTTAAGCTGTGTTCCATACTCCGACACCTGAAATGCTTCTGCAAAGAGTGTTCCTCTTGCTTCTTCGCCATACTGCTTTGCAAGAAGGTCACGGTATTTTACTGCACAGGTTGCTTCGCGGTATTCCGATGCATTGCTTGGCTTGAAAGTATTATTAAGGTCCTCTATGGTAAGAAATGTTCCATCACGGGGAACACGTGGACAATGAAGCCATTCAAGCCTCTCTTTCACATCCGTAGGAACTTCATCTTCCACACCCTTGGTGTAGGGGAGCCATTCGTACATCTGTGATACATAGCAGTCGTACATCTGATATTTTTTATCAATTACATCGTCTGTGGGGACGATTATATCTGCTTTGAAAAGAGGGTCGGTAAATCTGTCGTGGAAATACATAATAACAGGCATAAAACGCATTGCAGGTGCTTCGGGACAGAAATTGGGAACTATCAGCAGATAGGACGCATCCTGCACAAGGAGAGCCGTATTGCGGTGGTCTGCATGGTAATCATTAAGTCTGTGAGAGAATATAATGTCAGGATTATACTCTCTTATGTAGCAGATAAGGCGCTTTCTTAATTCAAGGCTTGCCATAATCTCGCAGTCGTTAACATCACTCCATACATCATAGGTGATGCCTGTCAGCTTCATAACAGCCTCGGATTCTTTCTTTCTGCGCGCTACAATCTCGGCAGGCTTCATTTCGTGATGACCACCGCTTCCGTTGCATAATGAAAGAAAACGTACTTCATAACCTGCCTCGATATATTTAAGGGCAGTACCGCCCCCTTCTAAATCACAGTCGTCAAGATGTGCACCAATCATCAATACCTTTTTTGCCATAAAAACACTTCCTTCTATAAATTGAAACAAGTATAGCACAAAAAAAAAGAAAAAGCAAGAACGAAATCTTGCTTTTTGGGGGGAAGGGAATATTATTTTGGAATAATAAGTGCCATATGGGGAGTAATACCGTCTTCGCTTTCAAGGGCATTGGCAGAGAGTATGCTCTGTGGAGTTATTCTGTATTCTTTAGCAATATCCCACAGGCTTCTTTCGTTGCAGACACAGGACACAATTATACTGGGACGTTTTTCAGGAATATATTCACATTCCTCTGCAGTATAAATAATGTCCTCCTCCATAGTGCGTACACATTGGATTTTTATATCGAGAGAACCGCGGACTTCCACACATTTGTCGGAATTTATAGTATAACTGAAATTTTTTAGCAAGCAGTCAGATATTGGTGTCAGAGTGCATCCCGGAGATTCACAGGATACAGAAAAATCTACAGTTTCCTTATAACTGCATACAGGTGAGCCTTCATCAGATGACAGATAAAGAATATAGACCTCTGCATAACCGGATGCCTTCAAAATATCTCCGTCGGTACGGCAATTTTCAATAAAAGGTCTTAATATAACCTGATAAACTTCGGTTATAGGCGGATAATCTTCAGGGAGAGTTATTTTTTCTCTGATTTCTGCGTCGCGATGAATAACAGTTTCAATACTGTCTACACATACGGGAGAATATTTGCATTCAAGGTTCCCGTGAGGTAAAAAAGCATCTGTAATGCAGTCTGCACTGTATGTACATCTTGCGAGAACACGGAAATATAAATCTGCGGAAAAATCAATAACACAAAGCTCACCGTCAGCGTTTTCGCTGACCGAAGCTTCGGGACAAAGTACCTTTATACAGTATTCGGTATCCATATCCTCACGGATGCCGTCTGCCTGTATAATATGAGCAAAAGGAATTTCATTATGCACATGTTCAATTCCTGCTTCAGAGCGATAAAGTACCGTGATGAGAATATTTCCCTTTATTACGGCTTTATCGTCAATAACTTTAATCTCGCTGTCAGTGACAACACCGTCAGTTCTGAATATTTCGCAAACAGGTGCTTTCCCGTTTGCAAGAGAAAAACTGTCGGTAAGTGTTGTAGTACTTTGACTGTGAGCGCATATAACACTGGAATTGAGTTTTTTCTTCTGCGTACAGGTTCCCTCTATTTCCGATATAAGGTCAAGGTCAAAGCAAGAATAAACCTGTACAGACATATTAAGAGATGCCTTAAGGGTCAGCTTGCGGCAATTTGCCACATTGCAATTCACCTCATCAACGTCAACGTCGGCAAATGTCAGCATAAATTCAGTTATTGCATCGTCGCGGACAATGTTAGAAAAATCGCAGGAGGAAGTGATGGCTTTCATACTCTTTTCCTCGTCATCTGCAAGATAAACAATGGTGAAGTACACTGTGCCCGACACAGTTACGCGACCGTTCTTTGTTTCAAAGCTGGCATTGCGGGGAACTGCACTCAACTGCAACACTTTGAGAATATCGGGTTTCGTATCGGGAACAATAACGTCACATTCTGCTGTAAAACTGTTTTTTGTGCGGCACACACAGCTGCACACGGACAAGCTTTCATTTTTAATATTCATTTCCATAGAAAAATCCTCCTTACAAAACCAATATATTGGCAGAAGGAGGATAGTATGCAAAAAAAACAAAAAAATATGACAGACAAGATAAACCGTCTGCCACTAAAAGGAGGGAAAATGAAAAAAGTTTAAGTACCTTTATGGTACATCTATATAATAAACCAAATTTCTACAAAATTCAATAAGCAAACCGTAAAAAATAAACATCGTATTGTATTGCCTTTTGTACAAAATGCACAAAAATACATAAATATGGTAAGAGATAGTAGAAAGCATATCGGACTTTTGCCAAAATGCTTGAAAAACTTTATTTTTTAGTATATAATAATTTAATAGCCTATAGAAAGGGGAGATATTGTGGATTTTAAGCTTGTTTCTGATTTTAAGCCTACGGGTGACCAGCCCGAAGCAATTGAAAACCTTGTGCAAAGTATACAAAAAGGAAACCGCGGTCAGGTGCTGCTTGGTGTTACTGGTAGCGGTAAGACATTTACTGTAGCAAACGTAATCGAAAAAATTAACAAGCCTACTCTTGTGCTTGCCCATAATAAAACACTTGCGGCACAGCTTTGCAGTGAATTCAAGGAATTTTTCCCCGAAAATGCGGTAGAGTATTTTGTGAGCTACTATGACTATTATCAGCCTGAAGCATATATTGCTTCAAGTGATACCTATATAGAGAAGGATGCCCAGATTAATGAAGAAATCGATAAGCTCCGCCATAGTGCTACGGCGGCTCTTTTTGAGAGACGTGATGTTATCGTTGTAGCTTCTGTAAGCTGTATTTACGGACTTGGTGACCCGGAGGACTACAGGACACTGATGCTGTCACTTCGTCCCGGTATGCAGAAAGACCGTGACGAGGTTATAAAGAAACTGGTTGAGATGCAGTATGAAAGAAACGATATTAACTTTATCCGTGGTAAATTCCGTGTCCGCGGTGACGTTGTGGAAATATT
The DNA here is from genome assembly GCA_964385605.1 of uncultured Oscillospiraceae bacterium. GTDB lineage: Bacteria > Bacillota > Clostridia > UMGS1883 > UMGS1883 > UMGS1883. Next base: position 36,613 of record CAYLPQ010000012.1, on the reverse strand, counting down.
CCCAATAGACAGCGGTGAAAGTGCTGTGAGGGTAGAGTTTTTCGGCGATGAAATTGACAGAATAACAGAGATTGACACTCTTACAGGTGAAATTCTTGGTGTTAGAAGTCATGTGGGGATTTTCCCCGCGTCGCATTACGTTACAACTCCCGAAAAACGTGAAATTGCAATAGAATCAATTAAAAAAGAGCTTGAAGAAAGGCTTAAGGAGCTTCGGGACAATGACCGTCTTTTAGAGGCACAGCGCCTTGAAGAACGTACCAATTACGATATAGAGATGATGCGTGAAATTGGTTTTTGCAGCGGTATAGAAAACTATTCCCGTCACATAAGCGGGCGGGAGCCGGGAAGTGCCCCTTATACACTTATGGATTATTTTCCTGATGACTTTTTGCTTGTGGTGGATGAAAGCCACGTTACAATCCCCCAGGTTCGCGCAATGTTTGCCGGTGACAGAAGCCGTAAGACAAGCCTGGTGCAGTACGGGTTTCGTCTGCCGTCAGCTTTTGATAACAGACCTCTTAATTTTGAAGAGTTTGAAGAGCGGATAAATCAGATTGTTTTCGTCAGTGCTACTCCTGCACAGTATGAATATGACAATTCCCAGAGTGTAGCCCAACAGGTGATACGACCCACGGGACTTCTTGATCCTGAAGTTATTGTAAGACCTGTGGAGGGACAGATTGACGATTTGCTTACGGAAATATACGCACGCACAGACAAAAAAGAGAGGGTGCTTGTAACCACTCTTACCAAGAAAATGGCGGAGGATCTTACAGATTACCTGCGCACAATGGGCATTAAGGTCAAGTATATGCATTCAGAGGTGGAAACCCTTGAACGTATGGAGATAGTCCGTGACCTCCGTATGGGCGTATTTGATGTTCTGGTTGGCATAAATCTTCTCCGTGAGGGACTTGATATTCCGGAAGTATCACTGGTTGCAATTCTTGATGCCGATAAAGAGGGCTTTCTCCGTAGTGAAACATCACTTATTCAGACAATAGGCCGTGCCGCAAGAAATGCAGAAGGTCAGGTTATAATGTATGCTGACAGAGTTACAGACTCTATGGAAAGAGCTATAGGGGAAACAAACCGACGTCGTGAAATTCAGAGTAAATATAACGAGGAGCATAACATAACTCCTAAAACCATTGTCAAGAACATATCCGAGTTGATTGCGGCAGTTCAGGAAGAGGAAGAAAGTGCGCCTGCAACAAATGTAGATAATGTTATCGCACATCTTGAAGAAGAAATGAAGAAAGCCGCCGAAGAATTAAGATTCGAAGATGCAGCTAAAATTCGTGACAGAATTAAACGATTGAAAAAAATATGAGAGGAGCACCGCTTTGAAAAGAAATGAAATAGTAATTCAGGGAGCGAGAGAGAATAATCTCAAAAACGTAGACCTGACAATTCCGAGAGATAAATTTATAGTGTTCACCGGTGTTTCCGGTTCAGGTAAGACATCTCTTGCCTTTGATACGATCTATGCAGAGGGGCAGAGAAGATATGTTGAGTCACTTTCCTCATATGCAAGAATGTTCCTCGGTCAGATGGAAAAGCCTGAAGTTGACTATATTGAAGGATTAAGTCCTGCTATAAGTATAGATCAGAAAACTACCAACAAAAACCCACGTTCAACCGTAGGTACAGTTACGGAGATTTATGATTATCTGCGTTTGCTTTATGCAAGAGTGGGCATACCCCACTGTCCCAAGTGCGGAAAAAGAATTACCCAGCAGACTCTTGACCAGATTGTAGAGCAGGTACTGGCACTTCCGGAGGGTAGCCGTGTACAGATTCTTGCCCCTATGGTAAGGGGTAAAAAGGGAGAGCATCAGAAAATCTTTGAAAATGCAAAGAAGAGCGGTTATGTTCGTGTAAGGGTTGACGGAATTATCTACGACCTTTCCGAGGTGATTGAACTTGAAAAGCAGAAAAAACATTATATAGAAATTGTAGTGGACAGACTTGTTGTAAAGCCTGATATAAGAAAACGTCTTGCTGACTCTATCGAGATTACACTTCATCTGTGCGACGGAATTGTTATGATATTAAACGGCGATGAAGAGATGATTTTCAGTCAGAATTATGCCTGTGACGATTGCGGAATAAGCCTTGATGAGCTTTCGCCGAGAATGTTTTCTTTCAACAATCCTCTCGGTGCGTGTCCCAAGTGCAGCGGTATAGGTCTTCTTAAAAAGGTCGACCCCTCTCTTGTGCTTGTAAGCGATGAGCTTTCAGTTCTTGAGGGCGCTTTCCACGTAAGCGGTTGGCGTGCCCCCGATAAAGAGGACAGCAATGCCAATGCCATATTCCGTGCATTGGCAAAGAAGTATAATTTCAGTCTTAATGTTCCCGTTAAAAATCTTCCTGATAAGGCAATAGAAGTAATTCTGTTCGGAACAGGGGACGAGGAAATCGAAATTGAGTACAGGGGAAAGCGCGGACTTTCCGTCTGGAAGGATAAGTTTGAGGGCATTGTAAACAATCTTCAAAGGCGATATGACGAAACCACAAGCGAATGGGCGAAGTGGGATATTGAGGGGCTGATGCGTGAAATTCCCTGTGATGAATGTAAGGGAAAACGTCTCCGTAAGGAGAGCCTGGCAGTAACTGTTGACGGTAAGAATATTGACGAGGTTTGCGGACTTTCCGTCTGGAAGGCGGACAAGTTTTTCCGTGATATTAAGCTTCCCAGGAAAGAACAGATGATAGCAGAGGAAATCCTTAAAGAAATCCGCGCTCGAATAGGATTCCTTAATAATGTGGGTCTTGACTACCTGACGATGTCACGTTCTGCGGGGACTCTTTCCGGCGGTGAAGCGCAGCGAATACGTCTTGCAACGCAGATTGGTTCAGGTCTTGTAGGTGTTCTTTACATCCTTGATGAGCCCAGTATCGGTCTTCATCAGAGAGATAACAACAAGCTTATAGCAGCATTGAAATCTCTCCGTGACCTTGGAAATACCCTTATTGTTGTAGAACATGATGAGGATACTATGCTTGAAGCAGACTACATTGTTGATGTAGGCCCGGGGGCAGGTGTTCACGGCGGTGAGATTGTCGCACAGGGCAGTGTAGAGGATATTATCGGCTGCAAAGGCTCTGTTACAGGTGATTATTTAAGCGGCAGAAAGAAAATCGAAGTTCCGTCTGAAAGAAGAAAAGGTAACGGTAAGCTTATTAAGGTGCTTAAAGCCGCAGAAAATAATCTTAAGAATATTGATGTTGAAATCCCACTTGGCAAATTTGTTGCAGTGACAGGTGTGTCAGGTTCCGGTAAGAGCTCTCTTGTAAATGAGGTTGTGTATAAGCACCTCGCTTATAAGCTTAACCGCAGTAAAGCTGTTCCGGGAAAGCATAAGGGAATGGAGGGCATAGATAACCTTGACAAGGTTATAAACATTGACCAGTCCCCTATAGGCAGAACACCCCGTTCAAATCCTGCGACGTATACAGGTGTATTTAATGACATCCGTGAGCTTTTTGCAATGACACCAGAGGCGAAAACCCGTGGCTACAATGCGGGCAGATTCAGCTTCAATGTCCGCGGAGGCAGATGTGAAGCCTGCACAGGTGACGGTATACTGAAAATTGAAATGCACTTCCTGCCTGATGTATATGTTCCCTGCGAGGTGTGTAAGGGTAAGCGCTATAACCGTGAGACGTTGGATGTCCATTATAAGGGTAAAAATATTTTTGAAGTTCTTGATATGACCATTGACGAAGCGGTTGATTTCTTTGATGCAATTCCCAAAATCAAAAATAAACTGCAGACTATCAGGGATGTAGGACTTGGCTATATCAAATTGGGACAGTCTTCAACAACTCTTTCCGGCGGTGAAGCACAGAGGGTAAAGCTTGCAACAGAGCTTTCCAAACGGTCTACGGGAAAGACAATTTATATACTCGATGAACCGACCACGGGTCTTCACAGTGCCGATGTGCATCGACTGATAGATGTCCTTAACCGTTTTGTGGATGAAGGAAATACGGTGCTTGTTATCGAGCATAATCTTGATGTCATAAAAACAGCAGACCATATAATTGACCTCGGTCCAGAGGGCGGTGACGGCGGAGGGAATGTTGTCGGATGCGGTACTCCGGAAGAGCTTGCTCAAAATCCGAAATCATACACGGGAGCATTCCTCAAAAAGATGCTGTTACACTAATCATAAAACCTCCTTACTTACAGTATATTGTAAGACAAGGAGGTTTTTATTATGGGAGAAATATCAACAGGAAAAAACGGTAACATAATTATCGAAAACAGAAACAGATTTACTGCCAGCGGAGTAAAGGATGTGGAGAGCTTTTCTCCGGAGAAAATTGTGCTCATTACAGAAAATGCAGTTCTTACAGTGACGGGCAATAATATGAAGGTTAAAAGCCTGTCTACACAGAACGGCGATGTTTACATCGAAGGTGAAATAAACGGTTGTGTCTATTCAAAAGAGAGGGGAGAAAAAGAAAGCTTTCTTAAGAGGGTGCTGAAATAATGGAGATTTCGTCAAAGCATCAGATGTTTGTTTTTGTGCTTTGTGTAATATCGGGCATAGGATGCGGATTGTTTTTTGATGTACAGCGCAGCTTCAGAAAGGTCAGCTTTGCCGGAAAAATAAGGACAACTGCGGAGGACATACTTTTTGTCCTTGTGTGTATTGTTGCTGCACTGGCACTGGGGTTTTATTTTAACAGAGGGCAGATGAGATATTATCAAGTAATGGGGATTATCAGCGGTGCACTTTTTTATGCCGCTTTTTTGAGCCGGATTACAATGAAACTTCTGTCACTGACTTATAAGATTATTGAAAAAATCCTTGTTCGTCCGTTAATCACAATTATAAAAGCAATTGTGCGCCCTCTAATTGGAATTTCAGGAATTTTAAGAAAAAAATCCTTGCGGATAAAAGGCGGAATACACCGCATTTTACACCGTATGAGCATCAAAAAGAAACAACTCAAAAAAAGAATGAAAATGTTGTAAAAAAATCTTTACAAATTAATTACTTTAAGTTATACTATAATCTGGAAGGGGTGAGAAGCTTGGAACGTGTGGTTAAGAAATCTACAAGAAAAAAGAAAAAAAGGACTCGTACAGACTATATTCGTCTGGCAATCTGGGGTCTGATAATTGGCGGTTTCTTATACACTTTGGTTTCTCAACAGCTTCGCCTTTCCAGTATTCACCGTGAAACTGAGCAGTGTAAACAGCAGATAGCCCTTCAGGAAGAAGAGTATGATAAGCTCAGCAAAAAGGCTGAGTACAACTCATCCGACGAGTTTTATGAGCAGAAGGCCCGCGATGAGGGCTATGTGCGTTCGGATGAGACAGTTTTTGTCGTTGGGAACTGACAGAATTTACTGAAAGGGGTAAAATACCTTTATGGCACTCGAAGTAGGACAAATAGTTGAAGGTAAGGTTTCAGGAATAACTGGATTTGGTGCATTTATTGACTTGCCTGGTGGCGAGACAGGATTGGTACATATTTCCGAGGTTGCACGAAATTATGTTAAAGATATAAATGAGCACCTTACGATGAATCAGGAAGTTAAGGTTAAAGTTCTTTCTCTTGATGAAAAGGGAAAGATTAGTCTTTCTATTAAGAAAGCACAGGAACCGCAGAGTGCAAAGAGTGCTCCGTTCAGTGGAAGACCGGCTGAAATTGACTGGGCAAGTGAGAACAGCCAGAAGGATATGTCTTTTGAAGATATGATGGCATCTTTCAAGCAGTCAAGTGATGCGCGTATGCTTGATATAAAGCGCAACGTGGAATCAAAGCGCGGTAGCAGAAGAAAGTAATATCGATTAATTGGGGATGTAGAAAATTCAGTTTTTTACATCCTCTTTTATTTGGCCAGAATTTTAGCGCAGACTGTATTTGCCAAGCATCTCCACATTTCTGATTTCTTTTTTTGCAATGTCGTTCATAGAAAGGTCGAGAGCATTACACAAACCTGCAATGTAAAAAAGTGACTCGCCGATTTCATTTTCAATACGGTCTTTGCAATAGGGACAAAGTACACCGCTTGTTCCTGATAATTCCCGTGGGGACATTTCCTTGACCGTATTCAGGTTGATAGCTGTTTTTTCGGCAGAAATTTTTATGCATCCGCACCCTGTAGCAGATTTTACTACAGTGCGACAGGTTTTGCTGCAACAATCCTGATATTTTGTAAGAATGTCCAGGAGATTGTTATTGCGTGCTATAAGAAGAGCTACTTTATTTTGAAAATCTTCCGATAAAGAATGAGCCATATAATTTTCACCTCAGTTAAATTATATGGCTCAATAAGTCTGTAGTCAATGTAAGAGTTTGTAAGAAAATGTCATATTATCCGCCTTGAATAAGCAGTGGGGGCAAGTCCCGTTGCTTTTTTAAATGCTCTTGAAAAAATATGTATGGATGAATACCCGAGCATATCTGAAATCTGGCTGACAGAATAGTTTTTTTCGCGAAGAAGCTTTTTTGCTTCCGAAATTTTCAACTCAATATAATATTCCATGGGGCTCTGTCCGGTGCTTTCCCGGAAAATCTTGCAAAGCTGTGTCTTGCCTATAAGAAAGTGTTCGCACACTTCTTTAAGAGTAATAGGTGTATAAAGGTTGCTTTTCAGGTAGTCACAAATAAGCTCACTTAAGGAATTGTTGGCTATATCCCTTGATTTTTTGCTGGACAGAAGCTCATTACTGCTGGCATTTCCTCCCCGTATAAGTCGTATTATAAATTCTGTAAAATAACAGTTGAGAAGCTGTGATGAGCCAAATATGTCTGTGCGGAAATGCAGGTTTTCCTTGTTTTCGTAATTTGACGGAACTGTGCCGAGGGCATTTTTCGCTTCTTCAAGAAAAAGTGATAACAGCATTTTACCTGTTTTGTCAAGGTTAAAGGTTTTGTTTTTCAATGATTGAAGCATCTTGCCTCTTGCACTGAAGGATATTACAAGCATATTGTTTGCTACACGGTTGTCTGAAATATGTGCGTGAACCTCCATTGGCTCGTGAAAAATTGCCTGTCCTTCTTCAAGGGTGCAACCAACACCGTTGGTAATGGCATTTATCCGCCCGCTGTCTACATATACCATTTCCCAGAAGTTGTGCTTTTCAGGTGCATGGGAAAAGTCCTTGCCAAACTCAAAATAATATATGCTGTTAAAGCCACTTATATCAATTTCTTTGTGAATTTTTTGTGTTTCAAACATTAACAAAAATCCTCCTTGCGGACAAAATGATAAAAAATGCGTAAATATTGTTAAATACATAACGATACAGTAATTGTATAATAAAAATGATGTAAAGTCAATTAAAATGCTAAATTAACGGAGGTTTTTGAAAATGAATGTACTTGCAATCGGTTGTCATCCGGACGACATTGAGATTTCTTGTTGCGGAACACTTGCAAAATGTGTTAAGCGCGGAGATAAAGTAACTGTATGCCACGTTGCAAATGGTAATATGGGTCATGAGATTATTTCCCCTGAAGAGCTTCGTGAGATCAGAGCTAACGAAGCTAAAAAGGCAGGCGCACTTGCAGGCATTGACGTTGTGTCGCTTGACATTGGTGACCTTCTTCCCAACGGATGCGATATTGAGCAGCGCGACAAGGTTGTTGACCTTATCAGAAAGGTTCAGCCTGACTTTATCATTACACACAGCCCCACAGACTATATGCCTGACCATCTTGCTGTATCGAAGCTTGTTTTTGATGCTTCATTCGCGGCTAGTGTTCCTCATTACGGAAACGGCGGTAAGAGTGCGGTTGTTCCGATTTTCTATATGGACAATCTTGCAGGAATGAACTTCAATCCTACAGAATATGTTGATATTTCAGACGAAATCGAGCTTAAGATTGAAATGCTCGAATGTCACGAAAGCCAGCTTAAGTGGATGCGTGACCACGACCACATTGACTTTGCGGAATTCGTACGTACTTGCTCAAGATTTCGCGGTATTCAGTGCGGTGTTCAGTACGCAGAGGCATTTACACAGGAACTTGTATGGCCTAAAGTTGTTGCAAAGAGGTTGTTGCCATGAAAAAAGTAGCATGTGTCGGAATACTTGTAGCGGACGTTATAGTTGAGCCTGTTACAAAATTTCCGGAGAAAGGTATACTTGAAAAAGTTAATTCAATAACCATGCATAATGGCGGTAATGCTATGACTGCATCAATCAACCTCCGCAAGCTTGGGGTTGAGTCCACAATGGTGGGTATGGTCGGCGATGATATGTTCGGGGAATTTCTTAAAGGCAGACTCGCCGGGGCAGGTGTAGATGTGTCTGGTCTCAAAGTATCTGACAAGGCGCAGACATCTGCATCAGTCCTTATGATTGACCCCACAACGGGTGAGCGTTCGTTCTTTCACTGCGTAGGTGCAAACGGTGTTCTTTCTGAAGGTGACATCAACTATGACGCAGTAGAGAAGTGTGATATGGTTTTCGTTACAGGTTCATTCATTATGGATACCTTTGACGGCGAGGAAACTATGAAGTTTCTTAAGAAATGTAAGGAAATGGGTAAGACAACATTCCTTGACGTTTGCTGGGATGCCAGCGGCAGCTGGGGTGAAAAGATTGATATGTCTATGCCTTACATAGATTACTTTATGCCCAGTATTGACGAGGCTGTTTGCATCGCAAAGGAAGAAGACCCCGACCGTATCGCAGACGTGTTTATGTCAAAGGGTGTTAAGAATGTAGTTATAAAGCTTGGTTCAAAGGGCAGCTATCTCCGCAAAGAGGGAGAGGGAAAGGGTACTGTTTATCCGCCTTTCTATATTGAAAATCCTGTTGATACAACAGGTGCGGGGGACAGCTTCTGTTCAGGTTTCCTTGCGGCATATGCAATGGGTAAAACTGAAGAAGAATGTATGGTATTTGCAAATGCCACAGGCGCACACTGCGTAATGGCAAAGGGTGCAACCACTGGTATTAAGCCTTACGGCGAAATTATGAAATTTATTGAAAATTATAAAAAATAAAGGAGAATTATTATGGATTTTTTAAGTACAGTTTCAGGTAGTATGTGTGAAAGCTTTTTCCCCAAGGGTTGGGATCTTAAAAAAATTGATGAGTGCTGCGATAAGGGTGTAGCCCGTGAAGATTTCTGGCACAAGGACTTTAATCCCATTGAGTGTGAGAATATCTATGAGTTCGATACACTTATGGGTCACGAAATTGCTCTTCAGATTAAGAATGCCCGTGAAAGAGGGGAGAAGCTCGCTATGATTCTTCCCGTAGGTCCTATGGGTATGTACAAGTGGGCAGTTTACTTCCTTAAGGAATGGAATGTAAAGTGTGACCACGTTTACACTTTCAATATGGACGAGTGGGCTGATGCAGACGGTAACACACTTCCCAACACAGACCCCGCATCATTTGAATATAGCATGAAGCAGGCTTTCTTTGATAAGCTTGGAGAAAATACAGTTCCTCCCGCACAGCGCAACTTCGCTTCAAAGGAAAACCTTCCTACATATCCCGAAAAGATTGCCGCTCTCAAGGCGGAGGGTGCAAAGCTTGTTCTCGTATTCGGTATCGGCAGAGCTTGTCATATCGCATTCTGGGAACCCCACTTCGCAGAAGAATTCTCTTCAGTTGACGAGTGGAAAAAGCAGTGCTACCGCATTGGTGCAAAACTTCATCCTATGACTATTGAGCAGAATGCTATCACAAGCTTCAAGAGCCGTACAACTCTTGTTCCTTGCCGTGCTAATACAGTAGGACCCGGTCTCTTCCTTCAGGCTGATACAATCATCGGCGGATGTGACGGTGCTCTCGGCAGAGGTATGGGATGGCAGGGTATGAGCTTCCTTATGACTCTTCACTACGGTCCTGATATGAATATCACATCGTCATTCATTCCCACAATGCCTGGTAAGCTGTTCTACCTTAAGGAACTGGCAGGTCCTTTGACAGCTGAATGTAACTGATAAATATAATGCGGAATACGGAATGCTGGGTGCGTAATCAGCACTGCTCCGATTCGGATAAAGAAAAAATGGGCTGTAAAAAATTCGTTTTTTACAGCCCGCTTTCAAAATATGAGGTAATTCTATGTACGAGATAGGTTCGTTTTTTTATTCTGTGGAAAGGGCCCTTGAGCTTAACGAAATAAAGGATTATGATGAGGGTCTTTTTCGTTTTGCAAGTGCCGGAATAACCGGTATTGAGATTGAGGCGGAAATAACAAATCGCATAAACTTCACAGAGCTTTTGAATGCAATGAAAAAGAATGGAATTAAATTCCACACAATACATACGGCATACCCCTCTCATTACAAGGATGAGGATAGCTATCAGGATTCTGTGGAACGTTATAAAAAAGCAATGAAATTTACGGAGGAAATGAACTGCCCTATTCTTATGATGGTCCCGCAGAAGCCCTCCTACTATACAGACTATGACTATATAAAGTTTCGCAGTGCCGCACGCAGACTTATTGGAGATATGAGCGAATTCAGTAAGACAACCGCTGTAACTCCCACTATAGAGGACTTCTCCTTTAAAACTGCGGCATATGGACTTTTTAGTGATATTAAGTATCTTCTTGATCGCAATCCCGAGCTGATGTTCACCTACGACAGTGGTAATTTTGCTCTTGCAGGAAACGATGAGATAGAGGGAGCATACCTTTTTGCAGACCGCACTGTAGGTGTGCATCTTAAAGACATTGTCTATGATGAGGTGAATGTTGAGTATGTGCGTGACGGTGTTGCGTATAACTCTGTTGCAATAGGTGACGGGATGCTTCGCAACAAGCGGGCACTGGATATTATTAAAGAAGGCAGATTTAAAGAGGGTAGTGTAATTATCGAGACGGGCTATACATATAACTGTTTTGATAACACATTAAAGTCAGCCGAATATATTAAGAGAATACTTTAAAAAGGAAGACATTGCGGTTTGTTAACGCAGTGCCTTTTGAAATGACGTCAGTGTATAAAAATCCCTGAACAGAGAATGAAACTGTTGACAATTAATTGCAGATTTAATATAATCGTAATTACAGCAACACATTAATCAGAAAGGCGGATAAACCGTGAAAAAAACACTGATAGTAGTAGATATGCAGAACGATTTTATAGATATGGCGCTTGGTACGAAAGAGGCTGTTTCCATAGTCGGTAATGTAAAAGCAAAAATTGAAGAATATATTAAAAACGGTGATGAAATAATATATACACGGGACACTCACCGGGAAAACTATCTGGACACTTCTGAAGGGAAAAAACTCCCCGTGCCACACTGCATTAAAGGGACAAAGGGTTGGGAAATAGCAGACGGTATTTATAAAGACGGATGCAGAATAATTGACAAGCCTAACTTTGGCTGGACTGACTGGCACGAAGAGCAGTTTGAGGATGTTTTGCTTGTGGGACTTTGCACAGATATATGTGTTGTGTCAAATGCCCTTATTATCAAGGCGACATTTCCCGATGCAACAGTAAAGGTTGATAAAAGCTGTTGTGCCGGTGTGACTGTCGAAAGTCACAATGCGGCACTTCTTACAATGCAGATGTGTCAGATTGATATTATATAACGGAGGAAAATTCATGTTTGATGCTGAAAAAATAAAAAATCAGTGCGTTCTGTGGATAAGAGACTTTTTTGAAAACAACGGCCCGGGCTGTAATGCTGTTGTGGGAATTTCAGGTGGCAAGGACAGCTCTGTTGCGGCGGCTCTGTGTGTAGAAGCTCTCGGTAAAGACAGAGTTATAGGTGTACTTATGCCACAGGGAAAACAACACGATATAGATATGGCATATATGCTTGTAAATCATCTTGGGATTAAGCACTATGAAGTGAACATAAAGGATGCGGTGGATGCTATTATCGGCAATTTCCCCAAGGAGCTTCCCATGTCCGATATGACAAGAATCAACCTCTCTCCGAGAATAAGAATGTCCACTTTATATGCAATAAGTCAATCTGTTAACGGTCGTGTTGCAAATACCTGCAACCTCAGTGAGGATTGGGTTGGATATTCTACCAGATACGGTGACTCTGTAGGTGATTTTTCGCCTATGTCAAACCTTACGGTGACAGAAGTGAAAGAAATAGGTCGCGTCCTCGGACTTCCCAAAGAGCTTGTTGAAAAAGTTCCTATTGACGGACTTTGCGGAAAAACAGATGAAGAAAACCTTGGATTTACCTATGCAGAACTTGATATATATATACGCACAGGGAAAATAGAGGATGAAAAAAAGAAAGAACTTATTGACCGAAAGCATAAGGCAAATCTTTTTAAACTTCAGTTGATGCCCGCTTTCAAACCGGAGCTCTGAATAATTACGTCAGTACAGTATAAACAGTTTTAATGATGAGGAGATAAAAATGATGACGCAAAAAGTATATGATGAAAAATTTGAAAAATGGCTGGCAGAGTTTTTTGATAAAAACCTGCCTGAAAAAATTTACGATGCGCATTTTCATATAAACCGCAAATATGCCGCCAATCGCGGATATGAGGGGAAAGCCTTTGAGCAGTATTCCGACTTTATGGAAAAATACGTTCCGAGGAGACTTTCGGGTGGCCTTATAATGGCACAGCCTAACAGTCAGCATACATATGAGGACATCTACGATGAGAATGAGTACATCATCGGTCTTGCTAAAAAGCATAATCTTGACGCAGGTATTCTGATAGCACCGTACTTTACCCGTGAGGAAACAGAAAAAATTATTGACTCAAATCCCGAGGTTAAGATGCTCAAGCCTTACCTTACATATTCTACAGCGGAAGATGCCCTTGAGTCTGATATAAGTGATTTTGCTCCCGAATGGATGTGGCAGCTTGCCCACGACAGAAAAATGCCCATTATGATACATCTTTCCCATTATCAGAATATGCTGTGGGATGAAGCAAACATCAGAGAGGTTCGTTACTTCTGTGAGAAATATCCCGATGCAAAGCTTATTCTTGCTCACTGCGGTATGGGGCACCACGTTCCGAAGCTTAAACTTGGACTTGAAAAAATCAAGGACATTAAAAATATCTGGTTTGATTTTTCCGGCTCTACGGAAGCGCTTGCAATCTACTACTGCATTAAGGAATTTGGTGTGGACAAGATGATGTTTGGCGGTGACCATAACCACGGGGAGTCTCTGGGCAGAATCTGTTCTTTCGGAACAAATTTTGTAGGCTTCCATCCCGGTTTTGCAAACGAAGATACAATTGAATACAGCCCTTACAAATATCAGCCGCTTAATAATATGCAGGAGAGTCTGATTTGCTTTTTCCAGGCGGCAGAGCTTCTTGATTTGTCAAAAGAGGATATTGAAAAAATATTCTATTGCAATGCAAAGGGATTATTCCGATAAACTAAACTTGTTGAAACAGACCGAAATTTCAGAATTTTGGTCTGTTTTTTCTGTATAAGAGTAATAAAAATGTTGAAACCGACTTTAATATGTGGTATAATCAATCTATTACAGTTAATCGAGAGTTTGAACTCTAACGAAAGAAGGGAAAATGATGCTTGAGAAAGAATGGGTATTTTTAGATGAAAATATTGACGATGCACAGGTAGCTGCCTATGCTGAAATCTTTGATATTCCCACAATTGTTGCAAAGGTTCTTCTTAACAGAGGATTTACCGATGCGGCAGAAGCGAAAAAATTTCTTGACAAAAATTCAGAAAATTTCTATTCACCGGACCTTATGTGCGATATGGATAAAGCCGTAGAGAGAATTAAAAAGGCTATAGAGAATAAAGAGCACGTTGTGGTATACGGTGATTACGATGTGGACGGTATTACCTCCACTGCACTGCTGGTGAGATATTTGCGCGGACAGGGCGTGGATGCAAAGGCTTACATTCCTGACCGTCAGAATGAGGGCTACGGCATTAACAAAGCGGCTGTTAAAAAAATTCATGACAGCGGTGCTACACTTCTTATAAGTGTTGACACAGGCATTACTGCAGTTGAGGAGACAGAGTATGCCAGCGAGCTTGGGTGCGATGTTATTATTACCGATCACCACGAGTGTAAGCAGGAACTTCCAGAGGCAATTGCTGTCATTAACCCCAAAAGGGCGGATTGTAAGTATCCCTTTAAGGACCTTGCAGGTGTAGGTGTTGCATTTAAACTTGTATGTGCCGCAAGTGATAAGAGTGAAAATGAGCTTCTTGATGAATATTCAGACCTTGTGGCTCTTGGAACAATCGCAGACGTTGTTCCCCTTAAAGATGAAAACAGAGTAATCGCGGCCCGCGGTATTGACAAGCTTTCAAAAAATCCCAACACCGGTCTTGCGGCGGTTATTTCAACCCTTGGTCTTCGTCAGAAGTGGAATAACTGCGCCGTTGTAAGCTACTCAATAGCTCCAAGGCTTAATGCAGCGGGAAGAATGTCGAATGCTATGTTTGCAGTAGAGCTTCTTCTTACACAGGACCCGGAGGAGGCACAGGCTCTTGCTGTACGTCTTGATGAGGAAAATCGCAACAGACAAAATGAAGAAAAGATTATTTTTGACGAAGCCGTTGAAATGATAAACAGCATTGATCTTGCCGATAAAAAAGTGCTGGTACTCGGCAAGCGAAACTGGCATCATGGAATCATCGGAGTTGTTGCTTCAAGAATTTGTGAACGTTATAACAAAACCTGTATTCTTATATCTATAGAGGATGAATGGTGTAAGAGTTCAGGAAGAAGTGTTGAGGGAATTAACCTTTTTGATGCACTCAGCCATTGTTCAGACATCCTTGAAAAGTTTGGCGGTCATGCATATGCGGCAGGCTTTTCGATTAAAGAAGAGTATATTCCCGAGCTTGACAAGCGCCTTAACGAATTTGCCAAAGAAACAGATACAGGTGCAAAACTTCCGCAGATGCTGATTGATTCGAAGATAACTGTAGCGGACATTAATGCCGCTACCATAAGAAAGACAGAGGTGCTTGCACCTTACGGAGCAGGAAATAAAGTTCCGATATATGCCCTTATGGGAGCAAGAATCGTTGATGTAAAGACTCTTTCGGACGGTAAGCACAGCCGTATTCTTGTGGAGAGTGACAAAAAGCTCGTTGAAGCTATTGCCTTTGGCGCAGGGTCGCTGGCATCAGAGTATTGCGTGGGTGACGTTGTCGATGTTGCAGGTGAGCTTAATATAAATCTGTACAACGGTCAGATAAGATTGCAGATAATTATGACCGGTATAAGAATTTCTCATAAAACTGCAGAGGATATTCTTCCCGACAGACAGGATTTTGTTGACCTGTACCGCTATTTCAGACAGCAGGGTTCTGTCAGCGAGGAGCTTGCAAGCCTTTCAGGAAAGCTCAGTGATATGTTCGGCAGAAGAATTATGCGTGATAAAATAATAAATGTACTGCGCGTGTTCCAGGACCTTGAAATTCTTCATTTTAACAAGCTTGGCGATGTTGTACAGGTAACAGTGCTTGAAAATGAAAAAGGCAAAAAAGTAGTTATTGATAAAAGTGAAGTATATCGGAAAATAAAAAATGAAGCAGAAAATATTTCTTGACAGGAAGTGAAAGAATGAACTGTGCGTTTGAAACCTTAATGGAGAAAATAAAAAAATATAACAAAAACGCAGATGAAGAAGAGGCACTGTTACGCAAAGCATATGAATTTTGTCGGCAGCAGCACGGCAATCAGCTTCGTCATAGCGGTGAGCCTTATTTTGTGCATCCGTTTGAGGTTTCATGTATTCTTGCAGATATGGAGCTTGATTCAGAAGCTATTATTGCAGGTCTTCTTCACGATGTAATAGAAGACACCCCCTATACTCAGGAGCAGATGAAAGAGGATTTCGGGGAAAACGTGGCAATACTGGTTGAAGGTGTCACAAAGCTTGATAAAATCAAGTGTATATCCAAAGAAGAAGCACATATTGAAAATCTTCGTAAGATGTTTTTTGCAATGGCAGAGGATATAAGAGTCGTTCTTATAAAGCTTGCCGACAGACTTCATAATATGCGTACTCTTAAGCATATGAAGCCTGAAAAACAGCTCGAAAAAGCCAAGGAAACTCTTGATGTATATGCACCGCTTGCATACAGACTCGGTATTTCAAAAATCAAGATTGAGCTTGAGGATTTGTCTCTTAAGTATCTTGACAGTGTAGCATATTATGAAATTGTTGACGGACTTTCCCAGAAACAGTCTGAACGTGATGCCTATGTTCAGAATGTGCGTAGTGTTATTGCTGACAAAATGGAGACAATGAATATCAAATGCCATATTTCCGCAAGAGCGAAGCACATATACAGCATTTTCAGAAAAATGTATAATCAGAACAAGTCTCTTGATGAAATATATGACCTGTTCGCAGTACGAATTATCGTTGATACAGTTGCCGAATGTTATGCGGTGCTTGGTATCGTACACGAGGAATATAAGCCTATCCCCGGACGTTTCAAGGACTATATTGCAATGCCCAAGCCCAATATGTATCAGTCGCTTCACACAACGGTTATCGGTCCCGACGGTCAGCCCTTTGAAATACAGATAAGAACGTGGGATATGCATCGAGTTGCAGAGCGCGGTGTCGCGGCGCACTGGAAATATAAAGAGGGTAAGGCAGGCAATTCCAATAACCTTGAATGGGTAAACAGACTTCTTGAGATACAGAGTGAGTCCGTCGATCCTGAGGATTTTATGCGAACTCTCAAGATTGACATGTTTGCTGATGAAGTATTTGTGTTCACTCCCAAGGGTGACGTTATCAGTCTTCCGTCAGGATCTACACCGATTGACTTTGCATTCTATATACATTCGGCAGTCGGTTATAAAATGACCGGTGCCAAAGTAAACTCCAAGATAGTAACCCTTGACTATAAACTCCATAACGGTGATATCGTTGAGGTTATTACATCAGGGGCAAACAAGGGCCCCAGTATGGATTGGCTCAAAATTGTTAAAACAAGTACGGCACGAAGTAAGATTAACTCGTGGTTTAAAAAGGAAAACCGTGAGGCGAATATTGAACGTGGAAAAAATGCCGTTGAAGCAGAATTTAAGCGGCTCGGTCTTAATCAGGCAGATCTCTTTAAACCTAAATATCTTGATCCTATGCTTAAACGTTACGGATTTGCCGGTGTGGAAGAAATGTATGCGGCAATCGGCTTCGGCGGAATAACCGCGGCAAAGGTTGTTGCAAGACTGCGTGACAGCTATCAGACAGATAACAAAGACATTCTTTCACCTGAAATAATTGTTAAGCAGAGCAAAATTAAACCTAACAAAACAAATCTTGGTATAGAAGTGCGCGGTGTGGATAACTGTCTGGTAAGACTTTCCAGGTGCTGTAATCCTGTACCCGGTGACGATATTATCGGATTTATAACCCGTGGCAGAGGTGTAAGTGTACACAGATGTGACTGTATTAACATTCAGGAGGAAAACCTTACCGAGGATATGCGTAGCCGTATGATAGACTGTGACTGGCTTGAGGGAATTTCCACGTCCTTCAATGCGGAGCTCAGCCTTGCGTGTACTAACCGTAACGGTATCCTTGCAGATGTTATAGGGGTTGTATCGGAGCAGAATCTTACTCTTATTGCGGCAAACGCAAGAGCTCTTAAGGATAAGACCGCGCTTATAGATATTACAATTGAGGTTACGAGCAAAGAGCAGATTGATTTAATAATAAGAAAGCTGCACCATATTCCCGGTGTATATGAGATTAAACGAACAGTGCAGTAAGGCTGATAAATTCAGTCAGAGAAGAAGGTATAAATATGAAAATACAGTGTCTTACAGTAGGTGAGCTTCAGGCAAATTGCTACCTGCTGACACAAAACGGTGAAGCAATAGTGATTGACCCCGGTGATGAGGGAGATGTAATCCTTTCGGAAATAGAAAGGGAAGGGTGTACTCTTTCAAAAATTCTGCTTACACACGGTCATTTTGACCATATAGGTGCTGTGGCGGATTTAGCAGAGGAAACAGGGGCAAAGGTGTATGTCCATAGCCGCGATGCTGAAATGCTTACAGATAACACAAAGAATTTAAGCGAAATGACAGGGGCTGTTATAAAGCCTCATACTCCCGAATGTTTTTTTGACGATATGCCCGAAGTAGACTTTGGAGATAAAAAAATAAAGGTACATCATACCCCCGGACACAGTAACGGCGGTGTATGCTTTGAAGTTGGAGAGCATCTTTTCAGCGGTGATTTGCTTTTCTGCGGGTCTATCGGCAGATTTGACAGAGGTGACCTCCGTACAGAGCTTAATTCCCTGAAGTATCTTATGGATAATTTTAAAGATGAAGTAAAGGTATATCCCGGTCACGGACCGTCAACTACTATAGGTTACGAACGTAACTATAACCCATATATTGTAAATCATATTAATTAATGAGTTGAGATTATGAACATTATAACCAAAGGTCATGAACTTGATGATGCCGTAAGGCAGGTATTGCAGCTGTTTTTTGACATCAGCACTGAATTTACAGCTGTGTCTGAACTGACTGTGGAAAATAATATGTACAAAGCTGCTGCAACAATTACCGTAGGCGATAAAACTGCCCACGGTAATGTGGAAAAGCAGCTTTTTTCACCGTGCGATAATTCAAACAAAAATAATACGCATGAAACTATATTTACACTTGCCAGGAGTGCGACAAGGGTGCAGGATCAGCCTGCTTTTTCTCCTGTAAGGAAGGATGTAAGCGACCTTATCAAAAAGTCGGTGTTTTTTGCGTGCAAGAAGATTTCCGATATGCCTACACCGTGGGGTGTTTCCACAGGCATCCGCCCTGCAAAAACTGCAAGGATGATGCTTGATGAAGGAGTTTCCGAATATGAGGTTCTTCGCTATATGAAGGAGGAATATTTTGTTTCACCGTCTAAAGCGGAGTTAAGTCTCTCTGTTGCGAAAAAGGAAGCAGAACTCCTTGAAACAAAGGAAAAGGATGGTATCAGCATTTATGTGGGTGTTCCGTTCTGCCCCACAAGGTGTTCGTATTGTTCATTTATATCCCAGGCAGTAGAGCATAACCAAAAATTTCTTGAGCCTTACGCAGATGCCCTTATAAAAGAGATTGAGGCTACGGCGGAGATTACACAATCTTTCGGATATAAAACGGAAACGGTGTATTTTGGCGGCGGTACACCTACGACACTTCCGCCTGAAGTTCTTGACAAGGTTATAAAAAAGGTTAAGGAATGCTTTGATATTTCTGCCCTCAAGGAATTTACCGTAGAAGCAGGGCGCCCCGATACATTTTCAGATGAAATGCTGTCGGTGCTTAAGGAAAACGGTGTTAACCGTATAAGCATAAACCCACAGACTATGAATCAGAAAACCCTCGACCTTATAGGAAGAAAACACACTGTGGAAGATACGGTGAAAGCCTTTGAAATGGCAAAAAAATATAACTGCTTCAGCATTAATGCGGACCTTATTGCAGGTCTTCCCGGGGAATCTCCCGATGATTTTGAAAAGACTGTAAGAGAGGTTTGCAATCTCTCTCCGGATGCCGTTACAGTGCATACAATGTACCTTAAGCGCGCGGCGCGGATTATCGATGAATTTGAAAATCTGCGATTTGCTACCCATACGGCGGAAATGGTGGATTTTTCCCATAAATACCTCACGGAAAAAGGTTTTAACCCATATTATATGTATAAGCAGAGGAACACTCTCGGCAACCTTGAAAACACCGCTTTTGCTAAACCGGGACACGAAAGCCTTTACAATATCTATATTATGGAGGAAATACAGACTATATTTGCCCTCGGTGGCGGTGCTTCCACAAAGATGGTTAAGGGCGACAGAATAGAAAGAGTTTTTAATCCCAAGGAAGCAGGGGATTACATAAAACGTATAGATGAAATAATAGAAAAGAAGAAAAAGGCAGTAGAGTTTTTAAAGGATTGATTTGATGAAAATTATCTTCGATAAAAAGGAATATAGCATAGATAAAGAAATTACAGTAAGTGATTTTGTGAAATCCCAAAGCCTTGAAAAAACAGTCCTTGCCGTAAAGCGGGAGAATAAAATAGTTCCGCCCAATTATGTTTTGAGTGACAGTGACGTAATAACTCCCATCACGATTTCGGACGATGAGGGCTATCTTATATACAAGGAAACCTTGATTATACTTCTCCTGCACGCAGCGGAGGAGCTCTCCGATTGCAGTGCGGTGTTTATACGGCAATCTGTCAATAAATCCACATATTTTGAAATCGAATGTGAAGATAAGTCAAAAGCGGACAGTGCCGCACGGATAAAAGAGAAAATGCAATTACTGATAGAAAGCGGTATTGTTATAAATCAGAAAGAGCTTTCAAAGGATGAGGTTGCAGCACTCTTTGAAGCATATGGCGACAGCTACCGTGCAAAGGAAATTGCGCTTCTGCCTGCAGAAAAAATCAGAATTTGTGAAACCGCAAAAAGATGCCACATCACATATCAGCCCCTTGCCTACAGTATAAAGGCGGTTGATAACTTTGATGTTCAGCCCTACAAAGACGGCTTTCTTCTGAAATATCCCACAAACTACACCGTTGATAAAATTCCTGAAATCAAGTCGGGACAAAAGGTGCATCAGGCAATCGAGGATTACCGCGATTGGATAACCACAATCGGGGCAGAGGATATTTTCAGCCTTAACGGGTTTGTTCAAAGCGGAAAGTCATCAGATATTGTAAACCTTTCCGAGGGACTTCACGAAAAGCGCCTTAGCCGCATAGCAGACAAAATCAGTGAAAATCCTGATATAAAGGTTATCCTCATTGCAGGACCATCATCCTCCGGCAAGACTACTTTTGCAAACAGGCTTTGTCTGCATTTGCGTATCAATCATATTGAGCCTGTGGTAATATCACTTGACGATTACTATGTAAACGATGACCGTATGCCCCGCGATGAAAAAGGAGAAATGGACTTTGAATGTGTAGAATCAATCGACTATGAGCTTTTTAACGAGCATCTTTCTCTCCTGACAGAAGGCAAAAGTGTGGAAATACCGCGGTACGACTTTAATGTACGACACAGAGTGCAGGGCAGAACTGTATCTGTGGGCGAGGGTCAGATTCTCATTGTGGAGGGTATTCATGCTCTTAACGAGCTTCTCACAAGCCGTGTTGCTAAAAAGAATAAATATAAAATATATTTAAGCGCACTGACGAGCCTGTGCCTTGACGAATACAACGCGTTTTCACCTACGGATAACCGCCTTATCCGCAGAATGGTCAGAGATGCGCAGTACCGCAACACTCCTGCAGAAAAGACCTTTAAACTGTGGAAAAGTGTCCGCAAGGGGGAGCAGAAGTATATTTTTCCCTTTGAGAGCGAAGCTGACGAGGTGTTTAATTCATCACTTGTGTATGAGCTTGCAGTGCTGAAAGAGCCGGCGATAAAGCTTCTTGACACAATAGGGGAGGACAGTGAGCATTACAGTAAGGCAATCCGCCTTAAAGAGCTTTTGTCATTTTTTGAAACAATGAATCCCGCCCCCATTCCGCCTACCTCAATTATCCGTGAATTTATCGGCGGAAGCACAATTGTGCATTGATATACACACTGCTTTAAGATGATGGAGAAAATAAATCTTATATCCTTTATAAAGATTGAGACGTAAGGAACAAAAAGCCTTTCACTTGAGGGTAGCAAAGCGGCGGATGAGGTGGAAAAGGATAACGATTGCTTTCACAATCTATACCTATCAGTCACTTCGTGACAGCTTCTCCTTGAGGATAAGTCTTTGAGAAAAATAAAATTTTTTGTTCCTGACTTTACACAAACTACTACTGAAAAAATCGTCTATCCTGCACAGTAAAGACTGTCGAAATCACAATACAAGCACGGAATTGAGCGCTACTTCAAAAGAGATATGGAGGAGAATATATGAAAATCGCAACCACAATTGGGGAAATGTATTTATACACCGAAAATCCAGTAAAATCCATTGAATCATATGAGGGTACCGGATTTAAGTATCTTGATTATAGTTTTTATGATGTGGTGAGAACGCATAACCATCCCTTTATGTCGGATAACTGGAAGGAATTTTTGAAGCAAAAGCTGCTGCGGAAAAGCTTGGTTTTACCTTTGTGCAAGCGCATGCTCCTGCTTGTGATATAAGAGGAGAAGGTGCGGAAAAAGGATTTCTGGCTACAATTCGTTCCATCGAGGCATGCGGCATTCTTGGTATTAAAAATATGGTAATTCATTCTGGATTTTTCCCCGAGATAAAATATCCTGATGACAAAGAGTTGTATTTTAAAGCTAACGAACACTTTTTTAGGGCGCTTATTCCTGCAATGGAGGAAAACGGTGTTAATATTCTTTTTGAAAACACAACCATAAAGCATTGTCCGGAAAGGTGCTTTTTCCCTATAACCGGAAAGGATTTAAACGATTTTGTTTCCTATATGAATCATCCTTTGTTTGGTGCAGCTTGGGACATAGGACATGCCAATATGGACGGAATAGATCACTATGCTGAAATTATAGAAATGGGAAATAATTTAAAGGCAATCCATGTGCATGATAATAATGGTATGCGAGACGAACATATAGCGCCTTTCCTGGGAACATCAGATTATGATTCTCTTATGAGAGGGCTTATAGAGTCAGGTTTTTCTGGTTGTTTTACTCTGGAGTCAGATGAATTTTTCAAGTTTAACCGTGTGCGAGAGACAGGAACTCTTTCGCACATCAGCACAGAACTTAAGAGAGATACTCTTTCTCTTCTTTATAAAATTTCAAAATATATGCTTTCCGCATATGATGTTTATGAAGAATAAAGATTGACAAAAGTGTATTTTGAGTTTATCATCAAAAAGACTGGCATCCAAATTATACAGCATTTATAGTAAAGATGTCGAGAGAAAAGGGAACAGTTCTCCCATATTGTGAGATTAAAAAAGGAAATCAGCATTAAAAACTGACTTCCTTTTTATCATTTTGAATCTATAATAGTTCCACCGCCCACGACAATATCCCCATTGTATAATACCACTGCCTGACCTTTGGTAATAGCGCGTTGCGGCTCATCAAAGGTTATGCGGATTGTATCATCATCAATCTGCACTACCGTAGCATCAGCGGGGGTGTGGCGGTAGCGTATCTTTGCCTTGACACGCATTGGAGTATACAAATCATCCACTGCAGTAAGGTTAATGGCATTTGCCGTAAGCTCACTTGAGAATAAATCCTCGTGGGGGCAGAGCACAACGGTGTTTTCCTCCGTGTTAATATCACATACATAAAGGGGCGCAGGGAGGGCAAGACCAAGACCTTTTCGCTGACCTACCGTGTAGGAAATAATTCCCTTGTGTGTTCCGAGGACGTTTCCGTCCTTGTCTACAAAGTTACCCGCGGGGTATTCTTTTTTTGTATATCTGCGGATAAAATCAGTGTAATCCTCGCCCTTGACGAAGCATATATCCTGACTTTCTTTCTTTTTTGCATTGATAAAGCCGTTTTCTTCGGCAACGGTGCGTGCCTCGTCCTTGGTCATATTCCCGAGGGGGAAGATTGTCCTTGCAAGCTGATCCTTTGTTAATGAGTACAGAACATAGCTCTGATCCTTTGCAATGTCAAGAGCTTTTTTTAATACGAATCTTTCGCCCTCTTTTTCAATCCTCGCATAATGACCTGTTGCAATGTGACTGCAACCGAGCTCCTCCGCCTCTTTGAAAAGGCGCTCAAACTTAAGGTGACGGTTACATTCTATACACGGGTTAGGTGTAGCACCTGTTTCATAGGCAGAAACAAATTTATCCACAACCTTATCGCAGAAATGCCCCGAAAAATCGTATACATAGTGTGGCATACCGAGTCTGTCACACACTTTTTTTGCATCTGCAATATCCTCAAGAGAACAGCAGGCATGCTCTTCATCAATGGGGATTTGTGCACCGATGAGCTTCATTGTAGCACCTAGACATTCAAACCCCTGTTCTTTCATAAGATATGCCGCAACGGAAGAATCCACACCGCCACTCATAGCAACAAGGCATTTGTTGGGTGTAGCATCACACTTCTTCTTTACGTGACCGACTGCGGTTACTACATTATAGCCTGCATTTTTGACGCGTTTTTCAAGGAGTGCACGGCTCTGTGCAGCTTCCTCGCCGGTTGCGATTTTATTATCATAAATACTGTACAGCTTTCTGAATTTTTGAGGAGAGAGGTTGGGCATAACCACGTTTGCACCGGCTTTGAGACCTCTTTCTCTGCCGTCCTCGCACAGTGTGCCAAGCGCCGTTGTAGCAGGGAGCAGTGCATACGGAAACATTAATCGCAGTACCGAAATCAAGCGGATAGTCAACTCCACACTACCGTTTTCAAACTCGGCAAAAGGAGTTTCCTTGTGATTAACGTACGGACCTATTCCCACCATATCGGGCTTTAATTCAGACAAAAAGAACAGGTCAGATACAATGTTATCCATTGTCTGATAGGGTGAGCCGACCATAAATCCGCTACCTACCTGAAAACCGATTTTCTTCAGGTCATAAAGGCACTTCTTACGGTTTTCAAGACTCATATCCGCAGGGTGCAGTTTTCCGTAATGCTCATCCTCGGCAGTTTCGTGCCTCAAGAGAAAACGGTTTGCACCTGCTTTATAGTATGAAAGATAGCTGTCGTATGACCGCTCTCCTACGGATAGTGTTATAGCGCAGTCGGGAAATTCCTGTCGTATAGCGCTTATAATATCGCAGAACCTTTCGTCAGTGAAATAAGGGTCTTCGCCACCCTGAAGCACAAATGTACGGAAACCAAGCTTATAACCCTCCCGACAGCACTGCATAATTTCATCCTTTGTAAGGCGGTAACGTTCCGCCTTTTTATTATCGCATCGTATACCGCAGTAGTAGCAGTTATTTTTGCAGAAATTAGAAAACTCAATAAGACCGCGGATATATACATCGGTACCGTAAATTTCCCGGCGCACAGAGTCAGCAGTTTTAAAAAGCTCATCATCATATTTATCTGTTGAAAGTAATTTTTTAAACTCATCCCTTGTGAGAATGTGCTTTTCTTTAAGTTTTTCAACAATTTGCGACATACGTTTACTCCTTTTGAAACAGCCTGTGCCTTTTGGCACAGGCTGTTATTTTACCGTATAGGAAATTGCATATTTTATCGCGAGCGACATCTACCATTTTCTTTGATTAAGTCAGCACGCGAAATGGGTGAAGCGGCACGCTTCTTTTTTAAAGACTGTTTTTGTAATACCCGATAATAGATTTTTTTGTATCATCCTCCGGCATATATGGGAGGAATTTTTCAATATATTTTTTGAGCAAAGCTTTATCAACTTTTTTCGGCTTATCACCTGCAAAATTCATAAAGTTTTCGCACTCTATTGCACGCACCTTTTTTTCAGAAAGTCCAAGTCCTTTCAAATTACAAGTGCTGTCATAGTAGCTGAAAGCAGTATACTCATCGTTTGTGGCAAAGAAGCGGTAAACATCACTACAAAGATTTTTTGTAAGTGATTCAAAATCTGAATAATTGTTTGCATCCGTACCGAAAAGTATACGATCATAGTATTTCTCAAAAAATGATTTAAATTCATCGTAACGACCAACCGATGCCTGAAAGAATGCCGGCCCGGGTGCAAGGTCAATTGATACGTTGGGATACTTGTCCATAACCGTTGCAAGCTCGTCGAGACAGTGCCCCATAAAGAAACCGTGGGGAAGGGTGATTCTGATTCCGGGATACCGGTCAAGAACATCATAAACCTCACCATAAATTTCTTCTATTGATGCATAGGTGCCGTCTCCGTAGAACCAGCCTTTTTCTTTGAAAATCGGCGGAACCTTGTCTTCGTCCCAGAATTCGTGGGGATCGGCAACATGGGAATTCATAGGGATGTTATTATCCTCAATATACTTGAAAAACGCATCATAACCCTTTTTATGAATTCCGTAATTAAGCTTTTTATGGAGAGAAGGCTTTGATTCAAGAAGCTTGATACCGTCAAACCCTATAGCCATAAATTCCTCTGCCTGACCTTTAAAATCAAACTTTTCAGCAAGCTCGTCATTTACGGGAGCTTCAGGATAGAAAAGACCCGCAAAAGAATACGCAGTCTCATCCTCAAGCTTAAGGATAGCACCAACAATGTTCTGCGCCATTGTATATACTCCACGTGATTCTCCTGCCATAGGCAGTGAGAGGGTGTTTACCGCATAAAGACCGCATTTTTCTTTGTAGTTTTTAAATGAATCTATAAATGAAATACCGTCGGTATTCCATTGACAAATATGACAATGGGAGTCAATAATTTTTCTTGCCATTAAAAATTCTCCTTATAATACTTTATAATCTCATCCTTGGTTTCGCCCTGGGTGAGATTAGGAATGAAATCCTCGATATACTTTCCGAGTGCATCACGATTAATTGCTTTCGGTGCTTTGCCGCCTACAATGTCCATATAGTTTTTGTAAAGTACAGCATCAAGCTTTTCTTCTGAAAGACCCATACCGTGCAGTGTACATTCACTGTCATAATATTCAAAAGCACTGTACACATCATCTGTTGCTACGAAGCGGTAGACATCATTAAACAGGCTGTCTGTAAGCGGGAAGGGAGAGTAGTTCTTCGCGTCTGTTGCAAAAAGAATCCTCTTATAGTATTTATTGAAAAATTCCCTCCAGTTTTCGTAGTCGTTTGACATTGCCTCCAAAAATGCAGGTCCCGGTGCAAGGTCTGTATATACGTTTTCGTAAGTATCGAAAAGCTCTGAAAGTCCCTCGGGTCCGTTGCAAAGGAAAAAGCCGTGGGGAAGAGTTACTTTAAGATGTGGATGTCTTTCGAGTACCCTGTAAACCTCGTCGTAAATCTCTTCTTTTGAAGCAAAAGTGCCGTCTCCGTAAAACCATCCGTGCTGCCTTGCAAGGGGAGGGGCAGTTTCGGGATCCCAGAAATTGTGGGGGTCGTTAACGTGCATAAGGAGCGGAATACCGTTCTCTTCAAGATAAGAAAAATATTCCTCATATCCCTCGCGGTCGACACCGTACTTAAGCTTTTTATGGATAGTGGGCTTTGACTCAAACATCTTCATACCGTCATAGCCGATTTCCATAAGTCTTTCAGCCTGTGCCCTGAAGTTGTATTCCTTTGTTTTTTCAGGAATTACAGGAGCATCAGGATAGAAAAGACCGCCGTAAACGTATGTGGAATTCGTCTTATCCTCAAGCTTTGAAATCGCACCGAGAATGTTCTGCGCTGGGCAGAAATGGGTTGCCTGACCTTTTATACTCGGTACGCAAAGTAGTAAAAATCCTGTAACACCGCATTTTTCGCGATATTCCTGTTGAAATTCAAGGAAAGTCTGCCCGTGGGAAAACCACTGACAGTTATGGTAATGTGCATCAATTATCTGTCGTTTCATAATATCTCCATACCGCCGTCACCGATGTCATCAATAAGCACTGTGGGGGCATAGCCGATTCTTTCGGTATAATTCTTTGTGACCTTTTCGCAGAATTCGTCAATTGCTTCTTCCTTAACGATAGAAACAGTACTTCCGCCGAAGCCTGCACCCGTCATTCTTGAACCGAGAACACCGTCAATTTTGCGTGCCTCCTCAACAAGTGTATCAAGCTCAATCCCCGTAACCTCATAAAGGTCGCGGAGTGAATCGTGGCTGGCATTCATTAACTGACCGAAAAGCTGAATATCACCCATCTTAAGGGCATCAATGCTCTTAAGAACTCTGTCATCCTCGTAAATAACGTGGGAAATTCTCTTAAGAACGGTTTCATTGGTAACGGTATTTTTAACATTTTCAAACATTTCTACCGTTACATCACCGAGGCACTTTATCTCTGGGAGAGATTTCTTAAGAATTTCAAGCCCTGTTTCGCATTCACCGCGGCGCTCGTTGTATTTGCTTGAAGCAAGTGAATGCTTCTTGTTCGTATTTGTTATAACAAGCTTGCATCCTGCCATTTCAAGTGGGATGAGCTTATATGTAATGTCTTTGCAATCGAGGAAAATCGCATGATTTTTCTTACCCATTGCAGATGCGAACTGGTCCATAATACCGCACTTTACGTTGCAGTAATTATGCTCTGCACTTTGCCCGATAAATGCCATTTCAACCATATCGGGTGCGTCCTTGCCGTTTTTCTCGTTTGAAAGGGTTGCAAGAGCAAGAGCCGTGCAAACCTCAATCGCCGCAGAGGATGAAAGTCCGCCTCCGTGGGGAAGAGTATCATCATAGAGCATATCACAACCAATGATGTCGTAACCGCTTTTCTGAAGCTCAAGACACACACCTGCCTGATAATTACCCCACCATAGGTCACGGTAACCGTCAAGGTTATTAATATCCAGCTCTACAAGGTCAGGAAGGTCGGTTGCCTTTAAGTGAATAACGTTTTTTCCGTTGGGGCGGAGTGCAATGGTTGTACCCATTGTAAGCGCCGCAGGGAAAACAAAACCGCCGTTGTAGTCGGTGTGCTCACCTATAAGATTAACTCTGCCCGGGGAGTGAAAAATGCGGATGTCACTTTCTTCTCCGCCGTAGAGTTTTATAAATTCCTTTTTAAGTTGTAAAATATCCATGATGTTGCTCCTTTGGTCTGACTCTGTGTTAAATGTTTTTTGTCATTATTGAAAGAAATTCACTGTACATTGCCTGAGGATTGTTTTTGAACGCACCGCACATTTTTTGTGCCATAACCTCATCACCTACGGAAAGGGAAAGGCTGAACATATCAAAATTACCCTCGGAAATACTCAGGGACACACAGTATTCAATATCGTTTACCTTTTCATACTCTGCTTTTATGCTGAGAGCATTTTTAAGGTCCTTTACTTTGATTTTTATAGCTCGAAGAAGCCTTTCGCGCACGGTTTTTGGAATTCTTACAACAAAGAATTCCAAGGCTTCGTGCCCTTTGTTTGTAATTGAATAAAACCGATTGTCGTTTTCCACGTAGTAGGTGACAAAGCCTTCATCCTCAAGCTCACCCATCTGTTGCTGCAGATCAAAATAATTCACAAAAGGTTCAAGCATAAGGGTATCTACGATAAAGTAATTGGGAACTGGCATCTTAAAGTTTTCAATAATAAACAGAGCGATAAGCTTTACATCAATTTTATCGTCAAAACAGTAATCCACGGTTAATCCTCCGAAATAAGAATAGAAAGTTAATTAATGTCGTCTTCAGGATTTATGATGTCGCCGCTTTCATTTACAATAAGAGACGGTTCAACAAATTGTGATGGAAATGCTCTTGAAACAATGAAATTAATCACTACAAGAGCGACATATACTATCAAGGTTTCAAACAACAGGCTTATCACAAATACCGATAAAAACTCGTAGAACGATGTGAGCTCAACACCTGATTTGGAGTAAAGCATGAGATATTTGGAAATAGGAACATCGTACATAACCTGATACAGGACAGCCATCAGAAGAACGTTTATAAATGTAGAAACCATAAATCTTGTCAAAGAAACTTTTGACAAAAGGTCTGTAAAGAAACCACGGAAACGCGTGCCAAACCACATATTTCTGTGGCGGTACAAAATCCATCCGTGCAAAAATCCTGCCACAGTTGCGCAAATAAAGTAAATGGCATAGAAACGTGACAGCTTTACAATCATTCTGACAATTGTACACAGAGCAACACCGATTGCACAGGTAACAGGCCCAAAGAAATAGCCAAGGATAGCATTTACGATTATATCAAGGTTCGTCGTAATGTACTGCACAACATCGATATTGTAAAACTGGAAACCGATGGAGCCTGCCCAACCCAAAAGGATGTACAAAGCTATGAGGAATATCATTACGATGATTGTAACGGGACTGCGCATATGGTTAAGTGAACTCATCATCATAACCTTACAACTGTCCCAATACCGCTGAAGTGAGTCAAGGATCATATCTTTTCTTGTTTTGAATCCCTGAAACTCTTCCTCTCCGTAGCCATAAATGTTTTCGCGGGAGGCGGCAAATTTTGCGCTTAAGATTTCTTCTTCCGAATTTTGGTTCTGCGGATTTGTATTGTTTTCTTTTTTCATAATTATTCCCTCCGAATAATTTATACCTAGTATATATTATATAACATTCAACAAACTATTTCAATAGGTTAAATCAATTAATTTATTCTTTCGTTCCTATTGAGGAATTACCTGTTTTACAGACGGTTACAGCAGGACATTCAGCGCATTTTGGACCTCTGGCGGTGCACAGCGCCCGTCCGTGAAGTACAAGTCTGTGGCAAAAATCACTGTGTTCGCTTCTAGGAAGAAGCTTTTCAGTGTCTTTTTCTACTTTAACGGGTTCAGTTTCTTTTGTGAGACCTACTCTGTAGAGAATTCTTTTTGCATGGGTGTCAATTACCATACCGCCTTTTCCGAAAAGGTCACCGAGGACAAGATTTGCGGTTTTTCTTCCCACACCGTCAAGAGTGAGAAGCTCATCCATAGTGTCGGGGACAATACCTGCAAAATTGTCTATTATTTTTCGGCAGCAGTTAATAACATTTTTAGCTTTGTTATGGTAAAATCCTATGGAGTGTATGTCTTTTTCAAGTTCTTTCTGTGATGCGTTTGCAAAGGCATATACATCGGGATATTTTTTAAACAGTGTTTCTGTTACGATATTAACCCTCGCGTCAGTACACTGTGCGGAAAGTTGTGTTGCTATAAGAAGTTCCAGGGGAGTGGTGTAATTAAGTGAACAAATCGCATCGGGATAGAGCTTTTTTAATATTTCGCAGAATGCTTCTGCCCGTTCTTTTCGTGTCATTTTATCGCCTCCGATTATATTTTAACATAAATCTCTTGTTTTTGGAAGAAAAACTTTGTATAATAATCTGTGAGGTGAATTTTATGCGTAAGCCTTTGGCGGACAGAATGCGCCCCGTTACCATTGAGGATGTTGTGGGACAGAAGCATATCCTGGGTGAAGGAAAGGTGCTTTACAATATAATACAGAGTGGCGAGATACCAAATATGATTTTTTACGGTCCCAGTGGCATAGGAAAGACTACCGTTGCCAACATCGCCGCACAAAAGGCAGGTAAGCCCCTTTACAAGCTTAATGCCACCAATGCGTCGGTTTCAGATATAAAATCAATGCTTCAGGAAGCGGAAACAATGCTCGGTGCAGATGGTGTTGTGCTGTACCTTGACGAGATTCAGAATTTTAACAAAAAACAGCAACAGAGCCTTCTTGAATGTATCGAAAATGGTAAAGTAACACTGATTGCGTCAACAACGGAAAATCCCTATTTTTACATATACAATGCAATCTTATCCCGTTCAACAGTGTTTGAATTTAACCCAGTTGAGCCTGATGATGTAAAAGAAGCTCTTAAAAGAGCTGCGGAGAAATTAAGCGAGGACTATTCTCTTAAAATTGATGAAGATGCCTACGATCATATGGCTCAGTCTGCCTGTGGTGATGTGAGAAAGGCACTTAACTCTCTTGAGGTTTCAATAATGGCGGCAAAGCCTGACGCGGAGCAAAATATAGTGATTGACCTTGCCCTTGCAGAATCTGTAACCATGAAAAAGGCATTCCGCCACGACCGCGACGGCGACAGTCACTATGATGTGTTAAGTGCTTTTCAGAAATCTGTACGGGGTAGTGACCCTGATGCGGCAATTCACTATCTTGCGAGGCTGGTTGCGGCAGGAGATTTACAGAGCATTTGCCGAAGAATACTTGTAATGGCGGCAGAGGACATCGGACTTGCATACCCTAACGCAATTGTTATTACAAAATCCTGCGTTGATGCGGCACTGCAACTTGGTTTCCCCGAAGCAAGGATTCCTTTGGCGGAAGCGGTTATTATGCTTGCAACAGCTCCCAAGTCAAACAGCGCAATCTGCGGTATCGATGCAGCACTTTCAGATATAAATGACGGACTAATGGGGGATATTCCTGCCCATCTTAAGGATTCGCACTATGGCGGTGCTTCGTCACTGGGTCACGGAAACGGATATAAATATCCCCACGCATATCCCCACAGCTATGTAAAACAGCAATATCTGCCCGATACACTTCTTGGCAGAAAATACTATCAGCACGGCGAGAATAAACTTGAATCACAAACCAAGAAATACTGGGATGAAGTAAAGAAAGGTTGATGCAATACATCAACCTTCTTTTATTTTATCTTTCTTTTTCATAGCTGTGTTATAACCCTCGTCATACATTGCCTGAATTGCTTCGTTTGACTTTTCTGTGCGCTTCCACATAGAAGTATCAACTTCGGGGGCAATATGTATAATTCTGCCCGCCTTTTCAAGCTCAAGCACACGGTTATGAGTGTCGTTGTAGGTTTTTGTGCGGTTCTCGACCGCTTTTGCAAATTCAGGATATTTTCTGTAAAGGAAACTGCTGATTTTCAGTGCAGGCTCA
Organism: uncultured Oscillospiraceae bacterium; assembly: GCA_964385605.1. Taxonomy (GTDB): domain Bacteria; phylum Bacillota; class Clostridia; order UMGS1883; family UMGS1883; genus UMGS1883. The sequence continues at coordinate 4,278 of CAYLPQ010000012.1, read as the reverse complement.
TCCTCTTTTATATATGAACGTTCACGGGTTGTAACAACAATAATTTTATCACACCCGTCTTTAATTGCTTTATCCACAGGAATCGAGTCTGTAATACCTCCGTCCATATATTTTTTGCCGTTAATTTCTACAGGCTGAAACATAAGGGGAAGAGCACAGCTTGCAATTGGTATTTGCCAGGTTTTATCCTCCGACGTTACACGGTGATATTCGCATTTCCCTGTTTCAATATTTGTAAGCGCGGCAATAGTTTCGCAACCTGAATTATCGTATGCATCATAGTCAAAGGGAACGTGGATATTCGGTATTTCGTCAAATACGAATTTCAGATTGTACAGACTGCGGTTTTTCGGGTTCAGAAGATGCCTGAATCCCATATAGCGCTTGTCGGGAAGGTATTTAAGCCCTATTTCCAGATTCCTTCCGCGTTGTCCGGAAACGTAGGAAATACCGTTTGCAATGCCTGCCGATGAGCCTATAAGATAGTCCGGCTTTATTCCCATATCATAAAACGCATCAAGCACTCCCACTGTAAAATATGCACGGCTTGCACCGCCCTCAAGTACTATTCCGGTTTTCATTGACAAATTCCTTTCGTAATTTTCTGTACATCTTTGTTTATCTGCTTTTTCAGCAGTTCAATATTTTCAAACTTTATTTCTTTTCTTATAAAGTCTATAAATTCAATCTGAATTTTTTTGCCGTAAATATTTCCGCAAAAGTCAGGAATATAGGTTTCACTGCGCATACTTTCTCCGCCAACAGTTGGATTTATGCCTATGTTTGTGATAGCCGGCATTTTCTCGTCGTCAAATGAAACGACTGTCTTATACACTCCGCAAAGGGGAGTAGCGCTGTTATCATTAAAAAACACATTAGCTGTAGGGAAACCAAGTGTTGTCCCAAGGTGTTTTCCCTCTGTAACGGTTCCCGAAACTGTAAAGCTTCTTCCGAGAAGAATATTTACAAGATGAATATTTCCCTCACAAAGGAGTGCGCGTATATAGCTCGACGACACGTCAGCTTCGTTATAAGTTACCCTGTCGCGCACTTCTACGGTAAAACCGTATTTTTCTCCTAATGCGGCAAGGGTTTCCGTGTTTCCGCTACCGTTTTTTCCGAAACGATAATTATAACCACATACCGCGTGAGCTATACCGTATTCCTTGACAAGAATATCCCTGACAAATTCCTCGGGAGAAAGGGCGAGAAGCTCGCGGCTCAATGGAAGAAATATCGTGTCAGCACCAAGCGATTTTATTAAATCAACTTTTGCAGCAGAATCTGTAATATAGCGGACTTTCCCGGGGGAAAGTATTTCAAGTGGAGAACGGTCAAATGTCAGTGCGACAGGAAAAAGACCGTTCTTCTCCGCATAATCTACGGCAGATTCAATTATTTTTCTGTGAGCAATATGCACTCCGTCAAAAAAACCGAGCGCTACCACGGTATTTCTCATTTATAAAACCCCTTTATAAGCTTAAGACATTCTCTTCCGTCGACTGTGTCAGCCTGGGAAAGAGCGATAAACACATCGTTTTCGTCATATATACGGTAGAAATTACCTTGTTTTTTACCTTTGTAATAGATTGGCACACCATTTTTAACACGGTCAGCTCGCTTCTTATCAAGACGGATTGCGCCGTATTCAGAAAATGCCGTGTCAACGGGTATTATAACCTCTTCGGCTCTGCCTTCCTCCGCAAGCTTAAGTAAATCCTCCGGGGTAATAGCATCTTCTATTCTGTATATCCCAGATGCGGTACGGCAAAGCTCACTTATACATCCTCCGCAGCCGAGCTTGTCGCCGATGTCGGAGGCAAGAGTGCGGATATATGTACCCTTACTGCAGTGAACGTCAATAGTTACATAGGGGAGAGAAATCTCCTGTATGTCAATAGAGAATACTGTGACATTTCTTGCTTCTCTTTCAATGTCAATTCCCTGACGAGCAAGGTGATAAAGCCTCTGTCCGTTTACCTGAATAGCGCTGTACATAGGCGGAATCTGTGAAATATCACCCACAAAGCTTTCTATAGCTGCGCGCACGTCATTCTCTGTGACGCAGACGGGATTTACCTCAAGAACCGTTCCTGCCATATCGAGAGTGTCGGTTCTTGTGCCAAGAAGAAGTGTGGCTCTGTAGCGCTTATCCTCTGCGGTAAGAAATTCCGCCGCCCTTGTTGCCGTACCTATAAGAATGGGCAGAACACCGCTTGCTTCAGGGTCAAGAGTGCCGGTGTGACCGACCTTTTTCATATTCATAGCCTTACGGACAGCTCCCACACAGCGATGTGAAGAACCGCCCTTTGGTTTATTTATTATAATAATGCCGCATTTTTCTGTGCTTTGCATATATTACTCCTTTTGGTTTGTTTATATAAGTTTCAAAAACTCATCGACAAGCGCCTTTTCGGCTTCTTCTATGCTTATGCCGGAGAAACGGCAACCTGCCGCTTTTTTATGCCCACCGCCGCCAAAATTCCGGGCTACGGGTTCAATGTTATAATCACCCAGGGCACGCAGACTCACACGGATATTACCTTTTTCCACTTCTTTTATAAATGCACTTATCATAACACCGTCAAGGCTTCTGGGAAGCTGCGCAAGTGCTTCTATATCGCTTGGAAGCGCGTTGTATTTTTCAAGAGTATCGCTGCTTACAGATGCAATGGCAATTTTGCCGTCACCGTAAAGACGTATGGAATTAATAGTTTCAGCCTTAAGCTTGAGCTGTGTGAGTGTATTTCTCTCATAAAGCATACTACAAAGGTAAGAGGTGTTAATTCCTGCTTCAGTCAGTGCAATAACAATCTCGTAAGTCCGTTTGTTCATAGATGCGTACTGGAATGAGCCTGTATCTGAAGATATTGCACAGTAAAGATAGCTTGCAACATCCTCTGTAAGCTTTATATCTGTAAGTGCCAGAAGCTCATAAATAAGCTCACCTGTCGCACTTCTTGAGGGCTCAATATAGGAAAGTGCCGCAAATTCATCCTTTGCAAGATGGTGGTCAATGCACACAGTATTTTCGTTTTTAATGAAAACATCGCCCCAGGCACCCATTCTTTTTGCATCACTTACATCAACGGCACAATAGCACTCGTAGTCAGGTGTACTACCGTCCGTGTAAGTGATAACGTCTGTTTCCATAAAAGAAAGGTGGTGGGAAAGCGGATTTTCAGTAAAAACATCTGAACGGATGCTTTTCTGCCTCAACGCATTACGCAAGGCAAGAGCACTTCCAATACAGTCCCAGTCGGGGTTTTCGTGAACGAAAATAGCAACGGAACTGCATTTTGTAAGATGGTCTGCAATTTTTTTGAGCATAATATCAGTCCTTACTGCTTATATCGTTGAGAAGCTGATTGATGTGTGCACCGTATTCAATAGAAGTGTCAATAGTAAAGCTGAATTCAGGCACACAGCGGAGCTTGATGCGGCTGCCGATTTCGCGTCTTACGAAGCCTGCCGCAGCGGTAAGTCCTTTTATAGCTTCTTTCTTTTGTTCATCATTTCCCATAATGCTGATGTATGCCTTTGCATAGCGGAGGTCATTTGTTACATCAACCTTGACAACACTTGTCATCATAGGAATTCTTGGGTCCTTAAGTTCGCGTATAACACTGGATAATTCCTTTTTTATTTCTTCAGATATTCTGTCAGTTCTTTTAAAAGACATAGTTTTTCCCTCATTTCGAAAATAAGTAAATGAGCATTTCACTCATTTACTTATTTTGTGTTTGTTTTGATTAATTATGTGGAAATTTGAAAGATTTGAAGGGGATTGTTAAGGGGAACACCTTAACATAAAATCCGTTAAAACCGGGGGCGTGTACCTCGGTTTTAACTCCTTGCAAGGGCTACCGCGGTGAGCGGTGCGCGAGCGAAAGACCTTTATTCGCAGGAGAATGTTTTCGCTAGAAAACTTCTTCTGCGAGTTGATGACACAGTCATCAACGTTTCACTTCTTCCATGATATAACATTCAACATTATCGCCCTCTTTAATGTCGTTGAATCTTACAAATCCCATACCGCATTCATAGCCGCTTGCAACTTCCTTAACGTCATCCTTGAAGCGCTTAAGTGAATCAAGCTCACCCTCATGGATAACGATACCGTCACGGACAATACGTACACTGCAGTTACGCTGAATCTTACCGTCAGTAACGTAACAACCGCCGATTGTACCTACACCGCTTACCTTGAAGGTCTGACGGATTTCTGCGTGACCTATAACAGCCTTAGTGGTTGCCATATCATCCATCTCCTCCTTA
>CAYLPQ010000011.1:0-51412 GCA_964385605.1 uncultured Oscillospiraceae bacterium | reverse complement strand
TCTTCACCCTCTGTAGCTTCAACAGAAAGGCTCTTTATACTGTCCGCGTATTTTTCTGCTGTGTCTTGAGCCATTACTGCCATAAGACTAGCTGTGTTCGCCTCGTAGAGACGAGCTTCAGTTTCTATCTTTGCGACCATAACCTCTTCGTGCAATGCCCTTACCTCGCCAATCACAGGAATTGAGTCTTTTATAAGTTGGTCTCTCTCTTCTGCCGTAAGCTCATCAAAACTGACTTTCTTATACTTTTTTTTTGACAAATTTCCGTAGCTCATATCAAACACCACCTTTAATTTAGAAGTGCCCTGATTACAATGGTGCACTCTTCATCTCCGTTCACAATTTTCAAAGCAGAGATAGTTTTATTGACCTCGTCGTAAGGCTCAATTTTTTGCCATATAGCACTGTCACTTTTGGGGTTTAGGGCCAACGTTCCATAAAGCTCAACATTGCTGTTTGCCTGCCACCCTATATCGTTAAAACCTCTTTTGTTTGGTGACACTGGCGGCATTTTAAGTAACAACTCTTCGTTAGGCGCAAGAACCTTTTCGAATACATAATTGAAACCATTGGATGTGTTTTTAAAACTATACATTTTCTATAGCTCCTTTCTCGTCAGGGGCATTCGCCTTTGTGAACTGCAGCTCCGCTACAGTTGTACTCTTGTGTCTTATGGTACAAGATGTCACTGTCGAATATCCGGAGACAGTAAAGGCTGTCTGCTGTTCGCCATCTTTTGTGAATATAAGCTCCGAAATAGTTTCGGGAGTCACAAGCTTGTCAATACCCGATGAATCAACATCGCCGTGGATGTGAAACATAATCGCCCAACCTATTGCTGTGCCTGACCTAAACACTTTCTGCTCAATCGGTTCGGTGCATTCGTAGGATTTTTCACTGCCTTTAAATTTTACATACATTGCGAGGACACCTCTTTCGCTAATTGAATTTTTACAGTGCAACTTAAATCGCTTCCGTATCGTAATTCTACATTGTTGATGCGGTTATAATCTGAAAAGTAAACGGCATTTTCAGTTTCTTCATCATAAAAGTAAAATTCATCGCTTAACAATTCATCAACCTTTGCAGTATCTATTACATCTTGAATAGTAAAATCAACTACCCATTGATATCGGGAAGCATCAACAGACGGAAGCGGTATTCGCTTTTCTGTCGGCGCGTTGCACTTATATTTAATGTTTTCATTTTTACACACATACATATCGTTTACACCTCATATTTGATTCACTTTACTTGCTAAATCTATGATATACTGACCTAAAACTTCTTCGTCTTTCGCCATATCCCACGAACCTGTTTTGGCATAATGCTGATAAATGCTGTTGTTTTCTTCGGAGTTATTAAAAGTAGCCATAGCACCTATACAGAAACGCAATATATTAAATTTCAAAGCATATAGTTTAGTATCTGAAGCAGTCATTTTCGCATTTGCAAGTAAAGATGTGTAGATGGTAGAGGGAGAATAGCCATAATTATTACTTCCAATCGACCAAGTAGCACGCTCTGTATAGACTAAAAACTCTTGGACCTTGTTAACTAGGTCATTCCATACTTCGAACGAAAAATTTTTTGTATATTCTTTATTTACGCAAGCACTGTGTGCAGCTGATGTCTGCGCGGCTGATGCCAAACCGTTACTTTGCGTCCAATACCACGGAACAGGTTTTGTTTTAAGATTTACGGTAATAGACGTTTTTAGAGAATAGGGGGCATCATCCCAACCACCATCCCAAACATAATGAGATTGTGCGGCATTACTCCAAGTGCCGCTGTTAGCATAATTTTCACCCTCTCTCGCAACCCAGCCTGTTATTTCGTACTCATCATCCAATAGCTCGCTTAAATCAAATTCATAGTATGAAGAACCATCATATTCTTTACACAGACAGCACGGTGTATCCATTATATTCAACAGCTCGACGGGGGTATATCCGTTTAGGTCACGGCTGTAGAAAAACTTTAATACCTCTTTGTCCCACTGCACCCCTTCGTTGTGTTTATCCGCTTGGTTTGCATCACATGGGTTTGCGTAATGAGGGTCCCAATGACAGCTTATAGGATATTCAAAGTTATCGGCCCCGATATGTAAGCTTTGAAAAATTTCTTCTGCAAAAACGTGTTCAAGTGTTTCTCCTGTGTAAGAAGTATCTATGCAAGCGAAAGAAACCGCAATGCCATCCTCGGGAATTTCGTCCCAAGCATAACATCTCCAAAAACCTCCCCACGAATGCTCATCACCTAACGTAGATGAATTGCCGATACGAACAAGCATATCATAGTCATAGCCTAGGTCATCTTCGTCCCAACCATAGCCGTATTTTTGGATTATACTATCTGCTGATGCTGCAGGATCGCCCACTGTATAGGTAGAATTTGTCATGCTTGTAACATTTATTGTTACACCTGTTATTTCCTCTATTTGCGTAAATACCTTTTGTGCCATCGCAAGATAGTTGTTTCTCTGCGTTTCCGAATAAGAAGCTCCACTATCAAATAACACGCAAGCTCGCCAAGTCCACCCCTTGAACCAAGGGCTATGATAACGACAATAGACGTTTCCCTCTTTGATTTCTTCTTTGCCCCTCCAAATAGGCAAAGCTTCGCTATATCTACCTCCGTTCGTACCTTCTAAACCTTTCATATTAACTGTATAAGCATAGTCCTTTACTGCTGCGCTAAAAGATGTATTTACTTTATTTCTGTTTGTTCTTTTAACCTCAATAATATATCTACCGGTACCAACTTTACTTAATCGTACTTTTTTTGTGTTAGTGTCAAAGGTCAAGTTGGGTGTTGTCAAGCTATTATGCATCTGATACCAAGAATCCGCGTTACCGTCTACCGACGGTGTAAGCACAGTAGTGTCGAGTGGCGCGGCATCTTTAGATGTACTACTATAAAAGTGGAAACTAATTTTATAACGGCCTCTCCCTGAATTATCTTCCGGGTCAACTACATTGTACGGCAACTGTTTTATTGCTTCATCTTCTGCATCTCTGTCGGTACGAATATTGAATAAAAAAGGATCTGCACCGAAAGAATCCATAATTAATGCTTCGGATTTTGTGTATATCTGTGTAGAAAAATACTGATATGTAGTGCCGTGTCCGTCTGAAACATACATACGAACTGCCTTAACCGTGGAATATCCCGAAACAACACCAAAAGCATATAAAGCACCATTATAATCATATAAACAAGTGTCAAGAGTCGCCACTGATATTCACTCTCCTTTAACCAAAAACCGCATAACCTGAACCGCTTCCACCTGCAAAGTATTCTTCAACCCAGCCTTGTGTTGCAACTAGATGCCCATCCGCATATGTCCCTATATATACGTTATTGCTATAATCTCCCATAATTATGGGATAACTGTCAGCGCTAGTTCCTCTAATAGTAACTGACTCACCATAGTCTTGCGACTCATCATGAGTAATTGCAAACTTTGAGTTTCCGCCATTGTCAGTCAAATATATAACCCCTGTAAAAATTGCTTTTTTTCCATCCAAAACAAAACCGTCTGTTGTTTGAGTAAACACACTTCCGAAGTTTGCTTTTATAGAACCTTCCCAAGCATTTCCGTCATAATACCAATATAACTCACTTGACTTCTCATAATATACAATGCCTTCGTCGGCAACTGTTTCGTCAAAATATTCAACCTCTTCAGGATTTGAAAATGCTGCATTTACCGCCATAGAAATTTTATCTGCCATTTGTGTGATAGTGGAATACTCTTTAAGTTTATTGTCAGTAGATGCATCTAACCTAATAACAGCAAGCTCAATTTCTTCCGCGGTCTGCTCAATAGTAGAATACTTTTCCAATTCTAATTGTAAATCCGTATCACTTACCATTGTTTTAATAGCATCTGCCGTAACCGTAATCTGTGCTTTCATTGTGTCCTTTTCTTTGATAAGGACTGCACTCATATTGTTATAGTCAAGATTGTTTATTGAATCTTCGTATTTATGCTTGAATAAAGCAAGCTCATCGGATAAAAGCTGTACGGTATCACGGAGCTGCTCATAATTCATTTTTGAAATTGGTATATTCGGTGATTTAGACATACAAATCACCACCATACTCAAAGAATAATTCAAGCTCGTACAGTTTTGCATATCCGTAACCCTCGATATGCAGCTTAATACCGTAGTGTGCTGTCTGTCGTGGTTTTACACGGATAGGCTTTCTGCCGTAACCGGAGCTTTCATATACAAGATGTGATGTGTTTTTGTTGAATACCTCATCATCATACAGGAAATACACCTTTATATTTGCACTGCTTGCAATATCTGCAAGCATTTGTATTTTCCGTATATGTTTAATATTAACGGTTGCATACGAGGTGTCAGATGTACTGCTTTGCCGTGTAATCAAGTCTGTTTCAAAGCTCCAAGACTGATTATATCTGCCACTGTCCATCTGATACACAGCACCGTCATCAGATAAGTAATACATACCGTTTTTGTTGTGTGCAAAACCTAAAATTTCATCTGATACGGTCTGTTCGGACCATTCGCCGACAAAAGTATCATAGCAGAGTAGTCTGCCGATACCGTCTGCATCTTCGCAGTATAGGTAATAGCACCTGCCGTCTGTACCGCTTACAGCTTTTGTGTATTTTTCAATGTTCAGGTAATACCCCAAACTTTTCGGATTAGAGCCTGTATATACCTTTACATCATTATCCGATACAAATATCAGGCTTCCGTCAACATCTTGTATTGTTCTGTTATCTATCGTACCCTCTGCAAAAATATCCTGTATTCTGAAAGGGTTATAAGTGTTGTAAATTTCGTGCATAAAGTCATTTTTGAAGCATACTATATGACTTTGAAAGGTTGTTATCCCGGTAAAACTTCCACCGGCCTTAACATTTGACTGTGCAGGAGAACACCAAGCATTGCTTTCGTTGTACTCTCCGACAGTATCTAAATTCCAATTTGTATAATCATTGTAGCCACTCGCATACACCCTTGTATCATCAACACCGAAAAGCCTTGACAAATACACCGTAGCATATTTTATATCGGGCATTGCAGGTGGTATGCTGACTTTCCAACCATAAGCCGTGCCGCCGTCCTCGGTTTCATACTCACAATACTTGTAAACATCTGAATTATAGGTGTTTTTATAGTAATAGTTTGTATCAGCACTTGCTGACGGTGGATATATTGTAGCTCCGCTTTCGTCCGTTTCAGCTTCATTATTGTAGTAGCTCTTGACAAGAACATCCATATCGTTCATTTCAAAATAGCCACTGCCGCCACTTTGATTTACATATCTGTTGCCGTCATCGTCAAGCTCAACGGTGTAATAGTAATCATCGTAGTGATAAAGAACATCACGGCGTGCATCTGCCAAATCGTCATCGTCCCAATCTTCGGGGTCGCTGTCAGCTTCTATAATGTGCATATACATCGACTTTTTATCGGGAAAAAGCAATAATTTCTTGATATAGTCGCCGTCAACCGGGTCTGTTGGCGTATCGTACACATTAAACTGCACCATACATCTTGCATATTCATCACTGCTTGTTGCACCGCTTGACTTAATAATGCCTGTGTAGGTGTTACTGATGTCGCCGTCCTCGTCAACGGTTATATAATCAAGCCTTATCTTGCCGCTTTTTCGGTACATCACAATAAGAAAATCATCAAATCCGAATATACTGATAGGGTAAGTATAGCCGCTTACATGCTCGATATGCCTTTGTGATGGTGTCAGATACGGAGCTTCAAGTGTAGATATGTTGCTTTCCTTTGAAAGCTCGCCGCTGTCAATGGTCTGTCGCATATTTAAGCCGCTCCAAGAGATTTTTGTCTGCTTATATGTTCTTGAACCACTCGGCAAAGGCATCTGCAAATAGGAAAGCTCTGTTTCTTTCTTTTTTGCCACTTATGACACCTCACATTCCAAATTCTGATTGTTTCCCGGAAAGCCACATCTTAAATGTTTCAAGTAAAACATTGTAGTCGTTCAGCCACTTTGCAGCAATACTGTCCTCGTTGGCTACCTTGTAGGCTTCACCCCGGAGCTTTGCTTTTGCAAGGTCGATAAATTCAACAGGTATCATCACATTTACAGTGCTGATGTTGGCGACTGTTTTAAGTTTAGGTTTTACAAAATAGATAATCTTTACCTTTTCAGGCTCTTTTTTCAGGTTTACACCTATGTCATTACCGATTTTGTAATAGGTATCAGAGAAAATAACACCGCTTGCGACAGTTGATTCAATAAGCTGTGTTTGGTCTGCATATACAGCATGTATATCCTCAAATCTTACGGCATTTTCGTCATTTGGTACAGTAAGAGTATCAATACCTATAACAGAACCATTAACACCGTCAAGCTCGATTTTACCCTGTTCCTGAATAAGCTCTGTGTATAGTAACTGTTCTAAAGCGTTCAGCCACGACACATAGCTTTCTTTTGCAATGGGAATTGCAATATCAGCTTCGTTTTCTATCTGCTCAATCAAAGCAGATGCTTTAATTCCGCTGTCGAACATATTACCACTCCATTCGTTTTACTTTTCTGCCCTTTGCGTTGTCGTTCCAATATTTCAAGTAGGCATCACGGGATTTTCTCATAAATTCCGCTTTGCGAGTTTCTTCGCCACCTACCAAGAAAATAATATTGTCAACAATAGCGTTGTGATATAGCGGTAGCACAACATTTTTATCCGAAAGAGCTTCCGGTGGTTGATATTCGGTGTCTTTTTCAAACACAAAACCGCTATACATAGACTGTAATTCTATAACCGTATCATCAAAGTAGTTAAAGAACCGTCTTTGTTCAATCGGCATCGTAAGATTTACCTTTTCAAAAATTGCAAGTATAGACACTTTTCTCACCACCTGTATTTTTATTAGTTGTTCAGCAAGTGCCAATCTTCCCTGCGGCAGAAAAGGATAAAACCGCCGCAGGGAAAAACCGACAACTACTTGCTATTAGCAAGTAAAAGGATTAAGCACAGCAATCTGTGATACGAACGCAGCCGCCGGGATTGGTGCAAATCAAATCGCCGTAGTTTGCAAGTAAAGCTCTGTAACAGCTCTGCTTTTCCATAAGGTTGAAAATACCGCCGTTCTGAAGCTCTGCAAAGTTCCAATCAAGAGCATGGAGTTCAAGACAACCTGTTTCAACTCCCCACATTTCTTTTGCAGGTACAAAGCTTTCGTTAACAATGTCGATTTCCTTGTTACCGAAAACAAACTTAATTGCCTTAAAGCCGCCCTGAATGGTGTGTGACATTTCCTCAACACGGATATTGTTTACACGCAGGTAATTTACATAATGGTCGTATGCATCATCACCGCAGAGAATCATATCAATGTTAGAGTTTTTGTCGTTCTTTGCCTGACGGAGTGCCTTTGTGATAAGACCGTCATCAATATCGCCACCGCCACTCTGAACAACAGGCTTCAAGAAAGGATTAAGCTCCTTGCTTACACCGTAAAGGGAAGTGATGCTATCATCGAAGATTGCACCAAGACCTGTGATTTCTCTGTTGTAAGAGTTCTGCACAGTAATGAAACCTGCCGAGAATGTTGCAGGGTCACCTCCGATTGTGATAGTCTTGTTAGCTCTATCTATGCTCAACAGTCTGCGACCTGCACCGTTAGCCTGCGGAGTTGTACCACCTGTTGCATAAATATCAATGATAAGACCTTCTTTGAGGTATGCAACATCATCAACCTGAATGGTGTTACCTGCGGAATCAAGTGCTTTTGTAGTGGTAAGAATACCTGTACCGTTACCGAACAAAGAACGACCAACATTCCATTTTGCTGTTGCGTAAGCTCCCTTAACTTCGGTGTCAAGAGCGTTTGCCATAGCACCGCTTGAACCTGTAAGCTTCACCGCTTTTTCAGAAATAACGATGTTTACATACATATCCTTTGCGGTTGTTTCAAAATGCTCAACTCTTACACCGCCAGCAGCAGGTGTTTCAGCACCCTCTGCACCGTAACCAAAGCCGCCGGAAAGACCGATAGGAGCAGTAGCTACAATCTTGTTAGATGTAAGCTTCGGCTTCTTAATCTTGCCGAGCAAAGCAGACGGCTCAATACCGAGCTGATTACGCCAAGCAGGTAAGTAATTTTCTTTTAATGCTTTTTCAAAAGTGTTTAAGTTCTGTGACATTAAAAATCATCTCCTAAAATAAATTTGTTTTTCGAGGTTACATTCCACCGAACATTTCTCGTGTTCGCTTTGATGCTTCCTCAAGTGTTTTGGGGTTTTCTTTTATATCGAGTGCCGCATTTACCGCACCGCTACTTGCAGAAAACGGTGGCACTTGCTGACTTTGTTTAATTGTGTCAAGTCGCTGTTTCTCGACAAGCTCCTGAAAAGCAGGGTTATTATTGTATAATGCCAACAGTTCTTCAGGTGTCGGTTCTTTTGCAGGTTCAGGCGGTGCAGGTGGATTGTTTATACTGTTAATGCCCCTTGCCATAGCAAAAGCATTGATGTATTTTTCGTCCATAGGCATCTCGTCTGAAGAAAGCCATTTATTATTTGCAATGATTCTGTCAAGCTGCGGCAGCATATCCTTGATACCTGCAAGCTCGGGAATCTGCGAAAGTGCTTCGACAACCTCTGTTTTCTCTGCATCACGCATACCCTTTTTAGCAAATTCAAGTGCAGGGGACATTTCTTTCATAATCTGTTTACGATTGAAAGCACTCATATCCTCGGCATATTTTGCCATAGCCGCCCTCTGTGTTTCTTCATCAGCAAAAGCAAGGCCGTTAATATCGAGTGTAGGCGGTGTCAAAGCATCTTCGATAATTTCCTCGGTGTTCTGCCTTGACATTTCATCAATCGTACCCTGCAACTGTGCATTTCGCTGTCTTTCAGCTTCAAGCTGTTGCCTGATTTCCTGAAGTTCTGCATCTTTATCGGCTGCAACCTGTGCAGCAACCTCGGCAGTCTGTGCCGCCTGTTCGATAGCAGAGGGGGGAGTTTCAGTTCCCGGCTGTTGTGCCGGGGGTTCTTCTGTTCCTGTCGGTGGAGTTTCAACAGGTGTTTCTTCCGCAGGTGGGATTTCTGCACCCGGTTCACTCTTGGCAGGGGGATTTTCAGCAGGTGGGACATCTTCAAGAGATAATTGCTCACTATTAGCAAACATTTCTTTAGTTGCCGCCGTTGCTTCGTCAAAAGTGTTTGGATTAGGCATATTTTACACGCTCCTTATATCAATTTTTTACATTTGGGGTGTCATAGCACCCTGTATTTGCATCTGTTTTGCCATTTCCTGCATTTCTTCCTGTTCAATAATCTGTTTATGCTCTCTTAAATGGTTTTCAAGAGCCGCAGCGTAATCAGGCTTTTTATGTTTAAGAATTTGGAAATCCATCTGCAAAATGTATCTCAAATGTTCTTCAATGTGTATTTCGTGTTCATCATAATCAGAAATTTTAGGTATTACACCGCTTTCAAAGAACACATTTTCTCTTTGTGCTGCCTGAATTTGCAACGAATTTAAGTTCATTATGGCAGTGTAGTTGCCAATTTTCATAAATTCTAACGCCATTAGCTTAACTCTTTCCGGGATTCTACCCTCTACATCAGTGAACAATCCGAGGTTGTAAGCTTCAAAAAAGCGTTGTTTCTGCATTTCCTCACTCATAAGCAGCTCATTTTCTGTTGTGTACTCAACATCATAGCTGTTAATATCATCAGCAGACCAAACAAGAGCCTTGCCGATGTTATTTGAGCCGACACACTCGACAATGCGGTGTGTTTTTGCATAGATTTTATAGATTTCAAGCCACAAGATTGCAAGCTTTCTTATGGAATTACGGATATGGTCACCTGTGAGTGATAGCCTTGTATTATCAATTTCCATAAGGTTGTTAATTGCTTTACCTGACATATTGCTCTGCGGAGCATTACCTGTAACCATAAGCTGTGAAACACCTGCAACATATTCCATATCACTTCTTAAATTGTATCGCTCCTGCATAATCTCTGTCGGAAGATTACTGTTTTGAACAGGTTCAGGGGGATTCGTGCCGCTTTTATAAACGAGAAACGCACCCGGTTCTAATCCGTGTTCTTGATATTCCTCAATATCAATGCTTCCTTCTTCGGTTAAGAGATTACCAAGAGATAAACGCTTAATGTGTTCGTGAATACTGTTGATACAGCCGTTATATGTCCTCTGCAAAGGAATTAAGTCCTCGATTACAGACTTTCCAAAGAATTGTCCGGGCATTTCGTGGCATACCGACTGAATAAGCGGTATTTTGCTATACGGCATATCACCGTAGTAAACAAGATGCTCGTCACCAACGATAATAACCATAAGTCCGTTAGGTCTGTACTTTGACGGTCTTTCAAAGTATGTTATAACCTTTTCCGCATTTTCTGCGGTTCTGTGTCCGATAGAAACAACGGTGTTTTCATAACCCAAGCCACCGCCTGATGTAACAGGAGTAAGTTCAAAGGTTTCAATATCGCTGCCCTCAACATCAATTCCGTACAGGTCGTAAATATCCTCAACACTTTTTACCTGTTCAAGAATGATAGAACGCTGATTTTCAACGCCCTGCTTGAATACACTCTCGGGAAATACCTCATAAGGTGTAATAAGACCATAATCGAGGTCACCCTGATAAAAAGCCTGTTGTCTTTTATGCTCGATGCCGTCCTCACCAACATCAACAACTGTTTCGACTGCAAATCTTTCGCCTTTGTCCTTATCCCACCAAGATAACCAAAAACAGTTGCCACAAAGCTCATTCCAATAAATCATTGTGTCCTTTTTCGCTTCAAAATCGGTTGCTTTCTGCGTGTGCTGTAAAACACTTGTGGAAACATCAGCTTTTGCATAGTCGTCAAGCTCGTTTGTTGCCGGATTGACTTTCATCATAAAGTTGATTTTTTTAAGGTTTGCGATTCTTGTCTGTATCAGAGGTGCAATATTGTTGAATGTTTCTCTGTTCAGCCAACCATATACAGACTCTAACTGTTCAATATCCCCGGTATAGGGACGAATACCACAATACTGATTACCTACAAGGAAATTTGCGTTGAGGGTCCATTGTCTTTCCAAAGAGGAACGCTGCCCTCTGCGTTTTTCCAAATCCTCTAAAATGTTATGTATGATGTCCTCTTTGAACAGTGTATTTCCGTCCTTGTCAACATCAATTACCTTTGCATCTTCGTCTTTGCCATTGACTTTACTGCTGAAAAGGCTACCAATAGCAGCAGTAATACCTGTTATAGGTGGTTTAAATCGTATTTGCATTATTCATTCTCACCGTCCTTTCCTCGCCACCGCTTTATGATTCTATCGTGTGCCGATTTAACAGAATAGCACTTGTCACCTTTATACTCCGTAAGATTTTTACTCATAATGCGGTTGTAAAGGTCTTTTCTCTCAAAGTGGTGGATAATGGACTGAAGAACGATAATGCCACATAAAATGTAGCCTATCATTCTGTTTCAGCTCCTTTATTCCTTGTCAGTCTGCGGTTTGCAGTAACGCAAGTGTGTTTTAAGTCCCTTTTCGCTGTCGAAGAGCTTGCCGCAAATAGGACACTTAAACTCTGTTACATCGGCAGGGGGTGTGGTGTTTTCCTGTTCGTTTTCGGGTGTTGCAGGGGGAACATCATCGACCTTTGTTTCTGTCGCATCTGTGCCAAGCGCCTTTGCATTAAAGAACAAAGACGGAACAGATGTGTTATCTACTGCCGGGATATTGCTCTTTGTTTTCGGGTCTATTTCGTCAATCGCTCCAAAAGCTTTTCCTAAACAGCTTTTGCAGATAATAACTGTATTGCCAACCTCACGAGTTTGTGAGATAGCAAAACTGTCTGTGTTTTTGCAACCTCTTATGCCGCATTTTCTTTTTACCTGTCTTACAAACATTAGTAGTAACCTCTTTTCGTTCTGCCGCTATTACGCAGCATCTTATTTTTGAATTTTTGTAAGTCCTTTTCAAACTGTGTTCGATTATCTTCCTGATAATCAGCACCAAAGAATTTGTATTTATTGAGAAACTGTGTGCAGCTATCCACCAAGTCATCATTAACACCTCGGGGGAATGATGCGTGTTCCTCTATAAATTCTGCTGTAAAATCGGCATATCGGGGAAGATAAACATTTCCGCTTTCGATTATGCCTGTAACTGCATTTGCTCTTGCAACCTTTGACCCCTCGGGTTCTATTGGTATGATTCCGGGGATTTCGTGCTTTAGCATAGCAATAATTGCAGGACCATTGGCTTTGTCCTCAATAAGTATGGAATGTCGGTCAGGGTATTTTGCGTTCATCGCTTTAATTGCTTTCAGTGTGTCAGGAAAGTCCATACGCCGCTTTATCAAATCGATTAAATAGAAATCGCCGTTAAGCTTGCCCCATACCTCAATAGCAACAAAGTCTGAATCCGCTTTATCTTTGAATGTAGCATCTACGGAAATGACTTTAAGCGGAAGATGCTCCGGCAGCACATCATAAAACTGCCACCATTCACGCTTGAATATGTTACCTTGTTCAGATGTTGGTCTGCCTTGAAATAATGCGTTCCAAGCTCTTGCACCGCCCTCGGGGTCTTTTAGGTAGCTTTCCTTGAATGCTTGCAGCCATTTATTGTCTTTTCCAATTTCAGGACAAAGGGCATCGCCGATATTTCTGCCAAGTATGTCGTTTTCCTCGGCTTCTACCGGGATATTAACAACCTCAACATTGTTTTCCTCACGGATAACACGCCCTGCAAGGTCGTCCTCGTGCCATCTTGTCTGAATAATAATAATTTTCGTACCCGCCTGTGTTCTTGTTTTAATGGAGTTCTGCCATTCTTCCCACAGTCTTTCACGATAATTGATGCTGTCCGCTTCCTGTCGGTTCTTTACAGGGTCGTCTATAATGATTAAATCGCCGGAGTTACCTGTAATACCCGACATAATACCTCTTGTGATGATGCTGCCGCCTTTTTCAGCGATTTCAATATCACGGTCAGAGGATTTAGAAAGCGATATATCGAATATAAATTGTCCGTATTCTTCAATCTTTGATTTGTTTCGTCTGCCGAATTTCCCGGCAAAGTCGTCATTATAACAAGCAACGATACATCGTCTGTCAGGATATTTGCCCTCATACCAACTCGGAAAAGTTTCCGTTACCGTCATACTCTTTCCGTGCTGAGGCGGAGTAGATATCAATAATATGTCGTAAGGATTACCTGTTTCTGTTTCAACAAATGTCTGAACCTTATCCGCTAAAAATCTGTGGAACTTGGTATCAATCCACTTTTCATTGTGTACGAAATAGCAATATGCTGCATATGAATACCGCATCAACTCAATCGCAAAATCATTATTTTTTCCGTTCATAACCTGCCAACTCCGCTAGTTTGCTTAATTTATCATCACCGACAATCTCTGTTCTTGCCGTAGGCTTGCCCTCAAGCAACAGTTTTTTGTCTGTTAATGTGCCGATTACAGTAGTTAGATGATTGACCGGAATATCTTTATCCTCGTTGTCAATATCTCTTTCAAGCCTGTTAAGTGCTTTGTTGATGATGCCGTCTGCCCTTTTAGAAAACTCGTCCTTTTTTTGGGTGCAAACTTTTTCGAACTCGGGTTTTCCCTTGTGTTCTTCTATAATTTTTTTTACTGTAGATGGTGCAACTCCTATCTGTCGAGCTGTTTCCTTATAATTCTTTGTAACCGCCCAAGAAGCTATTACTGCATATATGGTTTCCGGTGCGGTCTTTTTACCTCTTGGCATATACTCACCGCTTTCATCGTTATTTAATACTGCCGTGCCCACCGTCGAAAAGATGCAGTATTTCCCCATAGGCTTATCGCCCAGATTGCGATAGTTCCTACACACCGACTCATATCAAAAAAAGAGGTGCAAGATACAAAAACTTTATCTTACACCTCATAATAGATTGTTTCATTGTTCAGTTATCACGGATATTTAAAAACTTTCGTAGAATTTTCTTCTGTAATGATATAACTGTGATTCACTTAAGTGATACTTCATAGCTATACCGTGAATGTTCTTTGTATCGTCAGTAAGGAGGGCATAAAGTGCATCTTTATGGTATCCGCCTATTTCTTCACATAGATTTTCTATTTTCTGCTGCATATCCTCAGGCATATCTTTAATGTTCATACAAGTGAAATATATAAACCCCTGCTTATTGTACGGTATATGTATTCCTCGTCGTTTTTTAAACATCGGTACTCACTCCTTTTTTATCACTCTGATTTTTCCTGTTGCTCTATGTACTATTTCCATCTCTGTGCTTGTATCCTTCACCACAAGCCAGTTCTCATAGTTTAAGTGCCGGGTAGTCATTAACTTTTTCTGTCTGACCGTCGGTCTTTTTCCGTGCTTCAAATTCGTTCACTCCGTTCATTCAAAATTAACCCCCTGCGAACAAAAATCGTCCTCTTCAACATTTTTGTTGAAATAGGTGCAATATAACACTTCATCACATTGCGTAGAGTTGCAACATTCCTTACACCTTATCACTTCCTCAACATCGGCTGTAGGTGCTTGTTTAATTCTGTCAATAATTTTATTAGCTCCTCTTAATTCAGCAGAAGCTACATCTTTGCGTATAGAGAATCGAACAGTAGAGGTAATATTTTTTAAGAGCAGGTCTTTATCAATATAAGCCATCACTCGCTTACCTCCGTCATTTCTTTTACAAGGTTATCAATCTCTGCCCTTACATCATCTTCCGGAATGAACAAAGCTTTTACTTGCTCCGCAAACTCTTTTATTGCTTCAGATTTTGCGGTTTCAAGCTGTTCTGATAATTGTTGCATCGCCAAGCCATAGGCATTTTTATTCACTGTCAATTTCTCATTCTCTGCCTTTTGGCGGTTGATATCGTTATCTGTCATTGTTTACCCCACCTTCCGTTTTTTCTTCAAACCATAATCTTCAGGCAGAGTTCCTTTCTCGGCCATTATCTGACTGTCACGGTATCTGAGACCGTAATAGTCATTCTCCCGAAGGACTTCGTCCCAACTCATCTTTGCCCAACGTCTTGACGCAGGTGATTTTGGTGTACCTTTCTTCTGTGGCTCTGAGGTTTCCATATCTGCATCCCTTTTGTATTGATACGAACCTTTTTTGTGAGCTTTCTTTTGCGCCTCTTTCCGACACTCATCACAACAGTATTTTGCCGATACGCTGTTAGGGATAAATTCTTTACCGCAAATCTCACATATTTTTGCCTTAAACGGTCTGATTTGCAACCTTGCATAATAAGCCTTGTAGCAGTCCTTACAGCAGAATCTGCTTGCCTTTGACTTAGGTATAAACTCACCACCGCATTCTACACATGCTCTTGGCTCGTGACTTGCATGCTTCGCATACTTACCTGATCTGATACTGCTTGATTTACAAGCACAAACTTTACCGCAGTATTTCACTATAGAATTGGTTGTTTCAAATTCGCATCCGCAAATAGGACAAATTTTCTTGTAAACCTCTCTGTGCTCCATTCTGTATAATTTCTGATTGCACTCATGACTGCAACATCTACTGTTCCTTTGTTTTTTAACAAACTCCTTGCCACATACCGGGCAAATTGCTTTTTCATTTATCATCTGTTTTTACCTCCGGTATCCGTGCCACCACAATAAATATCCCCGGCACATCGCTGTAAAACTTCTGCACAATCTCACTTACAACCTGTGCATCATCCTTCCAGTAACCGCAAGTTGTCATACAATCCTTCAGCATCTTCTGAAGGTTGTCTGTGTCAGGCTTGCTTGTTTTCCAGTCACCAGGAAGATGTTTGCCCGTAATCGGGAAGCACCATTTTGCAATGAAGTGTATTGCTCCCTCAATCGGCTTATCAGGAACGTGCTGACCGAGGTGCGCCATGAGCTTCTGCCGTACCGCCTTAAGCTCCGCATCTTCGTATATGTACGCCCGCCCTTTTTTTGTAACACCGAGACGCTTCTCCTGGTACGTTTTCACAGGAGGAATCATCGGCATAAAAAATTGCAATCTGTTATCTTCCATTTTTTTGCATTTCCTTTCTTCGGGAAAAATTCTTTTTTGTCAGTGGCAGGGGAAGGGAGGACGGCGGCTCAGCTTACAGCCGCCTTCCTTTCCCCACTGACCTGTCAGGGACAAGGACAAAAGGTATATATATAAAATATATATAGTTTGTCCGTCCTTCACGGACAGACATTTTCGGTTTTTGTCCCTGTCTGTCCCTCTGTAAAGGACACGGACAATTTTCGATTTTGTCCCCCTCTCTTTTACTCTGTTTCAGGATTAAAATAATCTACTCCAATCCATAATTTTAAATCTTTGTCAAACTTAATAAGGCCTGTTTGATTGATGTAATTATATAAATATCTTTTCACATCTGCTTGTTTTATTATCCACTGCATCATTGGGCTTTTGTTGAAATCAAATTCCTCATCTTCTTCGTATCCATCATAAACAAAACGAAGTGGAGGCATTTTACTCACACAATTCATATACTTGCTGAAAGCACGTGGTTTTCTTCCTCTGCTCATACAGCTTTCGCCTCCTTTTGTGACGCATGGTATACAATATTCATTGCGCATATAAATCCGTTGATAAAGCCTTCGTAAACATATGCATTTGCATATTCAGCAAGTAATTCATCATTATCAAACCACTTCTTGTCGTTTGCCTCTTTCAGTGGAGTTACAAATTCCTGAGTTACTTTGAGGTCAAGTTCTCTGACATCTTCAAAATTAATGAATGTACCTGCATAATCCATGTTGTATAATTCCTCTAAAATTTTTGCGTAATCCTTAAAACTTTTAGTAAGGAACAAAAAATCAAAACCGCTATTGCTTACAGCGGAATTAGTCAAGCAAAATTGTCGTCAAAAATAGGAATGACAGCATCAAATTTCAACCAAAAATTAAAACGTGACACTTTTACCGATGAGGAATTGAACTTAATTGCAGAAGCATTAGGTGCAACTCTTGAACCTTGTTCATTTGTTTTCCCTGATGGCATGAAAATATGAGGAAAAAAATATAACTCCTTTGCAGGACGGAAAATTATCCGTCCTGTTTATTTTTGTTCTACTTTAAAAACAACACAGTCAGATACTATATAGCCACCGTTTTCTTTAATACGTCTGCGAGCAGTTTTCTCACTCACGTCCATATAACTTGCCATATCAGAAACCGTCACTTGCTCATTTAAAGTGAGTGCCTGATATGCTGTGTCAACTGCTCCCTTACGTTCCGTTTCCTTTTCCTCTTTGGACTTCTTTTTACCGAAATTCTGTTTCCACGGTGCACGTTCTCCCTCCGGCTCGATGTCGGCAAGTATTCCGATACTGTCGCATTCGTGTCTCGGATATTTAAACCACACATTCACCGCAGGGAACTTCGGGAACTCACGGAGTGTTGCATCTATTCGCCACGCCGTGAAGCTTTCAGCGGCTTTCTCCGCAGCTTTTACACGTTCAACAAGGTCTGTGTACCTCTGTCCGTAAATTTGTTTCCTGGCAAGCTCTGAAAGCACCTTGGAGCTTAATCCTTCGTCCTGTCCTACATCGTCAAGCTCCTGCAAATACACACTGCAAGCTGCGGCATTTTTCTGCTGTTTTATAACACTTTCCGAAAGCTCAAGCTCCACCATATCAAGAAGTGCATCAGGATCACGTGCAAATACACCGCTTCCGCTTGCTCTGTCCATACTTCGTTTGCCGCCCTGGGCACCCTTGCTGTGGTGATGGCAGTATATAACAGCGCATTTAAGCTCTGTACATACCTTGTCAAACTGATTACAGAAATTCGCCATCTGTTCCGCACTGTTTTCATCACCGGTTATAACCTTGTATATAGGGTCAATAATAACTGCTGCGTAGTTCTTCTTGGCAGCTCTTCTGATAAGCTTCGGTGCAAGCTTGTCCATCGGTACGCTCTTTCCTCTCAGGTTCCATATATCAATGTTTGAAAGGTTGCGAGCTTCCCAGTTAAGTGCCGTATATACATCCTTGAAACGGTGCAGACAGCTCGCTCTGTCAAGCTCTAAGTTTACATATAAAACCTTACCCTTTGTACATTCAAAACCAAGCCAGCTTCTTCCCTCTGCAATGGCACAGCATAGCTCAATCAGCGCGAAGGACTTACCTGCCTTTGACGGACCTGCAAGGAGCATCTTGTGTCCCTGCCTTAATATTCCGTCAATAAGCGGCGGTGCAAGCTGGGGAAGATTGTCCCATATATCTTCCACTCCCTCCGGATCGGGAAGGTCGTCATTGATTCCCTCAATCCATTCACGCCACGCATCCCACGTGGGCTGTCCTATATTGGTATCTATAAGGAACTGCTTTTTGTTGCCTCTTGTAACACCGGGAATACGTGATAACCTTGACGGATTT
Organism: uncultured Oscillospiraceae bacterium; assembly: GCA_964385605.1. Classification (GTDB taxonomy): domain Bacteria; phylum Bacillota; class Clostridia; order UMGS1883; family UMGS1883; genus UMGS1883. The sequence continues at coordinate 33,021 of CAYLPQ010000011.1, read as the reverse complement.
CTGTTCTGACTGTCAATCTTCATTCCGTTTTTCTGACATACTTTGTAGAGAAAATCCACACGTTTACGATATTCCTCATAACTTGGTGCATCTATTCGTACAATAGCGTGCAAACTTTTTCCGCCCGAATACACGAGGCACGCAATCGGCAGTTCAAGCTCACGCATAATGCTGTGCTGTAGATTTATATCCGTCTCATCAGATTCCACCAACGCATAGCGAAACTCCGTCACATTGTCATTTCTCACACCCGTACCGTCAAGGGGATTAAAACGTATCCATGCCCCTGCCTCCGGATTGTAATCACCGAACACACTGCCTATATCGCCCTTGCAATCATTCAGTTCACGAATAAGCTCCCCTGCCGTCCTTGACCATACACCTTTACTGGGAAGAAACTTGCCGTCCTCGTTCTGCCAACAATCAAAAACATAGCCAATATTGTCAGATACATCAAAAAGAGTGTTCAGATATGTAGTAATCTCATTAACGGGATTCCACACCTTGGGCTGCTGAATTTCAGTTCTCTCAAGGTAGTTCTTGTTAACAACAATTAAATCGTCTTTCTTTCCGATAACGTCATTCCAGTCAAGCTCATGGAGTCCTGATGTCGGACTCCACCCATTATCTTTTGCCATCTGAACAATAGTTCCTGCCGTAACAGGGGACGGTGCACCACGGAAGCTTCTCCACTTCTGAGCACATTCTCCCTCGTGGAATCTACCTATATCACGCTTTGACCAATCTTCCCACACAGAGCAGTCATACCCTTCGTGCTCGAGTGCCATCCCGACCATTGTCCATTCAGAATATGTACATCCTGCAGGGTCTATATATTCAAGTACCTCAATTAAATTTGTTTTCTGTTCGTACATAGTTATTCTCCATTGTAATTATTAACGTCTATTCCTCTCGGAACACGCCAACCGTTTGCGGCAATTCTCGATATCAGCTTACTTGCAGCATCAAATTGCCACGTTCCAACATGCTTAAATCCCTTTCCTTCAAGAAGCCTTATCTGCTTTGGAGTGGTAAGCCCTTCCGCCTTTCTTGCATTTAATCTATCAAGTAACAAGGAGGCCTTTCCGGCATTACCTATCTCATCAGGAAAGATGCCAAACTTCTGCAGGGCTTCAATCTGCTTATCGCTTGCCGGAGCCATCTCCCAACCAAAGGAAGGTACATAATGTGCTAAATCCTCCGCCTGAATTGACATCTCAAACTGCAATGGGTCAACAAGGTTTCGTTTCCGCTTTTTCATTTCATCAAGGGTCTTTGCAAGAGCTTCTTCACGCTGTGCTACAACATCCTCGTTTGCCTTTACTTCTGCTTCTTCAATGTCCACCGGGTAGCCTGCTTCCTCAAGGTTCTCCGTCATTTTCTTTGCAACTTCTTCATTTTCACAGATAAGATGTGCAGGATGACACAGCTCATGCCTTTCTGTATGCCACAGGAAATCAAGCAGTAATAAATCTTCTTTACCTTCACAAAGGCGGGTTCCACGTCCAACCATCTGACAATACAAAGACCGCACCTTTGTGGGTCTTAATACCACTATACAATTTACGGAAGGACAGTCCCACCCTTCCGTAAGAAGCATCGAATTGCATAGAACATTGTACTTTCCCTCATCAAAATCATGGAGGATTTCTGCTCTGTCACTGCTGACACCATTTACCTCTGCCGCCTTAAATCCTTTTTCATTAAGAATCTGACAGAACTTTTGCGAAGTTTTTATCAGCGGAAGAAATACCACTGTTTTACGGTCTTTGCAATTCTTAATCATTTCATCAGCTATCTGATACAAATACGGATCAAGTGCCGTCCCTATATCCGATGCCTTAAAATCTCCCGTCTGTATTCCTACACCGCTTAAATCAAGTTTAAGAGGAAGTGTCAATGCTTTAATTGGTGATAAATACCCCTCTCTGATAGCTCTCGGAAGGGTATATTCATACGCCAGGCTTTCAAATACCTGACCGAGATTTCTCATATCACCTCTGTCAGGTGTAGCAGTCACACCTAAAACTTCTGCACCACTGAAATGTTCAAGCACACGAAGGTATCCATCCGACAACACGTGATGTGCTTCATCAATTATAATCGTGTCAAAATAGTCTTCAGAAAATTGTCCGAGGCGCTTTGGTCTCTGCAAGCTCTGAACACTTCCTACAACTATACGAAACCAACTCCCTAAACAGCTTTGTTCTGCTTTTTCTACCGCACAGCAAAGACCGGTGCTTTTATTTATCTTATCTGCCGCCTGTTCAAGCAGCTCGCCGCGGTGTGCGAGGATAAGAACTCTCTTACCCTCACGCACACAATCTTCTGTTACCTTTGCAAACACCATTGTTTTGCCGCATCCTGTCGGAAGCACTAAAAGTGTCCGCCTGCGTCCGTCCTTCCACTCTGTATGTATAGCACTTCGTGCTTCCTCCTGATATGGTCTTAATGTAATCGCACCCATTAGAATTTACCCGGGGTAAACATATTAGTCTGCGATGGTTGTGAAGTCACTGCAGGCTGTGATTCGCTCATTGTAAAAGGAACATCTTCAGGGTCAAGGAATCTTTCAATCTGATTTGACTGTCTTGACTCTCCCTTATCATTTGTCCATTCTCTTACCTTAACTTTGCATCTGCCGCGACTTCCGGGAACTGCGTTCCAGTTCATCTGAAGCGGCTCACCGTGTTTCTTCATTCCGATAGAAATAAAGAAAGCTGAAAGAAGTCCCTCGGTCTTCTGATGAAGGAACAGGTTATGATTGATTCTCGTTGTCCCCTCTGCTCCGTTAAGCTCAATTTCAAGTTCAGCCTTTGGGCATTTGGGAAGTTTTTCACTGCCGTTATGAAATCCTCTGTTCATACTTATTACTGTAAAATCATATTCACCGGCAGGAAGCAGTGTAAAACCACTGCTTTCCTCCTGAATTACACTGTCCCATGCAAGTGCTGCCGCATTGTTGTTATTGTAGTTATCCATTGTTAAATCGCTCCTTTAAAATGCCTTCTCTTTTTCCGTTTTTATAAGTTCGTAGACCTGACTCCACGCACCAATAAGTACACCATTAATAAATTCTGTGGGATAATCTCTTATCAGCATATCTTTCGGAAAATATCCTTTCATTCCCACTACGTGCTGAATATCGCTGTCTGTCACACCGTTTGCCGTCATAAGCTGACCAAGTGCAAGCATTGCCTTTTTCTTATCGTCCTCCAAGTTTACTCCACTAGTAGCCCCTCCTGGGCATGCCCCTTTTGTCCTTTGGACATTTTCCCCAACGGGGAAATCAACCCTTGTGTAAAGGGAGGTGTCAGCCCCGCTGACGGAGGGATTGTCCTCAACATTCTGCTTTGGTAATTCCTTCACTGGCTTTGGTTCAGGAGTTTCATTTTGCATTTGCGAAGCATTCGGCAAACAATGTGCAATCTCCTTAAATTCAAAGGGAAGTTTTTCTACAAGTCCCTTACGGTTCTTGGCATCCCAACACGGATGATGTGATGTAAACATCACTCGCTTACCGCCCTGCGCCTTTGCCTTCTTGTTATCATCAGTAACAACAAAGGTTTCATAGTTTGCAAACAGCACCATATCTGCCCACTCTTTCAGCATTGAGCTGTTACGTTTATCAAGTTTAAGCTCCCAGCGGTCATATGCGCCAAATTCATCAGGCTGTTCAAACTTTCGCATAACAGCATGTGCTGCAATTCCTACATTGACACCTCGGTCAACAATCTCCTGAAGAACATTAAGAAGCTTTCCAAAATCTTCATTTACATATACATAGCCTTTACCGTAACCGAAATCTTCGATTCCCGTCTTTTTCGCTCTGTCGCAAACACCCTTTACTGCAAGCCGTTCCGCCCAATCGGCAGTATCTATTATGTAGCTCCTGCAAATATCGGGATTATCTCTTACAAACTTCGCCTGCTCAATAAGTCCGGCAAAGCTTTCCGCCTTGTCTGTAAATCTCCTTACATCAAGGTCCTTTGTGCTTTCCTCCACATCAGACCAAAGGGGATCCGGAAAATGTGAAAAGAATGTTGATTTTCCGATTCCTTCAGGACCGTAAACAACAATTTTCTGCGCCTTTGCAATTTTACCTTTTGAAATATCCATCAAAACTGACCTTCCTTCCACTGTTTCTTTTCTTCTGTTTTTTCTGTACCGTCTTCGATAATGATACTGCATTCTTCACCTGTTGAAACCCTTGTGGCAATTGCCTGAAGCTCATTTTCCTCAAGCCACTTTGAAAACTCGGTAAGAGTGTCCACATCCATCTGCTCCAGCTTATCAATAAGTACAAATCCGCATTCGGGCTTAAGCTTGCGTACAATAGCTGCAGCAACCTTTAACTGCTCTGATGCACTCATATTGTCCCACGCAAAACCCTTGTATTTAAGTTCACCGTTTTCTACTGTAAGCCCATCCAAAGGAAGGTCTGCACTTTTAAGCAAGTCCTGTTTCTGCTGACGTATATTTTCAATACTTTCGGTAAGATTATCGTACTGTTCTTTATATGTATCAGCTTCAATAGACACTTTCTCCCTGTCAAGATTTGCACGAATTTTAACATTCATTGCATCAATGTCTGCAAGGGAACTTTCAATTTCTGCCGTGCTTTCGTCAATGAGTTCTTCTGCACTGCATTTTGCTATTCGTAAACTTTCTTCCGTAGCAGAATATTCCTCCCGAAGCTGATGAAGCTTATATTCAGTTTCTTCTATAGCAGTTTGCAGCCCGTCAAGTTTCTTCGAATATTCAGAAACTTTTTCCCTTTTTAACTGATTTTCTTTGTTGCGCAGGAGAATTTCCTGCTGCTTCTGAATAAGTTCGCTTGCTGTGATAATCTCTTTCGGAATGCCCTCATAGTACGGCATTTCCATAACAAACTTCTTCTTTTGGTCTGCAACAACTCCGATGCCGTGCCGTTCATTGTAAAGCCTTGCTTCCTCCGTTTCAAGCTTTGAAAGTTCTTCCCCTACACCGATTATCTGCAAAAGAGTCTGTGCCTTTTCTTTATTACTCGCCTGCATAAACTTGGGAAGGTCAAGGGCAAGCTCTTCGATAAACTCATCAAGAAGCTGCTGACCGCCTTTATTCCCCTGTGCATCCACAACTTTAAGTGTAGAGTTCTTTCCGGTTCTTTCTACAATAAGACCATTTGAAAGAGTTATCTTAAGATTAGGTGGTAATACCGAACCTTCACGAAAAGCAGTTGTAGGCGCAAATTTCGCACCGCCCAACGCCCAGGCAATAGCATCAAGTATGCTTGTCTTTCCCTGACCGTTTTTGCCACCTATAACCGTCAATCCGTTTTCTGTAGGACAAAGGCTCACCGCCTTAATTCGCTTGACGTTCTCAAGCTGAAATTCATTTATCTTGATCATCTTTTGTTCCTTCCTTTCTACAGTCGCATATTTCTCCCGGGTCCAGATGTGCCCCACAATCAGGGCAAATATATCCGTACATATTCTTATCTCCTTTTAAAATTTCATTTATTTTGTTATCCATCGCTCTGCCGAGCTTGTAACAATTTCCGTGCGATATATGATTCTTCCATGCATTATACGAAGCATAGAACTTTTCCTCAGATAGCTTTCCCTCTACTACCAACTTCGCCATTTTTAAGAACTTTCGCTGAGCATTTCTTTTGTTTTGGTTTTTCAGCTTTCTTATAACCTTGCCGGTATTTGTTATGTAGGTATGAAATCCGAGATAACTTACACCGTTTTTAAAGGAAAATATCTGTGTTTTTCCATTAAGTTTCAAATCAAGAGTTCTTAAAAACTCATTTAAAGTTTCAAGACAATACCTCAGGTATTCTTTACTATGGTGAATCAGATAAAAATCATCCATATATCTGCCGTAAAACTCTATTCCTAATTCTCCCGTTATCAGTTTGTCCATACCATCTAAATACAGCAATGCAAAGCCTTGATTAATTTGATTGCCGAGAGGTATTCCTTTTCCCTCCGTGCTGTCGATAAACAGATTGCACAACCAACAAACGTCTTTGTCATAAGAGAAGTAATACTCCACTATATCCTTTAACTGCACGTGGGATATATTATAGAAAAACTTCGATATGTCACATTTTAAGATATAACCATTATGACCATATCTTTTATAAAATGCTTTCATCTGTTTGCTTAATCGGTCAAGTCCAAATAAAGTACCCTTGCCTTTTTGCCCCGCACAATTATCATAAATAAAGATTTCCTGCAATTTTGGAAGCATCACATTATCACATAAACTATGCTGTATGACCTTATCCTTGAAAGAAGTTGTTTTTATAAGACGTTCTTTCGGCTCATAAACCATAAATTCATTGTAGTTTGATATTTTATAGGTTTTATTTTTCAACTGCTCTATTAATGCGTTAATGCCGTCCAAAGCCATAATATTAAACCGTGCAGCACTTGTTTTATATCCTTTGCCGCATTTTGATTTTCTGTAAGCTCTGTACATATTATTAAAATCAATTACTTTCTCAAAATCGGTCATACAACATAATCCTCTTTGTTTATCTTTTTTCAAAGAAAGGTTGTGCGTTCTTTTGATGTGGTGTGCTGATTTCGGCTTATGCCTACTCTGTCTGACTTTCCACCAATACGGACGAACACCGTTATTGTTGTTGTAATTGTTGTTGTTAATGTTACCCGAGGGCGAAACGCAAGAAATAAACAACGCACAACCTATTAAGTTATTTCTTTTCCTGTGTTCTCCATGCAATGGACATATATTTTACGTCCGATACCATTTTTGACCAATATGCCGCCGAATTATCGTTTAATAAATTCAAATTCATAGAAAGCTCTATGTAAAATAACAATTCGTCACAATAGGTTATTGCCTTTGTAATTGTTTCACATCTTAAATACTTATTACTTACATTATTTATGCGGTTTGCTTCAAGTAGTGTTTCAAAAAGCTCTAAACTCTTAATTTGAATTTTGTCACATAAAGAATGGCGGTATTTTTTGGGATACCTGTTAGCATTGGAGGTAAGTTTGAAAGAATGCACCGCAAGCTCTTTTGCCTTAACAATTACTTTCAGTTCTGTATTAGCCATACATTAATTCTCATACGATACAAAGATAGAAGATACAAATTTCAAAAACGGACGAACACCGTAATAGCGGCCGTAACCGCCGCTGCCAATGCAACCCGAGGGCGAAACGCATTTTATCCAACTACTATCATCGTGTTTTGGGGTGCTGTATGCCGTTGCAAGCCACCACCATGCATCTATTTTATGCTTGTCCAGTATTTCAACATATCTGCGGTAAAGGTTTGTCGTAAGCAATGACATTCTTCTTCTGATTTTGCCGTAATCTTTCAAACCATCGTCAGATGTGAGGTCTACTGTATGTTCGATAAGATTACTTTTTCCAACGATTTCTGATATAACACTTTCAAAATCGTTACAGATGCCGTCAATATATGAATTCTCGTAGTTATTGTTCTTGCCAAACTGTTTTTCTTCATAAAGCAGATTTTTCAATATAACTGCAGTTGTTTCCTTTGAATGTTCAAGCACAACAAACTCATATGTGCCAATTTTGAATGTTTCCCCGACAGGAATATCACTTAATTTGGTCTGCTCTATACCGAGCGATTTCGTCATTTCGGCAACCTGCTCCGCTGTAAGTTCAATTTTGTTTCCGTTCAAAAATATGTAGTTTTTCATTATTTCTTCTTCCTTTCAATTGTGTATATTTGTTCTACCGCATAATAGAAAATAATGCCCAACACAAATAATCCTATTACCCAGTTCATTCTGCCAAACCCCACTTCGTTTGCTACAGCAATCAAAGCAAGAAATGTTATGTAGTATTTCATATTGTTGCCTCCGTGTAAAGTCCAAGCTTTTCAAGCTTCTTCATCCTGCGTTCAATATCATCAATATCAATGCCCCAAACCTTAAATGCCAGTTCTGTGTTAATATTGGTCTTATCCAGAACTATAACATTTTCCTCAATCTGCTTCTTTCTTACCGGTTCCTTAAGACGACATGCTTTTGTGTCGCCTATACCAAACAACTCTTTTATCTCCTTGATACCGATTTCAGGATAAGTGTAGTAAATTCGCAAACATTCCTTAAGGTCCTTGATCGCAAGTCTTCTCATTCATCCTCACCACTTTCAACGACTTCAATCTTGCTTCTTTTTTCAGCTGCATCAACCTCGTCACCGCACATCTGTAGTACCTTTCTGCACTCATCTGCATCTAACTCCCACTGACTTAAAAGCATAAGTATCGTATCTCTTATTGCAAGTAACTTATTATTTTCCATATATAACTTCCTTTCTTGACTTCCACCGTAAATGGTGGTATAATTTAGTTGTAACTTTTTGTGACGGTTGTAGCTTCTGCTGCGCCGTCCTTTTTTATACCATCATTTTTTCGAGCATATCGGCAATTTCTTTTTCAAGAGCGAACTCCTTTTCCATGCCTTTTTTAGGTACCGTCATAAGGTAGTTTGCCGACATAGAGAAAATCTTTTCCATACTGCGCTCATACAGTATTTTGAGAAGTTCTTTATTTGGCATCTGTTTCACCTCCTTGTTTTTGCAGTGTGCTTGTGCTATAATCAAGCCGAAAGGAATGATTATATGAGATATTCAGACGAAACAAACACCCTGCTTACTAATGCATTTGAAAAACAATGGAATTGACAAAAATATATTTTCTTCCGGCGCATTACATCTCTTGTTCACAGATAAAATCATTTGCAATTCATCAGATTACCACAACAATCGTGTGTATCTAACCGACAAAGGAAAAGCATACGTCGAACAGTTAAAAATAGAACGACGTAACAAACGAAATCGTCGTATTCATGATTGGACAAACACGGCTATAGCTCTTGCTGCGCTAATTGTCGCCATTATGAAATAAAGTCTTTAATGCATGATACAGTTAATGCTGCTATTGACAACAGCAAGGCTATCCACCGAAGTCTATTGCCAGTAACCTCACAGTAAAAGGAATAGCACTCTCCGTCCTTTTGGTATTTGCACTTTTTACATTTTCGCTTTTCTCCAAATTTCTTCAAATCAATCACCTTCTCTGTTTTTGCGTTTTTAGTTGCGTTTTACGTAACCTTTTGAGCAAAAAAAATCTCCTCGGGACTTGCTTCTAAAACTAAAGCTATTTCTACCATTTCTTTTCTTTCAAAATCAGTTGTTCCATTAACCCTAGCAGAAAGACTTTCTCTGCTCATTCCAATTTTTTTTGCTACAGCAGAAATAGACAGACCTTTACGGGCAAAATAGGATTTTACCCAACAACTTTCTTCTTTTGTTAAATACTTTATTTTTTGCATAACATCACCTCCGTTGCGTTTCACGCAACTTAATGATAACACGTAAAACGCAACTTGTCAACCCTATTTGTGAAAAAAGTTTCGCAAAACGCATTGACAAGTTCACAAGTTTCGTTTATAATGTTGTCTAGAGGTGATAAACATGAAAGCAAATGCTCCTACTATTATAAAACGTCTCAGAGAAGAAAAAGGGTACACACAAGAATATTTAGGACAGCGTATCGGAGTAAATAAAGCTACAATAAATAGGTATGAGACTGGTGAGATTGATATAAAACGTACTATTGCTATAAAATTAGCTTCAGTATTAGATGTTACTCCCTCCCAAATTATGGGATGGCACGATGAATATGCAACAGCTGAAGAAAGAACATTCGCTAGATATAAAACTAATAAAATTATGACAGACAACAATATTTTCACTGACGATTTTGTCAAGATTTTAAATGAAAAGGGAATTGATATTTCTGGTGTGTCATTTCGTGCGTGGTGCAATGGAGAAATCCCTTTTTTTGCAGAAATTGATGATTTCAAAATCCTTGCTTCAGCTTTAGGCATTTCTTTGAATGATCTATTAGGAAGAACCTATGCTCCTGAAACAAATGACACGTTCTCTATCGGCACCCCCTATAACCCTGTCATTCACAAAATCCCCATCCTAGGACGTATTGCTGCTGGACTTCCTTTATATGCAGAAGAACATATTGAAGGATATACCTACACAGAGCATAATGGTGGAGCTGAATACTTCGCCTTAAAAGTAAAAGGCGACAGTATGAATGCTGCATATATAAATGATGGCAGCATGATAATAGTAAGACGGCAACCCGAAGTTGACAATGGTCAAATTGCCGTAGTAAAAGTAGATAAAGACGATGCTACTGTAAAAAGATTTAGGAAAGACGGAAATATAGTACAGCTTATTCCGCAATCTTATAACCCCGAACACCAAATACAAATCTATGACTTAAAAAACACAGAAGTAGAAGTTATCGGCAAAGTCGTAGAATGTAAGGTTGAGTTTTAAAAAGTTAAAGGGCAGAGATACCAATGAAACAACCTAAAAAACTAACCATTGAAGAACTTTTCGATAAATATGATAATATTCTCCCTATAAGCAAAGAAAAAAAGCTTCCCCTGCTCGGAGAAGCCAACTGTACCAAATAATTTCACAAAAAAAATAAAGCCCCACGATGCTACCAACACCGTAGGGCGATGTCAAGGAATGTAATATCCTCAACACCATGCACTTTGATTATATTACACTCCTTGGGTTTTTGCAACTATTTTTTAAAAAGGAGTGTATTTTTCATGCCTATTTATAAGGAAAACGGCTCAAAAGACGGCAAACAGAAGTACCGTGTTGTTGTTAATTATACCGATAACTTCGGTAAATACAAGCAGGCCGTGCGTACAGCTTACGGCAAAGCAGAAGCTAAAGAGCTGGAAGCAAAACTGGAATTCGAGGTTAAGGAACAGCCTACGTCCTCCGGCATCACAGTAAAACAACTTCTTGAACTTTATAAATCAGCCAAAAAAGGTGATATCAGAGAAAGTTCCATTACTAAGAACTCTACTCACCTTGAGCATTACGTTATCCCGGACTTTGGAGATAAACGTGTAAAAAAACTTACTGCACCAATGTTTCAGGAATGGAAAAACAAACTGGATACACTAACGTCAGAAAAGAAAAATAAACCTTTGAGCCTGCGGTACAAACAGAACATATATTCTGCTTTCCGTTCCCTTCTGAACTGGGGTGTCGAAATGGACTACATTCCCAAAAATAATCTGCTTAAGGTTAAACAGTTCAAAGCTCCCGACGAAATCCCCGAAACACACAATATAGACTTCTACACACCCGACGAATATAAAAAGTTTTCAGAAGCAGCACTCACCTGTGCCGAAGAAGAAAACTCTCTGAAAGCCTGGGGATATTATGTTTTTTTCGCAATAGCTTTTTATATGGGAATGCGAAAAGGCGAAATCCACGCCCTTAAATGGTCTGACATCGAAGGTGAATATATGCATATAAGAAGAAGTATCAACCAAAAACAAAAAGGCGAAGATCGTGAAACTTCCCCGAAGAACAGAAGCTCCATACGTACAATTCAAATACCTATCCCCTTAATGAAGATTCTTGAAGAACATAAAGAACGTTATAAAACCTACAAAGGCTTTTCTGATGACTTCCGTGTTTGTGGCGGACCTGCACCCTTACGGGATACATCTCTGGAAAACAAAAACAAACTCTTCGCCAAAACTGCCGCTGTAAAGAAAATACGTATACACGACTTCAGGCACTCTCACGCATCCCTTCTTGTAAATGAAGGAATAAACATTCAGGAAATAGCACGTCGCCTCGGTCATTCAAAAGTAGAAGAAACCTGGAACACCTATTCACACCTCTACCCCCGAGAAGAAGAACGTGCCACAACGATTCTTAACACAATAATATAAGCGAAATACCGTAGAGTACTCCTTTTTATTTCAAAAAAACACTTGCAATATTAAAAAATATCGTGTATAATTCTTACACGATAGAAAAAACTGCCCATAAAATAGGCAGTTCTCTCTGTTTTGGTGGGAGAGGATGGATTCGAACCATCGAAGTCATAGACAACAGATTTACAGTCTGCCCCCTTTGGCCGCTCGGGAACTCTCCCTGGAGCTGGTGATGGGACTCGAACCCGCAACCTGCTGATTACAAATCAGCTGCTCTGCCAATTGAGCTACACCAGCATATTCAGTTAATCACAACCCGTGACACGCATATTATAATAGCATAAGAATCGGAACTTGTCAACAACTTTTTTAAATTTTTTCAAAATATTTTTTATATTGATAGATAGGAATCTGCAGAACAAATTTCTGCAGATTCCTTATGTCATTTTAATAGATTTTTTCGTTACTTTATTGTTGCATTCTTAAATGCATTGCGAAGTATTTCCACATCCACATCTGCGCTTAAGTATGCCTTTGCGCCTGTGGGGATTCTGCCCTTTTCAAAGGGAATTTCCTCTTTGCCGAGATCACGTTCAAGTTTAATGTCACAGTCAAGGTTAAGGTTAAGCTCAAGCTCACCCTCACCCTTATTATTCCAGAAAGTAACGTAGCTTCTTCCGCTTCTTTCAAAGCTGAACGCAGTTACACTGTCATCTGCCATTTCAATCTGGTAGTAAGGAACAAGCTCGTACTCGCCCTTTTCGTTGATAAGAAGAGTAAATTCTGTATTTTCGTCACGAAGCTTCTCCTTATGCTCGTCTGTAAGCCAGTCTTTTGCCCTTACATCCTCCCAGCGGCGTATTACTTCAAGAATATCGGGAACTCTGGGATTTGTAGCATAACGTTCAGCCTTGTACGTCAAAGTAATTGGGCAATCCCAGGCTGCCGCCTTACTTGTACCGAATTCGTAAATGTCAGGTCTTGTTTCATCACGGAAGCCCCACCATCCGAAGTTAAGGCGAGTGAAATTTTTCTGCATCATAGGCGCTTCCCGGAAGGGATGCTTGATAAGCATTTCCTTGAATTCGTGCATTTCAAAAGTATCGAATGCGTTTCCGCCGCTTATCATATGCCAGCTGAAGTGTGATTTAGCCGCACCCTCGCAGAACAAAGGTTCTTTGTCAAGCTTTTTGTAAACTCTGTACTGTGCATAGGGAACGTATATTTCATAAGGAGCATTTGTACCCTCGGAGCCGTCGTAATAAATAAATTCAAAGCCCACATTCATTGCCTCTGCAATCTGGTCCGCTACTTCATCCTGAAGAGATGTAGTCTGGTCAATATAGAAGCTTGTAGCAATGTATTCGCTAACGTCAAGAATACCGCCGATTTCACCAAGAGGATGCTCTGTAACGTTAGTGCCCAGGTGACCACGTTTACAACCCTTGAAGCAGTAGGGATACTCTGTTGAATAGCTTTCGTAACTGATTAATTCCCCGCCGAATTTAAGAATACGGGTTGTGTTATTGTGGGCATTGTTGTGCATAGGTGAACCTGTAGGATTCTGCTCAACATAGATTATGTCGTCATCTTTACCAAGAGGCTTTGAAAGGTAAAGGTATCTCTTAAGGTTAAGTCTGTGGTCTGCAACGGGTGTTACGTACTTTGTTTTTCTTCCGATATGAGTATGCAAGAAATGCATACCGGGGGTGATGCCCTCTTCCTTAAGGTGTTTTACGATATACTTAAGGTCCTCAATTCCATTAGGATATGTATCTTCGTGATAAATGTACTCACCGCAGTGCTCATATCCCCAGCCGTACTTGAAGCAGCAGGAATAATACATAAGCATTTTGGTAAAGCCACCCATTTTTGCTATTCTGATATGTTCTTCAAGGTTGTCACGACAAAGGTCCGTTGTCCACAAAAGGGATGAATTGAGGTTTTTCTTGTCACGTCTGCTCCTGACACCGCTTGGAAGATTAAAGTCCTTTTCGACTGTTTCGATACAGTCCATAAGGCAGTCCTTTTCGCAGGCAATGATTGCCGCACCGACTTCCTTAAGCTGAATTTCTGCAAGTGATTCGCCGTACATAATCTTGCCGCCCTTTTCCTTTGCTGCATCAATTCTTGCAAAAGGATGTGTACCGAGGACATTTACGGCACTCTTATCATCCCACATAACATTAAGCCATTCACCAAAATTCTCTCTTTCCTTGATGGGAAGCTGTACCATTCTGAAAACATCCACAGGGGGACGGTCCATGTCAAGTCCGGCGAACCAGTCTTCGTGCGTGTGTCCGTCATGTCCCTCAAAGTCAACAAGCTTGAAGCCGATATAGTCATCCTGCTCGTCTATCCGGACAATTGCACGAAAGCCAAGCATTTCAAAACCGATGTTAAGCTTGTTGCCCTCACGGCGGAGAGAATTCGCCTCAAAGGTCATACGTTTGTTGGGGTGTGCAAGCTTTATTTCATTATTAAAGGGTCTTTTTTCAGTAAGAGAGAAAAGTGCCACCTTTTCCCCGGGGATAAGACATTCTTCCCCGTTAGCTTTTATAATAAGACTTTTAGATATAGCATCCTCGCCCACAATAAGGCGGAACCGCTTATTTTCAATAATAATGTCTGCCATAATAAAACTCCCTTTCAGTTTTATTCATCATTTGAATTAATCATACTATAGTTTTTAGCATAATACAAGTGACAAAAACTAATCTGTTAGGACAAAAAGTGAAAAAAGAGGCTGACGCAAAATTTGCGACAGTCTCTTTCATTCCGCATTTTACGATGGTTTTTGCGGGCCGGAGCTTTTTAACAAGCCGAAATTATATTTTCTGCCTGCTTTCTTGCCTTACCAATAAGTTCTACCGCTTCCCACAAAAGCTCTTTTTTGTCAGGCCATACTCTGCCCCAGGGAGCACCAATCATACCGTCAAGAAGTGAAAGGTCAGGATTATTTCTTCTTATATATTCAATGGCATCTGTTTCGCAGTTCTTAATGTAAAGGTTACTTGTTGCAAGATAGAAATGGCGCTTTTCCTCGAAGAATTTCTCAAGAAGCTTAATTGCATTAAGAACAGAGGGCGATTCCTCAACATACTCGATTGTATAACCGTAACGGCGTACAAATTCGTTTGCATAGAAATCCTTTACTTCGTCATCCTGTTCGGAAATAAGTGTCCAGTTTTCCTTAAGGTATGAGTAGTACATCCACACTTCGGGAATAACTGACTTTTTAATTCTTTCAGCATCCTCTTCCTTTACGTTGCAGTAAGGGTCGTGCCACATGTGGCAAGTTGCACCAAGGTCTTCAACGCACTTGATGAAATAATTTGTATCATCAACCTGAAGTGCACTGCTGCGGAACATAATAACTGATCTGTCACCTTCTGTTGCATGCTTCCAGTTTTCTTCATCCATACCTATATGTACGATTGAGGGATGAAGGAACATTTCGTAAACTTCCTCAATAAGTTCCTTTGTTACCTTGTAATATTCGGGGGTTGAACACATTCTTGAATAAACACCAAGCCACGCATCGTGTGTTTTGGAGAAGTTGAGCTTGGGAATAAGCTCTATTCCCTTTTCACGAAGACGAAGAACCTCACTTGCCACAAACTCCTTACTCCATGCACCCTTGATTGCAAGCTCGGGATGGCTTTCCCACTGCACTGCTTCACCAACATCCATAATAATCATATTAAGTCCGCAGTTTTCACAATGGTCAACAAAGTCATTCCAAGTATCCATATCGAAATGAACTTCTGTCTGCGCTCTGAGGTCGCCCCACATATTTCTGCCAAGATGAACTAAAAGTCCCCACTTTTTTTCCATAACAAACAACTCCCTTGTAATTGATAATGCCATTTTACTATGAAGTCAATATCAAGTCAAGAGACAAAATCTAATCTCAATGGACAAAATCTAATCTCAAAACCGATAGTTTCGCATGGAATTTATTTTCTACATACTCAAATCTGTTTGCTATGATATTTTTACATCATTTGTTTCTTTTCTTTGTAAATTTTTCTGTATTCTCTTGGAGTCATTTTACATTCTTCAAAAAACACACGGTTAAAGCTGCTCTGATTTTTAAATCCGCAGTTTTCCATAATGTCGATTATCTTCATATCAGAATCCTCAAGATGCATCTTTGCCTCGTTTACCCGAAGTGAGTTAATATACTCACGAAAATTGCTTTTAAGCTTCTTTGCAAAAATTTTAGAAATATAGCTTTTGCTTATATATAGATTTTCTGCAACCTTGTCAAGACACATATCACTTTCCCTGAAATTTTCGGAGCAGTATATAAGAATCTTCTGAATTGTTCCCGTGTCGGTGCTTTCAACATCGTAAAGATTAAGCTCCGACAGAATCTCGCCAACCGCGGCGGAAAGATATGCCATTGCGGTTTTTTCATATTCCTCGCCCTTTTTCTTAAACTCAATTATTTTGCAAAGCACATCATAAAGCACCGCCCCATTTTCAATATAAGGTGTAGTGGGCTTTTTTGCGAGCAACTCCTGTTCAAAAGCACCTGTTGCCTCTGCCGAAAAAAGCACAAGCAGGATTTCGGCTTCGTCGCTTCTTTCATATTCGTGGGTGGAATACGGAAAGCAAATGCTTAATTGTCCACTTTGAAGCGTGCGCTTTATACCGTCAATAGTCATAGTTACCTGCCCCGACAACACATATATAATTTCCGCGTGAGTATGAAACTGCATCGGATACCCGGGCATCCTCTTTCCACATTCCGCACAAAGCAGTACATCATTGTTTTCAAACGAAGCTTTCATTGTTTTCACCCCAAAAAGTGCTGTTTTTCATTGGTTTTTAGTGTTGTTTTAACTAGATTATAGCTTAATGTGTGTTATAATACAAGTACAAAGTTAAAAAATTATAAAGGAGTAACTTTTATGACTGAATTTATTCCATATCCGTTTTTTCACGATGATGTACCCATTGATATTTCCTTTATGTTTGAGGATGAAAAGCCTGCAGGCAAGCACGGCTTCCTTAAAGCCCGGGGCAGAGATTTTGTTTTCGAGGACGGCACAAAGGTAAAGTTCTGGGGAACGAACTTCAACGGCTGGGGATGCTTCCCCGAACATGACTATGCTGAAAAGCTTGCAAAAAGGCTCTCCAAAATCGGCCTCAACCTTGTAAGGTTTCATCAGCTTGACTCCGAGTGGAATACTCCCAACATTTTCACATTCACAAAGGGTAAGAGAATGCCCGGCGGTACACTTGACCCTGAAAGTATGGACAGACTTGATTACCTTATATACTGTCTGAAAAAAGAGGGAATCTACTGCTACCTTGATATGTTTACATACAGACGTTTCCGCGCAGAAGAGGGTGTTGAAAATGCTGCGGCACTTCTTGACGCAGCAAAGCCTATGGATTATTTCAGCGCAAAGCTGATTGAGCTTCAGAAAAAGTTCTGCAAGGACCTCTGGACGCACGTAAACCCTTACACGGGTCTCCGCTACTGTGATGACCCCATATTTGTACTGGCAGAGGTTGTGAATGAAAGTGATATGTTCTCCCATTTGTGGAACGTTCCTTTCCCCGAACCGTACCACACAGAATTTCTCGGTTTATTTGACAGCTGGCTTAAAGAAAAAGGCTACGAAAAAGAGGCAAAGGATTTTGACCTTAACGACAGAGAAGACGAAACCCTTATTGCTTTCAAAATGTATCTTCAGGAAAAGCACTACGGGGATATGATTTCCTATATGCGTGAAATCGGTGTCAAAATTCCTATTAACGGAACAAATCACGCAATAGCTCCGGCAAATATCAAGACGCAGCTCGTTACGGATTTTACTGATTCACATGCTTATTACTACGACTGGCGGTGGGGTGAATTTGAAAAGCATTGTATGAATAAATCCGTAACCCAGGCAGAGGGTTCATTCCTGCTTGCCGGTGCCTATGCTTCTGTTTCCGATAAACCGACTTATCTTTCCGAGTGGGATGTTCCCTGGCCTAACGAATACCGTGCAGACAGTGTTCTTTACAGTGCGGCGGTAGGACTGCTTCAAGGATGGTCGGGATACGCAATTCACACATATTCCTACAGTGCGCGCCTTGACAGAATGGATATGCTCGGGAAAGAAATCTATTCTGAAAAAATAGGCGGCACCCCCTACCGTCAGGGTATATTCAGTACCTGGAACGACCCTGCAAAGTTCGGTCTTTTCTATCACGCGGCAATTATGACAAGACGCGGTGACGTTAAGAAGGCAAAGGAATTTAAAACATACAGTCAGATTTCAAAAACAAAATTCAATGCATCTGATATTGCAAATAATATTGAAAGACACGGTGTATATTCAGATTACAGCTTTGACAGGTTTGCAGAGGAAAAGCCCGTGGAAATTGACGGCAACATCCTTTCCGACACAAAAGAGCTTTTCATCAGCCGTGAAAAGAATTACGGTTGTATTGATACAGACGGTACAAAGTGTGCCTACGGCTTCCTTGCAAAGAATGGAGTGATTGAGCTTTCAGGCATAAAGGTAAAATGCGAAACAGACTTTGCAGTTATTGCAATGAGTTCACTTACAGATGAAAAGATTACAGAATCTTCAAACATCCTTCTCACAACTGTGGGCAGAGCACAGAACACAGATGCCAAGTTTGCGGGAGACCAGATGATTGATTACGGAACCGCACCCGTTACTGTTGAGGTAATCAAGGCTGAAATAGAAATTGAAACCGATATTTCAACTTATGAAGTGTGGGCAATCAGTCCCGAAGGCTTCTACATTGGTATGGTTCCCACAAAGTACGAAAACGGTAAGTTTACCATTTACCTTGGAAATGAATCTCGTTCTATGTATTATCTTATTGTTAAGAATTAAAAAACACATTAATCCGAAGTGCAAAATACGAATTTCGAATTTCTCATTTCGAACTTTTAAATTAAGGAGTGACAGTTATGTTAAAAATCGGTTGGTCTACAAAAGATGTTTCTACAAATGATCCGCTTCCCATTACAGGTCAGTTCAAGTTAAGAGTTTCACAAGGTGTTCTCGACCCTATTCTTGTAAATATTCTCACACTTGAAAATGACGGAGACTACGTTATTTTTGTGCAGGTTGATACAGTAAATATCGCCTCCGGAATATTGGATCTTGTAAGAGCGAGAGTCAGTGAGCTTAATCCCGAAATTGATACACTTAAGATTATAATGAATGCTACCCACACCCACTGCGGCCCCTGCCTTTTTGAAGAAGACAAGGTATGGGCAGGCGGTCCCGTTGACGCAGTTCCCCACGACGGTGTTGAAATCAAGTCAAACGGCGAATACAGAAAGTGGTTTATCGAAACTACCGCCGAGGGTATTGTAGAATCATTTGAAAGCCGTGAAGAAGGTTATGTTTCTTACGGCTACGGCTTTGCTACCGTTGCACATTCAAGACGTGTTGTTTATTTTGACGACCTTTCAAAGCGTCCCGAGAATGCACATTTCAACTCCGCACAGTTCGTAGGCGGTCACGCACAGATGTACGGAAGCACAAAGGACGACAAATTCAGCCATTACGAGGCAGGTACAGATCCCTTTGCTAACTTCGTATTTACATTTGACAAGAACGAAAAACTCACAGGTGCAGTTATAAACGTACCCTGTCCCTCACAGAACTCTGAAATGGATAACTGCCTTACAGCAGACTTCTGGGCAGATGTACGTGAGCAGATCACAAAGCGCTACGGTGATATTCACATTCTTTCACAATGTGCGGCAGCAGGCGACCTTTCACCGAGAATCATTCATTATTCAAAAGCAGAGGAAAGACGTTTCCGTCTTAAGTACGAAGATTTTGAGATGCCTGAAATAGTTGACGAAACTTATGAAAGATACCGACGTCTTGACATCGGCGAAAGAATTGCCGATTCCTTTGACGAGGTTTTTGCGTGGGCACAAAAGGAAAAGTTTAACGACCTTCCCGTAGCACATACTGTTAAAACAGTCGAGCTTTCAAAGCGTCTTATCACAGACGAGGAATATCAGTTCTGCGTAGAAGAAAACGAGAAAAACGTTGTTAAAAAACCTTTCGTAACAGAGGGTGAGCCTCTTGAGAAACTTTATAAAAACAGTGTGATTATGTCCTCCGGCGGAAGATACAAAGGTATTATTTCACGCTACAAAAATCAGAAAGCAGAGCCGAAGCTTCCTATGGAAATGCACGTTATCCGCCTCGGCAACATCGCCTTTGCAACAAATCAGTTTGAGCTTTATATGGACTATCAGCACAGAATTCAGGGACGTTCACCCTTTGAACAGACCTTTATCGTTCAGCTTTGCGGTCAGCCTGACGGCAGACGCAGTGGCAGCTACCTTGCAACAGAGCGTGCAGTTGAGGGCAACGGCTACAGCGCATCAATGTACTGTAACCTTGTATCACCCGAGGGCGGTCAGGAGCTTGTTGAAGCAACTCTTGAAGAATTGAATAAGCTGTACGAATAAAAAACATCGAAAATTTTTCGGTATAAAAGCACTTTACTTTTCTGTAAAATAAGCATATTATATATGGTAGAAAAATCAAAAGAAGGTAGTATCCGTGAAACTATTATCTCTACCCAAAGATGCACGATTTTCCAACAAATACATATTAGCATTTTTGCTCCCTGTCATATTTGAGCAGCTTATGGTGGCAGGTCTTACTATGGCAGACACCTTTATGGTATCCACACTGGGTGAAACCGCTGTTGCAGGTGTTGCACTTGTAAGCCGCATAGATAATTTTGCCAAGCAGTTCTTTATTGCCCTCGGACAGGGCGGCACAGTGGTGCTTTCTCAATACATAGGTGCAGAAGACCGACTGAATGCAAAGACAGCACTTAAGGATAACATCCGTATCATCGTAGGTATCGGGTTATTCATTATGCTTGCAATGGTGATTTTCAAAAACGGTGTTCTTAATCTTCTTTTCGGTGGTGCTGAAAAAGAAGTGCTTCAGTTCAGCAGTAAATATTTTACTGTTACAGCCTTTTCCTATCCCTTTGTGGCATTGTACTATGTGTGTAGCGCTACATTCCGTGCAATGGGCGAAAGCCGTCTTCCCTTTTATTCGTCAATTGCCATGATGGTGCTGAATCTTGTACTGAAATACATATTTATTTTCCATATGAATCTCGGCGTTATAGGTGCGGCACTTTCCACACTTGTTGCAATGGCGGTTGTGGGTATTGTGCTTATCGTAATGCTTTACAGCCATCACAACAAGGTATCACTTTCAGGCTTGTTCAGATTTGATTTTGACGGTAAAATGGCAGGGCGAATTCTTTCTGTTTCTGTTCCTAACGGAATTGAGCAGGGAATGTTTCAGCTTGGCGCACTCCTTATAGCAGGACTTGTATCGGGACTTGGTGCGGCATCTATTGCCGCTGACCACTATGCACGAACTATTTCTCCGTTAGTTCACTGCATCGGGGGAGCATTCAATGCTGTTACAATAGTTATAATCGGTCAATGTATGGGTGCAGGCAAGCCCGATGAGGCGACATTTTATGTGAAGCATCTTCTGAAAATTGACTACATTATAACAACTACCGTTGCAGTGCTGTTTATGATTTTCTTAAAGCCACTTATTGCACTTTTCGGAGGTTCAGCCGAGGCGCAGAATCTGGCAATTCAGATAATGATTCTTTACAGCATATGCTCCTGCTTCCTTTATCCCACAAGCTTTGCCCTTGCATCAGCTCTTCGCGGAGCGGGTGATACGAAGTTTGTTATGATTGTGGCTACCCTTTCGATGTTCCTTTTCAGAATTGGTGCAGCTTACATCTTTGTATACGTATTCAAGATGGGTGTCATCGGCACGTGGGTTGCAATGGTCAGCGACTGGGTAATAAGAAGCGCAGTGTTCCTTATCCGCTATAAGCACGGTAAGTGGAAACAAAATAAAGTAATATAAGTAAACTGCGATGTGGAAATTCCACATCGCAGTTTCGTTTTTGTTTGCGCATTTCGAATTTAAATATCTTGCCCTTTGTGCTCTGGGCATTTTTAACATTCCGTCACGGAATAGGAAAAAATGTTCAGAACGGACAAACGGAACCCGAAGGGTGAAACCGAAGGCATACGTGGGTACGTCGAGGTGACGTTTGTTCGTAGCAAAAGGCATAAAATCCGAAATTCGTCAAGCGAATTTCTACATTAGACAAGAAAAGCACTATTGTAACATTTCTTAATTAAAAACAGAAGTTTAAATACATTTTGTCTTTTGCGCTCTGGGCATTTTTAACATTCCGTTTTAGAACATATCGTTTATTTCTTTTACAGTCTTGCGGGCAAACA
Organism: uncultured Oscillospiraceae bacterium; assembly: GCA_964385605.1. Lineage (GTDB taxonomy): Bacteria > Bacillota > Clostridia > UMGS1883 > UMGS1883 > UMGS1883. Next base: position 10,933 of record CAYLPQ010000011.1, on the reverse strand, counting down.
AGTCTCCACCCTCGTGTCCTACATTACCGCTTGAAATATACGCACTGTAGTGTCCGCCTTTTTCTGCTTTTTCCGTGGGAAGATAACCTCCTGAACCACAGCAAAGCTGAATGATAAAGGTCTGCTGTGCATTGCTTCTCGCCTTGATATAGTTACCAAAGTCAAGGAACAATTCAAAGGGATTTGTCGAAAATGCTACGTCACCGAAACGCACAATGTGTGTTTCAATGGGATAAACTTCCTGTGTCTGCTGTCTGCGGTAACGAGCAATCGTTCCGGAGTATACGTGCATTTTTGCGTTATCTTCGAAGTTGAACTCTTCTTTGTTCTTATTTTTATCAATATAGTATTCAAGCTCTCTTACTGCCTGGTTGTACTCTTCCATTGTTGCCTTACGCAGAGGCAGGTCAATGTCGATTACTTTGTGCTCAAGGACAGCTTCGTCCTTAAGGTCTGTAATTTCCTCAAAAACGGAAATGATTTCGTTTGCAATTCGCTTACCTGCTTTATTGCATCCACTGACGTCATACATTGAGGGATCCGCTTTGCGCTCAATATAATTGGGACGTTTTACGTTGGGGTCGTCAATAGGAGTTTCAGGATTCACCCATCTTATCAGGTCACGGGGACACTGGTCTCCGCCGGCACCGCAAAGGCCAAGAAGATATACATCCTTTCCGAGCTTTTCGCGGATAATTGCTTTCGCTCTTCCCCAGTAGTCTGCAGAAATAAAGCTTCTCTGTTCAAGAATCTGTGCAGGGCAAGCAATATTTGCAACAACTCCTGTAAGCTTCTTATTCTTGTCAAATGTATAGATAAGCTCAATACCCGAATCATTACCGCCTTCAAGGGCTGTGAAGTCACCGCGTCTTGTATCGCCCCACATTTCAGCGCTTCCGTCAAGGAAGGAAACTCTGCGGCACATACCGACTGCGGCTCTGCCAAATTCGTTTGTGTAAAGAGCTTCTTTTCTGTTTTCCCAGGCATTTTTAGCAGCAAGGGCAATTTTGTCGGTCACAAATTCATTACCCTCTTCTATGGTCATAACTGTATCATCAGCTGTCACAAGCTTTTTGTAATCCTTACCCTCGGGCAAAAACTCCTTAAGCGCAGAAACTGCAGTTGCAGAACCTGTTGCACCTCCGGCAGGGTCTGAAAGCTTCATTGACGTATGTGTATGTGTTGCACCTACGATAAGCTTTCGAGGGTCAACACCGGAGCAGATTTTACCGAACTTCTCACGGGCAAGATTTATAAGACCGAGGGGGAGGTTTACAACGTCAACAGATGCGATAATCATCTGCTCTCCGTTTGACTCAACCGCCATTGCGGTTACACTGATTTCTGATTCAACATATTCTGATATTCTTTCAAAAAACTGACCTGCAAGGTCAACTTTTTTTGAAGGCACAAGGCTTTCTTCAGCCCAACCGATTAATAAACTCATTTTTAACACCTCATCTTATTACTTCAATACCTAAAATATAACAAAGGTTTTCAATAAGCTCTGTATTGTCACCGTATGAAATAATATAATGCTGACACATTACGTTTTCTGCAAATGCGGGTACATCCGGGAGCTCTATCTTAAGTCCGGGAAGCTGTGGTGCGGGCTGTGTCCATCCTGCCTCTTCCCACTTGGGCGGAGTTACACCGTTACCCTTTACAAGGTGCATATAATACTCACCGTCAATACATGTAAGACGGCACATTGTAAGCTCGCCCGGCTTAACCTTACTTACGTTAAGAATACCCTCTGAAAGCTCACCGAATGCCGCAGGCATAACGGTAACATCACCATCAACGATTTCCGCGGGAACATAGTCGGGAACACCTGCAAGCACACTGTCTGTAAAGAATTCGTAGAATTCAAGATATGCCGCACACTGACCTGTAAGATATTTCACCATAAGCTGTGTGATATTTCCGAGGCAGTCATTTTCAGGAATTGTGCAAAGCTTTGCCTCGTCGGAAAGAAGCATAAAGATAGGTGCCGGAGGGAAGCCGAGGAGTTTCTTCATACCGTCAACGTCTTTAAGGGAAATTGCATCGTATCCTCTTTCGTCGCAGATTGCCTTAACTGCAAGGTAGTATCCTGCTGCTTTTTCAAGACCTTCCCTTTTTGCTTCCTTGAGGAATGTCCATTTGGAGATTGCCTTATCAATTACCTCCTGCTTTTCGGCATCCGTAATTCTCTGGTATCTCTGCTCCATTTCGAGCATTTCAAAGGTTTCAATCTCACTTCCCACAACTCTCTTAAGAGAGGGACCGTCAGCCTGTGTACCGTAAAGGTTCATATCGCGATAACCTGCCATACCTGCCTTTGCATGGCGGAGCTTTTTAGCCGCCTCTGCCGCTTTGCAGAATGAGGCAACCTTCTTTGTATTTGAGGGAAGACCGATAATGTCGTATATGTAACGGAATGTGTAGCCAAGGTCATAGAATGTCTTTCTGATTGCAGTTGTACCTGCCTGGTCAGCAGTTGTAACAAGTCTGCCGTCATCTTCAATCCATCCGCAAAGTCCCCAGAGAACCATAGGCTTCTCACGGAAATGCTCTGTCACCTTAACCACTGCGTGGGTGGGAATCCAGCCCGCAATACAAACTACAAGGCTGTCAAAATCCTGACCCTTGAGTGCTTCAATCGCTTTATTTACATCCTTTTCCTCGTAATCGTCTGTTACGGGGAAAACCTTGATGAGGTTAAGCCCCTCTTTCTCAAGATTAGCCGCCGCATCAGTACATTTTCTGATTATAATATCTATGGGGGTGTTTACTTCACCAAACCCTACAAAAGCTGTTTTTGACATAATATCATCCTTTCTTATGCTTTTATTTTACTATACTCTTCTATATATTTCAATATTTTGGCTTTCGAAATACTTTCGTTTTTGTGCACTTTTTTCCCTTCAGGAAGATAGTGCAATATTTTGCGAAAATAACATATTGCACTTCGCTTTATGCCATAGTATATTACTTTTAAAAGAAATTAGAGGATGTGCTGTTTATGAAATTTTTCCACGTGTATAACGAAGATTGCTTTAAAGGCCTTGAAAAAAACGGACTCATAAATAACGACAGCGGATTCAAAATTCAGCATTGCTTTGCAATTCCCGAAAAGCAAAAATTCAACTGTTTTGCATCCAAGGACAGCAAATTGTACAATTTCATAAAAAACGGAAAATATGCCTTTTATATAGACCGTATTGCCGGAGGCATTACATACCACAAGTATGATTTTGACCAGGCTCTTATAAACGAATATGCTAATATCCTTGGAAATTGGTTTTTAGGTTTTCAGCTCCATGAAAGCGCTTCAAACCGCCGTAATTCCGACTGGCAAACAATTCTGCGGGTTATGGACAAAAAAATCGGTCCTTACGATGCAGAAAAACTCCGCGAAAGAACTGTTCGCAATTTCGCGAAAATGCCCGACGGCACTGTTTTATCTGCATTTTCACAGGATACACCGGAAACTTATGCGGCTATGCAGTATGCACAGACCCCCGACAAGTACATTGAAGAAATTAAAGATTTGTTTCTTCGCAGGATGAACGAAGTTAACGATAAAATACTTCCCTGTGACAGCTATTACCTTGCAACAAAGGTTCAGGATGAACTTGGGATGAACTCATTTATGCCCGAAGTTGGATGTCAGATTCCATTAATGCGTCAGGCTGTTGCGCTTGTCCGCGGAATTGCAAAAGCAGGCAACAAAACATGGGGTGCCTACTATGAATGTTGGCGGGAAATCCGTGAAAACGGTAATTATATATATACTATGCCCTGCTATAACAGCGATTCTTCAAACGAGTGGTATCTCACACAGGAACTTCATCCTGATGACTTTACCTCCTATGGACCAAACGGCGGTAGCTCCAGACTTTTACAGAACAGAATTTACTACTATGCACTAATGGCAGGCGCCGATTATTTTTCAGAAGAATGGGGGCTTAACTGCAGTTATTCTGATATGACAGATTTCTCTCTGTCCGAATACGGAATGGTAAAAAAGAATTTTATAAACGATGCCCTTAATTTTAAAGGCATAAAAGCCACCGTTTCCTTTGCAATTGTTATGCCCAAAGACTACTCCTGCATAGAGCTACCCGATATGTTTGAACCGTACGAAATCGGGCTTCACCGTGATGAATATATGCGCTGCAGTTTAAGCCGTGAAGAAAAGGAATATTACGGTCATATCGAAGATGTGCTTAAGCTCATTTATGGACAAACAGATGCCCTCGGCAATGAGGGACACGTTATCACAAATTCAAGATTCCCCGATGTTTTCGACATTGTATATGAAGATGCTCCGGATGAAGTTCTCTCAAAATACGAATATCTTATAGATGCAACAAAAAATTCGGATTTTGCAAGAAAGCATAGCCTAAACAGCACAAAAATTCTGGAAAGCTCAAACCTGCATGAGCTTGAACAGTCATTACATAACAAAATAAAAGAAATTATGCCCTGTTTCGTTGATTCTCTTTGTTGGCTTGTATCGACAGATGAAAACGGCAACCGTTATCTTTCCATTTTCAACAATGAAGGAAACGAAAGAAGTCTTGAAAAAGGAGATATTATCCATCAGAAAGCAAATAAACCCGTAACAATCTCTTTTAAAGAGCCTTGTAATATTCAAGTTATAAAAGAAGCTTGCGGTAGCATTAATCTAAAAAAAGAAACTGAATTTACTTATAAGTCAACTATCCCTGCCGCAGGTTTTGCGATAATAAAATTTTAAGGAGCAAACAAAATGGCTGAATTTAATTACGATAAAAACACAATTATGAAAAACCGTTATCCTGAAATCAAAAAACTGGGTGCCTGCAGTCCGAATGGCGAAATGACACCCTTTGTATGGAACGGACTGCTTATGCGTATGGAGCTTTTTGACCCGCTTAACGGCACAGATTCGACTATTCTTCGATATGCGGTAATCCGTGATGTGGAAAGCGGAAAAATAATATCCCGACTTGCCGAAGACAGTTACTTCCATTCAGCATATATTGAAAACGGTACTGTATATGTGCTTGGTGTAGATATGAAAGACAGAGGAACCATTCGTATTTACGAAAGCAGTGACCTTATAAACTGGACAAACAGACCTCTGCTTTCAAACCCCGGTTGGATATATTACAATACCTCTCTTACAAAAAGTCCGGACGGCTATGTCCTCCTTATGGAGGCAAGCCATCCGGAAGAATATGTCGGCAAATACCCGTTTACACTTTTCTTCGCAACATCTCCCGATATGAAAAGCTGGACTTTTATGGATTATGACAAAGGCTTTTCAAAGGAACGCTATATGGGAGGTCCCTGGATGCGTTACAGCGAGGGATGGTATTATGTAATTTCGGTAACAGAGCTTCCATGCAATCATTACACAAATTACATCTACCGTACCAAAGATTTTAATGATTGGTATGTAGGCTATTACAATCCGATTCTTATGCCAGGTAATGAAGACAGAATCATATCTTCCAATGCATCAGACCTGTCCGACAAGCTCATACAGCAGATAACCACCACCGGTTTTATAATTAATAATTCCGATATTGATATGTGCGACTACAACGGAAAAGTATATATCAACTATGCCGCCGGAAATCAGCTTGGTTTTTATTATATGTGCGAAGCTGAATACGACGGTACAGTGGCAGAATTTTTAAAATCATATTTTGAATAAAATGGTTTTATTATGATTTACGAAAAAGAAACCCTGCTTTCACCGTAATTTCTTTCGTCTAAATTCTGAAGGACTCTCCCCTGTTTTCTTTTTGAAGCACTTGCAAAAATATGTATAGTTTCCAATCCCGACTTCTTCGCATATTAAAAATACAGGCTCTTTGGTCTCGGCAAGAAGTTTTCTCGCCTTTGTAATGCGTGCGGATATTACATACTCATTCACTGTAGTTCCGTAACAGGTTTTAAAGCATTTGTACAGATTATTTTTAGAAACAAAAAATTTCCGGCAAAGGGCTTTCACACTTAAATCTTCTGTCAGATTATTTCTGACGTATTCTGCAATTTTTTCAGAAAGCTCGTCAATTTCAAAATTTATGGCATCAGCAAACAAAATACTTGAAAGAAGAGTTTTGAGGCTTTGAAGCTGCTGTGTGGAGAAATAAGGAAGTTCATTATAAAGACTTTTCATTTCTGAATTGTCAACACACAGACATTTTCCGGGAGATGCATCTGAACGCACTCGTCCCATAATTATAAAACCTGCCGTAACATTGTCTACAATAACGGGAAGAACAGCATCATAGAGGCCTGCATAGCAAATGTGACTTTCAAAACATTTTGTTTCTTTACATTTTTCAATTATATCCATATCTGAACATACACATTTTTTCAGATATGCTTCCTCTTTCTGCATCTTTTGGCAAAAATCGTTCTCCTTTATGCTTCCGCACAAACGATTGTAATCACAATCAAGAAATGCAATGCTTATTCCCGTCAGCACAGACAAATCATTAAGAATATTGCCTAACTTCTCAATATTATACCTTATATGCATATACTTCCCTCCTATATATGTCATTTTATCACCTTACGGAAGATAATGCAATATAGAAAGGATACTAAAATGAATACTTTACTTCTTATTTGCATAATAATCGGTATTGCTCTGCAAAACATTGCAAAAAAGCACTATACAACAAAAGCAGGAAGCTGCGGTATATATTTATTTTCCGCAATTACATCACTGTTTGCTATGCTGTTTTTTTTAACAACCGCAGACAGCCTGGGATGGAATGCTGAAATTATGATTTACTCATCAGCATTTGCAATTTCATTTCTTATATCCATTATTTTTGTAACACTTGCCATAAGCAGCGGTTCTCTTTCACTGACATCCCTTATAACCTCTTATTCTCTTATGTTGCCTACATTTTACGGAATTATTTTTTTGAAAGATGCTGTAAGCATATTTCTCCCGCAAGGGCTTTGCCTGCTGGCAGTTTCATTATTTTTCATCAACAAACCGAACGAAGCCTATCGTGTAACTCCCAAATGGCTTTTCTATGTCTTTCTTGCCTCGTTAGGGAACGGAATGTGCTCTGTTTTTCAGAAAATGCAGCAAGTAAAATTTGACGGTGCATATAAAAATGAATTTATGATAACAGCTCTTATGGCTGTAACCCTCTGTCTGGCTGTTTATTCGCTATTTAAGGAAAGTCATCAATTAAAATCTGTTCTGCGCTATGGCTGGATTCCGGCAGGCATATCCGGAATTATGTCGGGTGTGGTTAACCTTTTTGTTATGATTCTTTCCGAAAGAATGTCTGTTTCTGTGATGTTTCCCCTCATTTCTGCCGGAGGAATCATTGTTACTTTTTTAATTTCTCTTTTCGTCTACAAAGAAAAAATATCGAAAGAACAGCTCACAGGGCTTATTACCGGAATCCTGGCAATAATATTTCTCAGTGCCTGAAAGTTCTGCTAAATAAAGTCAAAAAACCTTAAATTTTCTCTTGACGTTATTTAGCAGACCTTTTTTGTTTTATTTTTGGTTATATTCAATACCGAAACACATTCGAAATCAATTTTTTTCGGTTTTTACTGAATATTTCCCCCTGTTTCGTGTTGACAGAGGTATTTTTTAATGGTATTATTAATTAGTAATATTGTGAAAGTCCGGCTAATATCCGGGCAACAGATTGGAGGACTTTGTAATGAATAATCTTAAAGCCGGTTTCGGCAGAGTAAATATCACACCTCCTATGGGCATATTTATCCGGGGCTACTTTAAACCCCGTTATGCTGATGGAGTACTTGATGAGCTTGAAATAAATGCACTCGCTCTTGAGGCAGGCGGCACAAAAGCGCTTCTTATTTCAGTTGACCACTGCGGTATCGAGCAGAATCTTTGTAACGACTACATAAAGGCTATCAGTGATGCAACTTCCGTTCCCAAGGAAAATATCATTGTTTCAGCAACACATACACATACCGGTCCCGCTCTTGAAAAGGATTCCGAAGATGAGCTTACAAAAGAGTACACAACATTTGTAGCACGCAAGATTGTTGACGCGGCTCAGTTCGCTCTCGATGACCTTAAGGATGCAAAGATGGGCTACGGCATGGGTACTGCTCCCAACGTTGCATTTGTTCGCCGTTACGTTATGAAGGACGGCAGCATAAAAACTAATCCTGGTGTTAACAACCCCGACATCGTTCGTCCTATAGGTGACACTGACGAAAGTGTAAACGTAATGCGCTTTGACCGCGAGGGCGCTGATTCTATCGTATATGTAAACTTTGCAAATCACCCCGATGTTGTTGGCGGATGCAAAATTTCTGCTGACTGGCCCGGACTTCTCCGTGGTACTGTTGAGAAAATTCTTGACAACACAAAGTGTATTTTCTTCAACGGCGCACAGGGTGATGTAAACCACGTTAATGTTCATCCCACAGGCGGTTACCTTAACGATATGTTTATGGACTTTGACGACGTATCAAGAGGTTATCCACATGCAAAATATATTGCACGCGTTGTTACAGGCGGTGTACTTCAGGCTTTTGACAAGGTAGAGTATGTTGACGTTGACAGCCTTGTACCTATGCAGAAAGTTATTAACGTTCCCTCAAACAGACCCGATCCCAAGGATATGCCCGAGGCACATCGTATAAACGACCTTCATAACGCAGGCAAAGATAGTGAGCTTCCCTATGAGGGCATGATGCTCACAACAGTTGTTGCCGAGGCAGGCAGAATGGTCAGACTTGAGAATGGTCCCGATGCATTCGACATGCGTCTTTCAGCTCTTAAAATCGGTCCCGTTGCAATCATCGGTATCCCCGGTGAACCTTTCACAGGAATTGGTGTTGGACTCAAGGCTACAGAGGGCTTCGGTATGGTTCTTCCCTGCTGTCTCTCAAACGGCAGTGAGGGATACTTCCCCATGCAGGATTCTTATGACGAGGGTGGCTACGAGGCAAGAAGTTCGCGATTTAAGGCGGGTGTTGCCGAGTATATCATTAAGGAAGGAAAAAAGCTTCTTGAAAGCTTGAACTAAAACTATGCTTGCAATTAAAAACGCAATTATTGTTATGCCCGACCACTATATTCCCGATGGTGTAATCCTTATGGAGGACGGAAAGATAGTTGATTTCGGCAAAAATTTACCTATTCCCGAGGGCGCACAGGTGCTTGATGCAGACGGTCAGTACGTTGGTCCCGGACTTATAGACATACATACTCACGCAGACGGTGAAACATATTTCCACGAAGACCCCGTCAAGTGTTCAAGAACACTTCTTCGTCACGGTGTTACATCGGTGCTTCCCGCACTGTTCTACAGCATGAATAAGGAAGAGCATCTTGAAGCATTCAGAAAATACCGCGAAGCAATCGCTCAGGGCGAGTGCCGTAATCTTCTCGGTGTTTATATGGAGGGTCCGTACCTTAATCCCGACTTCGGTTGTGATAAGGAAAAGAACGTGTGGAAGGATGCCATCGTTGAAAAGGACTATGCAGAGATTGTTGAAGCCGCAAAGGGCTTTGCGAAAGTATGGTGCGTAGCTCCCGAGAGAGAAGGCATCGAGGATTTCGTTAAATATGTAAAACGTGAAATTCCCGAAATCGTGTTCTCTGTAGCTCATTCAGAAGCTACTCCGGCGCAGATTGAGGCACTTATGCCCTACGGACTTAAGCTTGGCACACATCACACAAACGCAACAGGCACTCTTGAGAATTATCCCGAGGTGCGCGGTGTATGCGTTGATGAAACAGTTAATTACAATTCAGATATTTACGCAGAGATTATCTGCGACTCTATGGGTGTTCACGTTCACCCCTATAACATCAGACTTATTAAGAAAATCAAGGGGCAGGACAAAATCATCCTGATTGCCGATGCATTCGTTGCAGACGGCCCTCCGATTCCCGGTCTTGAAGAAGCTCACGACATCAACTTCGACTGGGGCGGTGACATTGCAGGAAGTAAGCTCACCCTTGACGTAGCATGCCATAATATGATGGTACACACAGGCGGTTCAGTATGCGACGTATTCAAGTACGCATCCACCAATCCCGCCAGATTGCTTTCTCTTTGCGACAGAGGTGTAATCGCAAAGGGTAAGCGCGCCGATCTCGTATTGGTCGACCACCAATTTGACGTAAAGCACGTCATTCTCGGTGGCGAGCAGATAAATTAAAACAAATTAAAGGAGAAAAAACAATGAGCAATTTCATTACCGATCCCGCAACAAAATTTGATTTCCAGCCTCATGAGTTTGTTCCTTTTAAGGACAAGAAGGTTTGCGATTACGTTCGCAGCCTCAGCGGCAAGGATCTCGAAAAGAGAGAAGACTGGTGGCATCCCGAATTCAACGTGAAGGTTATGATGAACCCCCATCCCGTTCTCATCGCAACACTTTTTGAGCGACTCAGAGCTGCTTCTGAAGCAGGCAAGAGCTTTACAATGATCCTCGGTAACCCCGAGCCCGATACTTATATTCCTCTTGCACAGCTCATCAACTATTTCGGTATCGACTGTAGCAAGGTTCACCTTGTAGCAGAGGATGAATGGGCAGACGAAAACGGCAATATCGCTCCTATTACATACGAAGCAGGCTTTGCGCATTCTATGATCAAGTATCTCTACGGTCAGATTGATGAAAAGCTCCGTATGCCTATGGAAAACGTTCATTTCCCCACAAACGCAAATATCAAGGATTACTCCAAGATTATTGACGACATCACCGAGGGTACAGGTGCTGATATTGCATCTACATCTCCCGGTTGGGCAGGTCATATGGCATTCGTTGATCCTATCCCCGAATTCATCGGAAGCGGTGACATCGAAGAATGGCTCAATCAGCCCGCACAGATCGTTAAGCTCCATCCCATGACAATTATGCAGAACTCTCTTAACGGTACATTCGGTCAGTCCGGTGATATCGCTAACGTTCCTCCCTG
>CAYLPQ010000010.1:46380-53144 GCA_964385605.1 uncultured Oscillospiraceae bacterium | reverse complement strand
TAATCAAGTGCTTTCATTTTTTCAAGGAAATCATCAAAACTTGTTGCAGTTTTTATGCACTCATCAATAGAAATTTTGAGTTTATTTTTCCAACTGTTGCCTGCCTTGTTCTGTTCCCATTCGTAATGGCTCTTGCCCTTACCTCGCTCTGGGTTACTGATTACAGATAAACCGTATTCTTTGCACAGCTCGTCGCTGATATTTCGTATTTGCTGCCACGCAGGATTGCGAAAAGTATCGTGTTCGGTGCTGAATGCTTTTTGTGTTTCAAAGTTTACAGAATTTATTATTATGTGGTTATGGGTATGTTCCTTATCAACGTGAGTGGATATAACATATTCGTACTGTCCTTTTAAAAGCTCATCAATCATTTTTATTCCGATTTCGTGAGCCTGTTCCGGGGTAGCTTCGCCCGGTGCAAACGATTGTATCAAATGATATGCAAGGATACCGCCTTTATAGTGAGTATCTTTTTTTGTTCGTTCAAATTCCTGTACTGCAATAATAGGTGTGCAGCCGTAGCTGTCAACGTATTTTTGTTCTTCAGTTTTATGTGGTTTTGTTATGTACGAAATCGCAAAATTTAAGGTAGATTCGATAGGATGGATTGAAGTGTATGCCATATTTTTTGCACCATTTCTTTAAGGTAATTCAAATCCTCTTGATAGACATTATCAGTAGAATTTACTCTTGCTACAAGTTGATTTATATTCACACCGATAGAGTTAAGTTCTTTGCCGATTTTCTTGAAATCGCCAAAGTCATAATTGTGAACTACAACCTTGTTGTAGCAAGCCGCCTGTCTGAGATAAGACGACATATTCGGATGTTTACTAAGCTCCATTTTTTTCTCAATCAAGAGCTTTTCTTCGGGGTAAACATAGAATTCAATCTTTTCAGTTCGCTTTCTTTTTTTAGAAAGATTGGACATTCGGATTATCTCCTTTCCTTTGCCGAGTTCGGCAAAGAGTTGTATAACGCTTCTGAGCGTTTCGAGGGGTTTGGGGATACTTCACCAACAAGCAGTTTTCGACCCTGTTCCGCAGAACAGGAAAAAGGGCGAAAACGTGATAGTGTCCGGACACTATCGTTGCTTGCTGTTTTTCTTTATTGATTTTCGGCTTTTTTCATTTTTGCCGAAAACCAATTTTGCGATAGCAAAAAAAATCCCTCTATTTCTTAACCGAAAACAGAGGGATTTTTTTCATTAGAGATACGCACTATACCGTAGAAGCCCAACCCGTTCTGTATTTCGTGCCGTTTATTACCGTTTCCCCGACAAATGTTGTCAATCTTCTTGACAACTGGAAAAATATGGTATATAATTAACATTGTAAAATATTATAACAAAATAGTCACAAATTGTCAATATTTTACATTCGGATATTTTTTGTTCCGAATTTTCTTCATAGTTGGGATGATAATGATAAGTCCTTAACTCCTTACACAGATAAGTCCTGTAAGATGATTAAGGGAGCTAACGCTCCTGAAAAAATCTTACAGGAGGTGCTGACCAATGAAGTACATACGAATTGGAAGCCGAAAAATTTATGTGAGTGAGGAGGTGTACGAAGCTTATCGCAAGTCCAAACGTCGTGAAAGGTATCAGATTGAAAAGTCGATTGCTCATCGTGACGTGAGTATCGACGGAATGAAACGTGAGCTTGCTTCACAGATTTCTGTTGAAGAAAGCTACGAACATTCTGAAAAGATGAAAAAGCTCTGGAATGCTTTGTATTCTCTGAGCAGCGACGAATTTGATTTCATCAATCTGCATTTCTTTGAGGGTTATACTCTCGGGGAGCTTGCCGAAATGCGGCACAGCTCTTACATCAAGTGTTGGAGATTACGAAAGAAAATTCTTGAAAAGCTCCGCACAATTCTTAGTCAAAGTGATTAGAAATCACCAACAAAATTGTGCAATCATACAAACTTGAATTTTAGTGCAGAAAATAGTGATAAAAATTTTCGATTTTTCGGTTAATAGATGAGGGCACATTTTTGTCCGTTTAGCACCTTGAAAACTGAATAGCCCAACACGGAACTTTCCGAACGTAGTTTTGTCTATGTCTGAATACGCCACAACTTCCTGTTATGCTTCGGCATAATAAACCTCACGGACTCTATGAGCAGCATAAGAGTGAAAGCAAGGAACGAGCGAAAAATATTCGGAACAGAAGCTATGCTTCGGGTATAATGATACTCCTGTTCAGACGTGAAAACCGTAACAGCTTGTCCATAGGAATGGCTTGAAGTTGAAACACTTGTGGTGCGTACTGCCTACGCCGTCCGTGTTGTTTTTATATTTTATTTCTTGGAGGAATTTATGAAAAAGCCCAAAAAGAAAGTCGAGCGCAAAATAGGCTCGACTACTTACATTGTTTCTTCTTATTGCACAGAATTTACAAACGCTGCCGTCAAACAAAAGCTTACAAGACTTATGAAAAATGAGGCAGCCAAAAAGAAATAAAGTGCATATTTCCGAGTGGACATTTTCGGCAGGATGTGATATAATTATTATGTTACAAATTGTCGATTGTTTAATGGCTGTCGGGAGGAGGAAATATGAACAACAGCACATTAAACTCACAGGAAATTACAGCCCTTTATTGCAGACTAAGCCGTGATGATGATTTACAAGGTGACAGCAACAGCATAGTTCATCAGAAATCTATGTTAATGCAGTATGCCCAAACTCATCATTTTCCCAATCCTCAATTTTACATTGATGACGGTTTTACAGGAACAAATTTTGAACGTCCGGATTTCAAACGTATGATAAACGATGTAGAGGACGGAACTGTTAAGACCGTGATTGTAAAAGATATGAGTAGATTTGGTCGTGAGTATCTGCAAGTAGGTATGTACACAGAAATTTTCTTTCCGGAAAAGTTCGTCCGTTTCATTGCAGTTAATGATGGAGTTGATAGTTCTAAGGGTGATAATGAATTTACTCCTTTTCGCAATATCATAAACGAATGGTATGCGAAAGATACAAGCAAAAAAATCAAAGCAGTTTTCAAAGCAAAAGGTATGTCTGGTGTAAGTCTTTGTCCCATTGCTCCGTATGGATATATGAGAAAAAACAATAAAGGAAGTTTTATCATTGACCCTTATGCCGCAGATATTGTTCGCAGCATATTTGCTGATTTTGCAGGTGGAAAAACCATAAACGAAATTGGAAGAAATCTTCGTGATAATAAGGTGTTAATTCCGAAAGCATATAAGAAGCAAGCAGGACTCTATAACGTGCCAGATGTTTCCGCTGATAAATGTTATGATTGGAACTCTACAACTATCGTCGGCATACTTGATAATTACGCTTATATCGGAACGATTGTCAACTTTAAAACCTATGCACCTTCTTTCAAAAACAAGAAGCGTATTCGCAACAGTATTGAAGATTGCATTACTTTTGAAAATGCTCACGAACCTATCATTGACATTGACACTTGGGAAACGGTGCGGAAGTTAAGAAACGGAAAGCGCCGCCGCCCTAATATCGGCGAGCTTGCATTGTTTTCGGGATATATTTTCTGTGCCGATTGTGGTGCCAAAATGTATTTGACTCGTCATTCTGCAAACAGAGATTCTGATAACTATAATTGTTCAAATTACAGGAAACAAAAAAAGCCCTGCACTTCACACAGAATCAAAGAATCAATTATAAGAGAACTCATACTAAGTGAACTGCAAGAAATAACTGCTTTTGCAAAAATGTATGAAAAAGATTTCATCAACATTTTGCAGAACGGCTCTCAGAATGAAGCTGAACAACATAAGAAATATCTGAACAAAGATATGACCTTAGCTAAAAAGCGTTTGCAGGAGCTTGATACGATTATAGCAAGATTATACGAGGACAATGTTACAGGGAAAATTACACTTGATGTATTTAACAAACTTTCGTCAATATATGTATCTGAACAGACAGAGTTGCAAAAGACGGTAGCTGCTCAAGCAGCCAAACTTGCAAAGCTTTCCGAACAGCAAAGTAATATTGATGGATTTTTGCGTGTAGTAAAAAAATACACCGAGATTACGGAGCTTACTCCTGCAATACTCGGTGAATTCGTGGATAAAATAGTTGTTCACGAAAAAAACAAAAAGCATCATACACAGAAAATTGACATCTACTACAAAGGTGTAGGTACTATCAATTTAAATCAGACAGAAGGCTCGGACATTTCCGCATAGCAAAAAATCCAAGCCGCAAAAAATTATCCCTATGGATATTAAACATTTGTTTAAACTTGATAGGGATAAAATCAAAATCATCAAATAACAACAAAAACCGAACAGGTTAAGCAATCGCTTTTGTAACAATTTAATAAACAATTAAGGCATTAGGAAACTAATGTCTTTTTTTATGACTATTGGGATATAGCCAAGCGGTAAGGCAACGGACTTTGACTCCGTCATCCGTGGGTTCAAATCCCGCTATCCCAACCAAAATCAAAATAATTCGCCAATGGCGAATAAGGAGGTTGAAATGAATAAACGCCAAAAGAAAAAACATGCTGTTGATATTAAAGCTCAGATACTCTTTCAATCTATGAGGGATTGGACGTGTGAATATCGAAGCAAGAAAGAACGGCAAATGATTTTTAAGATATGCCGCCGAGCAGTTATAGATAACTTTCCTCTTGATGAATTCTTTATCTTTGAAATACCTTTGCGAGATAAAGACTTTTGGGTATTTGTATTTTTTGGATTGGAATACAACAGAGAAAATCCAAGTCAAAACGAATTCAGACAAATAGACTTCTGGATATATTCATCGAAAAAACACTCCAACAAGTTAATTGTATCCCCTGCTTCACTTGATAAAGAAATGAAAAACTGCTTTGAAGCAGTTTACTATGATTAATTCGCCAATGGCGAAAAGGGGTGACTTTGCACCCTCAGACCGAGATAGTAGCCGTAAACCGTCACTTGTGACGTTGGCTTTACTCTCGGGAAGGTATAAGCTCCGTGCATTGAAATCCGCACGGACGTTATGTGTAGTTATGTGTTTTGAGGTTTCAGACCTCTACGAATTTACACATAACTGAAAGTGGGAGCCTATGACACAAGATGGTAGGTTTCAGACCTCTACGAATTTACACATAACTGAAAGTCTTAGGCGTTTTCCCAAATCATCAAGTTTCAGACCTCTGCAAATTTGCACATAACTGAAAGAAGCAAATTACAATTAAACACAATAATTTGCCAATGGCGAATAGAAAGGAATAATTATGTATTTGGATGCACTCACACTTGAAAATTTAATACGTCATACTTACAATCTCAGAAAACCATTTTCAGAAAAAACATTGAATTATATAAAAAAATGGTGTGATGATGAAGTTCCGATTGAAACAATAAGCGATGCTTTTGTTGCTTGCGTAAAAAACACAAACAGAATAAACTTCACTTATGTGGATAAAGCGATAGAATATATTACTGAAAAAGAAAACGAAAGGAGAGAAAGCAAATGTCCGAAAGCAACTTTGAAGGAAACATTCTTAAAAACGGATTGCGAGACGAAAATATCGTAGAAAAATCTCGTCCTCTCCTATTAATGAAGCCTGTTCCCTTCGGTATTGGAGAACTTAAAGTATTAGATACATACCTAAGCAGAATAAATGCAAGGAACGAGGAATGCTGCACAGTAAGTTTTTCAAAGGAAGAATTTGAGGACTTAATGGGAATTGAGCGTATGCGTACAGAACGTTTAGCAAAATATGTTGATTCTTTAATGGGTAAAACTGTCACTGTTCCTGAAGGCAAAGGTTGGCACAAATATGTTTTGTTTGTTGAAAGTCGTTGTTATCAAGATGAAAAAACATCTCAATGGTGGATAGACATATCCTGTTCCCGAGAAGCCAAGAAACTGTTTTTTAATCTTGAAAATGTTGGTTATATCAGATATCAGTTAAAAAATATTCTTCCGCTTACAAGTAAATATTCAATATTCTTATACTATTATCTCCTTGATAATAGATTTCGTAAAGAATGGAGTGTTGACATTCAAGAGCTTCGTGAGGATATATTAAAATGCACATCCCAGTATTATACGACTTTTAAATTCTTCAAATATGAAATTTTGGAACGAGCAATAAATGAAGTCAACAAAACTACTGATATTTTATTTTCCTATACCGTTGAAAAGAAAGGGAAAAAAGCTGATAAAATACATTTCATTCTTGAAAAGGATAATGTATCAATTTTATCAGAAAAAATTGTATCAACATACGAAGAAGCTGACGAAGCAGATGATGAGGATAATTCTATTTTTTATAGTGATAAACGGTTGGAATTTCTTGCAGATGCCTGTAATTTTGAGTTTAATGAACAGCAAATGCGTATTATTTCGGATATTCTGTTGCAAATCCGTGATACAGACAGCAGTTATAAAACTGAATTGCTGTACTACGGTAAAGAGCTTGCAGAATACAATCTTTTAATGCGAAAATACCACATATTGAATTATCGTGCAACGGTTACTGAAATTCATAATCGTTTTACATATTTTCAGTCTATACTTGAAAGCAAGAAAAATTAAAGGTGGGTGTCCTGTCCACTATAAAAATGTGTGTTTTTTGAGCAAGCAAACTAACAAAAAATGTCCTTGTTTGTAAGCTTGTTTACACACTTGTTTACTTTCTTGTTTACTCCCTTGTTTACAGACTCTGAAAAACCGCTTTAAATAGCGGATTTTTTTATGTATAGGTGGGTACGGTGTCCATTATAGGTGGGTACGGTGTCCATTATAGGTGGGT
>CAYLPQ010000010.1:0-46280 GCA_964385605.1 uncultured Oscillospiraceae bacterium | reverse complement strand
TATAGGTGGGTACGGTGTCCATTATAGGTGGGTACGGTGTCCATTATAGGTGGGTACGGTGTCCATTATAGGTGGGTGCGGTGTCCATTATAGGTGGGTACGGTGTCCACATAGGTGGGTACGGTGTCCCTGTTTTCACACCTATAAATTTATAAGAAAGAAGGTTTAAAATGTATAAATATCATCGAATTTTCCGTGAAAAAATTGAAGAATGTAATTAAGCCGCTATTTTCAAAATGAAATAGTGGCTTTTTTCTGTTTACAAATAAATTCGCCGGTGGCGAATCGGAAAGGAGCTGAAAGCAATGTCAATGTTGTTCCGTATGATACAGCATATTCAACAGGCGATACCGCCTTAGAATAATTCGCCAATGGCGAACAAAAAACGGAGGTGAAATAAAATGCCAAAAGAAGTCCAAGACGATGTTGTGGCTATTGTTGTCAAGGCTGCTAAGATGACTTCAAGTGTTCTGACAGAAGCTATAAATGCTACCCTTGCTTCGGCAAAATCTGCCGCAAAGCACGGAAAGCAATCACTTGATAGTCTTATCAAGGATGGCTCGTCTTTACAGAATATCGAAGTCTCAGACAAGAACATCAAATCTTTTGAAAGTTCAGCCCGAAAATTCGGGATTGACTACGCTTTAAAGAAAGTTCCAAATGAAGACCCGCCTAAGTATGTTGTATTCTTCAAAGGTAAGGACACGGAACAAGTCTATAAAGCGTTCAGAGATTATGCAAGTAAGCATACAGCCGACAGAGATAAACCGTCCATCGTTAAGGAAATCAAGACCATTGTGCAGGAACAAGCACAGCAGCGTAACCAACAGCGTGACCGCAGCCGTGTAAAGGATAGGGGTGTGGAACATTAAAAAGAAATTTAAGTTTGATTTTAAAAAGCATATTCTACTAAATATTCCGTACTTTGCTATCTTTTATGTGCTTAATAAAGTATCGGCTGCTACCAGAGTTGCAGAGGGAAGCGATTTCAGCAGTAAATTCTTCTCTTTGTTTGAGGACTTTTCGGCTGTATTTGCAAATCCGCTGCCGAGTTTCCACCCTATCGACTTAGTAGTAGGTGCTGCTACAGCATTACTATTCTGGTTTGTTCAGAATGAGAAGCGAAAAAACGCTAAGAAATTCAGACAAGGCAATGAATACGGCTCGGCACGTTGGGGAACGGCAAAGGACATTGAGCCTTATATGGACGAAGTTTTTGAAAAAAACATACTGCTTACTGCTACGGAAGGCTTGACAATGGAGAGCCGCCCGAAAGCAGGCGCAAAGTATGCAAGAAACAAGAACATTCTTGTCATAGGCGGCTCTGGCTCTGGTAAGACAAGGTTTTTCGTAAAACCCAATCTTATGCAAATGCACAGCAGTTACGTTGTTACTGACCCTAAAGGAACAATTTTGCTTGAAGTTGGCAAGTTGTTACACAAAAAAGGTAAATATGCGATTAAATCGCTTAACCTTATCAACTTTAAAAAATCTATGCACTATAACCCGTTCGCTTATATCCGTTCAGAAAAGGATATTTTAAAGCTCGTTAATACGATTATATCCAATACAAAGGGCGAAGGCGAAAAATCGGGCGAAGATTTCTGGGTTAAAGCAGAAAGGCTTCTCTATACAGCCTATATCGGCTACATATTCTATGAAGCTCCAAAGGAAGAACAGAACTTCAACACGCTTATTGCTATGATTGATGCCAGTGAAGCAAGAGAAGATGACGAAGAATTCAAAAACCCTGTTGATATTCTCTTTGAGCGATTGGAATCCAAGAAGCCTGACCATTTTGCCGTAAGGCAATACAAAAAATACAAGCTTGCCGCAGGTAAGACAGCAAAATCCATTCTTATTTCCTGTGGTGCAAGGTTAGCTCCTTTTGATATTCAAGAGCTTCGTGAAATGATGTCTTACGATGAACTGGAGCTTGACCAAATCGGAGAAAGAAAAACGGCGTTATTTGTTATTATCTCGGACACGGATACAACCTTTAATTTCGTCGCAGCTATTATGTATTCACAGTTATTTAACTTACTGTGTGATAAAGCTGACGATGAACACGGAGGACGTTTACCCGTCCACGTAAGATGTATTCTTGATGAGTTTGCTAATATAGGCGAAATTCCGAACTTTGATAAGCTGATTGCTACAATCCGTTCAAGAGAAATTTCCGCTTCAATCATTTTGCAGGCTCAATCACAGCTCAAAAAAATCTATAAGGATAATGCAGATACAATCGTTGGTAACTGTGACACTACCCTGTTCCTCGGCGGTAAGGAGAAAGGCACTCTGAAAGAAATTTCGGAAATGCTCGGTAAGGAAACGATTGACCTTTACAACACAGGCGAAAGCCGAGGTCAATCACAATCATTCTCTATGAATTACCAGAAGGTCGGTAAAGAACTTATGTCACAGGACGAAATCGGCGTTATGGACGGCGGCAAATGTATCTTACAGGTGCGTGGCGTTCGCCCGTTCTTCTCTAACAAATTCGATATAACAAAGCATAAATATTATGAATTGTTGTCGGATGAACACAAGGAAAATGAGTTTGACATTGAAAAATATATGTCAACTCGTCTGACAATTAAATCTACAGACCGTGTAAAAGTCATAGGCGAATATGACGGCACGGCAGTATAGGAGGAAAATCAAATGTCTTTATTTAAGAAAATCAATGAGGGAGCAAATTCCCTCGCAATTAAGGCTATGACAACAACAGTTGAAGCAAAGCCCCAGAGCAGAAAAGCTCTCAAAGCTAAGAAGATTCTTACATCTGTATTAACCGCAGCTTTTATGGTATCAATGTGTGCTGTAACTGCTTTTGCTGATACAGCAGGCGGTGATTACTCATTCTTTACCGGTGCGATTGATACATTAAAAACAGTTGTTGTTCTTATCGGCGGTGGTGTAGCAGTATGGGGTGTAATTAACCTTCTTGAAGGTTACGGTAACGATAACCCGGGCGCTAAATCGCAGGGTATGAAGCAGCTTATGGCTGGTGTAGGTATTGCCCTTATCGGTTTCACACTTGTTCCTCAGTTAAGTACAATGTTTTCAGGCGCATAATAATCATCTACAAACATTATCGGGCAAAGTAAATTCTTTGCCCGATAACTTGTTGAAAGGAGGATAATTTCTTTGTTATTAGAAAAGAAATCCAGACGTAAAAGAATTTTACGGAAATGTATGGTTATTTTCTTTACCGTTGTAGTGATGGTTTCAATATGCAGCATAACAGCTTTTGCAGAGGATTCGTTGCTCGGTAAAGTCACAGATGGCGAAACACCTTGGGGTTGGCCTCTGGACGGCTTATACGAGTCTATCCGAACATTGCTATTTTCTATGGTACAATTGTTTATGTCCTGTGCCTTTGGTTTGTTAGATGGTGGTATGTCGTACGCCACTACTGAATTAGCTTATACTCCTGTAAATTATGGCGGTGACGGTGGAATAGGTTCAAGATTATGGCGTTTAGTTGACGGTGTTGCAGATACAGTAATTTTACCTATCGGTACTATAATCTTTACATATATAGTAATATATGAATTCATTACAATGGTCATAGATAAAAATAACTTCCACGATTTTGATACTTCCATTTTTATAAGATGGTTATTTAAAACTGCGGTAGGTGTATATTTCTTATCCAATTCATCAACGATTGTTAACGCATTCTTTGATATGGGTACAACGCTGACGACAAATCTTAATTACAAAGTTGCAAGCACGTTAGTATCTACAGGCTCTGGCACTTGGGCAGATACTGTATCGAATTTTTATGAAGGTATCAAAGGTTTTGGTATAGCAAATCTTTTGGGTATGCTTATTCCAAGTTTTTTGATTATGATAATCTGCCTTGTAGTGTATGTGTGTATTTACGTTATTGTAATCAGCCGTATGTGCGAGATATATTTACACATTGCCGTTGCTCCGATACCTATGGCTACTATTACAAACCGTGAATTTGGCGAAAGTGGTAAAAATTATTTGAAAATAATATTTTCATTCATATTACAGGCTTTCTTTATATTACTTTGTATTGGACTCTTTAAGGCATTAGTTGTATCACTTGCAGGCAACATCGGCGAAAACGCTACATTTTCAGTTATAGTCCCTCAGATGTTCCAGATTGTTGCATTCGGAGTATGTATGCTGCTTCTTATGTTTAAATCACAGAGTCTTGCTAAAACACTCGTCGGAGCACATTGATAATTCGCCATTGGCGAATAGAAAGGAGTTTTATAATTGCCTTACGTTCAAATTCCCCGTGACCTTAACAAAGTTAAGGAGAAATTTTTATTCGGACTTCCAAAACGACAGGTTTTATATTTTGGTTTAGGCGCAGGAGTAGGACTTGTTCCTTTTTTCCTTTTACTTGAACATAATGTATCAGCTGCTGTTACAGCTTTGATGCTATGTATAATGCCGTTCGGATTTGTAGGTATGTATTCAAAAAACGGTTTAACTTGTGACAAAATTATTGTGTTATGGATTAAAGCAAATCTTATACGCCCAAAAGTCCGACCGTATAAAACGGAAAATATATATGTTGCTATGGAAGAACAAGCATATCTTGAAAGAGAGGTAAAGAGAATTGGCTACAAAAAAGGTGTCAAAGACAAGTTCATCGAAGCCATTGAAGGCGCAGGAAAGACAAAAAAGCAAAAACGCAAATAAAGAGCTTTCCAACGCTGAAATAAAGGCTACTAAGAAAAAAATACAGGCGATTGAGAAAAAACACAAAAGTGTAAACTCAGCGCAAAAAACCATTCCTTACATTGAGATGTATAAGGATGGTGTATGTAAAGTCACTGAGGACTACTATACCAAGACAATCTGTTTTCACGATATTAACTATCAGCTTGCTCAGAACGAAGATAAAATGTCTATCTTCCAAGAGTTTTGCAATCTTCACAATTACTTTGATGACAGTCTGAATATTCAGTTTACATATATGAATGTGGCTGACGATGCTGACCGTTATAAAAAATATATTCATATAACAGAACAAGATGACGATTTCAATGATATTCGTCGTGAGTTTGTTGATATGCTGAAAACTCAGCTTGAAAAAGGCAATAACGGTCTTGTTCGTCTGAAATATCTCACCTTTGGTGTAACAGAAAAATCTCTGTCAATAGCAAGAAGCAAGCTTCATCATCTTGAAAGTGAAATTATAAGCAACTTCAAGCGTATGGGAGTTATGTCATACGGACTTGACGGCATTGAACGTCTTGAAATTTTGCATCGTGCTTTTAATCCTGATACAAATGATAAATTTACATTTGATTGGAAAATGAGAGCAACAGCAGGGATTTCTACAAAGGATGCCATTGCTCCGACTTCTTTCAACTTTGCTAAAAAGAATGTTTTTCAGATGGGTAACATTTTCGGAAGAACAGATTATGTTGAACTGCTTTCTACTGAAATATCTGACAGAATGCTTACAGACTATCTGAACATTGATGAAAACATCTTTGTAAATATTCACCTTCACTCTTGGGACCAGCAGTCTGCGATAAAATATGTTAAGGTGAAAAATACAGCAGTTGAAGCTATGAAAATTGACGAGCAGAAAAAAGCAGCCAGAGCAGGATATGATATTGATATTCTTCCTCCCGACCTCGTTACATACTCGGAAGAAATTAAGCGTATTTTAGCTGATTTACAGAGCAGAAATGAGCGTTTCTTTGTAACAACCATTACTATTACCTGTTTTGCAAAATCAACGAAGAAGCTTGAACTGCTTTCCAATCAGATAAAGAATATTACGCAGAAGCATAACTGCAAGATTATCCCTCTTGATTGGCAACAGGAATACGCCCTTATGTCGGCAATTCCGCTTGGTTACAACGGAATTGATAATACCCGAAATCTTACTACTTCCGCAGCAGCGGTATTTATTCCATTTACCACACAGGAATTATTTAATCCCGAAGGTGATGCGCTTTACTATGGTTTGAATGCTTTATCTGACAACCTTATTATGGCTGACAGAAAACAGCTTAAAAACCCTAATGGACTTATTCTCGGTACTCCCGGCTCTGGTAAATCCTTTGCAGCAAAACGTGAATTCTCCAACGCTTTCTTATCAACAAATGACGATATTATCATTTGTGACCCCGAAGGTGAATATTATCCCGTTGTTAATGCTCTTCACGGACAGCTTGTAAAAATATCGCCAAATTCGACACAATACATAAATCCTATGGATATTAGTACGGAATATTCCGATGACGATGACCCTGTTACTCTGAAATCAGATTTTCTATTGTCGTTGTGTGAACTTATTGTTGGTGGTAAGTATGGCTTATCCGCAACCGAACGCTCTGTCATTGACCGTTGTGTTAAGAGTGTTTATGACGAATATTTTAAAAATCCTGTTCCCGAAAATATGCCTATACTGGAAGATTTCTATAATGCTCTCCGTAAGGTTGATTCCCCCGATGCACAACACGTTGCAAACTCTTTGGAGTTATATGTAACAGGCTCATTAAATCTGTTCAATCATCGTACAAATGTTGATATTACCAATCGTCTTGTATGCTTCGACATTAAAGAAGTTGGTAAAAACCTGCGTAAGCTTGCAATGCTGATTGTTCAAGACCAAGTATGGAACAGAGTAACTATTAACAGAGCTGAACGCAAATCAACACGCTATTATATTGACGAGTTCCACTTACTTCTCAAAGAAGAACAGACAGCTTCTTACTCAGTTGAAATCTGGAAGCGTTTCCGTAAGTGGGGTGGTATTCCGACAGGATTAACACAGAACGTTAAGGATTTACTGGCTTCAAAAGAAATCGAAAATATTTTCGATAACTCAGACTTTATCTATATGTTAAGCCAAGCCGCAGGTGATAGAGAAATCCTTGCGCAGAAGCTCGGCATTTCCGAACATCAGTTGAGTTATGTGACGAGTTCTGGTCAAGGCGCAGGCTTATTATTCTTCGGTGATACAATTCTTCCATTTGTTGACCGTTTCCCCAAGGATACAAAACTGTATAGCGTAATGACAACAAAACTCGAAGAACAGAATTAACGGTTTGTTTTGAAAGTGAGGTGAACGGAGTGGACAGCAACACAAAATTACAAAACAAACTTGACAAGTGGGAACAGAAGTCTGACCGCTATAAAGCTTCCGTTTCCAAACTGGAAATGAAATCTCAAGCTCTGAATGATAAGCAGGATAAGCCGTTAAAATCTTATACTGTTGTTTTATATAGTGACAATGATAAAATGACAGGCGAAAGCAAAGCACATTTTCGGCTTGACTCAACCGTTACTACGAAAAGCCAACACGAAAAGAACAAGCCCAGAGGAATGCTTCATAAATTGGACGCACATATCAAAACCGAGAACATAGGGTTTGTTGTACCTGTTATTCAAAAGGATAAATGTGTTCCACTTGCTAACGGTGCAATAAATGCCAATGCAGGAAGAAGAACTATTTCCTTGCACAACAAAGCTCTGCCTTCGGTATTACAAGATGCTGTTCCATACACCAAAAGAACACTTCTCGCCGCTGAAAGTGCTGTAATCAAAGCAGGAGATTCATTTAAGCATACCGCACAGCCTGTAGCAATGGCAGCTACAAATGCGTTAAAAATGCAGGTTTCAAATCAAATATATAAGGCTGCACAGGAAAATACAGGTCTTAAGGCTACTATGGGAGCTGCAAATGCAACTATATCTACAGCGCAAATGGTACATAAATGGTCGTCAAACAGACGACAGTATATGATTGCGCAAAAAGGTTTGAAGCTTGAGCAGAAAACTGAGCTTATGAAGGCGAAAGTTGAAAAGCTTGAGATGAAGTCTGCTATGGCAAAAGAAAAGCACGTTTACAAGGAGCTTAGAAAAAGTGCAAAAGAAAATGGGCTTGATTTAAAATTTACTCGTGCAGAAAAAAAGAAAGCTTGGAAAAAGGTCTTTGATAATGCTCAAAAAGGCAATTATCTTGAAAAGCCACAAATGAAGTCTTTCCAAAAAGCTTCAAAAGCGGATGTTCTTGCTGCGAAAGAATTCAAAGCTGCAAAACAGGTGTACCACACAAAAATCGTCAAGGAAAAGGTTTTTAATACCGCTACAGGCAGAACTCAGACTAAATATCATCGTGTTATTGACAAATCCCGAAAAAAAGTACAGAAGCCTAAAAAACCGGACGATTTCTTTGTGTCTGCTTCAAAAATGGGTCTTGGTGCGCTTGGTAACAAGGCAACAGCGGAACTCGCTAACTCCGATGATGTAGGTACACAGGCTTTAGGTAAAGGTCTACAATTCGGTATGTCTGAGCTTAGCAAAGCCAATCAGAAGCGCACTATGCAAAGCAAACTGAAATTCGATAGGAAAATGTCAAAGGCGCAAATGAAAATGGAAAAAGCGCATAACGAACTCCAAATCGAAAAAAGCAAGCCAGAACAACCAAAACTTAAAAAGAAAGACAAGAAGGCAATGAAAAAAGCCGCTGCCAAAAATCGTAATGCTAAGCAGTTTAAGGAAAATTTGAAGCAGAAAGCAAAAAAGCTCAAGGAAAAAGCCGCAACAAAAGTAAAGGAGCTTGTAAAAAAGAAAATGCTTCCTGCTTTAATTGGAGTTGGCGGTGGCGTTGTTATTATGTTGCTTATAATGATGTTACCTATTTTACTTCTTGGCGGTAATACGGATACGGGTGCTGTCATTGGCGTGGCTTCCTATACAACAGACAGAGCTACACTCATTGAAATGAACACCGAATTCCAAAATCTTGTTTGGGAATGGCAGCAGGAATTTAATAACAAAGTCAACGAGGTAAATACTGAGGACACTGCGGAATGGGAACTTATTTTAACGGCTTGTTTTCCTACGTTTACTTCCAATTGCCCTAATGCTGCTGAATCATTAGCAGCCGCCGCAGGTAATCATGCTGCTGCTGTTGCAAACGGCACTTGCCCACCCGGTAATGTTTACGAAGTCATCAAGAATTTAGGCTCACCCAATACAATAGTACCGACTTGTGATATGAGGTATATTTACGCATATTACACGGTAAAGTACAAAGATGAAGAGTGGCCATCAATCGAAGCTGAATTCGGAGACTTTTTTGAAAAATATTATGAATTTAAGGAAATTACTCCTTATTTTTCAAACTATCACAATTCAAAACAGCTTATTGATGTGCACACCAGCGAATCTTGTGTAATTAAAGACGGTAAACATTCACATTCATCCGAAGAAGAAGAACATTATGAGGAAGTAACTAAAAAGATAATTTACTACAGATTTCAGCCTAAAAACGGTGACGACCCTTATACTATTGAGGAATATATCTTAGACCAAGTCAAGAATATAGGTGAAAAAGACAGCAATGGTATTTCTGAGGGGCAAAAACATTATGAAATGCTTTTAGAATCATTGGGACTGACACAAGTAATAAGTTATCCTGTATACTATCCTTCAACGGGTGAGCCGATGGATTGGTCTGAGGATGATGAAGTTAGTTTTTTTGGAGAAATTGCGGAATTTAAAGATATAAATACGCTTATTCCAGAAGAACAACGAGACCCCAATGCGCTTGAAGATTACAGATTTCTTCAGCTCGGTCCTGTAGATACATATCTTACCCTCCCTTGGGTCGAGGAAACTATAGAAATAGTAGCAGGTGGTTACGGCGTAATCACAGAAAAGACAGATACCAGTATAACCATAAATTATGAAGAAGAAAATTTAAGCGTACGATATGAAGGGGTAGCAAGGACTGCTGTAGCTGAAACTTCACCTCAGATTAGTGGAATGACAAGCTTGGAAGTCGGAGACAAAGTAGAGGAAGGCACGCACCTGTTTTATAATGAACCGTTTTTCATTGAAAATTGGGGCGATGTGCAAGCTTCCTTGAGGTTAACAACGTATGACACAGAAGCTAAGGCATACATTAATCCATTTTATGTGGTGCAATCAAGAATTCATTAAGGAGGTCAATATGGCAAAAAACACGAATTATTCAGAGCAGATAAAAAACTGTGATGATAAAATTGCCTTTTATAAGGCAAAAAAAGCAAAACTGAAAGCAGAACAGCAAGCTGAAGAACATTCTGAAATGCTTGCTCTGCTGAAAGAAAACAAGATTTCCGCAACTGACCTTGCGGTAATCATTAATGAATACATAGGCGTTAATAAAACTACAGACAAGGAGATTGCTATCAATGCGTAATTTTATAAAGAAAAGTGCTGCTATTATTGCAACAGCGGTATTTGCCACTTCCTTTGGCATTACCGCAAGCGCAGCTCTCGCTGAAACAAGCGCAACAGAAGTAACAGAGGTTACAACAACGTCTGTTATTACTGAAAACACAACCACTACAACACCACCCGTTGAAACGGCAACAACTACAACCACGCTCGGAACTGTGTATATACCTATGACCGATTCTAATGTATTAGATGAAATAGACCTTTCATCAGTTACAATTAACGGTGTTGAGGTGAGTATATCTGATATTACCTTGTCGGATATATTGTCAACAACTGGTATAAAACATTTTCCTTCCGGTAACACAATCATCGATGTAGAGCATTTGAATTTCAATAGTGGTATGTTCGGTGTTCAGAGCGATGAAGAAGATATATTATCTTTCAACGGCACAAAGGTTTCCATTGAGGTTGTCGATGAAAACAACAGAGTTGTTTCTCCGGCAGACCTTGATGCAGATAAATATGATACATACAAAGTTGTTGGAATTCACTCCTCAGACTTCTTTACTTATGATGATTTTGAAGTGCTTTATTACGGCGGGATAAAAACAGGAATGCCAAAAGCAGACCTTGTTGCTGCTCTTGGTGAGGGTATTGTAATCAATAATGAAATTGTCTATAAAAACGCCAAAAACACAATGATAATTCAGCTTGAAGCAGGACTTGTTGATGATGTAACGCTGCTAAACAACGTAACTATTAATCCTCCTCTTGACGAAGCAATAGAAGAATTACTTGAAAGTCCTTACGCTGACGGTATGCTTGCGGATGATGATTTATACAATTATGTAATAGACTATCTTGATGAAGGTGTAAACCTTGATACACAGGGTACAGGCGTTCTCATCGGCGAGGATGTAATTAACAAGGAAACAGACGAAAGCAGCGAAGTAACTGAAACTCAGAAGTTTACTTCCGGTGAAAAGATTATGTATTCCGTCGTAACCCGTGACGGAAGTGTTTTTTATATAGTTATTGATAAGGGAGCTAACGGCGAAAATGTATATTTTCTTAATCCTGTAGATATTGTTGATATTGCTTCTCTGATTAACACAGAAGATGAAAATCTGAGCGCACAGGAAAAGGCAATCCTTAATGAAGCAAATGCCGTTACAGGCTCTTATAATTATACCGAAGAAGTACCCGATGAAGAAGGCAGCGATAATAGTACAGATAGGAATAACAACAGCACAAGCAATAATTCCACAGGAACAGCATCTTCTGCCAAAAAGGATAGCAACACACTCTACTTAATCCTCGGCATAGGCGCTGTCGTGGCTATTGGTGTCGGTTGGTATTTCAAGGTGGGACCCGGTAAGAAGAAAAATGTCGGCTTCGATGAAGAAGATGATGAGGACGAGGAAGAAGAATACTACGAAGAAGCTGACGAAGCAGATGAAGCAGATGAAGCTCCTGCCGAAGAAGCATACGATGAAGATGATAATATGTAATTCGCCAATGGCGAATTGAAGTTAAAGCGGAGTTTTATGCTCCGCTTTTTTCTTCGGAAAGGAAAATTATGTGTAATATTCCACATTTCACAGGACGCAATGTTCCGATTGAGGAAATTGCAACAGCTCTGAGCGTTCCCGAAGATGTTATTGTTCTGGGAATTGAATATGATACCCTCAAATTTGGTACTGTCATCAAAGAAGGAAGTACAAAATATTTTATATGTCCCGATAAAAAGGTTTGGGAAGAAACAGGATATTTCAAGGAAGGATAATATTATGGCTTCACATAAATTAGTTATTGCAGAAAAGCCCTCTGTGGCTCAGACCATAGCCAAAGTTCTTGGTGCAACCAAGAAAGGTGATGGATGTGTTACAGGTAATGGATATATAGTATCGTGGTGCGTAGGTCATTTAGTGGGTCTTGCCACTCCCGAAGCATACGACGAAAAATACAAGACGTGGAGTTTTGACACGCTCCCGATTATGCCGCAAAGTTTTAAGTTTGTTGTAAAACAGGCAACCAAAAAGCAGTTTGATGTACTCAAAAAGTTAATGTCCGACGATACCGTTGATGAAATTATCTGTGCAACAGATGCAGGGCGTGAGGGCGAATGTATTTTCCGTTATGTATATAACGTGGCAAAATGCAAAAAGCCATTTAAAAGGCTCTGGGTTTCATCTATGGAAGAAGTAGCTATTAAAGACGGTTTTGACAATCTCCGCAACGGCAAGGATTACGATAATCTCTATGAAGCAGGTTTATGTCGTGCCAAAGCCGATTGGCTTGTAGGTATGAACGCTTCACGTTTATTTACCTTGCGCTACGACACAAAGCTCACTATAGGTCGAGTTCAGACCCCTACTCTTGCAATGCTCGTTGACCGTGATTATAAGGTCAAGAACTTTGTCAAGGAAAAATATTATACCGTTGAAATCGGAACGGTAGATAATCCATACTTTGCTTCATCGGAAAGAATTGACGATGAAATCAAAGCAGGAACACTTCTTTCAGAGTGTGACGGCTCTCCTGCAACTGTAAAAAGTGTAAAGACAGAAAAGAAAACAGCAAATCCCCCGAAGCTGTATGACCTCACTACGCTTCAGCGTGAAGCAAACAGATACTATGGATATACAGCGCAGCAGACACTTGATTATGTTCAATCCCTTTATGAAGCAAAGCTTTGTACATATCCAAGAACAGACAGCCAGTATATCACAGATGATATGCGTGATACGTTTATATCTGTTACAGGCATTGCAAAGGAGTTTACCGAAATAAGCTCTGACAGCGTAAACGCTGAGCCTGTTGTAAACAATAGCAAGGTATCAGACCACCATGCTCTGCTGATTACAGCCGAAGTTGGCAAGAAAGATATTTCCGATTTGCCGACAGGCGAAAGAAATGTTCTGTTCCTTATAGCTGCAAGAATGATACTTGCTTCATCAATGCCGCATATCTATGAAGCTACGTCTGTTAAGCTCTCTTGTGCTGACACAGAGTTTTCTGCCAAAGGCAAGGTTATCCTTGAAAACGGTTGGAAGCAGCAGGAGCAGCTTTTAAAATCAAAAATCAAGAATGAAAACACAGACGATATAGAAACACAGGATAATGAAAAGGCTCTGCCGCCATTATCCGAAGGTGATGTTATTTCGCCTGTTGTTCCTCGTATTTCTGAACACTATACAAGTCCCCCTAAGCCCTATACGGAAGATACGCTGCTTTCCGCAATGGAAACAGCAGGAAATAAAGACTACTCTGAGGACTCATATGTAGAAAAGAAAGGGCTTGGCACTCCTGCTACAAGAGCAGGAATAATTGAAAACCTCATCAAAGGCGAATATGTTGAGCGTAAGAAAAAGCAGCTTATTCCTACAGATAAGGGTATCAATCTTATTAAGGTCGTTCCCGATGAGGTCAAATCTCCGAAAATGACAGCCGATTGGGAATCACGCTTACAAGCCATTGAAAAGGGCAAAGAAAGTGCTTCCGCTTTTATGGGAGAAATCGGCGGTTATGTCGGCGGTCTTGTTTCTACCTACGGCACGGCGGTAGAAAACAGCGGTTTCCAGACAAGAAAAGAAGCTGCCGTCCTCGGCAAGTGCCCGAACTGCGGAAACGAAGTCAAAAAAGGCAAGTTTGGGTTTTATTGCACAGGCAAATGCGGTATGAATATTGCCAGAGTTTACGGAAAAGAACTTACAGAAGCACAGCTTATCAAGCTGCTTGACGGTAAGGAAATCTCTTTCACAAGAAATGACAAGAAAACTACCGTTTTTCCCGAATGTGAGCCGCACAGCTATACAAAGGACGGAAAGGAATACAGCGGTTTCCAATGGAAAACCAAAGGAAAGTAAACAATAAAGCTCCCGATTTCAGTCGGGGGCTTGTTATTCAATAGCACAGAGGTGTTGATGATGTTTAAATATATTCGCATTCTTTTTTCTGGCTCAATTAAATTAAATCGTAAGGGAGCAAATCAATGCGGCTCGTCAAGGCTTTGTTGCAAAGCGCAACAGAGAAAATGAACAAATAACCACGCTATCGGAAGAACAACACGAAGTTATTCAAGATTTATGTCGCATCCGCCACGAGATACATTCTTCTTGGGAAGGAATGTTCAATGCTGAATCTGCTGATTATGATAAGTGGCACGATTTGGATTCAATTATAGAAAAATTAAATGAAGCAAAATTGCCAAACTTAAAAATTTACGTTGATACAATTTCATCTACTGAGGATTGGCTTTATATGCTTGATGATGAAGAAAAAGCTGTATATGAGCAAAGAGCAGAGAAAGACCCCAGAGATATCACAGATTATGAGCTGTGGTACGAAGAAACGTATTATTCTTTTTGCGAGGATATGGAATATATCAATACTGAAATTGAAAATTACCTTAAAGAAATAGATGATGAGTATGGAACACATTACTGTCCTACAGGTATACAGCGAAATTTTGATATAATATCTCATCACAAGGAGGAAAAACAAATGCCCGATATTGAAAAAGAAACACTTGGAAATAATACAAAAGAAGAACAAGTAATTGTTCCCGAAGAAAATCAAAATACTGACTTTATATTCTCCATACATCAGTATGATACACACGCACAGTATATGAACACTCAGTTCACGCTTGCACAGCTTATTGAAGCAGCGCAAAGTGAAAATCCTTTTATGGCTCTGAGAGATATGGGTGAAAAGCCTATTGATAGTTTTACTGTTGCTACAATAGAGCAATCGGATAAACCGTTTATGTCCGTTGATTTCAATCTTGATAATGATACTGTGCAGATTCTTAACAATGATAATTGGAAAAGTTACAAAATCTCAACTGTAACAATTGATGAGATAAGAAATGATTTTGAGGAAAAGTCCATATCCGCACCAGTCTTTGAAGGCAGTTTTATCAACGATGAAGAAAAAATGCGTGATTTTAATGAGCTTTCAAAGGAAGAATTTTTATCATCATACAGCTATCTCACAGAAGCGGAGTATGAAGCTACAGCTTTAGATGTAAAACTTTTCGCACTTAATACAAACCTTGCTATGTTAAATGAAAATGCAGTAATTAATATTGAAAGCGGTTGCAAGGAATTCAACGAAATGGCGGCAGAAGATGATGCACTTCTGGAAAATATAGATTTATATGAGTGGGACAGCACGAAAAATCTTAATGAAAATCTGACAGAGTGCATTTTAAAAGGTCAAACGCATTTTTTATATGATTGGATTGATACTTATGAAGAAATTACAAGTCCATTTGTTGAGGGAGTGCATTTACAACTTGCAGAGTTGGAAGAAGCAATAGCTACAACACGAGCTGAATTAACTAATGAAGTAGATGAATTTCGTGATAATGTTACGTTGAATGTAGCTTGTTGTTTAGCAATTCAAACTGGTATGTCAATGGCAAAAGAAAAACTCGACTCTCTCAAACTCTTAGATAACGTTGTATCAGAATTCGGACTTAACCGTGTTGCTGCTGTTGTATCGGCAGAAATCAGCAAGAGAATGAGAGATATTCCTATTTCGGCAGATGTGGGATTGTGGGCAGAAAACATAATCAAAAATCAGCCTGCACAGTTTTTTAATGAACTTAATCAATATAAATTTTCCATTGATATTGATAAGGAACAACTCGTTGATTTTGCAAAATCGGTAATGAAAGCGGAAGTCGTAAGGGATAATGTGCAGGAGAACGATACAATGGATGAGTTGTTCGCACAGCTCCAAAAGAGCCAGAGAATTACAGATAATGCACTTAATCCCGAAATCCTCAACGACCGCCGTGCAGTTGAGGAAATGAAGCTTCAAAGCAGCCTTGCACACGCAAAGACAGCTTTTGAACAGCAGTCGAATACACTTCCGATTCTGAAAGGATTATCGGAAATACAAATTAACAAGCTCAATAATCTGAATGCAAAGCAGACGGAGCTTAACAATAAAAACAAGTTCCTTGTAAACAAGGGACAGCGACTTGAAGCGAGAGCTGAAAGGCTTGAGAATACAAGTCAAATGCTGAAAGCCCTGTTTCCAAACAGACAGCTTCCGAAGCCGTTACAGGCTCTTGTCGATATGACAGCGAAGAAAGCCGCCGTTATCCGTGATGATAAAATCCCGAAGAACAATCAGAAGATTGATAAAAACTTGCGGAGAATGGCTAAGAATGACCGTAAAATCGAAGTTGCACAATGCAAAGTCGATAAGTATCAGAATATGAGTAAGGTCATAAAGAGCTTTACCGTTCTGGACAGCACAGAGCGCAAACAGCAGTTCACACAGGGGCTTGACGGTCTGCATAATGCTTCACAGCGTTCTTTACAGCTTAAACTTGAAAAGTGCGAAGCTAAGATTGATAAGCTCACACAGAAGTATATGGATATTGAAACGCCTAACAAGCCCGATATAATGGCAAAGCTGAAAGCGCAAACAGAAAAGAAGAATACTCTTACAGAAAAAATCGAAAAGCTCGGCAAACTTGAAAAGCCATTTGCAGAGCAGCCCGAAAATGTTGTTGATGATGTTATGAAAACAGCAGAGACAGAAATTGCGGTGCAGGAAGAAGCTCCCGAAAGAATGTCTATGGAAGATTTCGCAGATGAGCTTTGTGCGGCTTGTGTTGATACTGCTGTTGCTCCTACTGTTGAAAAGGAAAAAGTTGTTTGTATCAGCAAAGACGAGTATGATAAGCTCGATTTATCACACAAGGGCACTCTGTTAGCTGAATATAAATATGATTTCAGCGACCACGACCAATGTTGGACAGATACTTCTCATATCTATCAGCTGAATGACCGTTTTTTTTCTGATTTCACAAGTGGATATGACGGCAAAGGCACTTTTGAGGAATTGACCGCTGACCAGATGAAATCTAAATTAAGCGATTTCGCTGTAAAAAGCGGAAAAGACAAGGATTATTCTGTTACAGAAGCAGGAAAGAAACTGCTTGACGGTAAAACTGCTGAGAAGGATAAATCCGCTGACAAGAAGCCGTCTGTCCTCGGTGATATTAAGGATATAAAGGCTGAACAGAGCAAGGAACAGAAAAATGTCCCGGAACAAGGACAGAAAAAAGCTCGTTCCAACGAAGCTGAAATATAATAGTTTGCCAATGGCGAATGGAAAGGAAATATAATTATGACCGAAATTGAAAAGGAAAAATCCAACATACCTCTGTATAAGGACGATATGATAACTGCCAAAGAAAACGGTGAAATGGACGTTTGGCGAATGAGTTTCAAAGAGAATTGCAATTGTGCAAAGGCTATTGATAAGGCTTTGAACGATAATTACGCAGATAATCGTCTTGATACAGACAAGACTCTTGATGCCGTTCTTGCTGAATATAGTGTAGAGCGTGTAACTCACGTTCTTGCGGCTCAAGTAGTTAATCACGATTGGGACGGTCGTTATCATAACGATGTCAAGGCTTGGGCGAAAGAGCAGACAAAAGAGCTATCTGCCGAATTTATGGAAGATAGCCGAGATTATTACCTTAACGCCCATCCCATTCTCATTGATGGTCTTGCAACAAAAGTAATGCGAAGAGAAAAGGAGCTTGAAAAAACTATTTCCGAAGTAAAGACAGAAAGCGATGTTACTGAGCCGCCTGTTCAGACAAAGGATAAATCCGTAGAAAAAACTTCTGAAAAGAAGCTCTCCGTTCCCGAAGCTCCGCAATCGGCGCAGGATAAAGTCAAGGAAATTACGGACAGGCTCGAAGCAGGCTTAAAAGCCTTATTTGAGGGAGATAATTTCAAGAATTATCTCAATACTATGTCCAAATTTCATAATTACAGCTTTAACAACACAATGTTAATTGCTCTCCAGAAGCCCGATGCGACCTATGTTGCAGGCTTCAATAAATGGAAAAAGGATTTTGAGCGCAGCGTTAATAAGGGTGAAAAAGGTATCAAGATTTTTGCTCCTGCACCCTATAAACTTAAAAAGGAACAGGAAAAATTAGACCCGGATACAGATAAGCCAATACTTGACAAGGACGGAAATCCTGTTATGGAGGAAGTAGAAGTAACAATTCCTGCGTTTAAGGTGGTTTCCGTGTTTGATGTAAGTCAGACAAGCGGAAAGGAACTTCCGACACTCGGCGTTGATGAGCTGCAAGGCAATGTTGAGGATTTTGAAAAGTTTTTCGGAGTCCTCAAGGAAGTTTCCCCTGTTCCGATTAAGCTCGCAGAAATTGACGGCTCTGCAAAAGGCTTTTATCACCAAGAAGATAAGGACATAACTATAAAACAGGGTATGCCCGAAATCCAAACGGTAAAGACTGCTATTCACGAAATTGCACACGCAAAGCTTCACGACCGGGATTTGAAGAAAGCGGATATTGATAGTCCCAAAAAGGACAGAAGCACAGAGGAAGTTGAAGCTGAAAGTATCGCATATACCGTTTGTCAGCATTTCGGCATTGATACATCTGATTACAGTTTCGCTTATGTAGCTTCGTGGGGGTCTGGCAAGGACACTCCCGAACTGAAATCCTCTCTTGAAACTATCCGCAGTACAGCTTCCGAGCTTATTACTCAGATTGAAGATAAGCTCCGTGAACTTGAAAAGGAACGTACTGTTGATAAGGCAGTCGAGGTTAGTGAAAATGAACAAACGAATAGTGTTGGTCAAAGTGATGAAACTGTCGATTTGCGTAACACTAAGCAACAAAGAAACAGTAATATCATCGGAAATACTTCTTACAAGGATATTGAAAACAAGGCATATCTTAAAATTCAGACTTCACAGCTCCCGACAGTTGAAAAATACCTTGAGGGTGCTAATATTCCTTACAGCGGAAGAAAGACAGGTAAATCCACTACTATTACAGTAAGCGAAAAGGACTACTTACAGCTCTGTAATTATGTGAATGAGCTGACAGGCAAAACCGCACCGGGCAAAGAAACACCGAGAAACAGCAATATTATTGGCAATGCCAAATATACAGATATTCCCGACAAATTCTTTGTTCGTCTTACAGCTGCAAAGGCACAGGAAATTGCCGCAGTTCTTGAAAAGAACGGCGTACAGTTCAGCGGCAGAATTGAGGGTGACAAAGCTACGCTCACTATCAGTAAGGCTGATAAGGATTTATATAAGCAGCTTACAATGCCGCCCGAAGAAATCGTAAAGAAAACGAGAGCTTCCGTTGTTGAAGCTATGGCGGAATATGATGAAGCCGAAAAAGCCGCCGTTATAGCAGAAGATAAGCTTGATACCGCAGTACGGGAGTACGAGGAAGTCAAGGACGAAAACGGCGAGATTTCAGACCCCGACCTTAAAGAAACATTGTCAAATAATCTCCGTTCTGCTTTTGTTGAAAAGGAAAAAGCAGAAAACAATTTATCTGACAAGGAAGCGGCTCTTAATATGGCGGCAGCGGAATTTGAAGCTGCCAGTTCTGCTACTAAAGTAGCTCCCGAATACACAGGCAGACTTCCCGATATGATACCTATTGCACAAATGGAAGCATACGGCTATAAATTTGTAGCTGAAAATGAAATGCTCCCACTGGAAGCCGACAGAGCCACACAGCTTGCAGGACTTGGCGCAGAGATATATCGTCTGTATGAAGATAACAGCGAAGGATTGATTGAAGATTTATCGGAAATCAAGGAACATAAAGGCTTATTCGGTATTGAAAAAGCCGAATGGGAAAAGATGATGCCTGTTATTGAACGTGTAGAAACTCTGAAAGCCGAACAGCCAAAGCGTGAGGAGTTTTTGTATCACAGCAACGCTCCTGTTACAGCAGGAATATATCAGCTGACCGAAGGTGCAGAAAACCGAGATATAAGCTTTATGAATAGCGAATATCTGGAAAGCAAGGGTCTTGTTCCCGACAGGGACAGATACACACTTGTTTATACCTTTGAGGGTCCGTCCCCCGAAGAATTAAGTGTACCGAATTTTCTGAATAGCATTTACGACCAGTTTAATAACGACCACCCCGATGATTATATGGGACGTTCCCTCTCCGTAAGTGATGTGGTTGTTGTTCGCATCGGACAAGAACTGCAAGCACATTATGTTGACAGCTTCGGCTTTAAGGAGCTTGAAAACTTCGGAGAAGTACACAGAGAAGTTCCGCAGCAGGAAAATAAGATTGAAAGCGTAGCCGATGTAGAAAAGCGTATGGCAAGTGGCGAAACTGTAAATCTTATGGATTTACATAAAGCTATTGAAAATGAACGCAAGACCCAGAAGCCCACAAAGGCTAAAGCAAAATCGAATACAAAGGCTAAAGCCGAAAAGAAGCCTTCCGTTCTCGGTGCTATCGAAGAAATAAAAAAAAACTCGCCGCAGCAATCAAATTCAAAACCAAATGAAAAAGGAGTAGAACTATGAGCGCAGCTATGACTTTTACAGTAGAAGAAATTAATTTTATCTGTGTTATGTATGCTGACACAAGAGAAGCAATGATTTCAAAGATATTTGAAGCTCTCCCCGATATCGAAGATAAAGCTATGCTTGCCATTGG
Organism: uncultured Oscillospiraceae bacterium; assembly: GCA_964385605.1. Lineage (GTDB taxonomy): Bacteria > Bacillota > Clostridia > UMGS1883 > UMGS1883 > UMGS1883. Next base: position 25,594 of record CAYLPQ010000010.1, on the reverse strand, counting down.
TGAGAGTGTAACAAACAAGCTCAACGATATGAGTGATGAAGAATTTTCTGAATACAGCTTTAATGAGCTGTATTCAGAGTAAACCATTTCGGATTTTCCGTGCAGGAAATCCGCCGAAAGGAACGATAAATGAGCCTTATAAAATCCAAAATTCCCGAACACGGCGAAAGACAGCTTGAAACAGACGAAAAGCCCTTACCCGAAGGAGTAATTGTTACAGGCAATCAAGCTGTAATATCCGATAAGAGTCTTGCTCTTGCCGTATATGATAATGATTGTGCAGTTTTTGTTACCGATGAAAACGGAAGGCTTCAGCTGCTCACAGACAGAAATGATATTGTAAATCATAGCGGTACATATACGGTAGCTACTGCCGATTTGGAGCTTGTTCTGGAACGTGACAGACAGCTTGAACAGGAAAAGCCGCAGGAGAAATCCGAAAGCGAAGTTTTCAAAGAGAAACAGGAGCTTGCATTAGCTGAAATATCAGCATTAACAGGCGTTTCTCTCTCTCAGCTTCAAGCCTTGCCCGATGATGTAAAGGACGATGTGTTACAGCTTTATGCAAGAAACGGCGGTACCCAGAGCGAACAGCTCAAAGAGGATCTTAACTTACTCCTCGTGGGTGCGCCGTCTGCCGCAGCACAGGAAAAGGATAATTACCTTAAAACAACAGAAGAACTTATTGAGGGTAATTATAACAGCATTGACGGTGTTATAAACAATCTGCCTTCCGGGACTTCCGATACGGAAAGACCGTCAGTTCTGGCGGCTCTCAAGGAGCTTGGCGGCGGTCACTCTGCACCGCCCATGAGCCACAGCCTTGATATCGGTGGTGATGAAAGGCAGAGGTAATTTTTATGAGTGATATACCCAATAATGAAAAGTCAGCGGAGCAAAATGCTTCGCTGACTCCTTCTTTTGAAAGTTTTTCTAAACAGGTTGATAATGTATTGAACGGTAAAGCAGACCGTTACAACGATTTGTTTGTTTGCCATACTCCAAAAGTATTAACTGACTTAGGTTTTGCACAACTCCCGATGCTATATACTAAGAAGCATTTAAGGGATGCTCTTCACGAAAAAGAGCCAAAGGGACAGGAAAAACATCATTATCACGGTTTAACAGTAAAACAGATAAAAAAGCTCCCAGACCTTTTGAAAGAGCCTGTAATGGCTTTTCGCTCAAAAACCGAAAAGGACAGCATTGTTATTGTAACAAGTGAGCTTGATTGCGATAATGCACCAATAATTGCTGCTATAAAACTTAACGGTAGTGGTATGCACGGAAATAAAAAACAGCCCTCAAACTTCGTTGTAAGTGTATACGGAAAGGACAATAATTTTCTTTCCTTCGTACACGAAGCGATAAAGGCTAATAAAATGCTTTATGTAGATATAGAAAAAAGCCAACGCTTACTCAGTGTGCTGCAACTCCAATTGTCGCAGGGCTTTAGTAAGGATGACTTCAATTATATATTATCATACTTGAACGCTTTTGTCAATACCCAAAATCAAAATTCAGAAAAAAACAAGGAGGAAATACCATTGACAAATGAAGAATTAATGAAAGCCCTTGCCGAACAGCTCGGCAAAAACAACAATCTTGTCGAACAGCTTCTCGACAAAATCAATTCTCTTGAAGAAAAGGTCAACGAAACAACACAGCAGCTCCAGAGCGTGACAGAGAAGCAGGAAATGTTCACAACACATTTCAATCAGATTTATAACGCAAAATCTATGGAAGAAACGCTCGGCATTATGTCCGATTTGGGTAAGTCGGATATGGAAGTTGAAAGCTGTGATGTTTACAGCTATGACGCACTTGAAGATAAGCTGTTTACCGTAGATGAAAACGGAGAGCGTATTTACACGGATATATCCGAAAATACACCTATATCCTCTGCGCTGCTTAAAAATGAGCTGTTCATTGATAATAACTATACAGGCGGCGAAATTGGTGACGGCAGGGATAGCGATACGGTCAAGAATGTTGCAGTTATTCCTATTGAAGCCAAGACGGGTGAAGTTATTGGTGTAGTCGTCGCAAAGAATAAGGAAACAGATTTTGATAAAGATGATGTTGACAAGTTCAATCTTGAAAACGGCAAAATTGGCTCTGCCTTTCGTATGGGGCTTGAAAACAAAGCCTTGAAACAGGCGGCTATAACGGACAAGCTCACTCATTTGCATAACAGACAGGGAGCGCAGGAGCATTTGAAAAATGTTGTACTGCCGCAGATACACGAAGGCAAGCCTGTATCAACCATTATGATTGATATTGATAAATTCAAGAGCTTTAACGATACATACGGACACGATGCAGGAGATAAAGTCCTTCAGACCGTTGCAGAAACACTGAAAACACAGACACGCAATTCAGATGGTGTATTCCGTTGGGGTGGTGAAGAAATGGTCGTTATTGCAAATATGAACGCAAACGAAGCGTATGAACTTGCAGAACGCTTGCGTAAGACCATTGAAAATACTCCCTGTGACATTGGCGACGGTAAGACCGTACAGGTTACAGCAAGCATGGGCGTAGCTCAGATTGTAACCGAACATCCGCAGCAGCTTAATACAAATAACATTATGGATTATTTTGAAACAAAACCGTTGAAGCGTGCCGATGAGCGCTTATATGAAGCAAAGGAAAATGGAAGAAATCAAGTTGTAGCCCCTCCTGCTGTAATGAAAGCTCAGCAGCAACAGCAAGACCGCCGCAAATCTTCCGTAATAGGCTCAATCAAGTCTGTTAAGGACGAAGAACAGAGCCATCCGAAGCAGCCAAAAGACCAAAATCGCAATCAGCCAAAGAAAAGTAATCACGATTTATCATAAATTGTAACAAAAAACACATTTAAGATTTGTTTGTTATTACATATTGTCATACTGGGTACAGTATGATATAATAAAGACAACGGATATTGAAATAACAGCTCAAATCTGTTATAATATCTGCAACAGGTTTAAATTTCCAATGGAAATAAAATATTTTTTAGTTCGCCAATGGCGAATAGAAAGGACACAATTATGAAAAAGATTACTGCAATGCTTATGGCATTAACGATTGCCGCACTTTCCCTTACAGGCTGTTCAAGTGATGAAGGCTCGTCCTCTGTTACAGAACAAGATGTAAGCGGTCTTTCTTCTGAGAACGAAACATTTGTAACTACTTCCACCATAGAAGAAGTTACAGAGGAAACTACGGAAGAAGATAACTCACTTATCACAGCAGATACAAGAGAAGAACTTGTAGTGGGTTTGATTGACTCTATCTGCACTGGTGATAAAGATACAGTGAAAAGGTATGGATTTTCAAATAAGGCTTATACCTCTATGGAGGAAATCTTAACAGAGAGCAAGGAAAAAGTGGGACTAAATTCTTCTGACATAGTCACAGCTGCTGATTTTAGCGTATATATCTATAGTAAATTTGATGGTTGGAGTTACTACGAAGTAGATTCTGAGCAAAGTGATGCATACGTTGTTGTAATATCTGAAAAATTACCGTCTCTTGAATTTAAGTTTACAATATTATACGATTACGATTTAGAAACATATATATTTGAAAATGATGACAGAGTTGGAAGTTCAAAAGACGAAGGATTTTCAGATACATATAAGACCATCTTCGATTATCACTACGATAAATTCACTCAAGCCAACATTATGCCATTATAATTTGTATTAAAGAAAGGAAATTAAAAATGGAAGAAAACCTTACTATAAACCTTATCCCCGTAAACTCATTCGTGTTTGCTCTCCCCGACCTTGAAGAACAGGTCATTGAAGTAAATGTAAATTATACCAGAGATAACGAAGGTCATATCAATTCCGAAGCGTGGCTTCATTCATCAGAACACAAAGCTATGATGTTCCTTGCGGATATCTGTTCCTTTGCGGACAATGGACAGACAGAGGATGAAATAGAGGACAGATTGCTCTCTTACTATAACAACAGCGAAATATTCGTTGAAAGTGTAAGAGCGCTCATCAATGAACAGCTTGATTATTTCAGCATTGATGAAGAATAAGGAGAACGATGAATGACAAAGCTTGACCAATTTACAGAGCTTGCCCGACAAAGCTCTCAGAGCTTGTGGCAAGACAAGGAATACTATTTGTCGTTCCTCCGTACTGCGGCGCAGATGTATAAGTATGAGTTTCAAGACCAACTGCTTATACACGCTCAGAATCCCAACGCAACCGCCTGTGCCGAGTATGATTTCTGGAATGATGAAAACAAAATGAACAGATTTATCAAGCGTGGAAGCAAGGGTATTGCCCTTCTCGATAGGAGTGGAGAACGTCCCCGTCTGCGTTACGTATATGACGTAGCTCAGACAGGCAGACGTGATGAACGTTCCAAAGACCCTTATCTGTGGGAAGCGACAGAAAATAATCGTCAAATGATTATTGATGTTCTCGGCTCTAACGCCGAACACCTTGATACTGCAATTCTTGAAAAAGCTCACGAGCTTGCGCAGGAATACGCAGACGATTATACAGATATGCTGTATAATGGATATGCAGAAAATACCTTCCTCGAAGAACTGGACGAGCTTAATACTCGGACAGACTTTGCCGAAGTCCTTGAAAACAGTATCGCATACGCTATGCTCTCACGTTGCGGTTATGACCCCGACTTGTATTTCGATGATTACGATTTTGCAAAGCTGTATGAGTTCAACAGTATCAGCGCAATGTCAATCCTCGGAACGGCGGTAAGCGACATTACAGAGGTTGCATTAAGAAGCATAGAAAGAGTTATCAAAGCTGAAAGGAGCATTGAAAATGAGCGAAGCAGCATTACCCAAGACAATGACGGAGAACGGAATCAATTACATTCTGGACGAGGAAACGGGGACATATCTTCCCGACCTCAAGCTGTCGGAATCGGAGGAACAGCCGATAGGCAAGTACGGACAAATGCGGCTGACATATCTGAAGGAACATCGCAACCCGATATATCAAGCGATGTGTCTGGAGGGAACGCTGTACCCACATCTGAGAGAAGTGGACGAAGCAGCGCACAGACGGTTGAGAATAATGTTCAACAAACTGAAGCAGAATTCGGGCGTGACGGAACAGTTGAAGGCAGACGACCCGATGAAGTGGGTGGGCTTGATGAACAACATTCAGAAAACAGCGGAGGAAGTAATTCAGAAAGAGTTGATTTACGTTTAAATAGTGATGAACAGGCAGTACCTAACGGTGCTGCCTTTCCTGTTTCCGAAGAAACTATCCTCGGTATTATCAATCACTATGACGAAATGAATGTTACAAAACAGGAAGTCCTTGAGATATTCCTTGAAAGCGATGATAATAACCGCCGTGCAGAATTTATGAAGTCTGCATACGGTCACAGAGCCGTAGAATTTGAGTTTGACGGCGTACCTGTGGGATATAAGAAGTTCGGTGACGGACTTGAAATATGGGAAAATTCTCCCGATAACAGCGTTAAACTCTCTTGGAATACCATACAGGAGCTTACAGCAAGCCTTATCGACAGACACGAATTTATCGAAGCTCCCGAATACTTCGACATCGAGCCTGCAATAGAAGCCGCAGGCGGTTACGATGAGCAGCGACAGCTCTCATTGTTCGATGATGATATTGACTTGCCGGAGCCGACCTCTCCTACAAGAATGACAGCCCAAGCCGTTACATCAGAAATGATTGACGATTTTCTGCGTACAGGCTCAAAGGAGAATAACAGCCTTGAACGTATCGTAGCCGAATTTCAGATTGATAAGTCCGTCCCGGAAAGGGCGGATTTTTTGCGTAAGGAGTTTGGAACTAACGCTGTAGGTCTGAACTACATCAGCACCGATGAAACGGAACAAGCTAAAAATGCTATACAGTATAACAATAATGGTTTTGTTATCGGCATTGGTGACAGGGCAAATAATAATACAAGTGTATCAGTATCTTGGGAACAGGCAGCAGAAAGAATTTCCGAGCTTCTCCAAAGCGGTGAATACTGTTCGCAGGACATTATTGACCGTGCTCATTCCAATTCCATAAAGGAATTATCCGAAAAGTTGTGGTATCTGCACCAAGATGTAGAAGTGGAATATTTTATTCCCGACTACTTCTTTACAGGTGGTTTTGATGTAAGTACAGCGAAAATTGCCGAAGCTCTGCAAGGCGAAAAGCCTGTGCAGGAAATGATTGACGGAATGACAGACCTTATCAAGCAGTATGAAGCTGACAGAGATGTGCTGCGTTTCCATTTTCATAATCTTCCTGCTATGCTTCAATCCCTCAAGGATTTACAGCTTGAACGTACAGAGTTCAAGGCAAAGGAAGGCTATGAGTTTACTCCCGATGTTTTCATCACAGAAGATGAAAAGGATATTATACTTTGTAATTCAGCATTTTCTACTAAAAATGACATTACAGAGTTCTTCAAGCAGCCGCACACAGACAAGGAAAAGGCTGATTATCTGAAGAATAAATATGGTATCGGCGGCAGCTCTGTTTCGGGCGGTCATACAAACTATGACAGCAAGGGCTTTATATACGAAAGAGGTCAATACGGAAATCCTACTGCTTCAGTAAAGATGAGTTGGAGCGATGTTGCAAAACGAGTTGAACGGCTCATCGACGAGGATAAGTATATTCCAAAGGAAGAACTGGACAAGGAAATAGCTTATGCCAAAAAAGTTGTAGAGGACCCTGAAAACTATTTCGATAGCACAGTAGCCGAAGCTGAAAAGCTGCTGCGCAGCAACGGAGCTATGCCGCAGAAAACAGTAACAATCACTTGTGATTGGTCTGAAAGTAATGTTTTTGAAGTAGGAAAGACCTATACTGTTGCTGAATTTGACAGAATTATGGCAGAAGCCGACAGAGAACGCTATGAGGGTTGGCATAACGGTCTTGCAAAATACGGTTATCAAGATGCGTGGCGTGACGAGGATAAAGAGGGATATTTTAAATATCTCGGCTATGACAAAACAGGCTTTACCGTAAATCTCCCCAACGGTGACAGCATAACGGAAAGACAGGATATAGGCGACGGTATCGGCGGCGTTATAGACTTATTCCGTAGTATATCCGATTTGCAGCAGTACGTTCCGATACTTGAAGCACAGCGTGATATGGATAATCTTATCCGGGAGCGTGACGAGCTTCAAGCCATTCACGATGAAATGGAAAAGGAACGTGCGGAAGATATTGTCCCTGTGACAGCCGATGAGCTTATCGAAAGATTTTTACACGCTGATTCTAACCGTCACCTTGACAGCTACGAAATTGCAGGTATGGTATTTCAAGATAGTGCGGGTACGTCATTTGACCCTGTTCAGTTCTTCGATAAATTTCATTCAGATAAGTATTCAGAAGCGCAGGCTGAAGAAATACGCAGTATTATTACACAAGCTGTAGCAAGTCGTGAACACAGCGACTTGAATGTTTCCGAAAACGCAGAAATAAGCAATGCGGATATTCTTCATAACGCTTTTGACAAGCTCATTGAAGGACACAGCTTCTCTGACGAAGCTGTAAAGTTCCTGCGCCGAACAGAAACGTTTATGGAACATAACGGCTATACCGAGGTTGACCCCAAAATCTTCAAGTTTGCTATATTCCAACAGAATTACGGTACTGTTTCCAGATTTAACGATAAGTTATTCAATGGCGAATTTAAGGAAGTAATGAATGAACTGAATTCGCTGCTTTCAGCCGACACTCCACGCATTTCATCTATTACCGAAATCGACAGCGAAACAGCCGTAGGAATGATTTCTGACGGTGGTTTTGAAGTTTATAACAAGGACTCTGTTCTTGTGGATATTGATTATATCATTGACAACAGCGAACAGTCCTTCAAGGCTGCTGCCGAAGATGTAGAAGTGTTTGCAAAGCGTGATGAAATCGCTTTAAAGATTGATGATATATCTTCCGCTTATGAATTTACTCCTCACGAAGATGGTGAGCCTTTCCACCTTGACCTTATGCGTTTTGCCAACAATTCATATTATTATGATTGGGACAGCTTCCAACAGGGCAAGAACGTATATCAGAATGTAATGATAGCTCTCCGTGAAAATAATCTTGATGTTCTGCACGAATATCTTGACGAAGTATGCAACGTTGAAAACGGAACAGAGTTTGAAGATATGGCAAATGAGGTTATAGAACTTCTTGACAGCTATGCTGACAAGTATGTTCAGAAAGAGCTTACCGACAAAGAAAAGGAATTTCTTGCATTGGGCGGTACAGCGTTTATTACAAAGGGCGTACTGTCTTGGGACGAAGTAGAAAGTCTTTCATATATTTTCTTTGAAGAAGGATATACAGAAAAGTACAATCCAAGCGAAAAATCTTTGTATGGTATCGGGCTTAAAGAAACCGAAGCATACAGCCTTGCAGAACGTTACAGAAACGGTGAAGATATAAGCCGTGAATTTGTAACTGCTCTCATCGGAGAAGATGGTGAGCGAGGAACGGAAGCTCTGCACGGTGTCAACGGGGCATATAGTCTTGAAGATTATATTCTGAAATACACAGACAATACCGTTATTGCAACCTACGGCAATGCCGTTCACAAAGTAACATACGCAGAAATAGCAAATTTCTTCCTTGACCGTATGGAAAATGAATATCGTGATATTCAGAAGGCACGGGCCGAGGAAGAAATCACAGCCAATGCAACCGAAAAGACATATCCCGAAATTACAAAGGATATGTACCGTATCGAAGATGCAGAAGTTCAAATCTTTACAAAGGGCAGCTTTGCAAAAATTGAAATTCAAGCAACAGACGAGCTTATCGCACGTCTGAAAGATAACGGTTTAACACCTCTGCCGTCCACAGAGAATATCCGTATCATTTTTGAAACAGATGGCGGCAACTGGAACAAGATAGTTCTCCCCGATAAATTTGGCAATATGTACAACAATATTGATATTGAGGACATATTAACGCCTTCTGAACTGTCAACAGCGTATGAGGTAGCACGTTTTGTAACCGGTGATGAATATCTTGCGTGGTTAGAAAATTCGCCAATGGCGAATGAAGAAGCTGAGGAAATCGACGATAACGAATATCAGCTGAAGGTCGGTGACAAAATCGAGCTTGATGACGGTCTGTTTGAAATAACAGAAATATCCGACAGCATAGATGATGTGAAATATCAGCTTCGTGACCTCAACAGCATTTATCCTATCTTCCGTGTGATTTATGAAACAGAGCTTTACGAAAAGGGCTTTGCCCTTGCAGAAGAAGCTCAGCCCCTTCAGCCTGTACGTTCTGCGCCGAACATTGCAAATGTTCCCGAAATCAGTACAGCAAGTGCAGAAAAGCACAATTACACAATAACCGATGAAGCATTAGGCACAGGCGGTGCAAAAACTAAATTCAAGAACAATGTAGCCGCTATAAGGCTGCTGAATGAGCTTGAATTTGAAAAAAGGCTTGCCACTCCCGAAGAACAGGAAGTTCTTGCAAAGTATGTCGGTTGGGGCGGTCTGTCACAAGCGTTTGACGAGAATAACAGCGCTTGGGCAGAGGAATTTATGGAGTTATACACTCTGCTCTCCCCAGATGAATACGAAAGTGCAAGAGCTTCTACGCTCAACGCACACTATACTTCCCCTACCGTCATTAACGCTATTTACGAGGGGCTTTCCAATATGGGCTTTAAGGGCGGCAACGTGCTTGAGCCTGCAATGGGTGTCGGTAATTTCTTTGGAGTAATGCCCGAAGAAATGAGAAACAGTAAGCTCTACGGCGTGGAGCTTGACGAAATATCGGGTAGAATTGCAAAGCAGCTCTATCAGAATGCCAAAATTCAAGTAACAGGCTTTGAAAAGACTGCATACCCCGATAATTTCTTTGATGTTGCAATAGGAAACGTACCCTTCGGACAGTATAAGCTGTCTGAAAAGCGTTATGACAAGCTTAACCTTAACATTCACGACCATTTCTTCGCAAAGAGCCTTGATAAAGTTCGTGCAGGTGGTGTTGTTGCGTTTGTAACCTCAAAGGGTACGCTTGACAAAGCAAATCCGCAGTTCCGTAAGTATCTGGCGCAGAGAGCTGAGCTTGTCGGCGCTATTCGTTTACCGAATACTGCGTTTAAGGATAACGCAGGAACAGAGGTTACATCTGATATTATATTCCTTCAGAAGCGTGACAAAATGGTGGATATAGAGCCGGAATGGGTACACCTCGGCAAGACAGCGGACGGAGTACCTGTCAATAAGTATTTTGAAGAACATCCGGAAATGATACTCGGAGAAATGAAACAGGGTGTAGAGTTCAGCTTATACGGCAATGCCGAAGAAACAGCTTGCGTAGCCGCAGAGGGTGCAGACCTCAAGGAACAGCTGAAAGAAGCTATTAAGAATATTCAAGGCATTATCCCGGAAATGGAAGCTCCCGACCTCGAGGACGGCAAAACCGCCGAAGCTCTCCCGGCAGACCCGAATGTTCAGAACTATTCCTTCGCTGTTGTAGATGATAAGATTTATTATCGTGAAAACAGCGTTATGTTCCTCCAGAACTTACCGAAAGCCACAGAGGACCGCATAAAGGGAATGTGTGAGCTTCGTGATTGTGTCCGCACTCTCATTGATTATCAGTTAAACGAGTACAGCGATTTTGAGATAAGAGAACAACAGGCTCGGCTCAATACTCTGTACGATGATTTCAGCAAAAAATACGGCTTAATCAACAGCACAGCCAACGAAAGAGCGTTCAGAGATGATAACGCATATCATCTGCTTTCATCACTTGAAATTCTTGATGAGGACGGTAAGCTTCAGCGTAAAGCTGATATGTTTACCAAGCGTACTATCAAGCAGCGCACACAAATTACAAGTGTTGATACAGCTTCCGAAGCTCTCGCCGTTTCAATCGGTGAGAAAGCAGGAATTGATATGCCGTTTATGCAGCAGCTCACAGGTAAGACAGAAGAACAGCTGTATAACGACCTCAAGGGTGTTATCTTCCTCAACCCTATGCACAGTGACTTGATGAGTCAGCCGAAATATGTTACGGCAGATGAATATCTGTCTGGCAATATCCGTGAAAAGCTCGCAATAGCCAAAAATGCAGCCGCAGCTTTCCCAGAACTGGATTATTCCCGTAATATACAGGCACTTGAACAGGTTATGCCAACAGAACTGCAAGCACACGAAATTGATGTGCGTTTGGGTGCAACGTGGATAGAGCCGCAATATATCAGAGAATTTATGTTTGAGCTGCTTCGCACTCCTGTTTATCTGCAATATAGGATAGATGTGGATTTTTCCAAATATACATCGGAATGGAATATTTCTGGCAAGAGTATCGACAAAAATAATGTAATGGTCGATATGACCTACGGTACATCTCGCAAGAGAGCGTATAGTATTATTGAGGATACATTAAATCTCCGTGACGTGAGAGTATATGACAGAATTGTTGACGATGACGGCAACGAAAAATCTGTACTTAATCAAAAGGAAACAACTCTTGCGCAGCAGAAACAGGAAGCTATCAAACAGGCATTCAAGGATTGGATATTCAAAGACCCGGAACGCCGTGAACGGCTTGTAAAGCAGTACAACGAGATATTTAACAGCACTCGCCCCCGTGAGTATGACGGAAGTCATCTTACTTTTTCGGGAATGTCCCCGGAAATACAATTGCGTGAACACCAAGTGAACGCAATAGCGCATACGATTTATGGCGGTAATACTCTGCTCGCTCACCAAGTAGGCGCAGGAAAGACCTTTGAAATGGTTGCTTCAGCAATGGAAAGTAAACGGCTTGGTTTATGCAATAAATCTATGTTTGTAGTTCCCAATCATCTGACAGAACAGATGGGCGCAGAATTCTTACGTCTGTATCCTTCCGCAAATATTCTTGTAGCTACAAAGAAGGACTTTGAAACGAAAAACCGAAAGCGTTTGTGTGCAAAGATTGCTACGGGCGATTACGATGCAGTTATCATCGGTCATTCACAGCTTGAGAAAATTCCGATTTCCCCCGAACGTGAAGAACGGATGATAAAAAATCAGATAAATGAAGTAGTTACTGGCTTAAAGGAGCTTAAATCAAGCGGGCGAGCAAAAGAAAATTTTAGTGTAAAACAACTTGAAAAAACGAAGAAAACACTTGAAGCTCGTTTGAGACAACTTATTGAAAGCCCTAAAAGGGATAACGTAGTAACCTTTGAGCAACTCGGCGTTGATAAACTGTATGTCGATGAAGCGCACTCATTCAAAAATCTGTATTTATATACGAAAATGCGTAATGTCGCAGGAATACAGCAGACAGAAGCGCAGAAGTCATCAGACTTGTATATGAAGTGCCAGTATCTTGATGAGATAACAGGCGGCAAAGGCATTGTCTTTGCCACAGGTACGCCCGTATCGAACTCGATGACGGAACTTTACACAATGATGAGGTATCTACAAGCTAACAAGCTGAAGGAACTCGGTATGCAGAATTTCGACGCTTGGGCTTCAAACTTTGGCGAATCAGTAACAGCTATTGAACTTGCCCCGGAAGGCACAGGCTACAGGGCAAAAACACGTTTCTCCAAGTTCTTCAATCTTCCAGAACTTATGAATATCTTTAAGGAAGCAGCCGACATTAAGACGGCTGATATGCTTAATCTGCCTGTCCCGGAAGCAAACTTCCATAATGTTGTGGTGCAGCCGACAGATATTCAGCGTGAAATGGTATCGGGGCTTTCCGAAAGAGCGAAACAAATTCATAATAAAGAAGTAGCTCCGGAGGACGATAATATGCTGAAGGTCACAAATGACGGTAGGAAAATCGGACTTGACCAAAGGCTTATTGACCCGTTACTGCCCGATGACCCCAATTCAAAAGTAAATACCTGTATCAATAACGTTTTTGATATTTATACCGAAAACGATGATACAAAGGCTACACAGCTTATCTTCTGTGACTTCTCGACCCCGAAAAATGACGGCTCTTTCAATCTCTATGATGATATTCGTGATAAGCTCGTTGCAAAGGGTGTACCCAAAAGCGAAATTGCCTTTATACACGAAGCAGATACTGAAGTAAGGAAAAAGGAACTTTTTGCAAAAGTCCGTACCGGGCAAGTCCGTGTACTCATCGGCTCGACCGCAAAGTGCGGCGCAGGAACGAATATACAGGATAAGCTCAAAGCGTTACATCATCTGGATTGCCCTTGGCGACCTTCTGACCTTGAGCAAAGAGAGGGACGAATTATCCGACAGGGTAATGAAAATCCCTCGGTAGATGTGTATCGTTATGTAACAGAAGCCACATTCGATGCGTACTTATACCAGACGATTGAGAATAAGCAGCGTTTCATCTCGCAGATTATGACTTCAAAATCTCCTGTACGCTCGATGGAAGATGTGGACGAAGCTACACTCTCCTATGCAGAGGTTAAGGCTCTCTGTGCCGGTAATCCTCTCATAAAGGAGAAAATGGACTTGGATGTTGATGTTGCAAAGCTGAAGGTAGCGAAAGCCAACCACACGGCGCAGCAATATAACCTTGAGGACAGAGTAAGAAAAACTCTGCCGCAGAGCATAGTCCGTGTTGAACAGCGTATAGAGGGCTTGAAATCAGACCTTGAGCATTTCAAAGCGCAGCCGATTGTAGCAGAGGGCATTTCACCGATGACGGTATGCAATACTACATACACAGACAAGGAGAAAGCAGGACAGGCTATTATAACTGCTTGCAAGAACGTAAAGGCAAATGTAGATTATGACCTCGGTACATACAAGGGCTTTGATATGACACTTTCTTATGATAGCTTCGCCCAGGAATTCCATTTGGATCTACAGCGTGAAGCTACTCATAGAATTTCCTTGAGCAATTCTCCTGTTGGCAACATAACCCGTATTGATAATGCTCTTGCTGCTATTGAAACTAAACTGACCCAGAGTACAGAACAGCTTGCAGGTCTGAAAGAGCAGCTTGAAACTGCCAAAGGAGAACTCGGTAAGCCGTTCCCGATGGAACAGGAGCTTGCCGAGAAAACCGCAAGACTTGTAGAGCTTGATTCGCTGCTTAATCTGAACGACACCGATGAGCGTGATGTAGACGAACACAGCGCCGATGAGAGCGATGTTATATCCGAAGCGGCCGAGAAATCAAGCGTAAATGCAAAACCTTCAGTAATCAAGCAGATTACTGATATTAAATCGGAAAAAATTCCGACAAAATCCGACATAAGCGCAGAGAAAAAACAATCCAATTCTATTGACATTTAATGTCAAATGTGTTATATTAATATTGTCATTTATATGTTTTCAGCATCAACTGTTTATGTGTTATGTGAGTTTTGATTGCTGTTTTCATAATTTCCGACATATTGTTATTTGATGACCTCTCAGAGCTTCAGCTCTGGGAGGGCTTCTTTTTTTATTGACAAAATAGGTTGATAGGAATATAATAGATACAGGCACTTCGGCAACTCAAAATTTCTTTGTAATTTCCATAAAAAGTATCTGAAAACTATTGACAAAATCCGATTTATCGGATATAATATAAGTGAGGAAAAATCCTCTGTGTGGCGGCACATTAAGCTGTACTGTGCTTGGGCAGGTAAAAACACCAAGACTCATAGATGCTCGCAAGGGCATTGCGCCTTGACTGGGGAGAAACAGTTAGTCTGCGCCGAGGACTTATTTTCGGCGACTTACAGATACTCGAAAGGGTATTGCGGCTGACAGCCAGCATAAAACCGCTTATATTGACTGTTAGAGCGTCGGGCAATTTAACCCGACGCTTTTTCTTTAGGAGGTGACGAAATGAAAACACAAATTGATAGGCAGAAAATTGTATCAGAAATTATAAAAGCAGCCAAATCTTATAAACAAAATCTTGTAGGAAAAACATTCTTGTATGTGTTCGACAACAAGCATATCGAAGTTATGTTCAAGGCAAAAGATTTCAGACATTTAACAGGTGTTGATACTACTTTATCAGCGCAGGAGTTTTACAAAAAAGCACACCAAGGAAAATTACAAGCTTCTCAGATATTCTTCTCAGCTCGTCACCCATATAGTCTTGCGCAGAAAAAGCTCAAGCATTTACAAGATATTTCTTCTCTTGCTATGGGCGAAAGCTTTATGCTTAAAGATGTAAATACTCAAACTGAGTCTTACAAATATGGAACAACTGACTTAGAATTTTCTCTTTGTTTCAATAAAGAGTATGATGTCAATGGCATAGAACAAGGCGATTGTTTTATTGCCAAATCTCTCCGTGATGAAGATTGCTTTTCAAAAAGTAATGATGTATTTACAATCACTCATATATACTCAAAGGCTAATGATGAGAAAAAATATAATCAAGAGCTTTATTGTGAGCAAGGTTATTCTGTAGATGATTTGCCGCCAGAGATACAATCAATGCTTTCTGAAGACCTCTTAGGAGCAGAACAACAATCAGAAATCACATCGTCTATTACCGGTGTAACAAGTAAACCTACGCAAATGAGCATTACCGAGGATAATGTCATTCCCACCAACTTTAGGATACAAGGTAACGGCGTTGCCGTTCTTTCTCCTGTACTACCTCCGAATGACTTGTTGAAAGGCTTATTTAATCAGTTTTTTGACACTCTTGTTAAAGGATTGGACAGCATAGTACATAATGCTTCGGCAGCTATTGAAAAGATAAATCAAGCTGTTACAAAAGCTGTTCATTCAATGACCGCCCCAAAATCGCATTCAGAAGCCCGTAGAGCTTCGCAAAGCAAAAACAAGGGTAATTCCCCTAAAAAGAAACAAGTGGCTAAAAAGGCGGTTTCCGTCGCTCCTGCGAAGCGTTCTGAAAAGCAGGAACAGCGCTCATCCGTTCTGGGAGATATAACAAGTGTGAAAAAGGAGCTTGAACAGCAACGCAGAGAAGCTCCGACCAAAGAAAAGCACATAAGCAAGAAAAACAATATAGAAATATAAACAGCCCTGCTCGCAAGCAAGGCTGTTTTCTCTTTATATCAGAACGGATAATCATCATCCGCACTTCCCATATTGTTGAGGTCATTAACAAGGTCTGCGTAATCCTTTGAAGAAGCGAGAGAAGAAGGCACTGCTGTGACCTGTTCCGTTTCTTCAGCAGGCGCAGAAGAATTCTTGCTGCCTGTGAAATAGATGTGTTCAACAGCGACTTCGGTTGCAACACGATTATTTCCGTTTTTGTCGGTGTAACCTCTTGTGCGGAGTTTACCATCAAGAGTTACAAGGTTTCCTTTCTGGAAATGCTTTCCGATGAAATCACCGAGTTTATCCCACGCAACAATATGGAAAAAGTCTGTGTCATATTCTCCATTCTTGTTTTTGTAATCACGAGGGACTGCAAGAGTAAAGCGACATACTGTGTAACCTTCCCCTGTGAAGATTTCTGGGTCTGCTGTCAACCGTCCCATAAGCTGTGTGTTGTTAAGCATATAATGTCCTTTCTGACGGTTTAAGGCTTACCCGTCCGCCTGTATTGTAAAATGTTTGTATTTCCCGATTCTCCTTGTCATATACCTTTCAGTTATGTGTAAATCCGTAGGAGTCTGAAACTTATTACCACAAACAGAAAATTTATCGACCTTTCAGTTATGTGTAAATTCGTAGAGGTCTGAAACCTCAAAACACATAACTACACATAACGTCCGTGCGGATTTCAATGCACGGAGCTTATACCTTCCCGAGAGTAAAGCCAACGTCACAAGTGACGGTTTACGGCTACTATCTCGGTCTGAGGGTGCAAAGTCACCCCTTTTCGCCATTGGCGAATTATCTATGTATGGAATACTTTTTTAATGTTTTCTTTCGGAGGTTTTTTTCGTCAATTTTAATCCACATTTTATCCCAAAATGATAACCCGCCATTAAATCGAAATTGTATAAGCGATGTATTATAATAAATTTGTGCTTTTTTAGCATAATACATAATACCTTCTTTTGTGATATTATTAATATTTTCATCTAAGAAGTCTGACATAATGGCGTTTTCTTCAAAAATAGTCTTATAAATTTCAAGCTCTTTTCCGGTTTCAAATTCTATAATAGAATATGTACTTCCGTAATGCTCATCACCGTTTGCTTTTTTTACAAAAATAACGCTGCCTTTTGTGAGTGTACCTTCAATAACAGGTGTTGCTTTAAAAAGTATTCCATAATGTCCTATACACTTATCTTTGATTTCTTCATTGCTTATAAATGCCATTAGTCATTATCCTCCGTCTTTGCTTTCAGAAGCTCGTCAATATCCTCGATAACAAGAGCCTTCGGGATATTGTAATCTATATCAAAAACCTGTCCGCAACAGGTGCAGACATCAAATTCTGTACCGTCATCGGATTTCTTACGTTCAATAGTAGGTGTCTGACAATCTCCGCACCATTTACGCAAACCTTTGTAACCGACTTTTATAACCTTGATACCGAATTCTTTTGCCTTATATTCGATTTTACTGATAAGGTCATAATAAGACCAGTTTTTCAGCAACGTGTAACGCTCCAGTTCTTCAGAAGCAAGACCGTTGAGGTCCTCAATCTGAATAACGCCGCATTTGTTTTCGACCGCCCAATTTACAATCTGCCGTGAATAACGGTGATTTGTGGTATTGCGGAAATTTGAAATCTTATTACTAATATGCTTCAACGGCTCCATTTTCTTATGGTAGCCGTGTCCTACTCTGCCATCACCACAAAGAACGGAATGCTTTGAGCTTGCCATTCCGATATTTCGTCTGCGCCGTTCTACTTGCATTGCAAATGCCAGTACCTCACCGCCGTCAATGGTGAGCGTTCTTTTTTTATGGCTGAAAGTACATATAACCGCATTATGTTCTGCAATATGTACGCCCATTATGTTCTTCATCTGTTCCTTGCTCGGCTCTGCCTTTGGTTTATCAAAGGAATAGCAGAGTAATAAAAACCATTTCCCGTTTTCGTATTTCAGCTTACTTCCCGAAATAGTATATACCTCGTCATAGCAGCGTTCAAGGATAGTTCTTACACTTCCTGCGGATTTTGCAGGAACAATAGCCTTAAATCTGAGAGAAGCAGAAGGAAGATTATTATCTTTCTTGGCAGCTCTTGAGAACAGGCTGAGTTCAAATATCCACTCTTTAACACCACCGTTTTCATCCTTTTCGCATTCAAGTCTTATATTTCTTTTGTGAAGCTCAAGAGGGATGTTTTTCTTATATGAAGGAATTGACATATCCCCACGCAGTATATCTGCCTTAACAGCGTTAAATCTGCCGCATACGGCTTGATTTATCATAGAGAGGTTGCCTGTATTCATACTTGGAGCATCCTCTTTAATTCGGTTATAAATGATAGTGGAAAGATTACCGTCAAGAACAGTCTTGCTTTCGTCACGGGTAGGATATTCGCCGTGTTTCTTCTTCCAGTCGCTTTCAAAGCCACTGTATTCCCAACAAAGCTGAATACATCTGTTTGCGGCGGCTCTTGTTTCTCTCTGGAGCTGCCAGAGTAGCTTATTTACTTCTTTATAATCAAGAATATCGTCATTTCTTGATATGAGTTGTATTTTCGTTGTTTTTGTCATTTTGTTTCTCCTTTGTTTTTGATAATTTCATAAAGCTTATCATCCATAACCGCATAGGTAATACCGTCAATCTCAACGGTAGTTATCTCTGGTGCAGTTTCGGTAGCTGTGGTTGTGATTGTAGAGTTGGATGAAATTGTATGTGTTTTTTCATCCGAAGCAGTATAAAAATACGCTGACAAACAAACAATTGCAGCCAAAGCCAAACCAGCACTTACCTTTGAACATCCTTCAGAATCTTTGGTGAAAGAAAGAATAAATGTTATTACAGCAAATGTTCCAAATAATATGGTCAAAATTAAAAGTAAAGTCATTTTCATTCCTCGTGTCAATATTGCTTGTGAGTAGTCCCCGAACTGAGGACTACTCTTTTTGCTTAATCCTCGTCGAACTCGTTGAAATCATCATCAAGTTCGCCATTGGCGAATTCTTCATCGTCCTCGCTGTCGAATATTTTTTTCATTACCTCATAGTGATACTTTTCACCAAGTATCTTTTCGCCGTCACCGAAGGAAAGCCATTCGTCAATCATTTCCTTGTTTTCCATACCGTTCTCTTTAAGAATGGACAGGCATTTTTCAGAAAGACCGTAACCGTCAAGTTCAGATTTCGGGGACAGGTCGGGATTTGAAAATGAAAAATACTGTTCAAGGGCAAGATTGATAATATCCTGTACCTTTGCTTCGTCCCAATCGGGAGCAAAGTATTTTTCTGAAATATCTGTGTTTATCTTAACCTTGATAGGCTTTTTCTTTGTAGTGGGAGCTGCGCCGTATGTACCCAACACAAGGATTTCACGGATGGCATTATCATTTAGCCTGTTCTGTCGGGATACCTCACGCAGAAGTGTAGATTTCTTCATATCTACACCAAATTCAATCATTTCCGCTACTTTCTTCTGCTCAGAAGTAAACAGGTAGGAAAGATTTACGGCAGCTCTGATAGCGATTCTGCCCTCATCAACGTAGGGTTTCAGTTCGGGAACGAGTTTATCAATGCGGATAAGTCTTGCTACTGTATCCTTGCTCAGACCGTAGTTCTCACCAACTGCGGCGAGTTTGCTTTTCTTTTCTTCGCTGTCGGTATCTTCCTCTATTTCCTCACCGTTGAGGATAGCAAGCTCTCTTACGATAGCATTACGTTTATCCTCGTCAAACATCGCTGAGTGACGAGCAGCCAGAACGCTTGCACGTTCTGTAATGGTGAGGTCATCGAAGCCACGCTGCATAAAGTTTGTTTCCGCAACGTACATTTCAGCTTCGTCATAAGTAAGGTTTTCCTTGACGATGCCTGGAACGGTTGTTTTTCCTGCAAGCTGTGCAGCGTTACAGCGGTTATGTCCTGCAAGTATTTCATACTTGTCAAGGTTTTCACGGTAGAATTTTGCGGCTTCAGATAAACGGAACAGCTTATCTTCATCGGTGCATTTGTTCAGCTCGTCCTCGATATTCTTAACGAGCTTATCGCTTATAAGAAGTACGATAACGGGAGTAAGTACGCCGTTTGCCTTGATACTCTGTATCATATCCTGTAAACGCTCACCGTCATAGAGCTTAAAGCGGTGATTATGTCTTGGAACAAGCATATCAATGGGGAGCTGTTTCAGAGTATTGCTTTCGGATATGAAATTCCCGAAATTAAATGCGGGTCCTGTCATTGTTTTTTCCTCCTTCGGGACCGGAGCTTCTTCATCGGAAGCACCATACAGTTTTATAAGTTCCTTTGCGACCTTTGACCAAGTAAGAGAAATACCATCAGCTTTCTGATTATTAAGCATTTTACCCTCATATCGGATATATAAATGGTTTTCGTCATACCACAGGAAAAAGTCCCATTCATTGTTGTAGTATCCTGCAACGCCTTTATACTCGCTTCTGAGATATGCGGCAATGTCCTTGCTGCTGTCACCACGCTTTATCATATCACGGACAGGAAGTATGCAGATGTGTTTCAGAGCCTTGTGTATATCCTTTTCAAAAGCAGGATTACCGTCCCAACGCATTGCATTGATAAGAGTGTCGGGGAAAATATCATTAATATGATTTCTGATAAATACACAAACCTTCGACCACGTTAATTCAAGTGAGCAATCATCACCACTGTCGATTATGTGGTTGTATTGGATTTTCATCTGCTGTAACGTGCAATTAACGTGCTGCGGACTCGGTATATTGTTGTTATACCCTACAATAGTAGTGCTGTGATAACAACGTCCGTGATTTTCCTTGAGGTATTCACGGAGCAGCGAAGCATTACCGTCTGCTGCAAGCTTTTTAACCTTTTCAATTTCAGACTTGCCAATTAAAGACTGTACCGCCTTGATGATGTCGAGGTCAAAACCTGTCATTCCTGCATTGTATTTCACTCTGTATCATTCCCTTCGTCCTGTTCTTTAGATTTTTTGTTTTGTAAATGCCATTCATATATAACCGTCGTTTTCCAAATAAGTAAAAGTATCAATACTGAAAGGACAACTATTATAACAAATCCGGCATTCATTATAAAATCAAGGATACCGTCCAGAATGTTCATTCTCCGCACCCTTTCGCAACTTCCGCACCAAGCTCCAGATATTCCTTACCGAGCTTGCTTGTAGTGAGCGTGAGTGCCTTCTGCTGTTCCGAGCTGTTGGCAGCGGTTACGGACTTGCTGATTTTTGTATCAAAGAGCCTGTCTCCATACTTTTCAGAAAGCTGTTCAAGTACGGATTTGCTCATATTGGTGTTATCCACCATTGTTGCAAGTACGCCGATAAGCTCCAGTTTTTCGTTTACTGCGTCCTTTACCTGCTGAACGATGTTATTCAGCATTGTAAGACCGTCAAGGGCGAATTTCTGTGTCTGCACAGGGATAATAAGCCCGTCCGAAGCTGTAAGCGCATTTGTAAGGAGAATGCCGAGAGAGGGCAGACAGTCGATAATGATGTAATCATAAGTCTGGAAGCACTCATTGGCAAGAATACGCTTTAATACCTTTTCTCTTGCCACAGCCTGTATCAGATAGTAATCAGCGTTAGCAAGGTTGATGTCTGAGGGGATGAAGTCAAGGTTGTTTGTATCATTATGATAGATACAATCCTGTGCATAGACTTCCATACCTGTTACACAGCTCATCATCAGATGTGAGATAGTCGGGTTATCGTACTGCCCGATTTTCTCAAACCCAAGATAGCTTGAAAGGTTTGCCTGTGGGTCAAGGTCGATAAGCAGTACCTTGTTTCCTACAATCTGCAATGCAGAGCCGAGGTTTACAGCGGTTGTTGTCTTGCCGACACCGCCCTTCTGATTTGCGATAGAGATAATTTTCATTGTGTTATCCTCCTGTTTATGTGTTTAATTCGCCACTGGCGAATAGTGACTTATTTAAATTCTCTGAACAAAGGGTCTGTGAAGAATTCTTCAAGAGTGATACAAAGACCCTCGCATAACTTCTTGATTGTTATAATACCGACATTTTTCGACTTGCAGTTTACAATATCGTTCACGGTGGATTGTGTAATTCCCGAAAGTTCACTAAGACAGTTTATTGAGTAGCCATACTCGCTGCATAAATCCGTGATACGCTTACTGACCGCTTTTGACACATTCTCACTTCTCAGCTCGTCTTTACTCTTTTTATGTAAATCGGCTAAAGTACCGCTGAAAGGTTTGCCACTCCCCGAACTTCCCATAGTAATATCGCCGTCACCGTGTTCCATAAGGTTGATAAGCTCATCAAGCACATCGGATTTTTCTATAAAACCCTTTTCAGCACGTTCCTTCAGCTCGTTGGCATAATCTTTTCTGAGTTTGGTTATAAGGTCTTTTTTATCCCTTTTAGACCTTGTAGTTTTTGAAAAGTCTTTGGTAAGTTCTTCAGCCTGTTCTATAACCTCGTCCAAATCATAATCCGCTTTGACTTTGAGGATATACGCACCCTCACGGCGTTTATCGGACGAAGCAATACAACGGCTGTTTTCAATCACTTCAAAGGCATAGAACGTATCGGGAACACCAAGAAAATGTCCCTCATAAAATGTGTTTTCTTTTTCACTTTTGAGAATGAGCATTACATCATCATCTTCTCTCTTATTGCCGAACTGTTCTATCCACTTATCAACCCAAGCTTTTACTGTATTCATATATTAACCCCCCTGTTATCAGCACGGCAGAACGCCCATACAACTTACGTTATCTGACAGATTATCACCGCAGGAATGCACCCAATCCCCAAGAGCTTCTGCCCAAAGCTCAAGGGATGAAAGTAAAAGTCCCAATATGCCAGATGTGATACTTGATACCCACCACATTTCAATGCGCTGTATGCCGCCAAAATTGAAGATACCGCAGACAGTATATAATGTAGCTGCTATGAGAATAATACCGCCTAAAAGGTTGGTTACAAAGCCGCAAATATGGGATAACACTATAATTATCAATCCCACAAGCTTAATGGCAGCGGCTAACGAATAACCGATAACTTTGAGCATAATTTTAATAGGGATAAGTAAAATCTGTAAGAATAACATAGCTGTTCCTCCGTTTAATAGTCAATTACCTCGTCATAGATTTCCTTGATAGTATCGTAATCAGTATCAAAGGTGTTTTCTCTCCAACGGCAAATGTGTTCGCCAAAAGATGTGCCGTAGAAGTTGTCAATAAACTTATTGATAACTCTGTCCATTTCTTCAATCGTGAGTTCGTCCATTTTGACCTCCTATTCGATGGCTTCATCAATGTTTGAGATTGCTTCTTCTATATTGTCAAAGGCTTCGTCCAGAAGTCCGACAATTTCTTCAGCTCTTTCGTAACGCTCAGAACCTTGCAGATTTTCGGGGATGTTATCGAAGCACTCGTTTTCCTCGTCCTTGATTTCTTCAAGCCTTGCATATGCTTCTGAAAGTAAACCACTTATTTTCTGTAATTCCTTACGTCTTTTAGCGTTCATACTTTACTCCTTTGCGCTTATTCGCCATTGGCGAATTGTGTCTGCGTTCTCTTGCTCGTCTTTCCTTAGTGTGTTTGATGTAAGTAGTAAGAGCTTCCATAATACAGCCGATTATATACATAAGAGTAAATAATCCGATTACTATAAGCACTATTACAAATCTTGTTGCAAAGTCCATACTGTCCTCCTTGAACTGTTCGCCATTGGCGAATTACTTATTACTCTTACATTATATCATACTGTCACCAGTATGACAATACATAAAATGCACAAATTTAACATTGTTATTTTAGTAATAATATCATATTGTCACCAGTATGACAACTGTGTTATAATTGTAGTAGATATAAATTCAAAGGAGAGTATCAGCAAATGCCACCCAAAAAAGAAACCCCCAGATATATTAAAGGTAAATATACAGAAGGAACAAAAGAATCCGTAGCAAAATATAACGCTGCTCACTATGATTGTATCAAGCTGCGAGTTCAGAAAGGGCAGTTAGCAAAGCTGAAAGTAATTGCCCAGAAGCACAACACAAGTCTTAATAATCTTTACAATAATTCGCTATTAAAGTTTCTTTATGAAACTGACCCGGATTCTTTTAAGTATTTAACTTCTGACGAAGAATAATCATTGAAGCGTTCCCGTATCTTCGGGAGCGTTTTTATTTTTACTCATCAATTTCATACGGTTTTCTTGCTTCAACAACCGCATTATAAGTATTTGTTATTTTTTCAAGGCATTGTTGGTAAACATCTTCGGGAAATGGACTATCTTCATCGTCAAATTCATCTTCATCATACATTTCAAGACCGCTATCAATATATCAAGCTTCGTTTATTTGCATAGTTTTAACCTGTTGAATGAGTTCTTCAACTCTCTTTGCTGTTACATCGCCACCTCTTGTACAACGGCTTACATCACAATCAAGTAAATCTCTAATGGTTTCACACCCGCCACTGTGTAATGCTGCTAATACATTTAAACGTAGATTTAAATCATAAATAGAAGTATCAAAAGATAGTTTTTGATTCGTTATATAAAGAAAGTGTTTCCGTCCAATCTGTTTAAGTACTCTCCCAATATTTTCGTGTACTGTGTTTCTTCCCAAACCAACTTCTTCTGATATTGCAGTAAATGTTTTTTTATCTTTGTATCGAAGCTTAATTATAGTTTGGTATCTGGGTTTAAATTCGCATAAGATTTTGTCAATTCTTTCGTATAAATCATCTGGCAAATCAATAGGATATTCTTGCTTTTTTACAAAGTGTTTTCTTGTTTCTAATATGTCATTGAAAATATCGTATGTAAGTTTCATTTTTGTACCTCCATTATGTCAAATTATCCGTCTTAGTTTTTGTCCGTGTCTGGTCTGATTTTTCAAGATTGTCAATGCTTGCTTTGAGCTTTTCGACCTCTGTAATTTCTGTACGAATATCCTTGTATCTCTGCATTAAATCTGCCTTTTTAGCTTTAAGACCCTCATACTGTTTTTCCAAATCGGAAATAGCAGGAAGTTTACCGTTTTCATTGAGTAATGATTGTACTTGTTTCTTTGCTATCTGATATAAATGCAGCTCGCTTTCGTGTTCCCGGAAGAACTTATCCTTATTCTTCGCAGTCTTGTACTTCTGCTTGATTTCCTTTGTATCACGATAACTGCGGAGCTGTTTAAGCTGTAAGGATATATCCGTCATCTGGCTTTCAGTTTGCTTGATTTCATCTTGAATATCAAGTCTTTCATCGTAAAGGTCAACCTGTTTTTCGTGGAGCTGTTCGGGAGTTTCAAAGCCACGCTCTGACAGCTCGTTAATGAGCTTGGAAGCGTGCTTCATATTCTGTAACATTGCCCAACGCTTTAAGCCCTCGTTTTCCGCAACATTACCCTCAATAGATATAAACCGTTCACCTCGTGGAGTATATGTATGCTCTGTCGGGGTGTTCTGTCTTTCACGCCACATTATGCGGCGGTCAATTCTGTATCTTATCTGTTCTTCGGTATAGTAATAACCGATAGTTTTTGCACGGGTAAATCGTTCCTGTCCTTTGGCTCTGAATGAAATATGTTTTCCTTGTTTGATTTCATAATCAAGTGCTTTCATTTTTTCAAGGAAATCATCAAAACTTGTTGCAGTTTTTA
>CAYLPQ010000009.1:0-53685 GCA_964385605.1 uncultured Oscillospiraceae bacterium | reverse complement strand
AGTGCTGATGATACTTGGCGGGAAGCTGCCCGGGAAAGTAGGTCGTCGCCGGAACAAAAAAAGGACACTTACATTAGTAGGTGTCCTTTTACTTTTTTAAAATTTGAATATGTGCCTATTATTGTTCGGAATGGTCACTCCGTTCCCATTTCTCCACGGTAATTTGCCTTAAAAAGCCACCTTGCAACACAATCTATACTTGCCAAATTTCCGCATTTGCGGATTGTCAGTTTTGCAAGGTTACCACCTTGCTTCACCTTTACGCACCGCACCTGCAAAAATTTTTCTGCGTATATATCGCATCGCAGGATAGCTTTTTAAGGCTGCTCTGCAGTGCTGATTTTTAGGTGGTGAAGTAAGTTGTTTTATATCAAAAAAGCAAGTTAATCAACTTGCTTTTTGAGTTTGTGAACGTTAATTCATCTTTGAACAGATATTCCTTCAAAAAATTCTTTGAATTCTACACCGAAAATCTGTTGTAAACCTACTAAATCGCTGATAAATATATTTCCTCTGCCCATTTCGATAAGAGAATATGTACTTCTACTGATAGTAGAGCCAAGTAGTTGAAGTTCACTGACGGTCTTTTCCTGTGTAAGACCGCTTTGTTTTCTTATTTTTTTGAGATTTTCGCTAAAAGTACTGTTGGTAATTATTTTTTCCATTTTATAACCCCTTAAAATTTGCTTATAGGTGTAAGTTTTTTCTTGATTATACCACATACTTATGTTATAATTTGCTTATAAATATAAGCAAAAAGGAGAAAAATTATGAATACTAACGAAAATATTTTAGAAAAAGCAATAACTCTTACCGATTCATTGGCAGAACTGAAATTTTTGCTCGAGAGAATCAGCATTTTAAGTGACGACGTTTGCGGAAATTACATTGAGCATATAGATTTTAAGACAGAAAGAGGAAAGCTTACTGCGGAGTATGATTTTAATATTGTTAAGACAATGACCGGTGTTATTCATAACTACATCTCTGAAGCATCCGAGGCAGTGAGAAATATGCCAGATGTATCAAACGAAATTGTTGAAGCTTTGAAAGAAAAAACAACTTTCTGATTACTAACTTTCTTTAAATTGTGTTTGCCGGGAACAGATAAGAAACGAAATATTAGTTGATTTTTAATTTTCGATATTCCCGAGGAGAAATTCCGAAATTTTGTTTAAAGCATCTTGAAAAATAGAATTGTTCCGAAAAACCGAGTTTTTGGCTTATTTCAGCGACAGACAAATCACTGTTTTTCAGCATTTGTTCTGCTTTGAACAGTTTTTGTTTTTGTATATATTCATGTATCGTAATTTTCAGTTCATTTTTGAATTTGTTTGTCAAAGTACATTTTGATACATAGGAATGTTTTGCGATAGTAGTCAGGTCTAATTTTTTGAATAAATTATTATTTATAAATTCAACGGCCTTTTGTACGCATTGCGAAAATTCGATTATTTCCGGTTTTATGTGGCCTTTTTCCATAAGTTTTAATAAGGTGTTGTATATGTTTTGTCTTACTGTAAGTGCCGCAAGAAGGCTTTCGTCTTCTAAATAGTTTATATAAAAAATATCTGGGTTTGTGTTGTCTGCAATAGAAACAGGTTCAGTGAATTCATTAAGCAGGTCTATTTCTTCAATCCCACACAGAGTGATGTGGAAATATAAATGTTCCATTTCATTGTCACACCTGAAGTTAAAAGACAGCCCGGATGGAATCAAATACCAGTTTCCGGGAATCAAAGATAGTTTCACGTTATTATACTCAATGTAAGCCTTTCCACCAATCACATAATAAAGCCTTGAAAACGAGGGCTTTTTTACTGATCCCCTCCATTCAGAATCTACGGTGGCATATCCGAAGTTATATAAGTTAAGTTTTACACTGTTTGCCTTTTGACAAAGTGTGGGATTATTTATAATCATTATTCGATTCTTCATATTTATTGTTTGATTTTATATTGATTTAAAGGGGGGTTTTATAATAATATTAAATTATATTTTACATAAATATATCACAAGAATGTACAAAAATCAAGGAGGAGTTAAATATGCTTTTGCAAGATAAGTTCTGGCTGTGGGGACATCCTGAAGGAAGGTACAATCAAAATGCCGAGGGGTTTGGATGCCCTGATATTTCAAGAATGACACCAATGGAAGGTTGCTTATATCTCGGTGTGAGAAATACTTTTATGGTTCCGGTGGGGGTTGAAGTAAACAGACGCCAATACAACAAATCGTTTAAAACATTAAACCATGTGGGGTGGGAATGCTTTGAAGCTTGCGAAAAACCTGAAATAATTGACAGAGTAATAGAAGAAGCAAAGGATTTTCAGAATATATCATGTGTTGTTATGGATGATTTTAAAGTTCTTGACAATGGTGTTCCTAAATATAAGAGGTTGCCCCTTTCTACACTTAAACAAATCAATCAGAAACTTCACGACAACGACGTGCGAAGGCTCGATTCCTGGATGGTTTTGTATACTTTCCAGTTTGGCATAGATGAGGAAGAAGATAAAGAATTCCAGCCTTATATGGACGAATTTGACGGTGTAATTATGTGGACATGGGAAGAAAGAGATGTTCCTTTAATTCCGGAGAAATTTGAAATATTTAAGAAATATACTCCTAATACCCGTCGTATGGCAGGATGCTATCTTTACAATTTCGGAGAATCGAAACAGGCTACCGGAGATGCTGTAAAATGGCAACTTGACTATTATCGGGAGTTGCTGTTAAAAGGCGAAATTGAAGGGGTCGTACTTCATACAAATACTATGGCAGACTTGGATTACGAAGCATACGATGTTGCGGTAGAGTGGATGGAAAAACACGGGAATGAGGTCATTTCTGATTGAAATTAAGCATAACGGAGAAAACAATATCCTTGTTCACATTGCTCATATGCAAACAAGGATATTGTTTTCCGTTTTGTGTCAATGGGGACTGTCCAAAGATTGTAAATAAACCTTTATCTGGGTACAGATATTCCTTCAAAAAACAGTTGACATAATTCCTAAATAGAATTAAAAAAGGGGAAGCTTACTGCAGAGTATGATTTTAATATTGTTGAAGCATTTGGAATTGCGTACAATTTGCCCGATATATCCAATGAAGTTGTTGAAGGTTTAAGAGTGGATAGTGTTGTTGAGCAAAGTGACGTGTAAGCAGTTAAAACACTCCGCACTTATTAATCATATGATAAAGTAAAAACTTTATGGAGGATATTATATGATTAATTTTGCAAATTTAGCTTCAGTTTTAAGGTGTCCGCCTGCTGCATCGGCACAGGTACGGGGAAAGGGTGAGTATGCTGCCATACGGGCAAATGTATATTTTTACCGCGCTATGGGAAAAGTCCTTGTAGTGGCAATGGCAGATGGACTTCCGCGTAAGTGGGTAGAGTGTGAAAATCCTGTTTTTGGATTTCATATTCATGGAGGCGGAGATTGCATGGGAAACGAAACCGACCCTTATGCAGGAGCAATGACCCACTATAACCCAAAGGATTGTCCGCATCCTTACCACGCAGGGGATATGCCGCCACTGTTCGGAAATAACGGAGAAGCGTTTATGGCATTTATGACAGACCGATTTACAATTGAGGAAATTATAGGAAAAACTGTGATTATACACTCTTCTCCTGATGATTTTACAACACAACCCGGGGGAAATTCCGGAGAAAAAATAGCTTGTGGAGTAATAAGATAATAAATTATTTTAATGAATACATTTTTTTCGGGTTAAGTGAAAAAATAAAGATAAATCAAAAAAAGAGAGGTTTATCTTTATGTTCAAACACGAAAAAATGTTATTTCACCCCGTCGAGGTAGAGCGCCCTAATCCACAATACGCGGTACTGTTGCAGGAGCAGCTTGGTGGCGGTAACGGCGAATTAAAGGCGGCAATGCAGTATATGTCACAGAGCTTCCGCATAAAAGATCCTGAAATCAAGGATTTGTTTATGGACATTGCGGCAGAGGAGCTTAGTCATCTTGAGATGATTTCACAAACTATTAATCTTCTTAACGGTCACGATGTTGATGCCTCGGCAGTGCCAAACGGCGAAATCCAGACCCACGTGCTGCTTGGACTTAATCCGGGACTTATCAATTCATCAGGTTATTCCTGGACGGGAGATTACGTAACTGTCACAGGTGATTTGTGTGCAGACCTTCTTTCAAATATTGCGTCGGAGCAGAGGGCAAAGGTGGTTTACGAATATCTGTACAGACAGATTGATGATAAAAAGGTACGTGAAACTATAGATTTCCTTTTAAACAGGGAAGAAGCTCACAATACGATGTTCCGCGAGGCATTTAACAAGGTTCAGAATACCGGCTCAAACCGCGATTTTGGCACTACAAAGGCAGCAAAAATGTATTTCAGCTTGTCAGAGCCTTCCCCCGAAAATTCAAGATTTACAACAGTTGAGGGGAAAGCTCCTGTATTTAATTAAAAGGAAGGCAGTGCAAAAGTAATTTTGCACTGCCTTTACTTTTTATTAAAACCGTGATAAAATAAAGAAAAAAGGAGGCGTATTTTATGACAAAGCTTGTTTATTCAAACGATAAGGAATACCATATTCATCTTGCGAAGGGCGAAGCAGGGAAATACGTCATACTTCCCGGAGATCCCGGTCGGTGTGAGAAAATCGCCGCATATCTTGACAATGCGCAGTTTGTGGCACAGAACAGGGAATACACCACCTACACAGGTTATCTGTGCGGGGAAAAAGTTAGTGTTGTTTCCACCGGTATTGGCGGACCGTCGACGGCGATAGCTCTTGAAGAGCTTGTGCATATTGGTGCAGATACGTTTCTTCGTGTGGGTACATCGGGCGGAATGAGAGAGGATGTTCTTGGTGGCGACCTTGTTGTTGCTACTGCGGCAGTGCGGCAGGAGGGAACAAGCCGAGAATATGCACCTATCGAATATCCTGCGGCAGGTGATTTTGAGTGCGTTAATGCCCTGTATAGCGCAGCACAGAACCTGGGTTACCGTGTGCACGCAGGAGTTGTACAGAGCAAGGATTCCTTTTACGGAGAGCATAGTCCCGAAACAATGCCTACAGAAGGCAAGCTTTTGTATGATTGGAATGCGTGGCTTAAGTGCGGTGCGCTTACCAGCGAAATGGAAACGGCGGCACTTTATACCGTCGGCGCAGTAAGACGTGTGAGAGTCGGTGCAGTGCTTATGGTTATGGGCAATCAGACAAGGCGCGCAATGGGACTGGAGGATAATATTCGTTACGATACGGATTCTGCAATAAAAACCGCCATAGAGGCTATGAAACAGCTTATAGCAAAGGATAAACAGAAATGAAAAACTACAAAATCACTATTGAGTACGACGGTACAAAATATAACGGATGGCAAAAGCAGGGCAATACGAGAAACTCTCTGCAGGAAAAATTTGAAAATGTAATTTCGCTGATGTGCGGAAAAAACACGGAAATCTTTGCATCAGGAAGAACGGACACAGGTGTCCACGCAAAAGGTCAGGTGGCAAACTTCAAGTGTGATGTGAATATGTCTGCAGAGGATGTACTGACGTATCTTAACCACTATCTTCCTGAAGATGTCCGCGTTAAGGATATTGAGGAAATGCCAGAAAGATTTCACAGCCGTCTTAATGCTGTGTCGAAAACCTACGAATATACTATTGCTACAAGAAAACCTGATGTGTTTACAAGGAAGTATGTTTATTATTCAGATAAAGTCCCAGATGTTGAAAAAATGAGAAGTGCGGCAGAAAAGCTTCTCGGTTCACACGATTTCAAGGGTTTCAGCTCTGTAGGCAAAACAAAAAAGTCCACCGTACGAACGGTGAATTCTATTGAAATCGAGGAGAGTAACGGTGTTATGACCGTAACTGTCAACGGTAGCGGTTTCCTCTATAATATGGTGCGTATAATGGTGGGTACACTTTATGAGATAGGCATCGGCAAAAAGAACGAAAATATTATTGATGAGCTTTTTAATGGCAAAATCCGCGAAAAAGCAGGTGTTACAATGCCTGCGTGCGGATTGTGTTTGAAAGAAGTATTTTATTAAAATATCCCAATTTGGGGATTTTAGGTTAAACGGAATTGTGTGGGGGAGATGCCTTTTTGCTTTTTGAAAGTACGGGAGAAGTAGTTTATATCCTCAAAGCCTGTGGAAAGAGCAATTTCCGTTATGCTCTTTGCTGTGGTGCGTAGTCGCTCACATGCCTTTTCTATGCGGTATTCGTTAATGTAGGAAAGAGGTGTTTTGCCAAACGTCTTCTTAAAAAATCTGCAGAAATGACTCTCGTTCATATAGCACAGGTTAGCAAGGTGCGCCGACGTGATTTTCTCTGCATAATGATTGTGTATGTAGTAAAGGATGGTTTCTGCACGTTTAAGCTTTGTACGTTGATGCAGTGTATCTTTTTCGGTCATTTCGTGAACTGCATAGTTGCGAAAAAGGTATGCCGTCAGAGTGTATGCGTGGCTTTTTATCATCATATCGGAGTATGGGTTCTCTGACCTGTGCTCCTTTATTATTGCTTCTATACTTCCTTTAACAAATTGGTCGTCACGGATGCAGTTTTCAATGAGAATTGTTCCGTCGTACTTTATGTCAGAGAAAAACCACGGATAAAGTAATATACAACAAAAGGAAAGTGTGCTTTTAGGAGTATAGGTGTGAATCTGCGACGGATTTACAAAAATCAGGTCACCCTTTTCTACGGGGAAAGTTTTTTCGTTGCAGGTAACAGTGCCCATACCGTCAAGAAAGTACAAAAGCTCAATATGCTCGTGCCATTGAGGTCTCAAGGTACCGTCTGTTTCGTAAAAAGCTACCTTAACAGAAATTTGGTATGGTCAAAGGAAATATTTTCATGTAAGGGAAGTCTGTCCATAAATATCACCTAAAAAGTCAAATTTGTGCTAATGCTGTTCAAAACTATTATAGCATAACAAAAATAATTTGTATATACTGAAATCATAAAAACTCGCTGAAAGAGAGGCTAGTATGATTAAATTTGATGCAACTAATAAAATTTTTTCTAACATTGCCGCGATTTTTGAAAAGCGGTTAAAAGAAAAAACAGACATAATGCTTGTGATTGACAAGACTATGGGAGAATTTACGGAAAAGATTGAGAATGGTGTGATTTCTGCCGGATCACACTCACAGCTACTTGATGCCTGCGGACAGTCCTATGGAGCTTCGGGCCGACTGGACACCCGGGCACGACGGATATGTATATCCGCTTAATAGCCATTATCACAGAGAAATCTGCCCGTCAGTACCCGGGGGAATGGAAGAAATTATCAAGGAACGCCGCGAAAGATGTGAAAAACTCCAAGAAGTGGCAGCTTCTTTATCTTCGTGCAATGATTGATGGCGAGCTTATGCGTAACGACTGGTTCCGCAATGAAAAGACCCTCGGCTATTTTGAAAAGATTGTAGAAATGTGTCATCTGCAGCATGCAGGCTGGGCAACAAAGCCGGATGTTGTAATTGTAGATAATGAGCAATCCTGTCATAAGTTTAATGTTGACGCAGGCCTTGTGAGATAAGAGGGGATGTTAAAACCTAACGAAATAAATAGCAAAGCAGGAAACTATGATAGATTCCTGCTTTTAATTATGCGTTTTGAATTATTTCAATAGTTCAAATGCCTTAAGCCATTCGTTTGTTATAAGTTTATGCCCTGCCGCAGTTGGATGAACACCGTCCCACAGCCAGTAGGTAGGATTTGAGGGATCATAAACCTCATCAAATTTATGCTGAAGCGGTACAAAAACGAAGCCCAGTTTCTCTGCAATTCTGCGAGAAACCTCCGCCTTTCCTTCAACACCTTTGCGGAAATCTGCATAGGTATCTGCCCATGCGCCCTCTTCACCATAGGGGGATTTGTGTGCATCAAGTGTGAAAGGCTCAAGAATCATAACCTTTAAGTCAGGAAGCGCCTGGAGTGCCTCTTCAAGAAGCATTGTATAGCGTTTTTCAAACAAAGCCATACCTTTTTCGGGATTTACGGGGATGTAATCTTTTCCGCCGAGGTCAAACCACGCATCGTTTACCCCCGCAAGAAAGCTTAAATAATCAGGTTTAAGCTCTATTAAATCCTCACGAATTCTGGAATACATTGATGCGATACCTGTTCCGCCTACACCGCGGTTAAGACATTTATATTCACCGGGGAAGCGATAACCAAGCTCGCCACCGACCATAGTTACATATCCACTACCCATAGAGATACTTGGCATATCAGCGCCAAGATTTCTGTTTCTGCCTGCATCAGTTATTGAATCACCCTGAAAAAGAATGGTTTTTGTCATATAAATCAACCCTTTCAATTCTTATGAGTATATTCTAACACCCAAAGCACCATTTAACAAGAGACAAAATCTAATTTCGTAAGACAAAAAGTGAAATTCCCCAAAAAGGGAACTGTCCTCTTTTTGGGGAAAAAGAAAACTGTACGGCTATATTCCGAACAGTTTTTTTGCGTTTTCTGTTGTGGTTTTCTCGACTTCTTCGGGGGAAATGCCTTTTATTTCGGCAATTTTTTCCGCTACAAGGTGGATATAGAGACTTGAGTTGCGCTTCCCCCTGTAAGGGGTAGGGGCAAGATATGGTGCATCCGTTTCGAGAAGAATGTTCCGGAGGGGGATATAGCCTACTGCCTCCAACGCGCGTCTGTTATTTGAAAAGGTTACCGTACCGCCTATTGAAAAGCTTAATCCCATATTAAGGGCAAGCTTTGCCGTTTCAACACTTTCACCGAAGCAGTGCCATACACCGCCCGTTCCTCTATACTCACTTTTCAGCACATCGATTGTGTCAAAACAGGCATCGCGGGAATGGATTACGATGGGCATACCGAGCTTTTCAGCCATAGCAATCTGACGGGAGAAAACCCTTTTCTGCATTTCCTTGTCAAACCCTTCGTAGTGGTAGTCAAGACCGATTTCACCGATTGCTTTTACGGATGGGTGAGAGGCAAGTCTTTCTATCTCCGAAAAGTCATTTTCTGTAACTTCACCTCGGATATTTCCGGGGTGAAATCCTGATGAAGAATACAAAAAGTCATATTTTTCAGCGAGTGCAATGCACTCTTTTGTTGATTTAATGTCACATCCGGCATTCAGAATGTAGCCGACACCATTTTCTTTCATAACAGAAAGAATGTCGTCGCGGTCATCATCAAACCGCCTGTCGTAGTAATGTGCGTGTGTGTCAAACAGCATCAGCGAACTTCACTTCCCAATTCCATATCGTCAGAGGGTGAAACGATAGAAAGCTGATTGTCATTTGCCGCGCAGAGTATCATACCGAAGCTGTCCTCGCCGCAGAGCTTAACCGGCTTGAGGTTTGCCACAATAACAACCTTTTTGCCGATTAAATCTTCAGGCTCGTAATACTGCGCGATACCGCTTACTACCTGACGTTTTTCATAGCCCAGGTCAAGCTGAAGCTTAAGGAGCTTTTTAGCCTTTTTAATTTTTTCGCACTGGATAACCTTTGCCACACGGAGCTCGGTCTTCATAAAGTCATCAATAGTAATTTCTTCCTTGGGCTCGGGCTTTTCTATTTCGGGAGCTTTATTTTTAGCAGCCTCTTCCTCGATAGCCTTAAGCTCTGCCTCGACATCAATTCTGGGGAAAAGTGCATCTCCCTTTGTAACGGTGAAGCTGTCCTGAATACCCCATGTCTTCGTAGTATACCAACCTGATTCTTTTGCACCGATCTGTGCCTGAATAAGGGGAGTGGTGTGTACCATTACGGGTGCGATAAGCTCTGACGCAATGCGGATTGCTTCAAGAAGGTTGAACATAACGGTTTCCAATCTATCCTTCTTCGCATCATCTTTCGCAAGTGCCCAAGGCATTGTTTCGTCAATATATTTATTAGTACGGCTGATAAGCTTCCAGATTTCTGTAAGAGCCTGTGAGAACTGGAACGCATCCATAAGCTTTTCAACCTTTTCAGGAGTCTCCTTTGCAAGCGTGATAAGCTCGTTATCAACATCTTCTGCAATGCCCTTGTTTGTAACAGTTCCGCCGAAGTACTTTTCAGCCATACTTACACTTCTGCTTACAAGGTTACCAAGGTCGTTTGCAAGGTCAGAGTTGATGCGGTTAATAAGCGCTTCGTTATTGAATACACCGTCAGCGCCAAAGGGCATTTCTCTCATAAGGAAATAGCGGATAGCATCTACACCGTATTTATTTATAAGAACAACGGGGTCAACCACGTTTCCTTTTGATTTACTCATCTTACCGCCGTCAAGAAGAAGCCAGCCGTGACCGTAAACCTGTTTGGGAAGCGGAAGGTCAAGCGCCATAAGCATTGCAGGCCAGATAATTGAGTGGAAACGCACGATTTCCTTACCTACAAGGTGAACGTCTGCAGGCCAGTACTTCTTGAAATCATCATCATTATCGCTGAATGCGCCAAGTGCGGTGATGTAGTTTGTAAGAGCATCAAGCCATACATATACAACGTGTTTGGGGTCAAATTCTACAGGGATACCCCAGTCAAAGCTCGTTCTTGATACGCACAAATCCTCAAGTCCGGGAATGAGGAAGTTATTAAGCATCTCATTCTGACGGATTGCGGGCTGGAGGAAATCGGGATTGTTTTTTATAAGGTCAATAAGTCTGTCCTGATATTTTGACAGCTTGAAGAAATAGCTTTCTTCCTTTGTTTTTTCAACGGCTCTGCCGCAGTCGGGGCATTTTCCGTCTACAAGCTGATGCTCCGTCCAGAAAGATTCACAAGGGGTGCAGTACCATCCCTCATACTCACTCTTGTAGATGTCACCTTTTTCATAGAGCTTGTTGAAAATCTTCTGTACGGCATCTGTGTGCTGTTTGTCTGTGGTGCGGATAAACTTGTCATTGGAAATGTCGAGGGTTTTCCACAACTCCTTGATGCCTGCTACGATATTATCAACATACTCCTGGGGAGTAACACCGCGTTCCTCGGCAATTCTCTGAATCTTCTGACCGTGCTCGTCGGTACCTGTAAGGAACATTACATCGTACCCCTGTGCGCGCTTATAGCGGGCAATGGTATCAGCGGCAACTGTACAATAACTGTGACCGATGTGCAGTTTGTCGCTGGGGTAGTATATAGGGGTGGTGATATAGAATTTTTGTTTTTCCATTGAAATCAACCTTTCTTATAAGTTCGAAATGTGAAATTCGCACTTCACTTTCAGAATTTCGCATTAAATATATTTACTTCTTATCTTTTCCAATGTATCTTTAAAGTCTTCGGGCATTTCTGCAGAAAAACTTACCTTTTCCCCTTTTGACGGGTGGATGAAGGAAATTTTACCTGCGTGGAGAAGTTGTCCCGAAAGACTATATTCTTCTTTTTTAAGTCCGTAGGTTTTGTCGCCTAAAATAGGATGACCTATGTGCTTTGTATGAACGCGTATCTGATGGGTGCGCCCTGTTTCAAGGTTGCACTTTATATATGTATATTTCCCGAAGCGCTCAAGCACTGTTATATGTGTACGGGCATCGCGACCGTTCTTTTTTGCGATTGCCATTTTCTTTCTGTCCTGCTCGCTTCTTGCGATAGGGGCATCAACGGTAAGAGTATCTTCCTTAATATTTCCATGGACAATGGCATAGTAGGTTCTTCCCAATGTGTGGTCGGAGAGCTGTTCTGTCAGTCTGAGATGTGCATTGTTATTCTTTGCCACGACGAGAAGTCCCGTAGTGTCTTTGTCAATTCTGTGGACAATTCCCGGACGAAGTACACCATTAATTTCGGAAAGGTTATCGCCGCAGTGGTGCATAACGGCATTTACAAGAGTGCCGTCCTCGTTCCCTGCCGCAGGATGGACAACCATACCGCGGGGTTTATTTATTACAAGA
Organism: uncultured Oscillospiraceae bacterium; assembly: GCA_964385605.1. Classification (GTDB taxonomy): domain Bacteria; phylum Bacillota; class Clostridia; order UMGS1883; family UMGS1883; genus UMGS1883. The sequence goes on along the minus strand of CAYLPQ010000009.1, from coordinate 41,813 downwards.
ACATCGCCATCCTCATAAACTATGTCAAGGGGAATATCCTCCGCCTTTGCTTCAAGCATTTTTGCAGGAGGAAAGGTAACGGTAATTTCATCCCCGTCCTTAATTTTAAAGGATGCGCGGACAGGTTTGCCGTTTACAAGGACCATATCAGTGTCAAACAACCGCTTCAGAGAGCTGCGTGTGAGACCGGATGAATTTTTCGCTATATAGACGTCACAGCGTGCACTTTCGCACGCTGTTAATTTTATAATATCGGTATTCATAAAGATTTCTCATCCTTGTTTTTTCTTTTCATATCAAGAAAAGTGTAGAGAATATAAAGCCCTGCACCTATACATACAAAACAGTCTGCAACGTTAAATACGGGAAAATCAATAAACGTCACTTCGATAAAGTCGCGTACATACCCTAAAACAAGTCTGTCGATAAAGTTCCCGATTGCACCGCCTGCAATAAAAGCAAGAGCAGTTTTTTCAAGAGGAGATGTAAGTCGGGCTTTATAAAGATAAATTACAAGCGCCGCAAAAATTACAACAGTCAGTATTATGAAAAACACACGTGCGCCCTGAAGTAAACCGAATGCGGCTCCTCTGTTCTGCACATAGGTGAAGTCAAGTACACCTTCTATAATACATTTTCCCTCTCCGAGAGAAAAATGCGAAGTTACAAGATGCTTTGAAATCTGGTCGAGGGCGATAATCAAAAGGAATATCGCAATGTATAAAACCATAGCAGGGAATCCTTTCAGGAATATTTGTTAAGAGTTATAAAGGTGCGGTTCTTTTTCGACTTACCGCCGGTTTCAAGGATTGCTTTGCCGTGACCGCGGACGGAAATAACGTCACCGTCGCGAACGTGCATATCATTCTTTGCGGCGAGAATGCCGTTCACGAAGACAAAGCCTGCACTGATGAGCTCTGCCGCCTGACTGCGTCCCTTGCCTGCAAATAAAGATACTACAGCATCAAGGCGCAGTGTCGCCACCGTACCTTTAACAGGTTCAAAGCTCTTTTCAGGGAGCCGTATGTGGGATAAATCACATTCCTCGCATTTTACCCCCTCGCGTCCGACCTTTGTCAGATTGGATGCTATAAAGGATGCAATGTCGCGGTGGGCGATAACATAACACTCATTATCGAGAATAATGATGTCACCGCACTTTTCCCTTTTTATGCCGAGCCCCAGAATACTTCCCAGGAAATCACGGTGAGAAAGACTTTTTATATGGGGGGAATAAATACGAACCGCACTTATGGGAAAATGTGCTTCATCATATTCCGCAATAAAAGCAACCATTTGTCTTTCCGCATCTTCAGTTCCGCCAAAAAGCACCGGCTCTAGGGGAAGATACTGCTTTCGGCACAAAAGTGTGCTTATGCTGTTTTCCGACAGAAAATCCCCGTAAACACTTACCGAACGTCTGTCGCAAACCTCTGCCATATCAAAAATATGGGCAAACATTACCGCGTGACGGGAGTCAAGTGAAGCGGTAAATTTATCTTTATCAATTATTCCCATGGAAAGATGCCGGTATTCTTAAGCTCGTCACGTACGTCAGACATAATATCCACGTTGTAGGGAGCAATAAGGAATATTCCGCCTGAAACCTTCTGGATAGAACCGCCGAGAGAATATACTGCACCGCTGATAAAGTCAACAACTCTTCTGCCAATTTCCTTGTCGAGCTTTTCAAGGTTAACTACAACAGGCTTCTTACTGCGAAGATGGTCAGCAACTTCTCTGGCTTCATCAAATTCTTCAATAGAAACAACAACTACCTTAAGCTGTGTTGTTGCGGCAATGTTTACAACCTTGGGCTTTTTTGATGAGGGAGCAGGCACTACGGGCTGGTCAAAATCAAAGCTGGGTTCATTATCTGCAGCAAACTCCACTTCTTCATCATCTTCGGGACCGAAAACCAAATCGTTTAATTTAGATAAAATTGACATAATATCTACCTCCTAAATTTATCTCTTGAATATGGCACTGCCTACTCTTACGCAGGTTGCACCCTCTTCAATTGCAATCTCAAAATCTCCCGACATACCCATCGAGAGTATAGTGGCACCCTTATCGCTGTAAGAATCAAAAAGCTCTTTCGCTTTTCTGAAAATACCACGGATTTCCTCCTCGGGGGCGCCGAGGGGTGCCATAGTCATAAACCCTTTGAAACGAATGTTTGAAAGAGTTTCTATATCTTTAATTATAGTAGGGATTTCTTCTGTTGTCAAACCATATTTGCTTTCTTCACCGGAAATGTTTACTTCCAGAAGAATATCCTGTACAAGATTCTGTTTTTTTGCTTCATCATCAATTGCTTTCGCAAGATGCAGACTTTCCACAGAGTGTATAAGTGAGACCTTTCCCACCACATATTTTACCTTGTTTGTCTGAAGATGCCCTATGAGATGCCATGTGGCACCGTCTACCAGGGGGAATTTATCTCTTAATTCCTGGGGGCGATTTTCCCCGAAAACATTTTCACCAAGGCGCTTTGCTTCGCAGATAGTGTCGGCATCAATAGTTTTTGATACACATATAAGTGTTACAGATGATGCATCTCTTCCGGAACGTTTTGCCGCGTTTTCAATTCTTGTGCGAATGTCGTTAATATTATTTTGCAGGTTTTTTGTCAAGATTTGTCACCTCCGGATTAACAAGGACATTGTCATAGTTTGCAAGTGGGGAGTAGGGGATTTCTTCAGAAGGAGTGTAGTTTTCTTCCACAATGTAATACTTGTCCTCCTCAAGAAGAATTTTAACACATCTGAATTCAACGTTGTTGTTTCTGTTCATAACATACACACCGGTTATGTCGTCAACAACACGTATTGCCGCAGAGGGAACGTAAAGCCCGGTATGCTCCTCAATACATATTTCGAACTGCGCAGTTCTCTTTTCATAAACACCGGGAATCTGACGGTCTGATTTCAGGACTATTGCCACATATTCACTTTCATCGGTGTTTAAAGCGATAATGCTTGCCTTCACAAATGCAGAGCCGTCAAGTGACACTGTTACTTTGCTTTCGGGCTCAAGCAGAGCAGCATCATCCTTATGAACAGATGCGGCAAGATACCAGGTATATGAATCAGTAATTTTGCCGGGAGAAGAATCCGGCTTGAAGTTTTTGAGGGTATCTTCATATTTTTTTATATCTTCATTTGTTAAAAGCGATAGCTCGCTGTCAGGATACGTTCCTTCAAGCCCGTCCAGCTCGGAATAATAATAACCTGCTTTAGGAGAAAAAACATTTTCTCTTATTCCGCCCAGTCGCTGTTCAAGGACATATTTTTGTTCCTCCAGGTCAACAAGGACCTGATCCTGGGCAGAAGCATTTTCGACAGTATACTTCTTTTCCACAAGCATACCCAGCTGACGTGTGTTCTCTGCTGCGCCAAGATAGTTTTCCTCCCGGCAGTTTTGCCTTATGGAAGCCGTGGTGGATTTCATTACTGAATATATTCTTGCCTCATCAGAAGAGTACAGTGCAGAAATGCCGTCAGACTGCTTTATCTCATTGATTCTGCGTGTTACTTCGGCATAGTCATTTGCAAGCTTGTCATCTATATCTCCGCGGGTAAAAATGCCAAGCTGTGCACCCTTGGAAATACGGTCGCCGCTTTTTATTGCCGGCTCAAAAAGTCCTGAAGACGGTGCTTCCACAACTGTTTCATTGCGAAGTATATATCCGCCACCGTCAATGGTTTTGCGTACGTTTATAATGTGCGCGGTCTCTGTATCGTAAGGCGCACTGCAATAGCTTGCCGTACTGATAAGAGTTACTATAATCAGTATCAATAATGATATTTTCAGTATTTTATTCACAGTGCACCTCCTTTTTTAATATTGGTGTAATTTATTCTGCCTGCTCTTTCTCCGCCTCAATGAAATTTACGGGTTTTGCGGGGATAATAGTTGAAATTGCGTGTTTATATATAAGCTCTTGCTTACCTTCGCAATCAAGGACAACAGTGTAGCTGTCAAAGCCCGTTACGAGCCCTTTAATCTGAAAACCGCTTAAGAGAAATACGGTGATACTGGTTTTTTCCTTACGTACCTGATTTAAAAATACGTCCTGTAAGTTAATCTGTGTTTTCATCTGTCAAAATCCTTTCTTCAATCAGCTGTTGAGCTTGACCAAAGGCATCCTTTGAGTCTAGCCAATTTACGTCGTTGTTACGCCTGAACCATGTAAGCTGCCTTTTTGCGTAGCGGCGGGTATTGCGTTTCAAAAGAAAAACCATTTCGTCATATGTACATAGTCCTTTGAAGTACCATACTGCTTCGCGGTAGCCGATAGCTGTAAGCGCCGTGGAAATGTGTCCGAGGTGGGGCAGAATGTGCTTCTCTACTTCTTCAAGAAGTCCGTCACAGAGCATAATGTCCACGCGCATATCGATGCGGTTATAGAGTATACTTCTTTCCATATCAATCGCCAGATAAAGGTAATTGTAGCGGGAAGTTTCCGGGCGGCTTTCGCGGTCAAGCTCACTTCTGGGTTTTCCTGTTGTGCGGACCGTTTCAATAGCGCGGATAACTCTTTTTACATCGTTGGGATGAAGCCTCTCTGCAGCTTCAGAATCCTCCTTTCTTAAAATGTCAAACAATGCATCGTTGCCGTTTTCTTCGGCATAGAGCCTTAACTTTTCCGAGAGCTCCTCGTCGCGTTTTGGTGCTGTGAACTGCGTGCCGTAAACGGTGTTGTCTGAATACAGCCCCGTTCCGCCTACCATAATGGGAAGCTTTCCTCGTTTGTAAATGTCCTCTATTATTCCTTTGGCAAGAGTACAGTATCGTTGGACACTGAAGCTCTCCGTAGGGGGGACAATGTCAATCATATGATGGGTGACATCTTCCATTTCCTCTTTCGTGGGTTTTGCAGTGCCGATGTCGAGGTTTTTGTATATTTGCATAGAATCGCAGGAGATAACCTCACCGTTATACTTTTTTGCAAGCTCTATACCCAGGGAGGTTTTCCCCGAGGCGGTTGCACCTGCAACTATTACGAGGGGTATTTTCCGTTCCATAAGATACCCCCTTACACAATTCTGCCGAACATTTTCTCTATCTGATAATTACTGAACTTTACGGTAATGGGTCTTCCGTGGGGGCAGGTTGTAATTCCCTCAAGCTCTGCGGCTTCTTTATAAAGCTTTTCAAGCTCGGGAAGGGTTAAGTCCTGATTTGCACGGATTGCGCTGTGGCAGGCGACGGTGTAAACTGCTTTGTCGCGGATTGCAGTGATTTCACCGCTTTCGTTACCCATCAGAATGCCGAGCAATTCGATAAATAAATCCTCGCCCTCATCAAATAGGCAATCTGCAGGAAGCGAACGCAATGTAATTGAATTACCGCCGAAATCCTCTGTTTCAAAGCCCATTTCCATAAGAAAATCTGCTTTTTCAAGAGCCGCAGCCTTTTCCGTAGGAGTAAGGCTTACATTAAGCGGCATCAGCAAAAGCTGTGTGTCTGTTTTATAACCGTTTTTCCGTATTTCTTCATAACGTATTCTTTCGTGGGCCGCATGCTGATCCATCAGGAAAAATTCACCGTCACCCTCGGCAAGAATGTATGTAGAGAAAAGCTGCCCGATAACCCTCGCCTCTGTAAATGAGGTGTAGGGTGTCTTTTCGGGAGGAATGAGTTCCGGTTTTTTATCAACAACGGGTTTTTCCGGACCACTGGCATACAGTTCCTTTTTAGCAGGATGAATTTCTTCAAAAAGGGGAGCATCCTCCTTTTTCGGTGCCGGTGCAGGAGTTAATTTATCTGCGCCCTCAATATCTCTTACGGGAAGCTTGCCGTTATAGGGCTTTACCTCCTCGCGGATTTCATTTTTAGTGGGAATAAATGACTTTTTTTCAGCCTGTGGGGTAAAGGGCTTGAAGCCTGACGGCTTTGCACCCTTAAATTCCGCTATGGTAATCTGTTTTGGCGGAGTCTGTGTGACGGGCATCTTGAATGCGTTTTTATTTGCCGGGGAAACTACCTCTCTCGGTGCAGATGCGCCGGTAAGAGCATTTTTCACCGCCCAGTAAACAGCCTCATAAATGTCGCTCTCGTTTGCGAACTTAACCTCTGTCTTTTCCGGGTGAACATTTGCGTCAACAAGGGACGGGTCAAGGATAATATTTAAAAATGCCGCCGGGAAACGTCCTGTCATAAGCTCATTCTTATATGCCTCTGAAAGGGCAACAAGAAGTGTTTTGTTAACAACATATCTGCTGTTTACAAAGAATATCTGCATCAGACGGTTAGGACGGGAAAGGTTATTCTTTCCGGTAAGACCCTCCACCCTTATGCCGTTCTTTTCATAAAAAACTGGAGCGACCAAGTTTGCAATATCCTTACCAAAGATGCTGCGTACGGCATCGGTAAGGTTGTTGTTTCCGGGGGAAAAGAGTATTTCCTTACCGTCGCGGATAAGTCGGATTGATACGTCGGGGTGACTTAAAACCTGCTTGTTAAGAACATCGGTAATAGCCGCAGCCTCGGCAGAATCCTTTTTCATGAATTTCATACGGGCAGGAGTGTTGAAGAAAAGATTTCTCACAACAATAGTTGTGCCGTCGGGGCATCCCGTTTTTTCAAAGGAAAGCTCCTCTCCGCCCTCTATGACAATGTGCGTTCCCTCGTCTGCGGTGCGTTGCTTGGTGAACATTTCCGTACGACTCACCGCCGCAACAGAGCAGAGAGCCTCACCGCGGAATCCGAGAGTGTTTATATGCTCAAGGTCTTTATCTGTCTTTATCTTACTGGTGGCATGGCGTAAAAAGGCTTTTTGTGCGTCTTCATGCTCCATGCCCATACCGTTGTCAGTAACGCGCATATATGTGGTGCCGCCACTTTTAATCTCAACGGTAACCGTTGTTGCCCCTGCGTCAATGGAGTTTTCAACAAGCTCCTTTATAACACTTGCAGGTCTTTGCACAACCTCGCCCGCGGCAATCTTTTCCGCGGTAAATTTGTCAAGAACATTAATTTTACCCATGCTTTCACCACCTTTATTGAATTTGGAATGCGGAGTGCAGAATACGGAAAGAAAGAGGATTTTCGTGTCAGCGAAAATCTACCATCATTTCGAATTTCGAATTTTTATATCATTTTCTGTAATTCAAAAAGTTTGTTCATTGCTTCTATCGGAGTAAGTGTTGTTACATCAATTTCCTTTAATGCATCAACTACCTTTTGTGAACCGAAGGACATAAAGTCAATCTGTCCTGACTCTTCCTCCGCTTCGGCACTTGCGATAACGGCACCTTTTTCAGATGCCTTTTCGCCGCTTTCAACAGTTTTAAGAACTTCCTTTGCGCGTTTGATAACACTTTCAGGAACCCCTGCAAGCTTTGCAACCTCGATACCGAAGCTGTCGTCGGTGCCGCCGCGGACAATACGTCTTAAAAACGTAATGTCATCACCGCGTTTTTTGCAGGCGGTGTTGTAATTTACTACACCGTTTATGTTGCCTTCAAGTGCGGTCAACTCGTGATAATGAGTTGCAAAGAGGGTTTTTGCGCCGATTTTTTTTGCTATATATTCTACAACCGCCCATGCAATAGAAAGTCCGTCAAAGGTACTTGTACCTCTGCCGATTTCGTCAAGTATGCACAGGGATTTTTTTGTAGCATTCTTTAATATGTAGCTTACTTCGTTCATTTCAAGCATAAATGTACTCTGTCCTGAAGCAAGGTCGTCCGATGCACCGATTCTTGTAAAAATCTTGTCAATAATACCACATTCACAGCTCTCTGCAGGAACGAATGAACCAATTTGAGCCATCAGAGCAATAAGTGCCGTTTGACGCATATATGTGGACTTACCCGCCATGTTGGGACCTGTAATAACTGCGGTGGAATTGGCAGTGCAGTCAAGAGTTGTATCATTGGGAACAAACAGGCTTGATGTAAGCACTTTTTCCACAACGGGATGTCTGCCGCTCTTTATGATAAGTCTGTCTGAAAGATTAATTTCAGGTTTTGTATAATTATTTCTGACAGCGGCCTCGGCAAGAGAATAGATTGTATCCGAAACGGCGATTGCATGTGCCGTCTTTTCAATTCTTTCCATTTCCTCTGCCACGCGACCTCTGACCTTGATAAATTCTTCATATTCGAGCTGAACAAGACGTTCTGATGCGCCGAGGATGGTGCTCTCAAGGTCTTTAAGCTCTGCTGTGATATATCTTTCGCCGTTTGTCAGGGTCTGCTTCCTGATGTAATCATCGGGAACCTGTGAAATATGGGAGGAAGAAACCTCAATATAATAACCGAAAACCTTATTAAATCTAATGCGGAGGTTTTTGATTCCGGTTTTTTCTCTTTCGCGGGCTTCCATTTCCAGGACGATTTGCCCACCGTCTTTTTTGATTGTACGGAGTCTGTCAATCTCCTCGGAAAAGCCTTCGCCTATAATATCACCCTCGCGGAGAGAGATGGGACATTCGGAATTGATTGCCCTTGTAAGCAGGTCACAAAGATCCTCCAGTGTGTCAAGATTTGCCGCCTGCATTGAGAGAATTGTGCTTCGCGCACCGCAAAGCACTTTTGACAAAAACGGAAGCTTCTGAAGAGAAGTTGCAAGAGCCAGCAGGTCACGGGCATTTGCCGTACCCATTGACACACGGCTCATAAGCCTTTCAATATCGTTCATACCGCTTAATGCCTCTCCTAAATCCTCCCGGAGAGAAAGTGTTGTTGTCAGTTCCTCAACACCGGCAAGACGGTTTGTAACCGATGCGGCATTTATCAGAGGGCGGAGAATCCAGTGCTTAAGCATTCTTGCGCCCATTGATGTTTTTGTATGGTCGAGAACCCAGAAAAGAGACCCGCGCTTTGACTTGTCACGCATAGTTTCAATTAATTCCAGATTCCTGATGCTTGAAGCATCAATGTCCACATATTCCTGGGAAGTGTAAATATTTATTGTATGTATATGGGGAAGATTTGCTTTCTGTGTTTCAAGAAGATAGCTTATAAGTGCTGCCGAAGCAATTCTAAGAAGCCTGTCCTGTATGTCATTTCCGTTATTAAGTTGAGAAGCAATAAGCTCTGTTGCGCTTTTCTCCATATCACTTCCGTCATAAGTAAACGAAAGTGCATTTGTACGACTTCGGAGATATTCTGTTATTCTTTTGTTCTGGGAAGCATTGCCTCCGAGAGCTATTTCAACGGGGGAGAAACGGGCAAGCTCGTTTATCAGCTTGTCCAGTGCCCCGTCATCATACAAAGTAGTGCCAAGCATTTCACCGGTGGAAACATCAGCAAATACAACACCTGCGTCATTTCCCTCCCGGTAGATTGCCGCCATATAGTTAGTTGCTCTTGAATCAAGGAGACCATCATCAAGAATTGTACCGGGGGTTACAACACGGATAATATCACGTTTTACAATCCCCTTTTTTACTGTTTTCGGGTCTTCTACCTGCTCGCAGATAGCAACCTTGTGCCCTTTCGCAACGAGGCGTGCAATATATGTGTCCGCCGCGTGGAAAGGGACACCGCACATTGGTGCCTTTTCTTTTTGTCCGCAATCACGGCCTGTAAGTGTAATTTCAAGATCTTTTGATGCAACGAGAGCATCTTCAAAAAACATCTCGTAAAAGTCACCCAGACGAAACATCAGAATACAGTCGGGACAGCTTTTCTTTATTTCAATGTATTGTTCCATCATAGGTGTCATTCCTGACATAGGTAGAACAACTCCTTTGTCGTAATTTAAGTGCGAAATGCGGAATACGGAGAGTGGAATGAAATCACTCCGCATTCAATATTCCGGCTTCAATCAAAAAACTTATTTTGCGGATGGTTTGTCCTGTAAGCCGTTTTAGTGGCAAGATCCTCCGCAGCTGGAGCAGTTTCCGCTGCATCCACCGGGCATTTTGCCTGTGATGTGGAATGAGATGATGTTATTCATCTGGTCAATAATCGCCTGGAAAGTTTTTTGCGCATTGATATAAGCAGTGATGTGGTCGTTTGTAGTAACCTTTTCGTAAGCTTCTTCAAGTCTTTCGCGGATAGAAGCCATTTCCTCCTCGGAAACATCACCCTTCTGAATTTCCTGTGCAAGTGATGTACGAAGCTCGCTGTACTCTTTTAAGAGTGCCATTGCTTCTGCATCTTCTTCCTGCTCAAGCTCTGCTTTCTTAAGCTCCTTGTACTCTGCGCTCTCAATGATTGCTTCGCCAAGCTCGCGTGCTTTTTCAAAAATTTCTGCCATTATATATTCCTTCTTTCTAGATAAGTTTACCGCACAGAATCCATGTCTGCGCCTTTGTTATTTTAACATCGGCAAATGTTCCCGTAAGGGATGCATCGCCTTTGAAGTTAACTATTTTGTTACCCTCCGTTCTGCCTGTCAGCATACCGGAATCAGTTTTGCTTGCGCCCTCAACAAGGACTTTTTCGATTCTGCCCTCATGTCGCTTGTTCCTTTCAAGACTGACTTCATTCTGAACTTCAAGCATTCTCTTGAAGCGGGCATCGATTTCTTCTTCCGTAGCTACGTTTTCCATTTTTGCTGCCTTTGTACCCTCGCGCTTTGAATAAATGAATGAGAATATGCTGTCGTAGCCTACTTCCTCAAGAATTGACAGAGTTTCTTCAAAGTCTGCCTCGGTTTCCGTAGGAAAGCCCACTATAATATCTGTGGTCAGAGTGATGTCAGGCATCAGCTCTTTCGCCATTTTTATTATTTCAAGATATTTCTCGCGGGTATAAACTCTGTTCATTTCGGAAAGCACACGGGTGCTTCCGGATTGCAGGGGGAGGTGAAGCTGATTGCAAATCTTCGGCTCCTCCGCCATTGTCTTTAGCAGTGTAGGAGAAATATCCTTGGGATGGCTTGACATAAAACGGATTCTTTCAATTCCGTCAATTTTGCACACGTCGCGAAGAAGCGATGCAAAGGCATCCTTTTCGCCTCTGTCCTTGCCGTAGGAGTTAACGTTCTGCCCCAGAAGCATTACCTCACACACACCGGATGCGGCGAGACATTCTATCTCTGCAAGAATATCCTCTTTGAGACGGCTTCTCTCTCTGCCCCGTACATAAGGAACAATGCAATATGAGCAGAAGTTGTTGCAACCGTACATAACAGACACAAATGCTTTTCTGCCACCGTCGTAATTTACGGGGATTCCCTCGGCAATGACTCCGGTTCCCGAAATGTCATACACTCTTTCACTATGCTCAAGAGCGCTCCCGAAAAGTTCGGGGAATTTCCACAAAGTGTGGGTGCCGAAAATCATATCCACGTGGCGGTATTTCGACTTGATTCTTTTTGCGATATGTTCCTGCTGAATCATGCAGCCGCACACACCGATAATAAGTGACGGTTTCTTCGCTTTAAGCGCTTTCAGTGCGCCCAGGTTTCCGAAAACCCTTGCCTCGGCATTTTCTCTTACGGCGCAGGTGTTGAAGATTATAACATCTGCTTCTTTTCTGTCCTCTGTAAGAGTATACCCCATTTCCATCAGCATCCCCTGAATTCGCTGTGAATCGTTCACGTTTTGCTGACAACCAAAGGTTTCAACCAATGCGTAACGTGCACTGTCGCCGAGAGAAAGCTTTATTTTGTTGGTAATTTCATTCTGCTTTGCTGTTTCGGCAGGAGAAAGATGTACACTGTTCTGCATCGAAATACCTCGTCTTCAAAAAAATAAGATATACCCATTATAAGAGTATATCTTATTATATAATATAAGTGATTAAAAGTCAAAGGAAAAACCGAGGTTTTAACAGGTTTTTTTGTTAATTTTTTCGCATTAAAGACGTTCAATCGCTTTTGATATGATTTTTGAATTTATGCTTATGGACTTAAAGCTCCAGAATTCGTCTGCCTGATGGGCTGTTTCGGGATCTCCCGGAAGACCGACACCGAATGCCGCACAGTTGGGGAATGCCTTTGCATAGGTGCCGCCGCCTATCGAAATTGCACCTTGATTATCGCCTGTCTCTTCATTGTAAATAGCAGAAAGAGTTGTAATCAGGTGGGAATCAAGAGGGATATAGAGCGGCTCGTCGTGGGACATAAATTCTGCTGTAAGTCCCTTTCCCTCTGCCGCTTTTTTTATGGCATACATAACCGTGTTACCATCAGCTGTAATGGGATAGCGGATGTCGTAGGAAAGTGAGCAGTTGTCCTTGTCCGCACGGAGGATTGACGGATTAAGGGAAAGTGCACCATGTTCGTCCTTTATGTCAATGCCGAGAGCAGTCTTTGTTGTAAGTGAGCAAAGCTTTGCAAAGGTAGAATCGGGGTAGTCTTTTGCGATTTTTTCTGCAAGCTTTAGTATTGCATTATCACCCTGTTCGGGAAGTGAGCCGTGAGCTGCCTTACCTGTTTCGGTAAGCTCTTTGCCGTTTATATATGCTTTTGCCTTGTCGGGAACAATATTTATAACACTGCCGCCCTCAAAGCTGAAGTCGTCGGGCATAGAAGTTTCGCTTCCTGAAATTTTAACCTTTAAAAGTCCCTTTTCACCGAATACTACGGGGTACTCCGCATCGGGTGAAAACGCGATGTCGGGCATTTTTTCTGTCTTTTTATAACGGTCGATACATTCCCATTTTCCGCTTTCTTCGTCGCCACCGAGAATGAGGCGGACTTTTTTATCATTGAGAGAACCGTTTTTGTATGCTTCGCGCATTGCATAAATAGCAAGAAGCGCAGGCCCCTTGTCATCGGCAACTCCTCTGCCGTAAATACCCTCTTCGCGGACAGTACATTCAAGAGGAGGATAGCTCCAGCCGTCACCCGTTGCAACGGTGTCAACGTGGGCGATAATACCGACAGTTTTTTCGCCTTCTCCGCACTCTATATAACCTGCGTAGCCGTCAAGATTTTTGGTTGTAAAACCAAATCTGTTGCCGATTTCAAGAAAGGCATCAAGTGCCTTTTTCACACCCTCTCCAAGGGGAGCTTCGGCTGTTACGGCACCGTTGTTTCCGTTAATGCTGTTGATTGAAATAACAGTTTTTAAGTCCTTCAGAAATTCTTCCCGTATGCTTTCAAAATTCATCGTAATTCTCCTTACAGATAAGATGTTTCGGCGGTTATAACCGCGTAGTAATTTTCATTTATTTCCTTGACGCATTCTTCAAGTGCTGATATAATTTCTTCTTTTTTGTCAAATTCCTCCGCAGAGAGAATCAGGTCGAAAATTATGTTTGTGTGAGTAGGCCCGGGAACAATGCGCAAATCGTGAATATTGGCACTGCCTGAAAGCTCACCGCATTTTTTTGTAAGTGCCGTGTGAAGCTCGGCAATAATGGGATTTCCCACATCAATTGGGTCCATATGGATAACTGCCTCGCAGCAAAGCTCGGTAGCAATGTCTCTCTCCACAAGGTCAACTGCGTCGTGGAGAGTAAACATCTCCTTTGAACCATCAACCTCCATATGAAGCGACACAAACAGCTTATTCGGACCGTAATCGTGAACAACGAGGTCGTGTATTCCTACTGTTTCGGGGGATTTACGGACAATTTCCTCAACCCTTTTTACAAAGTCCGGGTCGGGTGCTTTCCCAAGGAGGGGTGCCGCCGTTTCAATAACGGATTTTATGCCTGTTCTTATTATGAGAAGTGACACAACTGCACCTACCCAGCCGTCGATATATATATCCGTAAAGTGCATGAACAACGAGGAAAGTAGTATTGCAAAGGTTGACGCGGCATCGCTTATACTGTCAAGAGCCACTGCGCGAAGTGATGCGGAACCTGTCTTTTTTGCGGCGGAATTGTTGTAGTAAGCCATATAAAGCTTTATCAGAATTGAAACGACTAATATGACACAAACATAGCCATTGAATACAAATTCCCCGGGATTGATAATCCGTGAAACAGAGCTTTTCAGAAGCTCAATTCCCACGAAAATAATAACTACGGAAATTACAGTTCCTGCCACATACTCTATTCTGCCGTGACCGAAGGGATGCTCCCTGTCAGCCTTTTGCCCTGACAGAATAAAACCGAAAAGGCTCATCACGGATGAGCCTGCATCGCCAAGGTTGTTGAAGGCATCAGCCGTGATTGAAACAGACGAGCTGATAAATCCTATCATAAGCTTAAGGGCGAACAAAACTATATTAAGTATTATTCCCACAACTCCGCACACATATCCATATATGGTGCGGAGTTTAGAGGGGGAATTATCCTTTTTTGAAAAAAGCTTTACGAGAAATGTAACCATAAGGCTACCTCCGAAAGTTAAAAAATAGCGGGAAGAGCATTATATGCTCTTAAAATAATATATACTACGTAAACTACATAAATTGCTATGCTTAAATATCCGATGGGACGGGTTGCCTTATCCTTTGCTTTGTAAATAATGAACATAAGAGCGCTGACAGCAATAAGAATAATTGTGTCGATAAGTGCACCGATGTCGCAATGGAGGGGGTGTACAATACCGCTCATACCCAAAATGAAAAGAATATTGAAAATGTTTGAGCCGATAACGTTACCCAGGGCAATTTCACTTTCACCCTTTTTAGCTGCAACAACACTTGTTACAAGTTCGGGAAGACTTGTTCCCACAGCAACAATTGTAAGTCCGATAAGAAGCTCACTCATACCAAGTTTCTCTGCGAAGAATGTTGCCGCGTCAACAGTGATTGTACCGCCTGCAACGATTCCTGCAATACCGATAACTATATAGATTATACTTCTTACAGGGGAAAGAGTTTTATAGTTTTCTTCTGCCTCCTGTCTGTTCTTAAGGGCAGAGTGTACCAGAAGAATAATATATGCTACGAAAAGAACAAAAAGTATGATGGATTCAATAAGAGAAAGTTTGCAATCCCACAGCATTACTGCAAGAATAACTGTTGTAATGATGCTGATAGGGAAGTCGCGCTTCATAATAACCTTGTCAAGGAAAAAGGGGCATATGACTGCCGATACACCTACAACACTCAGAAGGTTGAAAATGTTTGAACCGACAACATTTGCAATAGAAAGGTCGTACGCACCCTTTATTGAAGCTGAAATGCTTACAGCCGCCTCGGGAAGACTTGTTCCGATAGAAACAATTGTAAGGCCGATGATTACGGTAGGTATTTTAAGCAGCTTTGCTACTGAAGAGCTGCCGTCAACAAACAAATCCGCACCCTTAATAAGGAACGCAAAACCTACAACGAGTAAAAATAAATTAAGTACATAATCCATAATAATTCACCTCATAAAATGATTTGTTAGATTGTTGTGGTGAAGTCTTTTTTGCTCAAACACCTCTTTTTTGCGCAAAAAGAGACCTCTATCGCACAAGAAATGCAATAAAAGTCTCGCATTACCAAAGAAGGTATACAAAAGCGGGCTGAATGCCGTACTGACGCCGTTGTACCGCATCTGTATGATGCGCTAGCTACTCCCTTTTATTTGTGTTTATTGTTTGTTTTTTATGTCATCAGAATGGAAGCATATTATATGCTCTCAAAATAGTATATGCAACATATATTACATAGATTACTACGCAAATTGCACCCTCTGTGCGATTTATCTTTTTGCCGGTAAGGCATATAAGACCCATAAGTACACATACTCCGATAAGGATGATTGTATCAATCAGTGCCGCCGGCTCGCAGTTGAGAGGATGTATTGTTCCGCTTAAACCGAGAATGAACAGAATGTTGAAAATGTTTGAGCCAACAACGTTACCCAGCGCAATCTCACTTTCGCCTTTTTTTGCAGCAACTATGCTTGTTACAAGCTCGGGAAGAGATGTACCTATTGCCACAACGGTAAGCCCGATAAGCATTTCACTCATGCCAAATTCTTTTGCAAAAAACTTTGCGCTTTCCACAGTGAACTGACCGCCTGCAATAATACCAACCGCACCGAGCAGAATGAAAAGTATACTTTTCCACAGAGGAAGAACCCTATAATACTCCTCTGTCTGCTGTCTGTTTTTAAGTGCGGATATAACAAGAAGCAGAATATATCCCGCGAAGAGAATAAGAAGTATTACCCCTTCAATTACAGAGAGAATATTATCGCGGAGCATAAATGCAAGAAGCACTGTAAGAGCTGTACAAATAGGAAAATCCCTTTTCATAATCATACGGTCTATAACAAAGGGGCATATAAGTGCTGACACCCCTACAACCACGAGGCTGTTGAAAATGTTTGAACCGATAACATTTGCTATGGAAAGGTCGTACGAGCCGACCAGGGATGCCGTCACACTGACCGCCGCTTCGGGAAGACTTGTACCTATAGATACTATTGTAAGACCTATAATGACAGACGGTATTTTGAATATCTTCGCTACGGAAGAGCTGCCGTCTACAAACAGGTCGGCTCCTTTTACAAGAAAATAAAAACCTAATATAAGAAAAATGCCGTATAATACAAAATTCATAAAGTCACCTCATACAAAGTATAGCCATAAAAAAAGACCTTTATTGCGGGGTGACACAATAAAAGTCTTGCTATTTAATACAAAGGCGGGCAAAATGCCGTATTGACGCCGTTGTAACGGAAAATCCCGTCAGCTACTCCCTTTTATTAACTGAATTTTAACACGGAGGGAATATTTTGTCAACAAATTTTTGTTATGATATGAATTCGTATATAATGGCAAACAGCTCTCGGACATAGTATGTGGGGAAAAGATAGAAGGGAGTTTTTGCATAGTAACCGTAGGATTCAATCCCAAGTCTGTCTGCAATTTTTCCGGCTCTGTACTGATGAAATTCGTTGGTTATAACAGTGATGTCGGGACAGAGTGAGTTTTTTTCAATTATTTCTTTGGAATAAAGCAGGTTTTCTTCGGTAGAGGTGGATTGGTCCTCGATAAACAGACGACTTTTGTCGATGCCCTTTTCTGTCAGCCAGTCATACATTGCCTGTGCCTCACTCATCACTTCATCGGCGCCTTGCCCACCGGACAGAACGCATTTTGAAGCCTTGTTTTCTGTAAGAAAATCATATGCGGCTTCGAGGCGGGTTGTAAGCATTATGCTGGGTCCGTTCGGGTTAACCTTGCACCCGAGGGCAACCACAGTGGTTTCTTTATGGGGCGGGTTATTTGCGGCGGAAAACATCATTGCACTTATTGTTATGACAACAACAAGCACTGCCGAAACCGTAACCGAAAGAGTGCACAGCACTGCCTTACCGTTCCTTTTTTTCCAAAAGGATTTAACAGATGTATTTATCTGACTGAAAAATCTGCCGTAAAAAATAACGATAGCAGAGAAAATCATTCCCAGAATATTTGCAAAATTAAGAACGTTGAGAGTAACAGGGAAAAGGAACAATATAAAAATAACTGTTCCCAATGCTGTTAATATGTATTTCATAGAGACTCCTCTCGACATAAAAATACAAAAGTGAAATTGAGCTTGTATTTTCTTCTGTACAAACTTCAACTCCTCTTCTATGTTTGCTCAAAACCTATCTTACTTGTAATGAAGGAATCCACGGATAGTGTTTACTCCGTCCTCATTGACATCCTCTGCATTAACAGTGATTGTTTCGCCTGTGGAATCATTTTTATAGTATGCTTTTCCATCCACAGCACCTACAAACATCCACATTGAATTTTCATAATCAAAGAGTACTGCCGGCCAGTCTCCACCCGGACCTGCAAAAAAGTGGTTGTGAATAAATGCGTATATTGTACCGCCAAGAAACATCCTGTCGACAATAAACAAAACTACCAGCAGGATAACAATTGGTACAACAATTGTCATTCCCCAACACACTACTATCCATACAACGGCATGGATAACAAGCCCTATCAATTTTTCTTTAATTCCGTCTCCGTGAATAAGAGTTTTGATTACACCAACGATTGTCAGAATAACAGCGATTGCCAGAAACAAACCCTCTGCAAGTTCCTTGCCTGCACCGGTTACTCCCATTCCGAGGAGTGCACGGAGACATCCGTATATTATGGCCCCGATTACTGTCCAAAAATAACCCATTTTTTATCATTACTTTTCTTTTGTGTTTTGACATAAAGCATTGTATCACTGGAAAATATGTATGTCAACAATTATAATTGAATATTTTATAGATATATTTCTCTTATAAGAAATTCGATATAAACTCGCTATGTGCGACATAGTAGCACTACACACTCCACATGGCTACCTTTGTACAAACTATGAGTATTATGCGGTAAAGTCTTATATATCAATGGTAAATGTGATTTCTCTGCTTTAGTAAAATGAATATGAAGTTTCTATTTAAATAACGCCTCGTCAACGAGCTTTTCCTGAAAGCATCAGAGTGCATAATTTACTGAATCCAAAAGAAAATGCTATAGACAAAACAAGAACAAGCAACGAATAAAGCAGATCACTCGCAATGTTTAGAACATCACTTCTTAAAAGGAAAATAAACAGACCGTGTGATAAATAAAGCTCAAATGAAATTTTCCCGATAAAATCCAGTATGGGGTTTCCGATACGGAATTTCATAGAAATCAATAAAACAAATAAAGTAAAAAAGGTTGCAGAAAGCGTTTTCATAAAATCTTTTGCATAAACAATCTGCTTTAGCTGATCTATTGTTTTGGGAGCTAGAAAGAAGACCACAAATCCAACAATTATGGCGAATAACGTGGAAAAATAGTGCTTTCTGATATAAGATAATAGTTTTTGTTCTTGTGTAGCAAAGACCATTCCCATCACAAGCAATGGTGCAGTAATATAGCGCTCGATTTTTGCGAATATACATAAAACGGTCCATAACACGCAGAATGCTACGGCACCCCATATCATAAGATTGTAATTTCTTTTGAAAATCTTCATCAGAAAAAAGAACACAATATAAAATATTAGCACAACAATAACATACCACGAAAATTTAGCGATAGGGTCAACCTTTATTATTCCTGTAAGAATATCATTGACAGAGGGCATTTTTTTGTCAAATGTGTATGCCAGCCAGTAAAATGCAGTTATAAGTATGTACGGATAAAGAATTTTCGGAATTCGTTTTTTAATATAACCTTTTTCGTAGCTTTCGTCTGATATATGTTTTTTCTGAAGTCCGTATCCTGAAAAGAAAAAGAAAACGGCAACTGCTAAATATCCTGCATATGTAAACAATTTAAAAATCTTTCCCGAATCGGTATATAATGCCAGATGGTGGAAAACCACAACTATAGCCAGAAAACCTTTCCATGACAAACCCTCGGAAACGCATAAACAACCTTCGTTTATATTCTTTTTGTAATTAAAATTCCACAAAAGTACCGCTAAAGGCAGAAAAAATAATATATCCATAAATCAAACATCCTTTCTGTAAGCTTTAATCAGGAAACATCCTATACACTCCACATGCCCTGTCATCGGAAACTGGTCAAACACGTGGACTTCTTTTATTTCGTATCCGTATTTGCGTAAAAATTTTGCGTCGCGTGCCATAGTTCCGCAGTCGCAGGAAACATAGACAAGCTTTTCGGGCTTCATATCACCGATTGCAGTAAGGAGCTTTTCGTCGCATCCCTTGCGGGGAGGGTCAACTACTACGATGTCGGCTTTCGTTCCATCTTTTATCATACGGGGAGCAAGCTTTTCAGCCTCGCCGCAGTAAAATTCCGCGTTGGTGATGGAATTGAGCTCTGCGTTTTCTCTTGCGTTTTTCACCGCATCCTCAACGATTTCGATACCGATAACCTTTTCAGCCTTTTTCGCAAGGAAAAGAGAAATCGTACCACCGCCGCAGTACAGGTCAAAAACCGTTTTGGTCTTATCGGGGGATGCCAGAGAAAGTGCCTTTTCGTAGAGCAGTTTTGTTGTGTAGGGATTCACCTGATAAAAGCTCTTATAGTGAATTTTATATTTTATATCTCCGATACAGTCATATATATAAGGCACACCGTAGATTATGCGGTCTTTTTCGCCGTATATGTTGTTAGTCGGCTTTTTGTTGTAGTTGATAACAATGCCCTTTATAAAAGGAAATTTTCCCGTAATTCTTTCCGTAAGTCCGTCTGTGTCGGGCAAATCCTTTGCACTTACTATTACAAGCACTCCTTCATCTTTGCCAATACGAACACAGATTTTGCGGAGTGCGCCTTTACCTGTTTCTTCATTGAACACAGATATGCTGTTTTCAGTTGCCCAGCAGCAAACCTCTGTTACAACTTTGTTCGTGCGCTCATCCTGCAAGGGACAGTCTTCGTTTTCTACCACTCTGTGAGAATGGGGAGCATAAAAGCCTGCGCGAACTCCCTCCGATGTTTGCACCACAGGGAACTGTGCCTTGTTGCGATAGCGATAGCAGGGAGAACTGCCTGTAACGGAAGAAATAAGAACATTTTCAAATCCTCCTATGCGGCGAAGAGCCTGAAGTACTTTGTCTTTTTTGAAATCAAGCTGACCATCATAGGTAACACTCTGCATACTGCATCCTCCGCATTTTGAAAATACGGGGCAGACAGGCTCTGAACGAAGGGGCGATGGCTCAACCACCTCAAGAAGCTTGCCGTAGCCGAAATTTTTATTCTCTTTAACTATACGTATTCTTGCAAGGTCACCCTTTACGGCATTGGGAACAAAAACCGTGTATCCGTCAATTTTACAGATACCCTCGCCCTCTGTGCCAAAATCGAGTATTCTTGTTATATGTTCTGTGTTTTTGTACATAAATCGGATTTCCTTTCAAGGCATAGAAGTCTGTAAGAAAACGGCTCCAGAATAAGATTAAGCAATCCGCTGTCGGATATGGTATCGTGGGATAAAGCATCCGAGATTTTTTCTCCGGAGGCAGATAAATCAAGCTTAATGTGCTTTTGTGCATCTGCGGGATTAATAATCACGACGACACCGACATCTGTACAATGATTTTCGAATGCATCCTTGCCGTTTTCTGTATAGCGCATATACGCAATTACACCGTCTTCGCAATAAAGTGTTTTATAAAATCCCGTGCGCAGACAGGGTGTTTCATTTCTGAATTTTGCCAGCATTGCCGTCTGGCTGAATAGTACCTCGTCACGGTTATCCCAATTGATGCAACATCTGTTAAATGGATCTGCATAGCCTGACATACCTCTTTCGTCGCCATAATATATGGTGGGAGCACCGGGGAGAGTCATCTGCAGACAGATTGCGAGCACAGCCCTGCGTGTTGCTATATAAAAGTTGTGGGAGGATATATAACAATCGTGCTGTTGCTCCCTGGTCAGTGTTCTGAAGTCGGGGGCACCTGAAAGCACTGTCAGTGCCCGCGGGACATCGTGGGAAGAAATAAGGTTCATCGCCGTATATAGAGATTCTTTAGGGTAATTTTCCATAAGGGACATTATTTTCTGTGAAAAAAGACTGCTGTTGCAGTTAAGAAGATATGAAAGCACTGCTTCACGGAAAACATAATTCATAACACTGTCAAGCTCGTTTCCAAGCAAAAATTCGCGGCTTTCCCCATAGCTTACCTTGTTTGAAGCATCCTCCCATACCTCACCTATTAAAAGGGCATCTGGGTTTTTCTTTTTGAGGGCAAGGCGCAGCCGTTTTATAAATTCATCGGGAAGCTCATCCGCAACGTCAAGCCGGAAACCTATAGCGCCTCTGTCAATCCATTGGGAAATAACGGAATCGTTATTTTCTGCAATATATCCAACATAGCTTTCATCAAGCTCATTTACATTGGGAAGTGTATTGAATCCCCACCATGAGTCGTATTTATCGGGATAGTTTTCAAAGCTGTACCAATTGTAATACGGTGAGTCCTTACTCTGATATGCGCCGATGCTGTCGTAGCTTCCGTATTTATTGAAGTAGAGACTGTCGGCACCTGTATGGCTGTAAACCCCATCGAGAATAATCTTTATGCCGAGCTTATCAGCTTCGTGGCAAAGAGCTTCAAAATCCTCCGTTGTTCCCAGAGTTTCATCGGGGGTACAGTAATCGCCTGTGTCATAACGATGGTTTGAAAATGCCTTCGATATGGGGTTCAGATACACTGCCGTAATGCCTAGCTCTTTAAGATAGGGAAGTTTTTTCATAATGCCGTCAAAGTTACCGCCAAAAAAGTCGTTGGAAAGATATTCTGTACCGAATTGCTCTTTTCTGTAATAAGGCTCATCTCCCCAATGTCTTTCTATACCGTGAAAAGGGGTGTCCTTTCCTCGGCAAAATCTGTCGGGAAAAATCTGATATACCACAGCATTTTTCATCCAGTCGGGTGTTTTGTAATTTTTATCATAGACGGTTATCTGATAGTGCCTGTCGGGAGTATAGTCATAAGCTTCACCCATACCGCCCAGAAAAGCGCGGTTGTTTGAATAATAATATGTTTTACCGTCTTTAACACCGTAGAACGAGTAAAAAACCAACGTGGGGATAAGAGGCATTTTTGCAGTGCATTCATACATAAATCCTCTCTCTGTCTGTGATAAAAGTTCCATATCAACCTCGGAATTATTTAGCACACAGACAACCCTTTCGGGCAAAGATGAGATCATTACAAGAAGGCGCAACCGCACCTGTGTACCCGCAGGGCAGGCGCCGAAAGGTTCTCTGTATTCAGCTTTTTGAGAATTGTGTTCGAACTGCAAGATATACCACCTCATACTAATATTATAAACGAATTTTCGGGAAAGGCAATAAAATTCTTGTAAAAACGCAACTTATATTATATAATATAAAAGATTATAGCCGAATTTTACTTTTTGGCAGACCGGGAGGCTTAGTATGGCATCAGACAGATTCCTGCTTACCGTGCCGACCTTTTTCGGAACGGAAGCAACTCTTGCTCACGAGATTCGCTCCCTTGGTTATGAAACTACCGAGGTTACAGATGGCAGAGTTACATTTGAGGGGGATAATGAGGCAATTGCCCTTGCGAACGTCAATCTCCGTTGCGGTGAAAGAGTTCTCATTAAAATGGCGGAGTTCAGGGCGACGACCTTTGAAGAGCTTTTT
This sequence comes from uncultured Oscillospiraceae bacterium, assembly GCA_964385605.1. Taxonomy (GTDB): domain Bacteria; phylum Bacillota; class Clostridia; order UMGS1883; family UMGS1883; genus UMGS1883. The sequence goes on along the minus strand of CAYLPQ010000009.1, from coordinate 18,928 downwards.
GAGGGTGTAAGAGCTGTAGAATGGGAAAATTTCATACAGTCAGACTGTGCGTTTCCCGTTAAGGGGAATTCTCTTAAAAGTGTTCTTTCAAGTGTACCTGCCTGCACAAGCATCGTTAAAAAAGCTGTTGTAAAACGGCTTGGGGCAAAGTACGGAATAGAAACCTTTGAGGAAACGGGGCCGATGATGCGTATACAATTCTCGCTGATGCGTGACGTAGCATCAATCTATCTTGACACTACAGGGGAGCCTCTTTATAAACGCGGCTACAGGGCGCAGGGTGTTCAGGCACCTCTTCGTGAGACGTTGGCTTTTTCAATAGTTGATGTAACTCGGTGGAGAGGGGACAGACCTTTTCTTGATCCCTTTTGCGGCAGCGGAACAATTCCCATCGAGGCGGCTCTTTATGCTAAAAAGATTGCTCCGGGAATAAACCGCCGTTTTGTCAGCGAAACATGGCGCACTGTAGGGAAAGCTCTCTATAACGACATCCGTGAAGAAGCCCGGGCGATGGAGGACAGGGATTTTGAAACCCATATTTTTGCATCGGATATTGACCCGCAGGCCGTAGCTCTTGCAAAAGAGAATGCGAAAAAAGCAGGAGTTGATAAATATATCACATTTTCCGTAGCGGATGCGTCAAAGGTGGATATATTCACGGAAAAAGGTGTAATTGTGTGTAATCCGCCTTACGGAGAAAGACTTATGGACAGAACAAGCTGTGAGTCGCTTTATCATAAAATCGGCAAGCATTTTTCAGATTTCCAAAATGCAGGGAAATACATTCTCACAAGCCACGAGGGTTTTGAAAAACATTTCGGCAGACCTGCTGACAAGAAGCGCAAGCTCTATAACGGTATGCTGAAATGCTACCTTTATCAGTATTTTAAATGATTTTACTGCATAAAGTTTATTGAGGTGAGCTTTGTGAAAGTAAAACTTATAAAACAGCTTTTGTCGCTTACGGTAAGAAGTGCAGTTTGTATAGCAATATTCATACTGCTGGCAGGACTCAAGAGATTTTTTCCGCAAATTTTCGGTCTTGCTGAAGCTGCGCTTGAGAAAAGCATAGATATAAAAAAGGCAGGCGACCTTCTGGTTGAGGCTTTGAGGGAAGCGACACCTTTTTAGGAATGGAGTAACATATGAGTATACAGAACCTGGATAAAATACTTAAACGAATACAGAAGGCTACTCACTACACAGGCGGGGAGCTTAACAGTGTTGTAAAAAATCCCGATGATGTCCGAATACGTTATGCCTTTGCGTTTCCCGATACTTATGAGGTGGGGATGAGTCATCTGGGTATAAAAATTCTTTACCATATTCTCAACCTTCGTGAGGATACCTACTGTGAAAGGGTATTTGCTCCATGGGTAGATATGGAGGAGGAAATGCGTAAGGAGAACGTTCCTCTTTTTACAAACGAAACCCACACTCCCGTAAAGGAGTTTGATTTTCTGGGAATAACACTTCAGTATGAGATGTGTTATTCAAATGTGCTCAATATGCTTGAGCTTGCAGGGATTCCTCTTCTTGCAAAGGACAGAGGGGAGGATGATCCCTTTGTAAACGGTGGCGGTCCCTGTGCGTATAATCCGGAGCCTATTGCTGATTTCTTTGATTTTTTCACAATGGGTGAGGGCGAGGAAGTAATCTGCGAACTGATGGATGCTTTCAACGAATGGAAAGCAAGCGGAGGTAAGAGGATTGATTATCTTAAGCGCATTGCACAAATTGAGGGTATCTATGTTCCGTCACTTTACGATGTGGAATATAATGAAGACGGTACTATAAAGTCCATGACACCCAACTGCCCCGAGGCAAAGCCAGTTATAAGAAAACGTATTATATCAGACCTTGATAAGGTTGTTTATCCCGATAAATTTATTGTTCCTTTTTCGGATATTGTTCATGACAGAGCAAATATTGAGGTTTTCCGTGGATGCATCCGTGGATGCAGATTTTGTCAGGCAGGTATGATTTACCGTCCTGTAAGAGAAAAACAACCGGGGACTCTTCTTTGCGATGCGAAAAACCTCATTGATTCTACAGGCTATGAGGAGATGGGACTTTCAAGCCTCTCCACAAGCGACTATACACAGCTTGAAGAATTGACGGACAAGCTTCTTGAACTGACAGAAGCAGAGAAGGTAAGTCTTTCGCTTCCGTCGCTTCGAGTGGACAACTTCAGCCTTGATTTAATGGAAAGAGTTCAGAAGGTCAGAAAAAGCGGACTTACCTTTGCCCCGGAGGCGGGTAGTCAGCGCATGCGTGACGTTATAAATAAAAATGTAGCAGAGGAAGACCTTATAACATCGGCAACTCTCGCATTTGAGGGCGGCTGGAACAACGTCAAGCTGTATTTTATGATAGGACTTCCCTATGAGGAGAATGAAGATATAGCAGGGATAGCACGTCTTTCGGAAAAGGTTGTGGATTGCTTTTATCAGAGTGAAAAGACTAATAAGCGCCGTGGAATGAACGTAACCTTGAGTGTGGCGAGCTTTGTTCCGAAGCCCTTTACTCCTTTCCAGTGGGCGCGGCAAAACACCATAGAGGAGCTTAATGAAAAACAGCTTTTCTTAAAAGGTGAGGTAAGAAACCGTCACGTAAAATATAACTATCATCAAAGTGATGTCAGTGTTCTTGAGGGTGTCTTTGCCCGGGGTGACAGAAAACTTTGCAAAGTAATTCTCCGTGCCCATGAGCTGGGCTGTAAGCTTGACGGCTGGAACGAATGCTTCCGTCTTGATATGTGGGAAAAGGCATTTTCCGACTGCGGTGTGGATATGGCTTTCTACACACGGCAGCGGGAATATGACGAAATTCTCCCGTGGGATTTTGTTGACATCGGTGTAACGAAGAAATTTATGATGAATGAAAATGAAAAGGCAAAGCAGGCAGCCGTAACTCCAAACTGCCGTGAAAAGTGCAGCGGTTGCGGTGCGGCATCTCTTTGCAGTACAAGGGAAGGATGTGTGTGCTTTGAGTAACTGTTATCTTATATACGAAAAAACGAGCAGCGCAAAGTATGTATCGCATCTTGATTTTGTGAGAATGTTTGGAAGGGCAATCCGCAGAGCGAAGCTTCCAATTGCGTATTCAGAAGGGTTTAATCCCCATCCGCTTCTTACATTTGCGCTCCCTTTGTCGGTAGGGTATACAAGCGAATGTGAAATTCTTGAACTTGTTCTTTCGGAGGATGTAGCGCCAAAAGAGGTTATGGACAGGCTTAACTGCGTGCTTCCCGACGGTGTGAAAATCACCGGTGCAAAGGAAGGGAAGAGCCGTATGAAAGCTCTTGATCTGGCTCTCTACGTTGTTTATCCCGAAAAAGTGCCGGACGGGATTGCAGAATTTCTTTCAAATGAAGAAATTCTTATTGAAAAGAAGACAAAAAGTGGCATAAAAGAAACAGATATTCGTCCCGACATAAAGGACGTCAAAATATATATTAACCGCATTGAAATGGTGCTTTCCGCAGGAAGCCGTGCAAATCTCAAGCCGGAGGTTGTGGTGAGTGCAATGAATAAATATATCCCCGGCTATCAAAGTGGTGAGTGCGAATACCACAGAAAAGAAATTTATACCAAAGATATGGAAATTATTCAGTAAAGGATTGTGATGAAAATGGCAGGTTTTTTTGGTTTTTTTGACTACACAAAGCCCGGTAAGGGTGTAAGTAAAGAGGATGTCGACAAGCACGGTATAGCGCTGTTTTTTGACATCCTGGCAAGACGGTGGGGCAAGCTGATTCTTCTGAACATTATATATGTTCTGTTTTCGATTCCGGCAATTTTAATAAACTGGCTGGTATCGGGAGCGCTGATTACATGGCTTATAGGTATATGCGGTGGTCCCGAAGCTATAGCTGCTGCAACGGGGATTAAGCCGGAAGAAATTAATCTGATGTTTCAGTTCTTTAGCCTTTTATTAACATTTTCGTTGTTGCTGATTTTGGGAAGCGGCAGTGCGAGTGCTGCAATGAGCTATGTAATCAGAAAATATGTAAACGATACTCATTCGTGGGTATGGAGTGATTTCTGGGACAATTTCAAAAGTAACTTTTTCCAGGGAACAGTTGCCTATATAATAAATCTTGTTGTATTTGTTTTTTGTATTTTCGCCCTCGTATTTTACAATGTTTGGATGGGCGGAATACTCGGTACTGTTGTTTCAACAATTGTGGGAATTATATTTGTTTTGTTCCTTATGATGCAAATGTATGTGTATCAGATAATGTCCGGATTTAAACTGAAAATCAAGGATATTTACAGAAATGCTCTTTTCCTGACAATTGGAAAATTCCCCGTGAATCTGATAGCGGCAATTTTTACTGCCGGTGTGATATATCTTTACAGCCTTGTTCTGGTATATGAAATTTCACTGATTGCCGTAATTACTGTTTTCTACACATTGGCTGTGTTCATCCAGATATTCATAACAAACAATACTGTTAAAAAATATCTTCTTGAGCCAAGTGAAAAGGCTGCCGATGGTGGCGAATCCGAGGAAAAAACAGAAATTTCAGAGGAAGAATAATTTATGAAAAAGCAAAGCTTTCTTTACGGGGCAAGCATCCTTGCCGCCGCATCAATTCTGTGCAAAATAATGAGTGCTGTGCTTAAAATACCTCTGGACCGCTTCTTTTTGCACGAAGACGGCATAGCAGTATATCAGAGTGCATACTCCATATATAATGTTTTTCTGGCAATCTGCGTAACGGGTATACCCATTGCACTTTCCAGTCTTGTGGCAAAAAGCAATGAAGAGGAGGCGGCATCCCTTTGTAAATCCACTCTTGTTTTTGTGACGTGCTTTGCAACGGTATGCGCAGTAGTGCTTGCGGCATTTTCCGGACCTCTTGCGCAGCTTCTTTCAGGAGGGGGAGAGAGGGCGGCACAGCCATCTTTGATAGTGCTTGCGTTGTCGCTTCCGGCAATGGGTATTATAAGTTCGCGCAGAGGATATTTTCAGGGAATGGGAAATATGACTCCCTCGGCAATAAGTCAGCTTACAGAAAGCCTTGTAAAAGTGGTTTTCGGTATTTCTATATGCGCGTTGACAGTAGGTGGCGGCATATCTTATGGTGCCGCAGGCGCAATATGCGGTGTAGCATTGGGCGCTTTGATGAGTGCTCTTGTGCTTGAAATATTTTTCAGAAAAAACGTAAATACAAAGGCAACTCCCTCATTAAAAAAAGCAATGACCGTTTTGAAAATATCCGTTCCTATGACATTGGGGGCTTTCGGCTTTACAGCAGTGCTTCTTACAGATACTCTTACCGTACCGAAAATCCTCGCCCTGTGCGGTGAAGGTTACAGGGAAAGACTCAATATGTTCGGCTATCTTACCCGTGCAAACACTGTGTACAATCTTCCTGCAACGGTGATTACGGCTTTAACGGCAAGTGCAGTTCCGTCAATTGCAGCGGCAGTGGCTCTTGGTGATAAAGAAAAACAGGGTGAAAGTGTCTGCCGCGCAATAAAGCTTATTTTCCTTATAGCTATACCCTGTATGCTGGGTATGGTACTGTTTTCAAAGGAAATACTTAATCTTCTGTATGGAACAAGTCAGAAGTGGGAGCTTATTGCTCTTGCAGGGGTTATGGCTCTTATAATGCCTTATATTCAGACAACTACCGCCATGCTTCAGACGATGGACAGGGTATGGCTCCCCATAATAGTGACTATGTCGGGAGTTTCGGTAAAGGCATTGTTAAATGCCGTTCTGATAAAGGCTATTGGTATAGAGGGTGCAATGATTTCAACAATTGCGGCATTTTCTGTGGTGTTTGTGATTAACAGTGTGCTGATTTTGCGCGCAGTAAGCTTGAAAGGCTTGTGGAAAGTGATTTTAAAGCTTTCTGTAACCGGTGTAGTTGCGTGTGGTGGTGCAAGACTTCTGTACGGACTTAAGGAAGGAATTATTATGCTTATAGTCTGTGTGGGAATTGCCGCTGTGGTTTATCTTGGCGGAATAATTCTTACCGGATGTATAAAAAAAGAAGAATTTTCAAGTAAGGGATAATATATGGAAAAGAAAAACTTTTATGATTTCTGTGATATAATAGAAAAACTCCGTGCTCCCGGTGGGTGCCCGTGGGACCGCGAACAGACGCATCAGACTCTTAAAAAGCATCTTCTTGAAGAAGCTTATGAAGCCAGCGATGCTATAGATGACGGAAATCCCGAGAAAATTGCCGATGAGCTTGGTGATGTACTGCTTCAGATAGTTATGCATGCACAGGTGGCAAAGGAAGAGGGAACCTTTGATATTGACGATGTTACAGACATTGTAAGCCGCAAGATGATAGAGCGCCATCCCCATGTTTTCGGCGATATAGTGGTAAACACAAGCGGTGAGGTCCTTGATAACTGGGAAGAAATAAAGAAGAAGCAACGCGGACAGAAAAAGACCTGGGAGGCTATGGAGGGTGTAACAAGATCGCTTCCGTCTTTATACCGTGCAGGAAAGATTATTGACAAAGCACAGAAAGCAGGATTCATAGAAAAGGAAGAAAATTCATCCGTTACGGCAGAAGAAATCGGGCAGAAGCTTTTCGAAATTTCTGTCACAGCCCGCCAAAACGGCATTGATGCGGAGGAGGCACTTTCTTCCTTTACAAAAAAATTTATCAAAAAAATCAAGAATATTGAAGAAAACACTTGAATATGTTAAAAACTTATGGTAATATAGGAACAACGAGATAATGCGACGGAAGTCGCACCTATAATAAAAAAGGAGGAAAAATCATGAATAAGACAGAACTCGTAGCAGCAATTGCTGAAAAAGCAGCTCTTTCAAAGAAGGATGCTGAAAAGGCTCTCAACGCTTTCGTTGGAACAGTTGAAGATGCTCTTAAAGCAGGCGACAAGATCCAGCTCGTTGGATTTGGTACTTTCGAAGTAAGAGAGAGAGCAGCTCGTGAGTGCATTAACCCCCAGACAAAGGCTAAGGTTAAGGTTCCTGCATCTAAGGTTCCCGCATTCAAGGCTGGACAGGCTCTTAAGAACATTGTTAAATAAGTTTGACTTATAAAAAAAGAAGACATTGCAAAGCAATGTCTTCTTTTTTTCCTTGACAGGGAGTTTTTTCCTATATATAATTAAGTTTGCGGAATATCTTGAAAGAAGTGTAATAATATGGATATGTTCAAAACAACCTTTAGTCAGATGCTGTTGATGTTTATGCTTATTCTGATTGGGTTTGCGTTGAGAAAGAAAAAAATTCTGCCCGATAATGCTTATGTTACTATGTCAAAGCTTGAAACATGGGTGTTTGTGCCGGCGCTGAATTTCAGTAATATGTTGAAAAATTTCAAAGTCAGTACCTTTGCATCAAATGCGTCGCTGATTTTGCACGGGTTTGTTATGATAGTTATAGCCCTTATAATTGCACAGCCGCTGGCAGCGCTTTTCGTAAGGAGAAAACTGCACGACAGCGCACAGGACTATCAGCGCAATATATACAGATATGCTATGACTTTCGGTAACTACGGCTTTATGGGAAACTTTATTGTAGAGGGCATATGGGGAAGTGAAATGCTTACAAAATACCTTATGTTCACAATGATTATCAGTATTGTTTGCTCCAGCTGGGGACTTTATATTCTTATTCCCAAGGATAAGAACGTAAGTTTTGTAAAAAATATAGCAAAGGGTATTGTTACACCTCCTATGATTGCTCTTGCGGCAGGTATGATATGCGGTATTTTAAATCTCGACAGATATACTCCCGTATTTTTAACCAATATGCTCTCCAATGCAAAGGCTTGTATGGGTCCTGTGGCGATGCTTCTGGCAGGTTTTGTAATCGGCGGATTTGACGTTAAAAAAATGCTTTCTAACGTCAGGGTATACATAGCTACTTTTGTAAGGCTTATTGTGCTTCCGGCGATATTTGTGACAGTATTCAGGCTTCTTGGAGCAAATAAAGAGGTTCTTACCTTTATACTCATTGCTTTCGGTACTCCGCTTGGACTTAATACCATTGTTTATCCTGCCGCATATGGCGGAGATACAAAAACCGGTGCATCAATGGCGATAATATCGCATACAATTTGTGTTGTAACCATTCCGGTTATGTATTTAATCTTTATTGGTTAAAATTAAACAAAAATTAACATTTTAATAAGAAAATAGATTTATTTGTGCTTTATTATTAATATATAAATTCCAAAAGGAGGAATATTATGAATAACGAATTCGAAAATAACGGTTTAGAAAATAACAGTGAAGTACCTCATACAGAGTACAATGCAGTACCCACTCCTGAACCGGAGGAGTATTCTGCACAGGAACAGTATGCCCAGCCGCAGGATGACGTGCAGGAAAATTCTTTTGATGCGGTTATGGAAAATCCCGAGGTGCAACAAGCCCCCTTTTATCAGACAGAAGAGGTAAAGCCGAAGAAAAAAGGCAAACGGGTGACTCTTAAGATAATTTCGCTGGTTCTTGCAAGCTGTATTTTCTTTGGCGGTGCATTCCTTATTCTGACAAGATTCAGAAAGGGGCACAGAGCCTCGGATGTTAAGATAGGAACAACTGAATACAATCTTACAAAGTCGGAAACGGTAACTCCTTCGTCTGAAATTGCAAAGATTGCACAGCTTCGTATGCCGTCAATTGTTGCGATTACAAACCGCAGTGTATCTGACGTTATAACATTTTTCGGAAGATATTCCCAGGAAAGCACAAGTTCAGGCAGTGGTATCATAATAGGGCAAAACGATACAGAGCTTCTCATTGTAACCAATTATCACGTTGTAGCAAACGCAAATAAACTCAGTGTTGTTTTCAGTCCTGTTGAAAGCGAACTCGAAGCGCAGACCGAAAACGGCGACAAGGCAGTGCTTGATAATGAACGCATCCCGTCAGCTATTGTAAAGGGTTATGATGCAGAAAAGGATCTTGCAGTTATAGCAATATACCTTGACGAAATTCCCGAAGATGTTTTGTCAAAAATAGAGATAGCACCCATAGGTGATTCATCAAAAATGCTCCCCGGAGACCAGGTTATAGCTATCGGTAACTCTCTTGGATATGGTCAGTCCGTAACGACAGGCATCATAAGTGCCGTGAACAGAAAAATAACAATGCAGGGTGCTGATGGCTACGGTACAGTTACAAACTCGTTTATTCAGACAGATGCCGCAATTAATCAGGGTAACAGTGGCGGCGCGCTTCTTGACATGGCAGGCAATGTAATCGGTATTAACTCCGTTAAAATAGCTACAACCGGTGTTGAGGGTATGGGCTATGCTATTCCGATTTCCGATGTGGAGTCAATTATAGAAAACCTTATGTCCCAGAAAACAAGAGATGTTGTTGATGAGGATAAGCAGGGATTTCTCGGAATTATGGGAAGTGACGTTCAGGAGAGAGAAACTGAAATGTACGGAATTCCCGCAGGAGTGTATATAAGCGAAGTTACAGAAGGTCTCGGAGCGGAGAAGGCTGGTCTTAAAAAGGGTTGTGTAATTACGGCATTTGACGGATACAGCATTACCACAATGACACAGCTTCAGGAGAGACTCAGATATTATTCCGCAGGAGAAAAGGTAACAGTTACCGCTAAATTCCCCAAAGATGGCAAATATGAAGAAAAAGATGTTGAGATAATCCTTAGCAGCAGAGCGGAAAATATTGATGAATAATTCATTGTTCTTGCTCCCTGAAAGTAAAAACTTTAATAATTATCGGCAATCTTAAAAAATTTTGTTGACATTTAGCGCTCTACCGTGCTAATATATATAATATAAATTTTTAAGGAGAAAATCATGAGTAAGTTTTCATTTGTAGCTGCATATTATTACTTTTACTTTAGCGATAAGAAGTAAAAGTTGTTTGTGCTGCAAATAAACAGAAATTGTTTAATCTTTAAGGCTCTGCAGTATGAACACTGCAGAGCTTTTGTTTTTCTCGGTCAGTTAAATGCTTTAGAACGCAAAAGGACAAAGAAAAAGAAGAACGAAAAATATTTTAGGAGATGTAAAAAATGATTGTAGTAGTTAATAATAATGCGGCAAAGGAACAGTTTGACAACCTTGTATCCTGGATAGAGGCGCAGAACGTAAGAGTGCATATTTCATCAGGTGATTACCAGACAGTACTTGGTCTTGTAGGTGATACAAGCCGTATTGATACAGAGCTTCTTGAGGGACTTGACATTGTATGTCAGGTGACACGTGTTACAGAGCCCTTTAAAAACGCGAACAGAAAATTCCACCCCGACGATACAGTAATCCAGGCAGGTGATGTGAAAATCGGAGGCGGCAACTTTGCAATAATTGCAGGCCCTTGCTCAATTGAGAGCGAGGAACAGATTATAGAGGTTGCAAAGGCTGTTAAGGATGCCGGCGCAAATCTTCTCCGTGGCGGCGCGTTTAAGCCGAGGACATCCCCTTACGATTTCCAGGGACTCCGTGAAGACGGCCTCAAGCTCCTTTTAGAAGCAAAAAAGGAGACGGGGCTTCCAATAGTTACAGAGATTATGAGTGCAGATCATATTGATCTTTTTGAAGATGTGGATATTATTCAGGTGGGTGCAAGAAATATGCAGAACTTCGAGCTTTTAAAGGAGCTGGGCAAAACAAAGAAGCCTATCCTTATCAAGCGTGGCCTTGCAAACACTCTTAAAGAGCTTCTTATGAGTGCCGAATATGTTATGAGTGAGGGTAATGAGAACATCATCCTTTGTGAGCGGGGTATAAGAACATACGAAACTGCAACCCGTAACACCTTTGATGTATCTGCAATCCCTATGCTTCACGAGCTTAGTCATCTTCCCGTAATTGCAGACCCAAGTCATGCTTGCGGAGTTTCAAGACTTGTAAAGCCTCTTGCGCTTTCCGCGGCAGCTGCAGGCGCAGACGGTCTTATGATAGAAGTGCATAATAATCCGCAGAAGGCACTGTGCGACGGTGCACAGTCACTTACTCCTGCACAGTTCAAAGATACTGCAGAAGCAGTAAACAAAGTTCTTTCAGCAATGAAGTGAGGTAATAAAAATGAAAATAGCGGTAGTAGGTCTCGGTCTCATCGGTGGTTCTCTGGCGAGAGGATTTACAGCACTTGAAAAAACAGAGGTTTTAGGTTATGATATAGATGAGAGTACAGTTCTGCAGGCGAAACTTTACGGTGCAATTGCAGGGGAGCTTACAGAAGATAATATGAAAGAGTGCGAATATATCTTCGTTGCTCTGTACCCCAAAGCCACTGAAAAGTTCCTTGTGGACAATTTGAAAAATATCGCTCCGGGGACAGTAGTTGTTGACTGCGCAGGTGTAAAGACGTCGATTTGCGAAAAGTGCTTTAAGCTTGCTAAAAAAGGTGGTTTCCGCTTTATCGGCGGACATCCTATGGCAGGAACACATTTCTCGGGCTTCAAATATTCAAGAGCCACAATGTTTGACAAGGCTTCAATGATTCTTGTCCCCGATAAGGATGAAAAGATAGAAACTCTTGAAAAAATAAAAGGTGTTCTTGTGTCTGTTGGATTTAAGAGTGTGACTATCACCACGGCACAGGAGCACGACAGAATTATTGCGTACACATCGCAGCTTGCTCACGTTGTGTCAAATGCTTATGTAAAAAGTCCAAATTCAAGAGTGCACAAGGGCTTTTCTGCAGGTAGCTACAGAGACTTGACCAGGGTTGCGAAGCTTAATCCCGGAATGTGGACAGAACTTTTCATTGAAAACAAAGAAAATCTTGTAAGTGAGATTGATGGAATTATAGCAGAGCTTCAGAAGTACAGCGATGCCATTAAGGTGGACGACAGAGAAACTCTTGAAAGACTTCTTGACGAAGGCTCAAGAATTAAAGCCGAGGTGGGTTAATATGATGAAAATTACGGTTGATGCTTCAAAGAAATACGATTGTATAATTGAAAAAGGAGCTCTTTCAAGGGTGGGCGAATACGCGAAGACTCTTAACCTTTCGGGGAAGGCATGTATCATCAGTGATACGAACGTAGCACCACTGTATAATGAAAGGGTGCGTGCTTCCCTTGAAAATGCCGGGTTTACGGTGTGTGAATATATTTTCCCTGCAGGTGAGGCATCAAAGAATGCCGCTACATTTATTGACATTCTTGAATTTCTTGCGAAAAATCATTTTACAAGAAAGGATACCCTCTTTGCTCTTGGCGGTGGAGTTACGGGTGACCTTACGGGATTTTGTGCGGCGACTTATATGAGAGGCATCAATTTTGTTCAGATTCCCACGTCGCTTCTTGCAGCAGTGGATTCCTCCGTGGGTGGAAAAACGGCAATCGACCTTGAAAGCGGCAAAAACCTTGCCGGGGCATTCTATCAGCCGAAGATTGTTGTTTTCGACACAGACGTTCTCGGAACTCTTCCGGACGAATATTTTTCAGACGGTATGGGTGAGGTTATAAAGTATGCAATGATTCGCGGTGAGGGCATAGAGGAGCTTCTTGCAGATGCAGAAGAAAATCTTGAAGAAATTATTGCCCGTTGCATAAAAATAAAACGCGACGTTGTGTGTGAGGACGAGTTTGAGGGTGGAATAAGACGTATCCTGAATTTCGGTCATACGGCAGGCCACGCAATAGAAAAGGCGGCGGATTTTACCATATCTCACGGTAGCTGTGTTGCTGTCGGTATGTGTATAATCACCCGTGCGTGGGAAAAGAGAGGTCTTTGCGAAAAAGGAACTTACGACAGACTTGTTTCAATGCTTGATAAATTTGCTCTTCCAAAGGACACAGACCTTGGCGCAGAAGAAATGCTTGAAATTTCAAAAAGTGACAAAAAAGCGGAAAGCAGCGGTGTGAACATTGTTGTTCCGCTGAATGTCGGCAGTTGTGATGTTGTAAAAGTAAGTATGGAAGAGCTTCTTAACATATACAAAGAAGGATTGGAGTAAAATTATGAAAGTGGTGCTTTCACAAGCAAAACTTGAGGGAACAGTGAATGCTCCCCCGTCAAAATCTTGTATGCACCGCGCTCTTATTTGCGCGGCGACAGCGGATAAGGAAACCGTCATAAAGTGCGAATCCTTTTCAAAGGATACTGAAGCTACAATGGCATGTCTCCGCGCCCTCGGTGCGGAATTTGATGTGAAAGACGGTTTTGTGACGGTATACCCTCTGAATAGGAATAATGACGGTGAGTGCGTTCTCGACTGTAATGAAAGCGGCTCCACACTTCGCTTTATGATACCTTTTGCGGCAGCACTTGGCAGGAAATGCACCTTTGTCGGTGCGGAAAGGCTTGGTAAACGTCCCCTTAAACCTCTCATCGATGCGTTGAGGAAACACGGAGTTACGGCAGAACACAGCGAGGATTCCTTTCTTCCTCTGAAAATTGAGGGCAAGCTCACAGGAGGAGAATTTGTACTGCCAGGTGATATAAGCTCCCAGTTCTTTACGGGTATTCTGTTTGCCCTTGGAGTAATTGGCGGCGGCAGAATAAAGGCAATCGGAAAGATTGAAAGTGCTCCCTACATAGATATAACTGCTGACATTCAGAAGCAGTTCGGTGTAGACGTAACAAGCGAGAAAGATGGCTATAGTGTCAAAAAGGACTGCTCTTACACTTCTCCAGGAAAATTTACTGTTGAGGGTGATTGGTCAAACGGTGCGTTCTGGCTTGTAGCAGGCGCAATCGGCGGCGATATAAATTGTCTTAATTTAAGAAAAGACACACTACAGGGCGACAGCAAGGTTTTTGATATATTGAAGCTGATGGGAGCAGATATAGAATGGTGTCCGGGAGGGGTAAAAGTAAGGGAGTCACGGCTTCATTCTGTAGAAATTGACTGCAGTGATATTCCCGACATTGTTCCCATTCTGTGCATTGCGGCATCCGCGGCAGAGGGTACGACAGTGTTTAAGAATATACAGCGCCTCCGCGCAAAGGAGAGCGACCGGGTGCAGACAACGGCAGATATGATTTGTGCCCTTGGCGGTAAAATAACATTTGACGAAAACAATATTACCGTTACGGGAACATCTCTTACAGGAGGTATCACCCAAAGTGCAAACGACCACCGTATTGCAATGAGCAGTGCCATAGCATCAATCATCGCAAACGGTGATGTGGAAATAAACGAGGCGGAGGCAGTGGCAAAGTCATACCCCGATTTTTACGAAAAATTCACTATGCTTGGAGGAGAGGTCAGATGAGCTTTTCATTCGGTAATAAAATAAAGATTTCAATTTTCGGGCAGTCCCATTCAGAGATGATGGGCTGTGTTATTGACGGACTTTCGTCAGGAATTGAGATAGATGAAGAAAAACTTTCGGCATTTATGGCAAGGCGCGCTCCCGGAAATGACGAGTTTTCAACTCCCCGTAAGGAGGCTGACAAGGTGCGCTTTGTATCGGGCATTGTAAACGGAGCAACCTGCGGCAGTCCTATATGTGCTGTGATTGAAAATACCAACACACGCGGGAAGGATTACGACAATCTCAAAGACACCCCCCGTCCAGGTCACGCAGATTTTGCCGCCTGGGCAAAATTCGGCGATAACCGTGATGTTGCGGGAGGAGGACAGTTCTCCGGCAGGCTTACGGCTACGATGTGTATTGCTGGTGGTATTCTTATGCAGATGTACGAAAAAATGGGTATACATATCGGCGCTCATATCGCTTCTGTGGGGAATATTACGGATGACCGCTTTGACAGTGTAAATGTGAACGTAAGTGACTTTGTAGGTTCAAAGGATTTCCCTGTTATAAATGACGAAAAGGGCGAGACGATGAAAAACCTTATCCGTGAAGCACGTGCTGACGGTGACAGTATCGGAGGAGTAGTGGAGTGTGCAATCTGCGGACTTAAGCCGGGACTTGGAGACACCCTCTACGGTGGTATTGAAAGCAGAATTTCATCCTCCGTATTTGCAATTCCTGCGGTTAAGGGAATTGAATTTGGTATCGGATTTGAGTCATCAACTCTCCGCGGTAGTGAAAATAACGATGCGTATACCGTGAAGGACGGAAAAATCGTGACAAAGACAAACAATCACGGCGGAATCCTTGGCGGAATATCATCAGGAATGCCAATGATTTTCCGTGCGGCATTCAAACCTACTCCTTCAATATCCAAAGAGCAGGAGAGTATTTCTCTTTCAAAAATGGAAAATACAGTGCTTTCCGTCAAGGGCAGACACGACCCCTGCATTGTAAAACGTGCGGTGGTATGTGTGGAGGCTGCGGCGGCAATAGCACTTGCCGACATTCTTTTGTAACGCGGGATGTTAAAAAGCTCCAGAACGCAAAACGAATAATATTTTTAAAGGGCACTATTATTAAGTGTTAAAACAAAGTACCGTTAAATGTTTTTTGTAGGAATTTGCCTTGCAAATTCCAAATTGATTCGTTTTGCTATGCGCAAACTTCACCTCTCGGCGTATCACATACGCCTTCGGGTAACCCCCTTTGGGGTTCAGTTTGCACATTCTGAAACTTTTTTCCTATCCCTTCCAGAATGTTAAAAATGCCCGGAACGCAAAGCGAATAATGTAAAAAGATTTTCTCACCGGAGAAAATCCACCATCATTTCGAACTTCGCATTTCGAATTTAATTTACTATAAAGGAAGATAAAAAATGAATCTTGAAGAATGCAGAAAAGAAATTGATAATATAGATAAGCAGCTTGTAGAGCTTTTCGCCAAAAGAATGGATGTTGCAAAGAATGTTGCCGAGTATAAAAGGGCGACAGGTAAGGCTGTTTATGATGCAGAACGCGAACGTAAGCTCCTTGAAAAGGTAGAGGAAAACGCAGGGGAGAAGTACGGCGATTATGCAAGAAGACTTTACAGCTCAATCCTTGATTTAAGCCGTACTTATCAGAGTAAGGAGCTTGCTCCCTCATCTGTTCTTTCCACATCTATTAAAAAAGCTATAGAAAACACACCACAGCTTTTCCCCGAAAAGGCAGTTGTTGCCTGCCAGGGTGTTGAGGGTGCTCATTCATCGGATGCGTGTCAGAAGCTTTTTGAAAAGCCGTCCATTATGTACTGTCAGACCTTTGAAGCGGTTTTTCAGGCGGTGGAAAGCGGTTTATGCAATTACGGTGTAGTTCCTCTTGAAAACAGCTCTGCCGGTTCTGTTACGCAGATTTACAACCTTATGAGTGAGCATAAGTTCAGCATCGTTCGCAGTAAAAAAATACAGATACAGCATAATCTTCTTGCGAAAAAAGGGACAAAGCTTGAGGATATTAAAGAAATTGTTTCTCATCCCCAGGCAATCAGCCAGTCAAGCGAGTTTCTGAAATCTCTCGGTGTAAAAGTAACGGAATGTGCCAATACAGCTATAGCCGCAAAAATGGTGGCAGAATCAGACCGCAATGACTTGGGTGCTCTGTCATCGGAACTTTGCGCATCCCAGTACAGCCTTGATATTGTGAAGCCTTATGTGCAGAATACAAAGAATAACTACACGCGTTTTATCTGTTTTTCCAAAAATCTTGAGATTTATCCCGGCGCGGACAGAACAAGTCTTCTTATCCGCACACCTCACAGAGCAGGTGCTCTTTACAGTGTAATAGCAAACTTCTACTCACTTGGTATTAATATCATCAAGCTTGAAAGCAGACCCGTTCCGGAAACTGACTTCGAGTTTATGTTCTACTTCGATATTGATGTGTCGGTCTATTCGGATAAATTGCCAAACATTATAGATCAGCTTGAATACTCTTTAGGAGAGAAAAATATCAAATATCTTGGCAGTTACAGAGAGGCATAAACGGTGGAATGTGATAAAATGTACAGACCGCAAAGAGATTAGAAAAGATTTGTTTTTACAAAGTGCTTAAGCAGATTGTTAGCAGTTATAAAAAATTCGCTTTAGCGAATTTGTTGATTTTTATTCTCTTTGCAACGAACAGACTTCACCTCTCGCTGTATACCAATACAGCTTCGGGTAACCTGCGGAAGCCGCAATTTAGTTTGTCTGTTCTGCACTATTTTCTCCCATTCCCTTATAGAATAAATTCTACAGAGGTAAAAAATAATAATGAAATGTTATCTTATTGCAAAAAAACTCGGACATTCTTTTTCCAAACCTATTCATAATGCCCTTGCGGATTATGAATATGATTATAAGGAGCTTGATGAAACAGAGCTTGACGGATTTTTCAAAGAAAAAGATTTTGACGGTCTGAATGTCACAATTCCATATAAGCAGACGGTGATGAAATACCTTGACTCAATTTCTCCCGAGGCACAGCGCATCGGCGCAGTAAATACCATTGTAAACCGTGATGGCAAGCTTATTGGTCACAACACCGATTATTATGGATTTATGTATGAGATTAAGGAGTCGGGCGCAGAAATAAAGGGTAAGGATGTAGTTATCCTCGGCAGGGGTGGCGCGTCAAAGACGGTTCAGTGTGTATGCAAGGATTTAGGTGCGAAAAGTGTCGGGCTTTTAACACGTGACTCGAACCCTGAAGATTTTTATGAGGGACAGATAGTTATCAATGCCACTCCCGTTGGGATGTACCCAAACACAGGAGAGAGTGTCGTTGATATTACCTCATTCACAAAGTGCGAAGCCGTTCTTGACCTTATATACAATCCTGCCAATACGAAGCTTATCCTTGATGCAAAGCGCATGGGACTGAAAACTGCAAATGGTCTCGGTATGCTTGTAGCACAGGCAAAAAAAGCCTGTGAAATTTTCACGGACAATCCGGTTAATGACGAAAAAATTGCCGTTATCCGCAAGAACATTGAAAAACAGACTAAAAATATTATACTCATCGGCATGCCCGGCAGTGGAAAGTCAACCGTAGGTCGTGAACTTGCGGAGAGATTAGACAGAGAGTTTTTTGACAGCGACGATGAAATTGCAAAACTAGGCAAGTATCCTGCAGAGATTATCGAAAAAGAGGGCGAAGCAGCTTTCAGGAAAATAGAGAGCGACGTTCTTTCTGACTTGTGTAAAAAAAGCGGATGCGTTATTGCAACAGGCGGCGGTGTGGTGACACAGGAGAGGAATTTTGACATAATACGTCAGAATGCGACTGTTGTATTTATATCAAGACCTGTTGAAGAACTTGCTACAGATGGCAGACCTCTTTCACAAGGCGGCAAAGACAAGCTTATAAAAATGTATGAGGCAAGACTTCCTCTTTACAAAAAATTTTGTCATTTTGAAGTTCGGTCACAAAAAACATGGCAGGAAACGGCACAGTGTATAATTGATGCAAATGAATAAAAGGGTGATATTATGAAAGTACTTGTTATAAACGGTCCTAATCTTAATATGCTTGGTATCCGCGAGCCGGACATTTACGGCAAGTCCACATACAACGATCTTGTAGATATGATAAAGTCGTATGCTGATGAAAACGGTGTGGAGACGGAGTTTTTTCAGTCAAATCACGAAGGGGATATTGTTGACAAAATTCAGGCAGCTTACGGCAACACAGACGGCATTATTATAAATCCTGCCGCATATACTCACACCAGTGTGGCCATTCTTGATGCCCTTAAGGCAGTGAGCATCCCGACAGTAGAGGTGCATATTTCAGATGTTGACGAAAGAGAGCCTTTCAGAAAGCTTTCATATGTATCCTTAATCGCCGTAAAAACTATAAAAGGTAAGGGATTCCATGGCTATATAGAGGCACTTTCTTACTTTAGCCATTGAAGAATTATCCGAACCCGCCTGAAACGGTGGAATTTCGGCATCTTTTGGGTAGTGGTCCGTGAAAGGCGTCAGCCTATCTGCGTCCTCCTCACCAAAATCTACACAAAATTCCGTCAGTTTCAGGCGGGTTCGGATAATTCTTCAATGGCTATGGAAAATTTTTTAAAAAACTCTTGACATTTGCTTGACACTGTATTATAATAGGTTGCGTGTCAAGCAATGGTCTTGAACATGGCGGCGTAGCTCAGTTGGCTAGAGCAAACGGTTCATACCCGTTAGGTCGGTGGTTCGAGC
>CAYLPQ010000008.1:0-55942 GCA_964385605.1 uncultured Oscillospiraceae bacterium | reverse complement strand
CGGGTGAAGAAAGGGTAAGATTATCCTTTACCATTGCGTGAGAGAAGAATGTAGGATTAAAGTCAAGTCCCATTCCTCTTTCCTTTGCAAAGTCTACCCAAGCTTTGAAGTGTTCAGGCTTAAGAGCATCTCTATCTGCTTTATTTCCGTTAAACACTGCATAGCAGGCATGAACATTGATTTTCTTTTTACCGGGAATAAGGCTCATTGCCTTGTCAATATCAGCCATAAGCTCTTCGGGAGTAGTAGCACGACCGGGATAGTTACCTGTAGTCTGAATGCCGCCTGTAAGAGAACCAATGCTGTCAAATCCTATTACGTCATCCCCTGCCAGCAGTGCATAGAAATGGGGATGTTTTTTACTGCTTCAATTGCTTTTTCTGCATCAACACCAAGTGATGCGTAAATTTCTTTTGCTTCGTTAAAACACATTTATTTTCACCTCTTATAAATTAATTTTCACATTTTAGTCAGAAACAAATTTTATTCGGATTTAAAATATTTTTTTCATCAAATACTTTTTTTATATTCTGCATTAGTTCTATCTGAACATCACCCAACTGCTTTTTTAAGAAATCTTTTTTTGCATAACCTATGCCATGCTCTCCAGAAACAAGTCCTCCAAGTTCTTTAGCCTTTTCATACAGTCTGTCAAAACATCTCTTAAGTAAGGCTTCCCAATCTTTTTTAGAAAGACCGTCACGGCAAATGTAAATATGAAGATTTCCGTCGCCTGCGTGGCCAAAACTTGGGATTCTTACATTCATTTCAGCTGACAGAGTGTGAGTGAATTTTATAAACTCATCCACACGGTCAACAGACACTACCACATCACATTCATCCATTTCGGTGGTTGAAGCTTTGATTGCCTCAAGAAATGCTCCCCTTGCAGACCATACTGATTTTTTTCTCTCCTCGGTATCGACAATATATGCATCAAGAGCACCAATATCAAGGCACAACTGTGCCACAATTTTCATATCTTCTTCTACCTGTGCATCGGTGTTTCCGTCAAAAGTCAGAAGTATGTATGCATCATTTTTTGTATCAGGAAAATTTTTTCCAAGATAGCTCTCGGAAAAAAGAATCGTGTCCCTTGACATATATTCTATCGCAGTAGGGGTTACCTTTGTCCGTACAATCTGCGGCACCGCCTCGATAGCACTTTTCATATCAGGAAAAGGCACTAAAAGGCTCACAGAAACTTTCGGCAAAGGCACAAGTTTTAAGACTGCCTCTGTAATAATACAAAGTGTACCTTCCGAGCCTACCACCAGGTCTTTTAAGCTGTATCCCGAGCTGTTCTTTGCCACTTTGCCGCCAAGAACAAGTATTTCACCGTTCGGCATTACAACCGTCAGCTCTCTTACATAATCTCTTGTAACACCGTACTTTACAGCTCTCATACCGCCTGCATTTGTTGAAATGTTGCCGCCTATTGTTGCGGATTTTTCACCGGGATCAGGGGGGTACAAAAAATCATTTTCTTCTGCAAAAGCCGCAAGCTCCATAAGAAGAACCCCGGGCTGAACTGTAACGGTCAAGTTGTTTTTATCAAGTTCAAGTATTTTATTCATCCGGGTTGTTTCAAGAAGTATTCCGCCTTCAACGGGTACTGCAGCACCTACCAGACCTGTTCCGCTTCCTCTTACCGTTACGGGAATGGTTTTTTCCCAGGCAAGCTTCATAATTTGCGACACTTCTTCCGTCGTATGAACACGAACCAGCACATCAGGCATCTTTTCAATTCCTCCAAGCTCATCGTGAGCATAATCGGGACTTATTTCATCACCCGAAAGCACATTTGCCTCACCGGCTATTTTGCGCAGTTTTAATCTGTCATCTGAGGTAATTTTATTATACATCTGCCTGCGCCCCCTTTATTTTTTCAATCAGTCGTGGTACTATTTCGTTCACATCGCCCACTATTGCATAGTGCGCCACATCAAAAATGGGTGCTGATTTATCTGAATTTATGGCAACAATACAGTCCGAGGATTTCATTCCTGCGGCAAACTGTACTGCACCGGAAATACCAAGGCAAATTATAAACTTAGGCTTTACCGTTCTTCCCGACAAACCAATCTGTCGCTTTGCATCAAATAAATTACCCTCTACCAAAGGTCTCGAGCAGGCAACAACACCGCCAAGAAGGTCAGCCAGTTCTTTTGCCTGATTTCTCATTCCTTCGCTCATTGCACCTCTGCCTACTGCCACTATTACGTCAGATTCCGAAATATCAATGTCCTTTGGCTTATCTTTTGATTCTAAAATTTCTATGGAAGATTTAAGTTTATCCTCCGAAATTTCCATCTTTACAATTTCTGCATTTGTTGATTCTGCAGGCTTTGGTTCTGCAAACACTTTATATCGCGCTGTGCAGAACTGGGGTCTCGTATCAGGTGATATAATCTGTGCCATAATATTTCCACCAAAAGCAGGCCTTATCTGTACGAGGTCGGTATTTTCTTTCATTTCAAGAACTGTACAGTCGGCAGTAAGCCCCGCTCTGCATCTTGCAGCAACACGCGGAGCAAGCTGTCGTCCAAGGTTTGTTGCACCAATCAGCACAGAAGATGGTTTAACTTTATCTATAAAATCACAGAATGCTGCTGTATACGGCTCTATTTTAAAATGTTCAAATGCCTTATTATCATAAACAAAAACCTTGTCCACTCCGTAGTGCAAAAGTTTTTTGATTTCATCACCGAAATTGTTTCCAATTACAAGGGCATATACGGGATGGTTTGTAACCTTTGATAACTCCTTTGCTTTGCCGCAAAGTTCGTATGTAACACGATGTATTTTGTCACCGCAATGGTCAACATAAACGCATATTCCCTGCCATAAAGATTTGTCTACGGAATTTTTTACTTTTTCAACATACTCAATGATGCCATCGCTCTTTTTTGTACAGATTTTGCACATTTTACAAGCAGCTGAAATATCCAGCTTGTCCTCTGTGTAGGATATGGCACCAAAAGGACAAACGTCCACAATTTCTTTGGCTTTTTGTTCTGTAACGATATTGTGATTTATAACAAGCTTTCCCATTTTTGCCACCTCCTATATGATTTTACGGTCACGTATAAGTGAAAACAAGCTTTCCACCTGCTCATTTGCATTACCTGTAATCGCACATTTTTCCTTGTTTTTTTCAGGTGGGAAGATTCTCTCTACCTGGGTTGCGGATCCTGAAAGTCCGTAGTTATCGGGGTTTTTGTCAGCAAAGTCATCAAAAGTGATAAAATTCACCACATCATCTGCTAGTCCTTGCTTCACCTTAAACGAAGGTAATCTCGGTGAATTTATGTCACCGTCTGCCGAAATAAGGCATGGCATTTTAACTGACATTTTTACATTTTTTTCGTCTAAAGATGCTGTAAGTATAACTTTTCCGTCTACGACATCTTCAACCGCAAGAACATTGGCAACATTTGGAATATTAAGGAATTCTGCAACTTCCGCACCTACCTGTGCAGTATCACCATCGGTAGTCTGCTTTCCGCAGATAATAATATCAAAATCGCCCATCTTTCTGATTCCCTGGGATATGGTATATGCCGTAGCAAGCACATCCGCACCTGCAAACTTACGGTCTGTAATAACAGTACCGCCATCTGCACCCATACATATTGCTTCAAGCACGACCTCTTTTGCCTGCGGTGGCCCCATTGTTATGGTCTGAAGCGTTCCACCATATTTTTCAACAAGCAAAAGGCCAAGTTCGAGCCCATATAAATCATATGGGTTCATTTTGCTCTTTACACCATCTCTTTTTAATACCCCTGTTACGGGATCAACTTCCACGTTATTTGAACCCGGAACCTGCTTGATGCAAACTAAAATTTTCATTTTCTATGCCCCTTGTAAAAGAATTTGATAATTTATCCGTTATCTAGAACAGACTGTTTAGATGTAACATTACTCAATCATATTTCAACAATATAATATGCTTTTTCATTTTCGCACATAGCCGGAAAGGTTACATAATGTATTCCATTAAGTTCAGATCGTTTACCTGCATGATAGTGTCCTTGGAAAACAGTCTTTACTTTATTGCTGTTTTCCAGGATTTTTCTTATTTTGCTATCATTAAAAACTCTGTAGTCTTCCATGATTGTAGGATCGCTATTCAGATGCATAAATACATATGCATCTCCCGTAATTCCTTCTAAAGTTGAATCAAGTTTGTCGATTTCGGAATCATAAGTGTCTGTGTATGTCCAGTCTGAATTTTTGGGTTTATAATGTTCTCCGTTTTTAAAATAGCATCCATCAAAAAAAATCAAATTTTTTGAGTTCGAGTATTTATTGCGAGGTCTGTATTGCTCTCCCAAAACACTGTAAAATTCGTCCACATCAAACGAAAAAGCATCATGATTACCCATAAGCACATAGGTTTCAAAAGGATAATTTTTAAAAATATCTGAAATTTTTTTCAGATTATCTATTTCTTCTGCATGTTCTTTTTCGCTGTCCGTCAAATCACCAAGACATATAACACAATCGCATTTTTCTTCAAGAAAATATTTGTATGCTTCTTTTATTTTTTTAAGTGATTTACTATTATACCTGTTTCCATCGGTTATTTCAGCTGAGCTGAAATGGGAATCTGTAAATATTCCTAATTTCATTATAAGTTACCTCCAAAATTATATCATTAAAGTCTGAATTCAAAACAAATTATTATAGGCTTGAATTATGTAAGAATCAAAAAAATTTGAGAAAGGTTCTCTAAATAATAATCTGCACAACTTTCTATACATTCATGTACTGCTATAGTTTTGTATCCTGCCTCTTTGCCGCCTTGAATGTCAGCTATTGGATTGTCACCAATCACATATCCGCTATCAGGATAATTTGCAATACTTTTTGCATAGTCATAGAATTCACTTCTCGGTTTTTCATATCCGATATTTGATGATACCGCATAATCAACGAAATACTGTGCTATATTCATTTTTTCAAGGTTTAGTATAATTTCCGGATAATTGTTTGTTATAAGATAATTCTTATAGCCTAATTCTACACATTTTTTCAATGTTTCTTCTGCATCTTCATACAATTCATAGTTATTCACATCTATAAGAAGTTCTTTAAACCTTACACAGATTTTTTTCCAATCGCCAATAAGAATGTTTTTTTCGCCACAAAAATTTGATATTTTTTCAAAAAGTGAATCCCACCATAATTTTCCTGTTCTTTCTGCATAATCATTTTGTAGATTTTTCCATGAATATGCTTTTTCCAAAAAGCAAACAATTTCCTCAATTTTTATAAAATATCCACTTTCACGCAGCGCAGTATCTAAAGCTGTAAAGAGCGATTTATTAGGATACGAAAGTGTACCATCAAAATCCCAAAACAAAGCCTTATTCATTCGTATTTACAACTCCCTTTTAAGAAATTCAATAATTTTTAATTTCTGCCTAATCTCACCCATCTTTTCCGGCAAAAGACATCTGTGATGGTCTAATCACACTGTTATAAGACAAATCGCAATAACACCTATCATAATCCCCAATTTCTTTTTTAGAGATAATTTTTCCTTTATTAAAATCCTTGATAAAACTGACGACGCAATTATACCGCCTACATTTACACACGGAAATACAATAACTCCGGGGAGAACTCCTGACACATGTACATTGATAATATTTAAAAATCCAAGTGAAACTCCTGAAACAGAAGCCGTCATCAAAAACTTTTTTGATGGTAACGACAAATCTTTTTTTGGCATTACGATAAAGGTAAATATTGTTCCTACAAGAAAAGAGATAAGCATAAACTCACTTTGCTGTTGCGCAGCATCAGACATTCTGAACATTTTTTGCATAAATCCGACCATTCCGTTACACAAAAGAGCAGAAAAAGCAAATACCAACCATTTGAACGTAGATTTTTTCTTTCTTTCAACAACCACAATAAATGAAACGGCAACAAGAACTATTCCGATAATTTGCATCAAAGAAACAGATTCTCCGTATATAAACACACTGGCTAAAATCGGCACCAGAAAGCCGCAGGAATAAAACAACGAGCTTGTTGAAACATCTCCAAACTCCATAGCCTTAATTAACAATATCTGTGCCAAGACCAAAAACATTCCAAATAATACCGCCATAACAATTGTTTCAGATTTCAATTCAGAGAATTTATATTCCCCTGTAATCAGCACAAGCAAAAACGCGAAAAGAAACATGTAAAAATTATATGTATAAATATTATGATTTTCATTTAAATAAGAATGGCTTTTCTTTGCATATACACTTTTAACCCCATTGCATAATGAAGATAATAATAACAACAAGTAGTTAATCATAACCTATCTCCTGTTTAAGTTTTTCTTATAATTCCACATATTTTTTAAGGGTTTCCGCCATAATTTTATATCCTTTTGCATTCACATGAACTCCGTCAGGCGTAATCTCCGGAGACATACTTACTCCGTTGTAGGCAAGAGCACTATGATAATCCACATATATTTCTCCCAAAGACTTCAAAAATTCGTTCATTTGAGAAGTCAGTTTCCAACGCACTTCACAGTTGTACGGAGCTTCAACCTTTGACGGCAAAACAGAACAAAGCACAGGTATAATACCATTCTCCTTACACTTTTGCACCATACCATGTATGTTATTCATAAATTTGGATAAAACCTCTTCTTCGGTTTCGGTAGGTCTTCTCCAATCAGGATGCGTCCTGAAAATATCATTTATTCCAATCATTATAACAGCATATTCAGGTTTTAATTGTACACAATCTGCATCAAATCTTCTTATTAAAAATTCAGAGTGGTCACCGCCTATTCCACGGTTTACAAGTAGCTTATCTGTTTTAAAATAAGCATTAAGCTCCCAGCGGTGTGTAATACTGTCACCTATAAAAAGATAATCAATTTTTTTATTCAGATAAAGAAGCTGTTCGTTCAATGCATCAAATTCAATTCTTCTTGAATCTGCCGGAACTTCTCTTCCAAAAAATCCGGGAGTAATTAAATTTACATTCATAATGCCAGACTCCTGTTCTAAAACATATTATTAATTTCATCAAGTGTTCTTCTCACAAACAAATCTCCGCCTTCGTGCCCTACATTTCCACTTGAAATGTACGCACTATAATGTCCTGCTTTTTCAGCTTTTTCTGTGGGTAAATATCCTCCGCTACCACATGCAAGCTGTACAATAAAGGTTTGTTCAGCTTTACTTCTTGCTTTGATTCTATTACCGAAATCCAGGAAAAGCTCAAACGGATTTGTAGAAATTGCTATATTACCAAAGCGAATTATATGAGTTTCAATAGTATAAATTTCTCTAAATTGCTGTTCGCGGTATCTTGCAATTGTTCCGGAATGAACATACATCCTTGCATTGTCCTCGAAATTAAAGGACTCCTTATCTTTATTTTTGTCTATATAATACTCAATTTCTCTTATTGCGTTGTTATAATCTGTCATCGTCGCCTTGCGAAGCGGAAGGTCAAGCAGAATTACCTTATGTTCAAACACGGCAGAATCCTTAATGTCATCTATTTCTTCAAAAACAGATATTATTTCATTAGCAATTCGCTTTCCGACTCTGTTGCAGCCGGATATATCATACATGGATGGATCCGCCTTACGTTTTAAAGGATAAGGCCTTTTTACGTTAGGGTCGTCAATCGGAGATTCCGGCTCTACCCATCTTACAAGGTCGCGGGGACACTGATCGCCGCCTGCACCGCACAAACCAAGAAGATAAACATCGTTCCCGAGTTTTTCCCGGATATTTGCCTTTGCTCTTCCCCAAAAATCAGCTGATATAAAACTCCTCTGTTCTAAAATTTGCGCCGGACACGCAATATTAGCAACAATACCTGTAAGTTTCTTGTTTTTGTCAAATGTGTAAATAAGCTCAATTCCTGAATCATTACCACCCTCAAGGGATGTAAAGTTCGCTGTATTTACATCGCCCCACATCTGCGCACTGCCGTCATCATAGCTTACTCTTCTGCACATTCCTACTGTAGCTCTGCCGAACTCATTGGCATAAAAAGCTTCTGCTCTACTTTCCCAGGCTTTTTTTGCTGCCAAAGCAATTTTTTCCGCAACAAACACTGTTGCTTCAACCGGAGTCATTACATTTTCATCTGCTGTAACAAGATTCTCGTACCCTTTTCCCTCCAGCAAAAACTCTTCCAGAATATCCTTTGAGGTATTTATACTTGAGTGCGAAGTTTTCTGGTTTTCAATGGTATGCGAGGTATGTGTATGAGTTGCCGCAACGATTAGATTTCCTGCATCAAAATCCGATAAAAGCTTTGAAATATCTTCTCTTGCCCTATACAAAAGGAATTCAGGAATATTTCCCATGTCGGCAGATACTATAATCATTTCTTCTCCATCTGCTTCTATTGCCAAAGCAGTAGCTGTTATTTCAGATTCAACATATTCTGAAATTCTTTCATAAAACTGTCCTGCAAGACTTACCTTTTTATCAGGTACAAGACTTTCTTCAGCCCATCCTATTTTGATTTTTGACATAATTATTCTCCTTGTATATTTAAATCAAATTTCTGTTTGAAAACTATATTTCCAAAACTATCATTGCACTTTATGTCTATTGAACCATCTTTTAAGCACATTCCGGTACCAATAAACGCGCTTTCCTTTTTATCTTCATTTGAAATAACAGGCTTCGCTGCGACAATTACGGGGCAAGGATATCCGTTTTCTGCGTCAGGCAATTCAAAATTCAGCTCATGCTTATGCCCACAGATTGCAATATTAGGCTTAATATGCTCTTTCAAAATTTCGGACCATTCTTCATAGATCGGCTTCTCTATATCAAATGGAGGTTTCTTTTTCATCATAAACGGTATATGACAAATTAAGATTTTTTTATTTATCCCGTCAGCACAATATTCAGTTTGACAATCATTAACAATCTCTTTAATAAATTCGGTCTGACGAAGCCTAAATTCATGGCAACAGATAGTATTTCCATATTCCACATTCGTGTCATTTTTATCCTCACCGCAATCAAGTACCAATCCCCATAAATCTCCGATTTTGAAAGAAAAATAGCTTTTTCCGTTATCGTTCGGCATATATTCCTCCATTTTTTCAGACATTATTCCTCGAGTATCGTGGTTCCCACGCGAAAAAACTACAGGAATTTTTCCATGCGTAATTTCACCTGTTAACCTGTATATGTTATTGTAATCTTCAATCGCATCAATGTAATTGGTTATATCTCCGTTTAATATCAGAAAATCAATTTTTCCATATTTTTTTTCATATTCATATTCTGCCTTTATTGCCTCGTCTATATGATTATGTGAATCAGAAATATGGTATAGTGTAATATCGCCTGATTTAACGGGAGCAAACTCAAACTCGAACTCAAAAAGCTCTCCGGTTTCTGAAAAATATGGCTGTCTTTCAATCACTTCACGAACACATATTGTATACTTTTTTTCTGTTTCAAGGGTGTTCTTCGGAATTTTTACTCTATGTATCTGCACAGATGAGCGCAAGATTCCATTAAATTCATCATAAAAACAATTGTCTGATACTCTGACATACATTAACGAACTTTTTTCTACAGGAATCATAACATAATAAAACGCCCCTACTATGAACACAGTTGGCTCTGACTTGAAAAAATAGTTGAAATTCATAATTTACCTTCTTTACTTGCTGTTTTTTAAGCACACCGGAGATTCTCCCTCAAACTTCAATTCCCCAAAAATAGCATTTACAAATGCCTTTAAAACACTTTTACTACAAGAATACGCATTTATATATGTAATCCCTGACTTCACATAATATCTGTAAAGGTACGGTGTGCCGAAACTTGCAACAATAGTTTTTGATTTATCAGAACAGTTTGATGCCCATATTGAAGTTGCTTGCTCTCCCCAGAAATCAAGCGGACCTATAGGGCTGTGCGGAGTTCTGCAAAGCGCATAAATAACAAGGTCATATTCTCCTTCAATTTTTTCCGTTTCATCCGTCCATACATCCCTCTGCATTTTAACCGCGCAACCAAATTTTTCAAACTCTGCTTTCAATCCGCATAAGCTTTCATACTGTCCATCATCGGGAGTAACACCTATAATACAAACCTTATTTATTTTATCAGGTGAAACCGGAATCAGCTCATTTTTGTCATTAACCAGTGTAAGGCATTTTTCTGCAATTTTTTCTGCTCTTTTTGAAAAATACTCTAAATCTGTTTCCGCTTTTATCTCTACATCATCTATAATTCCGTATTCCTTCTTTAAATTCCAGATTCTTTCCACCGCTGCATCAAGAATTTTTTCGTCAATTTCACCGGATAGAATTCTCTTTTCCATTTCGTCTATATATTCATACGATGGCCACAGGAGAACATCGTTTCCGCTCAAGAATGACTTTATAGTATTTTCTACCGCCTTATTTCCCGAAAATCCTCCCATCACCAATGCATCAGTTACAATTACTCCTTTAAATCCTAACTTGTTCCGAAGAAGCTTTGTTGTCAATTCGTAAGACATAGTGGCAGGAGGATATTCTCCATCAATTTGTTCATTTTGATAATCAACAAGATTAATGTGGCCTGTCATTATTGTTGGTGCACCTGCTTCAATCAGTTTTTTATATAACTTTCCGTAAGTGTCACGCCAAAGTTGCATTGGCGTTTCATTATTTATAGGCGCTAAATGAGCATCAACTGATTCGTTGTACGGAGGTCCCGGATAATGCTTTAATGTCGCAACGACACCTTTTTCTTTCATCGCTTTAAGTTCTTTTTTAACTATCTTTGTAGTTAACTCCCAACTGTCACTCACTGCCCGAATATTTGTTATAGGACTTCTATCAGAAATATTTAAGTCGCATACAGGCCAGAATCCCCAGTTTATACCTGAATTTTTATAATCTTCAGCTTTAAATTCCCCTGCTGTATAAGCAAGCTCTTCATCATTTGTCGCCCCTAATGCCATTTGCGGTGGAAGCTCAATGCCGTTTTCAGAAGTATAGCTACCGTGGTCTGCAGTGGTTATAAGAGGAACTCTGAGATATTTATTATACTCTTTAACAATATTCTTAAAATCCGGATTGGCACCTACAAGCAATCCTTTAACCAGACCGCCGTTATTAAAAATACCACCTACAGGGTATTTTTCAAGAAATTTTTCTATACTTCCACACATTTCAATGTGCTTATCAGTTTCACACAGGCACACTACTGTTTGTCCTATTTTTTCTCTCAATGTCAGTTCTTTCCATGAATTTACTTTATGCATTGCTTTTTCCTTTCTGAAATTAATTATAAAAATATCCTTTTTAATTAATTGTCTGTCATATTTCAATCATTCTTTAATCTCTTTTCGCAAACTTTAGAAAAATCAGGTGTTATCCAGGACTTGTTGTAATTTTTAAATCCGTGGTCATGCGGAGTTATATAATCAGGAAGATTGTCACATTCTGTAAGTGCCTCACGAATTGCCTGTAGGTACTTATATCCAAACTTATGACTTGGTGCTACAAAATGACCTTCATCCCACTCGTTCCAGTTGTCAATCATTATAATTTTTCTTGCCCATGCATCTTCAGGAAGACTGTCTGAAATTTCTTTCATTTTACTAAGTAAAACCTTAAATTTTTCAGGGGAAAGATACCATATGTTTGACCATTCTCTAAAACAATATCCTAAATCATTCCATCTCTTTGTAAATCTTGGTGTTGGGTCAGAAAAACATGAAGCCGTTGGTATAAATCTTTTATTATCAACCTCCAGATTTTTTGAATAAATGTCACACTGGCACTTTACAATATCATCTTCGTCTTCATAAAAATCGTAAGGTGGATTGTATCCTGCATTATAACCAAATCTGAAATCATACCCACGAGAAACAATATTCTCATACACTTCTTTTTCATTAGATGTATTGCAAACAGCAAAAATCATTCCGTCAAAGCCCTGTTTTTTCGCATATTCACGGCATTTATCGAATGCTTGTTTCTGACTTTCTGCACTTTCAAAGCATTCTGATTCTAATCTTTCCTGCTGATATACAAAAAGCACAGGTTTGTTGTCGATTACAAGATAGTTTTCCTTTTTAAAATAAGTTTCCATCCAGAAAGGCATAAGATTATCAACTATGTCTTTTTCATCAGTTCCGCACCAGCGTGGCGATGCTTCAAACATAATAGCAAACTTCATATATTTTTGATATTTTGCATTAAAAAGTGCTTCGTGAATTCCATGTGGACAGCGTAAATCATCAATAGTAACAGGCTTACCCATATTTTCAGGCTTTCTATACCAACAGTAAATGAAGCAGTTTATTCCATGCTCCACAGCCCACTTAATTTCCCAATCACACACTTCTGGATTTTCTTCATCATAATAGCCCATAAGAGGTGTTCTGTCAGGATATTCTTCAGCAAGGTCGTTAAAACCTTCGTGTATGCCTGCTGCACCGTATTTCCATGCGGCATAGTAATGAGCTGCAACAATCCGGTCTGATGTTGCAGGTGTTGGTTCGGGCACATATGAATTAAACTTTATATTATACATTTATAAAACCTCATTTCGTTTAAATACCGTCAAAGAAAAAATCAAAGCCATCACCACTTTCATCAAAGCGGTGACCACCTTTCCATAAATTAAAGCAAAAGTTTTCAGATGCGTTATGGTAGGAATAATACCTTTCTGCTCTTTCGCTCTCTTTTATCGAATGGTTGTAATCAAAAACAGGGTCATCTATACCGACATCTATCTGCAACCTTCTGGGTGCACATAGTGCGGCAACCTCCGCATCAAAAAATTTGTTTGATGCATTTTCATATGTCCAGTCGGGGAAGCAAATTTTACTGCGGTCATTAAAAAACCCGGCTGCGTAAATAGATTTTATTCTTTTATCAACTGCCGCTGTGTGCAGAGAAAAATAACCACCGTATGAAAGTCCCATCATTCCAATTCGATTTTCATCTATGTAATCAAGCGATGACAGATAATCAATTGACCTTCTTATACAGTAAATCTCAAGCCCTGTTATAGTAAGCCCGAAGTGTCTTAACTTGTCGTTTATTGTACTGCGATTAAACGGCAAATCTATTTCAAGCTTTTTCTCCCCTGTTTCAATATCAAACTTCCAAAGTAAAAGCTGTGGTGCAAAAACTGCCATTCCCCTTTCCAGTGCTCTTTTGGTAAAATATCCGTAGTTGCTTTCTCCAAAAAATTCACTGCATATTTCGGGAGTGCTGCCTCCACCGTGCTGTGCAATGACAAGAGGGGCCTTTTTGACATCAAATGGTACCATATATATACCGTAAAACCAGAATTCAGGCATCACTTCAATCTGCAGATAATAAATATCGCACATATCATCTTTGCCCATGTACTGACTTTTAACTTTTGGAATATTTTCAGGATATGGAAAAACAGGCTCACCTATCATTTTAAGAAATTGATTCCTGTATAACTCCTGATTTTCAGCTATATCTGTCATAAAAATTTCTCTCGATTTTAAGCTTTCGGTATATTTATTTTCAATAAATCTATTTACAGAGTCAAGATATTCCATTCTGCACTGATTTCCAATAGAAATATCTCCTTCAAATATAGTTTTACCTTTATACTTTACCACGTTAACACTACCTTACAATTACATATTCTATATCAAGAATTTCTGCAATCTTTGCGATTGTTTCAGCATGATGACCTATACCGAGTGCATAATGATGTGTGGGTCCTTCCATTACCCACTTTTTGATAAATTCCTTTGTTGTAGGCTCAAAAAATCCTCTTGTATTCGTATTCCCTGTTGGCGGAATAGGACCTGCCTTTGAAATCCCTTCGCCTATTACGAATTTAAAGCCTCCACTTGCATTCTGTGTAATACCAAGCATAGTGATAGGACCTTCTTTGATTTTAAATTCAACAGAAGCACCGCTTCCCGGTTTACCGTGGTATTTCTTAAGACTTCTCAAAACAGGCTTACCTTCTGCGATTCTTAAATGATGAGGTCCGTCATGACCTACAAGAATGAAATCCTCTGAAAAATCAAAGGGATGGAATTCTGCAAAGCTTCCGCCTATGTCAAGTCTGTCCATAATCAACATTGCAATGCAGGTCTTTATATCGTATTCGCCGCACATAGGGATTCCCTGTGCATTAAGTATGGAATTACCTACGATAAATGTGGTTGCAACCTTCTGATGAAGACTGTCCTTCTGTCCTTCATAATAGTATGCAAGACCTGTAAGATTATATTTTTCAACCAGCTTATCAAGTGCAACTGCACTCTTTGCTGCCTGATACTTGTCTGTGTCTGTAAGCTTAGATGTTATGGGGTCACTCTTGGGTTCAGGCATATCAAATTCTTCATCAATTACAGATATTTTTGCCTGAATTTCTTCCTCTGTAACGGTGTTATACAAATCAAGCACATCGTCAACCTCTAAAAGCGGAACATGAAGACCAAATGCTGCGGAAATGGCTGTGGGATCTGCGTGCATATCGTACATTGCTTCCATAGTATGTCCCATAAGACCCATTCTTGCACCCTTTAAATCGTGAAGTACCTTTGCAATGTCACACCATTTAGCAATTTCTTTTTGTGCTTCAAGGTCATCATAAAGACAGCCGATAATAACATCGCTTATCTTTTTGCCGAGTCTTATTGCGACTCCTGTAAATTCAGGGACAGAGCATATGTTGTCATTTTCAAGCTGCATAAATGTATTTGCCTTATTGTAATCAAGTGCAGCTCTGGGTTGAAGTGCGACAAGCACCATAGGCTTATTTACTTCCTTTACAATAGGTGCAAAAACAGATGATGTTGCGTATGTAACCATATTGCAGAACAATACATCAACATTTGCAGCTAATATTTTCGGAACTGCTTCATATGCTTTTTCGCTTGAATCTATCATTCCAAAGTCTATCACTTCTACATCATTCTTTTCTGTCATTTCACAAAATTCAGAATGAAAACCCATTATATTATCGAGCAATCCTTCAAACTGATCCCAATAGGTTGCGTGTGCAACTGCAAATATACCGATTCTTGCTGTTCTTTCTTTTTTTCTTGCTATCATTTTTATTCCTCCAATTCCCAAAGTTCTTTACATATTAAAAGATATGTACCCACAGCATAGTCATTAGAATTTTGTCTTTTTTCTTCATCGGAAAGCTTTGCCCATGCCATTCCCGGTCCCCATGAAACTCCTTGTACATAGCCTATTCTTCCGTTTTCTTCTACAGCATTGCTGTTAAGCCATTCAAAGCCTTTTATTGCTATTTCAAGATAGCTTTCATCAAGTAGTCCTAATCGCACTCCTATAAGAAATCCTAATGTAAAAAGTGCAGTGCCACTGGTTTCACTCAAGGGAAATTCCTCTTTGTCAAAGAGGCTCGTTGTGAATCCGCCGTCACTATTCACACAGCTTCGTATGCTTTCAGCCATATCGCAGAAAATCTTACTGTATTCTTCAAAATATTTATTGTCTTTCTGCATTGCATCAAGACCTCTTGCAAGCCCTGCAAATACCCAGCCGTTTCCCCTTGCCCAAAAGATTTTTTTACCATTTGAGGTAAGCTCCTTGTCCGGAGTGAAGCGTTCATCTCTGTACCAAAGATGCTCTTTATCGTCATAAAGACCTCTTACATTCTTCATATCTGTAAAAAGTCTATGAGCTTTTTCTGTATATTTGTCATTACCATACTTAATGCCCATCTTCTGCAGACACGCAAATGCCATATACACGGCATCTATCCACCACCAGTCATCGTCTTCGGGATTATTGGCAAGTGAGTCCATCTCCTCAAGCATATACTTGTCTGTACCTTTACCAGGGCACATGTTCAATAGTTCGAGATAACTGTCTGCGCATATCATTGAATTTGCATTAACACAGGCTTCTTTTTTATTACGTTGCTCGTGAAGCTTCCAACTGTTATCCTCTGCCCATCTGCAGGCATATTCCAGATAGCGTTTATCCTCTGTCACCTCATACGCGGCAATGTTACCCAACACATATGCTCCTCGTTCCCATGCACAATTACCGCTATCAGGGTTTAGTTTAATCCAGTAATCGTTAACCATTTTAATTTTTTCAATTAAATATTCTTTACCGTACATAACCGGTCTCCTTATATTAATAATCCTCATATTCAGTTGCATGAACAGCTATACTGTTCATGCAAAATTTTCCATTCTGTAATCAGGAATTGACTCTTTACAAGACACAACATATCCGCTTATTTTTGTAGCAAAATCAAGCGCCTTTAGAATGCTATGCGTCGTTAAATACTGCGTTGAAAAAGCTGCTGCAAAGCTATCTCCAGCACCTACTGTAGAAATGACCTTAACCTTTTGGGCATTGCATTCATATGTTTTTTGACGTTTACATTCATAAACTAATGACCCTTTATCTCCCTTGGTAACTATAATCATTTTTAAATTTTCAAAATTTGAACTTATGATTTCTGCACATTCAACTACAGAAAAAAACTCTTTATTAAGTAGCTGCATGACTATCGGCAGCTCCTCTTCACTTATTTTAACAATAGTTGAATTTTTTAAAGAAAATTTAATCACTTCTCGACAATAGTATGGTGCACGAATATTCACATCTAAAAAAATCTCTTTAAATCTATTTTTTGAAATTATTTTTTTCAAAGAATCAATATTGTTTTCATGTCTTAAAGAAAGTGTTCCAAAATACAAAACATCAAATATTTCTCCTTCTAATCCAGGAGTTTTGATATAATCGTATGCAACATTGTCCAAAAGCTCATATGAAGGCACACCATTTTCGTCTAATGAGACAAGACATTCGCCTGTTCTACATTCTGTCCTGTAAATATATTTAGTATCTACACCAAGTTTTTCTATTTCCTCAATTGTTTTATTACCTAAAATGTCATAACCTACTGCCGTTATAATTTGAGAATTTCCACCACATTTTTTAAAATGTGCGGCAAAATTCAGCGGTGCGCCACCGATATATTGTTCTTTGGGATAAACATCCCATAAGACTTCTCCAAAAACTAATGCATTCATACTTAATTATCTATCCCTCTCACAGTTACAAAATAGCCGTATATACTTCTTTACCGCCATTCACGAAAACTTCAATTACATATTCATCACGCAGTATCTTTAAGTCTTTAATTTCTCCGCGATATACCACACTATCTCTGCCTTCTCGCTCAATTACGAAGCCATCGTCGGTAATTTTCACTGCTTCATCACTGTCTTTCAAAAGATGCCTTACTTCCTCAACCGGATAGGCATAAATTCTACCATCCTTTAAAAACAACTCACGGGGAAGCGACATACATCCAATATCTTTTTCTTTAAAACCGTGATATTTCCATCCGGGAATCCATGCAATCAGGATATTACGACCTTTATCATCTGTAAAAACCTGTCCTGCGTATTGGTCAGGGCCTCTGTCTATAGTGTCTGTAATCTCTGTTTTAAACACTCCGTCCTGAAAGTCTCCATACATTACTGAAAAATAACGTTTAGAATATGAACCAATCGGACAAACAGATGTCGTAAGAAAATATTTATCGCTATATTTCACAAAAGAAGGACATTCCGTAAATTCACAATTATCCCATTCTGCCATTATGCCGCTATATTCCCAATCAAAAAGGTTATCGCTCTCGTAAAGCAATAAACGACCTTTTTCTGTCTCAACATGACCGGTAGCCATTACGCAGTAATATTTTCCATCTATGCATATAAGAGCGGGATCTCTGAAGTCAGGTCCGCCATCTTCGGGATAGCACTCTATAACAGGGTTTTTTTCGTATTTTTCAAAATGAATACCATCTTTTGAATATGCTATGCTGACCGTCTGTACAGATTGTGTTTTTCCTTCGGGCATTTTAATAGAGGCATAGCATAAATATAATATGCCGTCCTTGACAATTGCCGTACCAGAAAAACAACCGTCACGATCATATTCTTTATCCGGATAAAGAGCAACAGGAAGCTCCTCCCAATTAAGAAAATCCTTTGTTCTCGCGTGTCCCCAATGCAAAGACTCATATCCTGTTACCTCATAATTTGGACAATGTTGATAGAATATATGGTAATAACCATTAAAATACACTAAACCATTAGGGTCATTAATCCAGCCTTTTTCAGGTCTGTAATGATTTTTTAATTTCTTCATATAATCCATAACACATGACTCCCTAAAACTGTAATTCGAAAAGATTTAATTTTTCACGGCTTATATCAACTGTAGCCTTTCCATTACTAGAAGTATATTCTTCGTTTGTAAATACGTTTTTTATCTTAGCCTTACTACCTATGCGTATATCAGCACTGGTAACTTCCTCTGCTGTAAACACATACATAAGAAAAGCAACTTCGCCCTTCCACAACGAAATATTTACATCCTTGCTTTCAGAAGTGATTTCACTGTTTTCCCAATATGGTATAAACACCGAATTTGTAGTGTCGTATTTATCGCACACCTGCCATAATTTTGACATAAAATCAAGGTCATTCATAACCCTGGCTCTGGGGAAAACATTATGTAAAAATGTTATACCGGCAAGTTTTTCTATAGTCATATTCGGTGACGTATATGAAATAAAATTACACGGAATTCCAAGATTTTTACCAATAAATTCGCAACGGAAGGAGTCAAGCTTGAGGAAACGCAAATCCTCCTTAACCATCCCCTGGATGTTTTCACCGTCAAAATAGCTGTCAGCATACGAAAGAGTGGCTGACAAAAGGCAACTGCTTTGATGTGTGTCGATAATACCTCCACGTTCATGAACTGCTTTATATAGCTTTTTAACATGTTCACGCACCGCATAAATCGGATATTTATAACAAAGCTCACCCTTCTCATTTCTGTATCCGCATCCATGAGCTTCATTTGCACATTCCCATGGGACATATGTTCCATCGGTATAAATTCCGTCAACTCCAAGCTCATCCATTACATACTTGACTCTTTCAATCATAATATCTGAATATCCGCCCTTATAACAAACAGAAAAATCACGCTGCATTGGTTCACGCTGCCAGCCGCCCACAAAATTGCCGTTTATATTCTTATTCAGCATAGAATCTGCTATTTCATTAAACCCGGGCAAAAGAGAAGATATCTCGTATCCAAAATATACCATGAGCTTAAGTCCAAGCCTATGACATTCCGTTACAAACCTTTTAAAATCTTCTTCATCTCTCGGTTTTCCATAGTTCTGCACAACAGTCCAATCCTCATGCAGAATAAGCCAGTTTGCACCCGATGCTGCTATTTTTTCGAGCATTGTGCTTCCATCACCCTTTATTGGCTCGAATATATTATATTTAGGAACGTCATAAAGGTGGAAGGCACGCCAGTTAGAAGTATTTTTATCATTAAACTCTTTGACCGGTGTAGCCTGCAAGCCTATACTGAAGGTCTTTGGTTTAAGAGTGTCGCCCCATTCGTCCTTTCTTCCCTGCCATGATTTTGGCATAACATCAAAAAGGTTTATCCGAAGATTTACATATTCTTCATGAGGAGTAATAACCATGCAATTTTCCTTATTTAAAAGCTCTATTCCTTCATCGCTTTCCATACAAACCCCTAGTCCGCCGTATTCCCATCCAAGCCACATATATGGCTTGAAGGGAAATGAAATCTCATTTTCGGGTGTTTTGTGACTATTTAAAACCTTGGATGAAAGACACACTCCGCTTTCGCAGTTAGGCCAGAAATGCATAAGAGAAGCATATTTTTTCTTTACAGGAATGTCAATATAAAGCCCTGTTATTCTCGGTTCATTATCCTTTGAGTAGCTCCAGTATGATAAAATTCTGAAATCTGTTCTTATAAATCCATCCTCTTCTACGCAAATATCTGCATTAAGAATTGCATTTTCAGCCTCTGCCGCCTTTGAGAAAACACCTTTTTCTGCGCTATTTTCAAAAAATAGTGTATCATTCTTTTGCCAATCTCCCTTTTTATTGCTAAAAACAGCCGTAATGCTAATGGGGGAATAAAGGATTTCTTCTCGATTTATTTTTATAGACTCGGGAAAAATTCCGTCTTTATAGCCGTATTCCCTCCTATACACATTTATACTGAAGCTTTTATCTGTGTTTTTTTTAATTAAATTTTCTCTCATAGCTCTTACTCCTGTTTTTGTCAAAGAATAATATCCCAATCCTTCATTTTTATAAAAATGACATTGTGTGGTTTCAAGAAATTGTATAGCTTAAAGCTCTTATCTTTCAGGTATTCTCGCTTGATTTGTTCAAGAGAATATTCCTCACTGATAAGATAGGTCGTTATTTCGCTCACTTTGTCACTTAACCCTGAAATTTCTGTTTCTATCTCCCTTTCCTCATCTGAATGATTCACAAGAAGAATCGCGCTTTCGTCACCGTTTTTTGCTGCACATACAAAAATTCCGTCATCATACGATACATAAGCACTGTTACCCATTGCATAAAGCTCTCCGAAAGCACGGAATGTATAAAAGGTTTTTAGCGCATCAACATTTTTGCCATAAATTCTTCCGTTTGGCTTAAATAGTCCATTATACCAGGTTGGCATTCTCGCATCGTAGTAATTAGCTATGTCTACAGTGCTTTTTTGAAGTGCACAAAGTACGGCTCCGGCAAAGGCAGCACCGTGAAGTCCCTGAATATTCACAGCGCCTGTATCAGTATTCCACTCATCAAGTATTGACTCGGCATTCTCAAATCCATACTTATCAAGTAATCTTCTTGCCTCCTCTGCGTAAAGAAGATACTCGTCTATATTGTCAGAATAAAGATGCCATGAAAAGAAGTCCATCGGGGCATTCTTTTCTTTTACAGTCTGTAAGAACTTTTCGATATTAACTATAAGTGATGTATATGGTTCCCCATCAAAAGGCTTTTCTTTTCGCATAAGAGGGTAAAAGCCTATGCTGCCATAGCCGCCAAATTTAAGATGTGGAAACTTGTTCTTTAGATAGCATCCTGCCACTGTGTAGAAATCAATAAACTTATCAAAGCTTGCTGTCCATTGAGCTTTACTTTCAGGCTCGTTCCAGATTTCCCAGTATTTAATATCCATATGAAAGCCGTCTGCCCAACCCTCGTTATAATGCTTTATAATATGCTCGCATATTTTTGCCCATTTAATGTAGTCCTTCGGAGGATTGATATGCATAGGAGGAACCTTCCCCCGTTCTGACGCATTCTCTATAGATACACCTAGACGATAAATAATATCTGTACCGCAATCCTTAATTCCTTTAAGGTATCTATCCGTACAAGTAAAATCATATGATGCAGGGTCATCAGGATCAGCATTAAAATTCTTAAATATTGCAGGTACATCTACAAATTCACCGGCACTATAAGTTCCTTCCGTATCATGCAGTCTTGAAAAAGGTATTCTTGCCTGTTTGAAATATTTGCTTGTGTCTAATAGAAAAATATATTCAAGGGGACCATTATTAACTCCGTGCAGAGGTTTTATTTTCCCCGTGATTTTACCGAAATCTACCTTTGATTTATACATAGTGTTTAATTCCTTTCTCTTACTTTTTCAGGCTGATATAGAGAACTGAGTTTTCTTTAAGTTTGATATAAAGCTTAAAGTTTTCTGCCGTCAATTTATCCTTGTGCTCAAGTCTATATCCTCCGTCAGCATCGGAAATATAAATTTCCATATTGGTATAAGCCTCTCCCTCAAAGCCGCAAACATCTACACAAACACTGCCTGCACCGTTTTTGTAATTAGAAATCATTATTCCGCCTTCATTCTCATTTTTTGCGGCAAGAGCATATATATTACTCTGGCATTTTATTTCTACAGACGTCTGAAGCTTATAAAGCTCGTTAAACATTTTAAACGTATAGAAGCATGGACGTTTTACGAGCTTGCCAAGTTCATAGTGGAACAATCCGTTATAATAGCCTAAATTGATTCCTGCATCATAGTATGTAGCGATATCTACAGGTGCATTTTGCATATTAATCATTGCTGCAGCGGTCATACTTGCAACCTTATGAGTTGCAACTTCCTGAGCGCTGCCTACATTCCATTCATCAATAATTATTTCAGCATCCGGGAAACCACACTCAACACAAGTTTTTTTAGCTATCTCGGGATGGAGCCAAAATTCATCAAGTTCGTCAGTATATATATGAAAATCAAAGAAATCTACGGGAGCACCATTCTTCTTCGCATCAAGCATAAATCCGCGTATGTAATCGGTAAGGCTTGTATATGGTTCTTCGTTAAAGCCAGGCTCGTCAATTTTTGTATATTCGTAAAAGCCTATGCTGCCCATTCCACCGATTTTAACATTTTTGCAATTTTCTTTAAGATACTTTGCTGCAGTGCTGTAAAGTCTGTAAAAATCCTCTCTTGTACCCGTCCACATGGCTTCGCTTTCAGGTTCATTCCAGATAGCCCAGTATTTAATATCAAAGCAGAACCCTTCTGCCCAGCCTTCATTATAGTGTTTTATAATATGCTCACAAATTTGTGCCCATTTTAAGTTATCCTTTGGTGGATTTATATATATTGCAGACATTTTATTCGCTCCTGCTTCGTTTTCAATAGAAACACCAAGTCTGTAAATAAGCTCTGTGCCACAATCCTTGACTGCCTTCAGATAACAGTCGGTAGGAGCAAAATTATACGATGCAGGGTCATTTACATCTGCGTCAAAATCTTTAAAGATACAGTTTATATCTATAAAATTGCCTGAACCGAAGGGATA
This sequence comes from uncultured Oscillospiraceae bacterium, assembly GCA_964385605.1. Lineage (GTDB taxonomy): Bacteria > Bacillota > Clostridia > UMGS1883 > UMGS1883 > UMGS1883. The sequence goes on along the minus strand of CAYLPQ010000008.1, from coordinate 33,218 downwards.
TTCTGTGTCATGAAATCTGGCATAAGGAATACCTAACTCCTTAAAATATTCAGAGGTATCTATCTGACAACCGCGGTTGAGAACACCGTTATTTACACCATGTAGAGGCTTGATTTTTGCGCCTGTCTTTTTAAAATCAACAAAAATGTTTTTCATTTTGTATTTCCTTTCTCTTGAATAGTTTTAAAAGGCTCGCCGTAAGCATTTTCAGCGAGCCTTTTTTTACTGAATAATTCTGTATATAACTGCGGCAGCCTCAGCTCTTGTAACTGAATCGAGAGGTCTGAAGTTTCCGTCAGTATCTCCCTGCATAACGGAGAGTGCATATACCTTGCTGACTCCATCTTTTGCCCAGTCACTGATATTATGATAGTCTTTAATATTGCTTATATCAAAATTTACATCACTTTGTGTGATTCTTGAAAGAATCAGTGCTATTTCCTGTCTTGTAATAGCATTGTTGGGATAAAATGCGCCATTATCACCTGTAACAATACCCGATGATGATGCTTTTTTGACATTTTCATAAAACCAATCAGCATTATTAACATCAGAGAACTCTGATTGTTCTCCTCCTGATGGTATTTTTCCTGCACGGTCAAGCATTGCAACAAACTCAGCCCTTGTTACTTTATCATCAGGATTGAAATTACCGTTTTCGTCGCCATTAACAATATTTTTCTCCTTAAGGACTGTTATTTCTATTTTTGCCCAACTGGATGAAATATCGTTAAATTCGTCAGAAGATGCTGTTATCTGCTCAATTGGAGAATAGGCTGCTTCAGCTTTAATATTGTCGCTGCGGCTGTCGCTGTGGCTTCCACCGCCTCCGCCGCCTCCGCTACTTCCGCCGCTTCCGCTTTTCCCTTCGACAAAATACTGGATACTTTGAATTGCTTCACCCTTTACATCCTTGTTGTTTAAAGGTGTAACCTGCAAAACTATTCTTTTTCCTTTATATGACGAAACATCAAGAGTTTCATCAGTACCGATAACAGAAATTCCATCAAGCAACCATTCCAAAATTACTGAATACTTACCATCTGCTATTTTAGCATTTCCTACACTGTCCTTAACGGTGTAAACTGCCTTAAGAAGTGTTTTTGACACTTCCTCAATTCCTGCATACACAGCATCAGGTGTGAGTTTATCAAACTCTTTTTCTGCAGTCTGATATGCTTCTTGAAGTCTTTGCTTTAATACTTCATTCTTTATATTAAGCACAAAGCTCGCAAATGAAACAAATTCATTATATTTTTTATTACTGATATATGCTGTGAGTTGTGTATTTACATAGGAATCAATCAAAGCATTAAACTGATTTGAAATGAGACTTGTATAAACAGATGTACTCATTCCTTCAATTGCAGCATTCGTTTCATTATACAGTGCCTTAACGTTTTCCGGTTCCTGACCTGCATTTATTTCCTCCTTTATTTTTTTAAGAAGCAAATAAGCATTTTTTCCGTAATTTTTGGGGCACTCTTCTGTAATAAGCGATTTTGTTACAATACTTTCCCCTGTGTTATTTGTAACGGTTACTTTATCAGCATCAGTTAAAATAAGTCCTTCTTTTTTTGCTATAAGAGTTCCGTCTATATAAAGCTCAACATAATCTTCATAGTATTCTGTGGAATTTCTTACAAGAATTTCTTTTTCGCCTAATACAGTTTCAGCGACCTTTTCACCCATAAGATAAATTCCCGTGCTTTTAATTTCAACGGTTATCTCATCATCTGCTGAAATTTTTACGACCTCATTTTCAGCCATAGCTTCCTTTATTTCAAGTTTTGTCTGAATAAATAAGTCAGTTTCTGAAAAATCTACAGTTTCTGAAAATACCAATTCTATATTTTTCCCGTCAGAAGCTGTCAGCTCATTTCTGCTTGCAGAAATTGCTGCTTCATTCATTCTGCGCTCAACCGAAGAAACCGTAGTTAAAAGTTCGGCCTTTAAATCTGCATCGGAAATTCTTGAGACTCTTTTTTGTGCTTCAGCTAAAAGCTCTTTTACTGTATCAAGATTTTCTTCCGTGATGGCACCGTCTGAATTATATGACTTTATGGCCTCCACTGCATTTTTCGCATTTTCAACTCTGACATGCTCCATATCAACATCAAGTATAATATAAGGAAGCATATCATCACTTACGACAAGAGTACCCTTCTTATCTCCACCGGGAATACGCACATTCAAAATCAAATCCTTACCACTTTCAAAGGTAATTATGGGGTTACCATTGTCATCCTTTTTAAGAAGGTCAAATGAAATCTCTGTAGGATTAAAGAGAGTGCTTGTCGATTCAATGCCATTATCTGCCGAAAGTGTTACTTCTGTAAGGTTGTCAAAAATTCCGTTCAGAGTTTCCAAAACAGCCTCATCTTTTATCGAAAAGCCTGAAAGTGTCCCAAGGTCAGCAGGCATCTGTGTAGTATTTGTATAGCCTTTAATTGAAAGTGTAGAATTACTTGACGCCGCATTGAGTATAAGTTTTGCACCTTTTATGCTTTCAAGCGAAATATCCTCAAGGTCGAATTCAAACTGCTGACCTTCGTTATAATATCCGCCGTCATTAAACATATAGTTCTTTATGCCGTCTGTTGTATAATAGCGGTTCAGTGCTATTGTACCGTTAAGAGTTCCTGATGAATCATTGCCACGTGAAAAACGTCTTTTAACAATAATTTTCTCTGTAAAGTCATCATCCGCTTCAGGTTGCTGCTGAACTGTTACCGGCACACTTACAAATTCTACACCCTCGGTACCTTTATTGTTCACCGGAATAACACTGACTGTTATGCTGCAGCCTACATAAGCGGAGACATCAATTGTTTCTCCGATTCCGATAACGCGATTCCCATTCATAAGCCATGTAATAATCGGAGAAGCTTCCTCTCTTAAAATGCTGTCTTCGATCATGTAGGTAGCTTTAAATTCTGTTCTTGAAATCTCTGTTATGCTTACAGCTTTCACTATAGGTGCAATTGCATCATATTCTGCTAAAACATCTGAAATCAGTGCTTTTTCACTATCCTTTAAATCACATGAGGAGATATCTTCCCAAATAGTATCTATAATCTCAAGTCGGGTATAGTTCTTTTCGTTTTCTGCACTTTCTCTTTCAGAAACGAGGTGCGGCTTAATAAGGTCATCTGCCGCAGTTTTAATCATATCCGTAAAGATGCTTTCGCTCATAGCATCCGTTTGGGTGATTACCTCTCCATAATCTGCTGAAACATCTTTAAGCCCTTTTGACTCATCATTAAGAGTTTCTTTCAGGATATTTACCTTTTCCATTGCCGCTTCCCCAAATCCTGACGGACAGGTTTCAACTGTTATTTCACCTATTGCAAGCTTTTCGCTGTCGGTACTATGTGCAAGAATTTCCGTAACATTACTTAAGTCCTGATTTTCTTTTTTTATAACAGATTTACCATTAATATACAGTTCGATATTTCTCAAATCTGCTCCTAAAAATCTCAGTACAAAAGTGTTCTTACCGGACGTAATATCTGAAGCTTTTTCGTTATTAAGATAAACTCCGTCTGATTTCAGCAATATCTGTGTATCACCGATTCTGAATTCAGCAGATGCCTCTCCAAGAGAATCTGAAATATCTGCTTCTGCTTTTATAAAATAATCGCTCTCCGCTGCAAAATCAAGCTCATAGGTAAGCTCTGCTGCTATATCAGCACCGTCAACTGACGTAAAGCTTTCGCGCTTATATTCTATAAAAAAGGTATTCTTTCTTGCTTCCACACTTACAACAGTTTTGGTAAGCTCCGCTTTAAGTGTTTCGTCACGAAGTCTTTCTATCTTCTGTTTTGCATCGGCAAGTAATTCTTCAACAGTATCAATGTTCTCACCGTTAATTGAATTTTCAATGTCATAGGGTAAAAGTGCTTCTACAGCTTCTTTTGCTGCTTCTTCTCTTAATGGCTCATTATCATACACCAGTTCAATATAGGGAAGCTTATCAGTATTTTCTGCGCTGTAGTAAGTATCGGAAGGTGCTCCGATTACCACAGTAAAATAACTGTTCCCCGCAAGCGAAATGCTGCCTAAATCAATGCTCATAGGATATGTTTCAGAATTATTCCAATTGCCATATTGAAGAATTTCATTTGAACGTATAACAACGGAAGTATTGCCGTATCCTGTCATCGTCTGATAGAAATTCGCATATGTCGCTCTGGCTTCAGAATCATAATCGGTAAGTGCCTCACCGTCCGGGCTGGTATTCTCCCTGATTGGAATATCAGCAGAAGAATACTGGCGTAATGTAATAGCTGTACCACTGCCGATTGTTGTTCCTACATAACCTGTTTTAGTTGTACTGTGAAGCGCTGCATATATTTTAAGCTTTGCTGATTTCAAATTATCAGTATCAGGTATTTCAAAAGTCATCATAGGACCCATATCACCATAGTTACCGGTACTTGAATCCCCAAACTCCACCGCACGATCTCCGGCTATACCGAGGTTCTTTATGTTGTAAAATATTCTCTCGGTGCTGGTAACATCTTTTGACATATGTACTGTCTGCAAAAGCGGTACTTTAACAGTATAGTCGTCATATTCATCTGCCAAAGCATTAAAGGAAGACAAAATCAAAAAGCATATGATAAGTAATAAAATTTGTCTTAACTTCTTCATTTAATCACCAACACTCCTTTAAACTTGCCGTATTTGAGGCTAAATACAACTTCATCTCCTGCTCTGAGATCGTCAATTGTTCCTTTTGTAACTTCATTACCATTAGCTCTGTCAAGCACATATATTGAGTCAGTTTCTTGTGGTGCCGGGAAAACACATACCCCTCCATAGGAAAGCTGTGAACCAAGCTGACGAAAGCTTTCGTGGGTTGCTTCGTGTGGAAGCGACGGATTGGACTCATAGTTGGTAGCATCAATAACCATAACTGATTTATTACGGTTGACCAGTTCACCAAACACATACCAGTTATTTTTGGTATAGTCTGCATCCGGAGCAGATACCTTATGTCCATCCAGATATCCGGCTGTATCAACAACATCACTATCCATCAACTGATTACGCACGTTACTCCACAATCTTTTCATACCGTCAATACGATTGTCTTCATTCACACGCACCAGAACCAGATCTCCTACATTAAGCTTGTCATAACCCTCATCAAAAAGCTGCGTAGTATCATAGATAACAGGATAATCAACAATACTTCCGCCTCCATCGGGACGGCGGTTTCCATTTTCGTCATATTTACGCTGAACCATATTTTCAAGATATACAAGACCGTTCTTATTGTAAGGCGCATATCCTTTGAATTCTCCGTTATCGCTAACAAAAGTAAACTCAACAGAGAAACCGTCTGTACTCTGGTCGCCTATTTTTCTGATTCTCTTAATAACAGAAAATGCAATCTGGTCAGTTTTCAGCTCCTCTGTCGGGAAAATGAGTCCATCGGAATAGGTTTTCTCAAATACCACAACTGCACCGGCAGTCAAGAATGCATCTGTATTGTAGTACATTGGCATACTGTATGCAGCCCCATCTTCAAGCTTTAACTGTCCACTGTAAAGTTCATCGGTTATATTATCTCCTGTTGGAACTGAAAAAGCGACGGTGTTTTCTGTATTTACAGCAAATCTTCCCATTTTAGAATTTCCGAGGTTAACTTCCCCTGCCGCTTGTCCCATAAAGGTAAATACCGTTGGGTCTGCTTCAAGTGGGTGTTCAGACATATCCTCCGGCAAAAGAATTGAAATAACATTACCGTCTGCATCGGTTCTGTATTTAATAAGACCAGGCATATAAATGTCTTTTGAATTAAGAATATCCAGAGTATCCTGTGCACTGCGCTTTACAGCCTTTTCAGCTCCTACCTTTACTGAAATCTTTCTTGCACAGTCCAAAATTTTTGCGCCGGTTTCCCCTTCAAGGCACAGCTTCATTTGCATTTTTCCCATAGAAACTGATGCCGCATCAATAAGATAAGCAAAGTGATATATATCCTTTAGTTCAAAGCCTGCAACAACATCCTGCGAATCCAGATAAAATACACCGCTTGCTCCGGATGAAGGAACTTTATTCTGCGGAGGGCTGTAATATGGTAATCCGTCTATGATAAGCTTTGTTCCGCGTTCATCCTTAACAACCGAATCAACGGTACCAATAAGAGTTTTTTTAGAAGAAACAACCATCTTTATGATGTTTCCTTTGCTGTTTCTGTAAACAGAAACTACATCGTTTTCAGCAGCCGAAGAAAGATTTCCCCTCTTTCCGTTTATGTAAACATCGTACCAATATTTTAAATTTTTGTCATCCTCTTCGTTATCGAGATACAGAGGTTCCAAACCGTTAGCATCGTAGAGTGCCTTATCTGTAACCATACTTACAAGGTAATTCTGATACTTTTCCAATATGATACAATCGAATTTTTCATCTTTATCAGTATCTGTAAGAGTAATACTGCCGGTATAAAAATCCAACAATTTTTCTATATTATTATTGTTGTAATCTATTATTTCTCCATTGAGGCTTGCATATTTGGGGATAACACTTTCCTTATAGTGTTCTCCCTTCATTCCCTCATGCTCAATTATATAGCTTTTTCCGCTTTTTTTAATTCTGGTAACCATTGACGCGTCAATGGTTACGTAGCTGCTATTGTCATGCCACGCATATAAAAGCTCATTACCATCGTGGTTTGTGTAATAAAATTTCACATATTTTCCGAAGAATGAATAGAATTCATCCATATTTGTCTTATAAGTAATATTGTCAATAACGATTTCGTCTTTGTTTTTGGGGCTATTTCCCGAGAGAGATTGAAGATAAACACCCGTTACAAGACCTTCCGCCTCATAACAGCCAAAGGTGTTTTTTAAAACTGTACCTCTTACCTTTGAAAAGTCACCCGCACCTACAGAATCAAAGAAATTCATAAAAAGGGCATTGTAAAGAATAGTTACAGCATTTTCATTTGTAAATGAGTCAGCCTTCTTTACATTGTCAGAAAGATCTTCATTCATAGCGATTCTGCGATAGGCATTCTTATTTCCACCGTAAGATTCTGCCATAAGCTTGTATCCCAATGCATTCAGCACAATAACATACGCATCCTCTACCGTTATAATGCTTTTTACATCGTCATTTCCGTAAAAGCCCTGTTCTTGGGCAAATTCCTTTGCGGACTTATCCTGCGAAGAAAAATATTCGTCATATCCGATAAGAGTCAGAACCGCTTTGACAAACTCTTCCTCACTCATATCTTCTTGCGCTGTACCGAGTTCAGATACAACACCAAGTGCGGAGAGTAATCCCAGTCGGTTACTGTAATAATCAGACACTTCCTCCGTTATGGCTGCCTTTGTTTCAGGTACTGTAAAAACAGAGAAGCTTGCCAGAAATACAGCGAAAATTAAAAATATTGAAATAATTCTGTTGTGTTTCATATTTACCCTCCTAAGCACAAAATGGGACCGAATATTTTTTAATATCCGGAAGCTGCCAAAAAGGCAGCCTCCGGAGTTATTTAATAAACCGTTAATTTGCTGAAGCTGTGCTTCCGTCACTGTAGTAATAATTTGAACCTTCTGCAAAACTGTTTTCTGCAAAGCATTCTGCTAATGGAACAAGCTCTTCAAGACCATTCCAGATGAATACCTTGATTTTGTCTGCATCTTCAAGACCTGACATTGAACTGATTGCAACCTTGCGTGCAGGCGATTCTGATGCATTGACTGAAAAAGTGTCTACAAATGATACTTTTATAAGCTGATTTCCGCTGTAAGCCGCAAACAGGAGCTTTGCACCGCTATTCACACTATCTGCAAGATAGCATACCTCTGAAATTGAGCTTCCGTCAAACTTAACACGGTTAATAACAGCATTCTGATCTTCCGCAAGTGCTTCTACATATGCTGCCTTAAGTGCCGCATAATTCTCATATCCAGCTACCGGTCTTGCATCTACAAGTGCAGCTGCAACTGCGGATTTCTGAGCAGCAGATAATGTATCAAGCTCAAAGCCAGCAACTTTTTCCAGTGCGGTCAGCATTGCTGCACTATCTGCAGCCTGATTTACCGCGTACACCATAGGAATAGCGTCATAAACCATCTCTATGTAAGGAAGATCTTCCATTCTTTCTGCGCAGTAATAATCAGACCAATTACTTACAGTTGTCATAATTGTCAGGTCACTGTTTGCAACAAGTGAAATTCTGTTATCAGTGAGCAAATCAAAGTTCATCCAATATGCATCTTTATTCTTGAAATTACCATATTGGATAAATTCTGCAGAGCGTATTGGAGTTATTGTAGTCATTTTGTTAAGTTTAAAATCATAATACGTTCCCGGATTATCTGTCGCACAGCTTTCTCTGATTGATACAGATTCTCCTGAAGGAGCTGTTCCGGGATATGCAGGCATATCCTCTGTAGAATATGCTCTGACAGAAAGTCGTGCATTTTCTACAGTACCTGTTGCTGATGCATCCTGCCGCGCAGCCTTAATCTTAAGAGTTGCTGTCTTTAAGTTTTCGGTTTCACCAATCTCAAAGGTCATCAGTGGACCCTCGCTGGCATTGTGATCATAATATAAAGCGCCGTCGTTAAAATAATGAACTCTGTCCCCTTTTATGATGGTACCATCATCATTATTTGCACCGTAATTTTTTAAATTAAAAGATACACTTGACACATTATCTTCTGCACCGTCCTTTGCATCTCTAAGATAATGCACTGTTTGTACAATCGGGACCTCAACGGTAACTGTGTCTGTAATTGATGTTGCCGCCTCTATTGCCGCATTAAGCTCTGTTGCAAACGTTGTAAATGAAGCAAAATCTTCTCCTGCTACCTGTCCTAATGCCTTATCCTGCAGAGGAGCACTAAGGGCATTAAAATCTGTCATATCAATGCCAACAGCTTCACCGTAATTGTTAAGGAAGGCTAATGTATCATTTTTTGTCTCTGTCGCATTCAGTTTTGCGAGAATAGCAGCACCGTCATAAACTATTTCAACATAAGGAAGCTTATCGGCTTTTTCTGCACTGTAATAAGTATCACCCGGCATACCCATAACAAGAGTTAAATCGCTGTTCGCTGCAAGATTAATTCCGTTCAGATTAATGCTTACAGGATATGTTTCAGAATTATTCCAATTACCATATTGAAGAATCTCATTCGAACGGATAACAACAGAAGTATTGCCGTATCCTGTCATCGCCTTATAAAAATCGGCATATATCGCTCTGGTTGTGGCATCGTATGTGACAAGAGCATCCCCTGCCGGACTTGTACCCTCTTGTATACGCATATCAGCAGTGGAATACTGGCGTAATGTAAGGGCTGTACTACCATTAATTTCTGTTCCTAAATAGCCTGTTTTACTTGTACTGTGAACTGCTGCATTCACTTTAACCATCGCAGATTTCATATCATCAAGATCACCTATTTTAAAGGTCATCATAACACCCAAGTCGCCGTAATTACCGGTAGATGAATCTGAAAACTCTGCAACGTGGTCTCCGGCTACACCCAAATTTTTTGTGTTGAAAAACATTCTCTCGGTACTTGTGACATCCTTTGACAGATGTACTGTCTGTACGAGAGGATACTTAACAGCAACATCCTCTACTTCGCTTTCGGCGAAGCCTATAACTGGAGCCACTGAAACAACCATCATAATACTCAGTAAAAATGCTAAAAACTTACTTGCTTTTTTCATTAATTACCATCTCCTCATTTATTTTTATAAAATTCATTCACCTGTTCCTGAAGTGCTTTACAGATTTTTTCTTCTCCGCATTTCTCCATTTTCTCGCAGAATTCTTTATATGTTTTTTCCCAATCTGCAAGTGCGCCTGATGCAAGCGGTGCCTTATATTCATTCACAACGGCACGAAGCTGATCAAGATTTGTTTTATATTCGGTATTGTCGGGATAGAATCCTGTCAGGTTAGAGGGAACTGTATCTGCCCCTTGGTTTATATCCTCAAAAATAACTTTTTTTGCATCATCAGAATCATACTGAGTAAGCCAAGCATTTTCCGTATTACCAACAGTCCATTTCCAGAGACCATAAGCTTCGCTTGAGGTAGGCTGCTGCTTATCGTAGAAGGTTCTGATTCTGTCTTCGCCTTCTTTTTCATAGTGCACACCCTCAAGGCCGTAACACATAAGATTGTAAAGTTCTGCACCCTTCTTTGTGTTCATAAGTTCAATAACCTTCATAGCGAGTTCAGGATACTTACTCTTGGAATAGATTGCAGTACCGCCGGCACCACTGGTGCTGGTTTTATAATAGTTTTTATCAAGTTCGATATTTCCTACAGGATATGCAAACTGCGATGCCTCATAAGCATCTTTATGCTTTTCACCAAACCAAATTGAAAGACCGCCCATTGTACCCATATCTTCTTTAGAGTTTGCTGACAGGGCATCTTTTCTGATATATCCCTTCTTATACCATTCAGACATATTTTTATAGAATACTTTCGCTTCATCTGTAAGGAAAATATTTACAACTTCAGGTGTATCTCCCTCGAAATTTCTTTTAATTGCAAACGGAGTAAGGAACACCTCAAACCCTTTGCTATAGAATCCTGCAAGGTAGAATCCGAGATCAATCTCCCCGTTATCCTTGAGCTTTTTGAGATATTCTTCAATATAATCAAAACACTCCTGGTCAAGAGTTGCGTGTGACTGCAAAAACTCCTCGGCTTCCTGCTGATTCCAATACTTGTCAATAAGTTCCTGTGATGTTCTTATGCTATTAAGTTTAGAAGCAAGTATCTGATAATTTGGAACTATATAGGTTGTTCCGTCAACCTTGCCATACTCCATAAGCCATTCAGGAAGATCCTTTTTGATATCAGTATTCTCTAAATACTCATCCAGCGGAAGGAATGTTCCGTTACGGCTTTCATCCGCATAATTCAGTGAGTATGTCTGAACTATGTCCATTTCTTCACCACCGGTCTGCATTAGAAGAAACTTCTGAACATAATCGGCTGCCGGAATAACTTCAACATCAACCGTTACATTTTCGAGACCGGGATAGGTCTTGAGCTGCTTGTTAAATTCCGCCCACACCTTTTCGGAATCAGCCTGTTCACCGGGACCGGGCATAACCCACTTGAGTGTAACAGGACCTGTAGGTGCTGATGTTTTCTTCCCACAGCCGGACATCATTCCCGCAGCAAGAACAAGTGCGAGTATGATTGCTACAATTTTTCTCATAGATAATTCTCTCCTTTTTTTATTTTAATTACAGGAATTAACCTCCTGCTAAATTAAGTTCTTAACCTTTTACCGCGCCTACAGTAAGACCTTTTGTGAAATGCTTTTGGAAGAACGGAAATACCACAAGCATTGGTCCTGCTGCAAGAACTGCCATTGCGTAACGCATACTTTCCTTAGGCAACTCATATTCAGAAAACTGACTGTCAATTGCTGAAACTTTTTCAACAAAATCAATTTCACGAAGTATTTTCTGCAACATATACTGAAGAGAATAAAGTCTTGCATCGCGTATATATATAAGTGATGTATTCCAGTCATTCCATTTCTCAATGAGAAGCATAAAACCAACGGTTGCAAGAACTGGTTTTGAAAGCGGCATTACAATTCTGAGGTAAATTGTAAATTCCCTTGCCCCGTCAATCTTTGCCGATTCAACCAGACTTTCCGGAATCCCCTGAAAGAAAGTGCGCATCATAATAACATACCACGCACTGACAAGTGCCGGAAGAATATATATCCAAATCGAGTTTCCCAGATTAAGAATCTGGGTGTTCACAAGATAACTGGGAATAAGTCCTCCGCCAAAAAGCATTGTGAAAAATATGTAAAAAGTTAGAATTCCTTTAAATTTGCAGCTTTTTCTGGAAAGCACATATGCCAAAAGCGACATAAGCACCAGTGCCAACACTACTGTTACCACTGAAAATATAATTGTGGTCTTATACGAGTTTAAAAGCTGAAACGGATTCTGAAGTACCGCCTTATATCCGGAAAAATCAATTCGCTTTGGAATAAGGCTGTATCCAAATGTCTTAATATCCATTTCGTTTGAAAATGAAACGGATATTAAGAGAATAAGAGGTAAAACATAAGTAAGACAAGCAATAATAAATATGATATGCAATATAAGCTGTCCTACGGTGAATTTCTTTTTCATAACTTCTACTCCTTCCTATCAGAACATACTATTTTCGGGACTTATTTTCTTAACAATTGCATTAACTGTTACAACCATAATCAACCCGAGTACAGATTGCAAAAGACCCACTGCTGCCGAAACCTCAAAATTACCTCCGGTAAGTCCTCTGAAGGTATAGGTATTTATAATATCAGTTGTCGGATAAAGTGTGCCGACATCACGCGTGGTCTGATAGAAAAGTCCAAAATCTCCACTAAATATACCACCAAATGCAAGTATTGTAAGAATTGTCATAAGAGGAACAAGATGCGGTATGGAAATGTGTCGTGTTTGCTGCCATTTATTTGCACCGTCAAGTTCTGCTGCCTCAAACAAACTGTCATCAATACTCATCAGAGAAGCATAGTAGACAATTGAGTCCATTCCCACTACACCCCAAATCTTAACATATGTAAGAATAAACGGCCATGCTTTAGGCATTGCATACCAATCAAGATCAGACGGTCCGCCAAAGAATGAAATGACCTGATTAAGAATACCGGATGCAGGATTTAAAAGAGCATACACAATATAAGAAACCACAACCGATGAAATAAACCTTGGGAAAATCATAATTGTGTTATATGTTTTGACAGCACGTCTGTTTGTTACATTAAAAAGAAGAACCGCAACAGTAACGGATGCTATAAGTCCTACAATCATAAAATCAAGGCTATATAAAACAGTATTTCTTGTTATACGCCATGCATCCTGGCTTGTAACGAAATATTTAAAATTTTCGAATCCAACCCAATCACTCTTAAAAATACCGAGATTCGGATTAAATTTCTTAAAGGCGATTACTATGCCGAACATCGGAAGATATTTAAATAAAAATATCTGTATAATTCCCGGAAGAGCCATCATAAAAAACTCAATATTTTCAAGAAGCAGAGCTTTGTTTTTCTGCTTTGTCTTAAAATTTAATGCATTTTTCTTTCCTTTCAACATTACCACTCCTTTTTAATTTATTTTAACTATAGCATGTTTTTTTTGACTTTTGGTGTCATTTGAACTTTAATGCGGTCTTTTGGTATTATTTCATAATTTCTGGCTTTTCCCGCCTTGATTTTTAGTTACTTTTTCTTTATAATAATATCATGAGGTGATAAATTTGCTCAAAATTGTTATTGTAGACGATGAAATTACAGCTCTTTCGCTTTTCAGTGACTGTATCAAAAACTTCAATTCTCAATTTTCTGTTCTCGGATGTTTTACTTCAGGCGAAGCTGCCCTAGATTTTCTTTCAGAACACGAATGTGATGTTTTGATAACAGATATTAAAATGCCGGGAATGTCAGGACTTGAGCTTGCAAAAGAAGTTTCTGTACGATTTCCAATGATTAAAACAATTATCGTAAGCGCATATCAGGAATTCGAATACGCAAAGAAAGCAATTGAATATGGTGTATATCTGTATCTTGAAAAACCGGTTAACTTAAAAGAGCTTTATGACGCACTTCTCCGCATTAAAACAAGCCTTGACGAAAGAGCTTTTTTTGATGATAACGAAATAATTCCTGACGAAATTTTTACAGATTTTATGTTTGGGGCGCTTCCATCGTTTGATGTATTCAAAGCAGATTTAATTTCGATTGGTTTTTCAGAAGCTCTTTTTTCGAGAAAGGTGCTTTTAATCGACATAAACCTTAAGCAAAAAGAGCTTGCCGCAATATGGAATCACGGAAAGGCCCGAATTCATTATTATCTGAAAAGTTTAATATGTGACAGTTCGAAAAGCGAAAATGTATATTTTGCATACAGAGGCAACGAAAGATTTATTTTTATAGTACATGCACCTTTTCAGGACAATACCCCGGCAGTACTAGAAAATAATATCAGAATATTTTTCAGTAATCTTGTAGATACAATTTCTTCAAAAAGATATAGCTCCATTTCAGAAATTGAAAACTATCTCAATTATAACGCAGCAAAGTCCGAAAACAAAATTTCTGTATTTTTTGATTCTGAAAATGAAAGTGTATTAAATCCTGAAGATATAATCGCCAAGGCAAAAAAATATATTGAAGAAAATTACAAAAAAGATATTATGCGTGACGATGTTGCCGAGCATGTCTTTGTGAGTCCTTCGTATTTTTCACGGCTTTTCAAGCAGACTACCGGATACAGTTTTTCAGATTATCTTACGCAGGTGCGTATAAAAAATGCTATTCTTCTTTTGGAAAAAGGCGAAAAGCCAACAAAAATTTATAATAAAATCGGATACAACAGCAACAAATACTTTGTCAAAAATTTTCTGAAGCATACACTTTATACCCCCTCGGAATATCAGCAGAAAATACTGAAAACAGGTGATGGATATGAGGATTAAAGAGTTTAATCGTTTAAGAATCCCATATAACCGAAACAGTTTATTTTTTAAAGGCTTTATCAAGCTTACATGCTTTGTATTAGCTCTTGTTTTCATCGTAAGTGCAATAATTTTTTCCACATCGCTTACACTGACAAGTTCAGAATTTATATCGACTGTGTCCGATAACGCAACAAAGCTTAATTTCAGAACAGATGAAGTTTTCACGCAGATGAAGGATCTTTGTAATTTTCTTTCATTGAATGAGAGTGTGCGTTTTTTTCTGCTGGATTCCGAAAAGAATCCTACGGTGAACATTGTTCAAGACAAGATAATGCTACAGCTTTCACAACTTTCCCTTGTATCGCCTTATATCAACAGTATTTATGTTTACAATGAAACAAACCAAAGCATTTTTACAAAAGAAGGATGCTATTCCATCAAAAATTTTTCTGACAATGGCTGGATTTCTTCATATAACGAAAGTGGGAGCAATCTTTCCCTGCATCCACGGAAAATGCATTCCAAATATCCGTATGTAATAACATTCATAAAAAAAATCAAGCTTAACACCGGCGAAAGCGGTGCAGTAATTCTAAATCTGGATACGAAAACTCTTTTTCCAGAGCTTCATAATTCACAGGTGTCAAGCTATATTATTGATACAGATGATAAGATAATATTTTCAAATGCACCGGATTTGTTTTTAACAGATGCCGGAGAAACCAATCTTTTGGATACAGTTTTAAAGCACAGAAAATCCTCATTTTGCAAGATATATTCAAAGACTCCCCATGCCGCTGCTGTATCTGAAAAAAATGAGTACGGATTTCGTTGTGTATGCATTCTGGATATTTCCGACAGAACCAGCCAGATTTTCCTGATTCAATTACTTGTTACATTATTCTGTGTTGTACTTTTACTTATTGCGGTATTTTTTGTCTACAGCTTCAGTCTGAGCTATTATACACCTTTTTCACAGATAAGAAGAATCCTTGATAATCCACTTGATACAAACAATATCGAAGCAGTTGATGCTGAAACTCAATATATTGCAAAAAAAATTATTGAAAATATGAATGCAAATGAAGCTTTGCGAACTGAAATCAGCAATTATATTGAACAAACTTCTAAACTTCGTATTCATTCAATGCAATCTCAGCTCAATCCCCATTTTTTGTACAATACGATGAACATTATTAATCTGTCGCTTGTAAAAAAGCTTGGGGTTTACGACGAAAGCATAGATATTGTCAATAAACTTTCACTTCTTATGCGATATGCAATGGATTTAAGCAGCGAAACAACGACCGTAAGAACAGAAATTAAACACTCAAGGATTTATACCGATATATTAAAAATACGCAGTGGTGAAAGTCTTACAATAAAATGGGACATCGATGAAAACATTTTGAATGCAAAAATACCTAAATTATGCTTTCAGCCACTCATTGAAAATGCTTTCTCGCATGGATTGATTCCCAGTAACAAGGATAAAAAATTATTGCGCGTTTCAGGAAAAAAAGAAAACGATTTACTTCTTTTTACTATTGAAGATACAGGCACAGGAATCCCGGAAGATAAATTTATTGAAATTAAGGAAAATCTTAAATCAAATGATTACGTAGTAGCTTCAAATTCTCACATAGGAATCAGCAATGTAAATGGAAGAATAAAGCTGATATTCGGGGAGGATTATGGTATAGATATTGAAAGTACTCCCGGTATTGGAACAAAACTTTTTATAAAGCTTCCATTTATAGAAGAAAACAAATTTTAATTAAAAGGAACGGCATCAAACCGTTCCTTTTAATTTTGGCATAAGATATTTATAATTTTTCTCATATGCCATACCTATTTTTAAAACCTGACCGTCGTCATTTCTCTTGCCCATAATCATAAGTCCTACCGGGAGACCACCTTTTGTAACACCTGCAGGTACTGAAAGTGCCGGTGCTCCTGTCATATTTGCAAGCCTGGTATGATATGTAGCCATAGGTTTCCCCATTTCTTTTTTACCACGCGTTGTAATATACCACGGTTCTCCCAAACCTATATCAAAAGCTTCAATCGGACAGGTTGGTGTTAAAACAGCATCTAAATCCTGCAAAGCAGTTTCCCACTGTTCTATAATTTTCTCACGGTATTTTACTGCCTGAATATATTCTGTAGCCTTTACTGCCAGACCAATTTCAAGACGAGGCGGAATATCCTTTTGATAACTTTCTTTGTGCGAAGGATACCATTTTTTATGATTCCATGCAGCTTCGCTGAACATCAGATGTGTAGATACTTCGGGAATCAATTCAAGCCCGGGAATAAAAATCTCTCTGATTTCAGCACCGAGTGACTTCATACGCTCTATAGCTTCGTAAAATACACGTTCAACTTCGTAATCGGTTTTATCAAAAAAGAAATTTGAAGGAATGCCAAATACTTTTCCTTTTAAGTCAGTTGAATTGGCAATTGAATCATAAAAACGAGTATGTTCACCTTTGATGGCAAAAGGACACGGGTCTTTATCATCTGTACCTGTAATTGCATCAACAGAAATAGCAACATCTGCAATGCTACGGCACAGTGGTCCCGGATGATCCATGGTAAAGCTCATTGGAACAATTCCGTATGAACTGACAAGACCAATACTGGGTTTAAATCCTACAACACCACACATTGCAGCCGGAACTCTAATAGAACCTCCTGAATCTGACCCCATAGCAACATAAGACATACCACTTGCCACCGAGACGGCAGATCCGCCTGATGAGCCACCTGAAATTTTTTTAATATTCCACGGATTGCGCGCCGGTCCGAAATACGACTCTTCGTTTGTTGGACCAAAAGCAAATTCAGTTGTATTGGTTTTACCAAGAACAATTGCACCGGCATCTATAAACCTCTGAACTACAGTTCCATTAAAATCAGGAATAAAATCCTTCAAAACTTTGGAGCATGCAGTGGTAGGAATATCTTTCGTGTAATATAAATCCTTAAACGCAATAGGGATACCATGCAGTTTTCCACGATAATTGCCTTTTACAATCTCCCTTTCAGCCTCTTTTGCGGCAATACGAGCTTGCGCTACAGACACATATACATAAGCATTTAACTTTTTATTATACTTTTCAATCTGAAACAAGCAGGCTTCAGTCAAATCAACAGGCGAAAGTTCTTTTTTTTCAATCAACATCGATATTTCTTCGATGCTCATCATTACAATTTCGTCCATTATGTTCATACTCCCATATTTTCATTTTTTGCGCTTGCAGCTATTTCTGCAGTTATGCGAAGAAATTTATCTATATCCTCTGTCCCATGGCAATGCAGCGGAGAAACCCGGATTGCGCCATCAAGTCCCAATGCATCTAAAATTCTTTTTGAATATATACTGCTATTTACTCTTTCATACACAGTAACACCATGTTTTTGATACTCTGCTACGCAGGTTGTAAAATCAATATTATCAATAACAATTGCAGCAATAAGATCACGATTTATTAAATCATCAACGTCTACACATACCGTAACGCCATCGATATGACGAAGTCCGGGAGTTTTTTTTGTCCCCTCAAGCATTCTGTAAAGAAGCGCTCTTTCGTGAAGGTGAATACGTCTCATTCCCTCGTTATACAATGTTCTTCTGTCGGTATCATCTATGTAATGACCTCCGATATCACACACATAGTTTATTATCTCCATAGCTGCAGCAAAATTCCCCGGGGCACTTGTACCAAGTTCAAACACAGCTTGCTCCTTTGCGATAAGCTTATGATGAGGAAGTGCCGCAACTCTGTCGGATACATATGCAAAACCGCAACCCCTTACACCAAAAAATTTGTATGGTGCAAAATTCATTCCATCTATCTGCAATTTTTCAACATCCACACTATGGTGCGGCGCATGTTGTACTGCATCGGAAATTATATAAAGGTCGGGTTTAATTTCTCTTGCCTTTTTTACAATGGATTCTATATCCATTATATTTCCTAAAATGTTAGAGGCAGACATAATACTTAACAAGCAAGTGTCTTTGTCAATGTATTTTATCACTTCATCAATGTCAATACCGCCTGTAGTTTTATTAGCAGGAACTACCCTCATTTCCTTCCCTGTTTTTTTGCAATAGAATTCAATAGCATCAAATGCAGAAGGATGCTCAATAGCTGATACAACAGCGTTTGTTCCCGGAATGTTTTCCATAATAAGTCCAACCATATGAAACATAGTCTGTGACGCTGTCAATTCTGTAATGAGCGAGCCGCTTTTTGCCCCGAAAATAATTTCCAAAATCTCTTTTGTACCCTTTTCAACCAGTCCTTTGAGATATAAAGACCTCTCGTGAATTCTTTCAGGACAATCAGGAAATTTTTCGTGTTCTGCTTTTGCTTCTACACACTTTTTTAGTCGCAAACTGCCTCCTGAATTTTCAAAAAATAATCTTTCGCCATATTCGGGGTCAGAATCCGTGTAATAAAACTTATTTTTTAACTCTTTCTGGAATTTTTCATCAAATAAAAGTCCATTTGGATAATTCATACTTTTTTCCTTTCACTATCTGTCAGTTCCTTTGTTATGTGCGGGTTAATAATTTTGCCACATAAGGCCAAACACAGCAAACACAACACTGCCATTATGCAAAACATCTTCGTTAACATCAAATTTCGGATGATGCAGTGGATAGCATGTATCTTTCGGCTTGGTATGTAACTTAAAATACATTCCCGGAACAGTATTTGCAAAACGCGCAAAATCTTCACCAATTAATTCGCGCTCCTTCAACTTTATACAGCCGCGCTTGGGATATATTACATTCACTGTTTCACAAAAGCTGTTATAAAGTTCTGCATCTATATCTGTTCCCATAAGGTCAATAGTTGTTTTGATTTCCACCTCTCCGCCAAAAGCTTTTGCCGATTCATTAAGAATATTCCACACCTTTTCTTTAATGAGCTTATGCTTTTTCCTGTCAAACGCACGAATAGAACCCGAAATGCTACAGGTATCAGAGATAATATTATTTCTGACACCTCCGTGAATCATTGAAACAGCATTTACCACTTCGGCATCTGTTGACTGCAATCTTGCAATTTTAGACACCGCATCACTTGCCATGTAAACGGCATTATTTGCAGAATTAGCAAGACATATATGAGAAGCTGTTCCACGAAATATAGCTTCATACGAATATATATTGGCTGAAATAGGTTCACTGGTTACCAATACATCACCTGGCATATAATCCTCATTCGGTGTGCAATGATTGTGCAAAGCAATAATTGCATCAACATCAGGATTTTTAAGCACATCATCCTTAATCATAAGCTTTGCACCCCCGTCACCTTCTTCGTAAGGCTGAAAAATCAACTTTATTCTCCCTTTTAAAAGCTGACGGTTTTCCATCAAAAGCTTTGCCGCTCCGAGAACCATAGCTGTATGAGCATCATGACCGCATGCGTGCATATTACCATTATCTGACGCAAACGAAAGCCCTGTTTCTTCTTTAATTGGCAAACCATCACAATCAGCACGGACTGCAAGACATTTTCCGTCAGATTCACCTTTTATTACAGCGCAAACTCCGTGTCCGCCAATACCTGAACGAATATCAGTTACACCTATATCTTTAAGAATTTTAATTATTTGAGATTCTGTTTTCGGCGTGTCCATACGAAGTTCAGGTATTTTATGAAAAATTCTCCGCCATGCAATTATTTCATTTTTAATTTCTTCTCCTCGTTTACGAATTGAAACGATGGCATCATTTTTCAACATTGTTTAAACACCTTTTTATTATATATTTGTATTTACGTATTTCTTATTTTCGTGCGATTCAAAAGCAGCCTCCATTACCATCATAACTTTGAGTGCCTGTTCTGCAGTTATTGTAAGCTTCGCTTTACCTTCAATAGCATCACAAAATTGATCATATACAGGTAAAAGATTATCAACAGCATCAAGCGGTGGATTCAGCTCAATGGTTTCATACGTACCGGCACTTCTTGGAGCCATTGTTTTGGTAGGACCGGCTTTTGCATGGAATGCCTCATCACCAACTACATCTGCATTACTAATACCTCTGACAATTCTTCCGTCGCAACTCCAGTTGTCTATCTGAAGTGTGCCGTCAGTTCCAAACACACACCACCTTGGATGAGAAATGTAACTATTGGTAGCTACCTCTATATGTGCGATGAGTCCGTTTTCAAAGGTGATGTCGAGCCTGAAATTATCATCTACATCGGGATAATGAATGCTAAACATCTGACAATAAACACCGATAACCTTTTCATCTATCATATACATCATCTGATCTATAAGATGTACTCCCCAGTCAAGCATCATACCTCCGCCCAGGGCTTTGACACTTCTCCATGGATTTGTTATACCACGACAGCCTTCAACTCGTGATTCAATTACATAGGGCTTCCCAATAAGACCTTTTTCCACGCATCTTCTCATAAGTACAAAATCTTTATTTGTACGCCTGTTTTGGTCTATTGTGAAAACTTTACCATGTTTTTCTGATGCTTCCATAATTTCAAGCAATTCAGCAGAAGACATTGTAACCGGCTTTTCGCATATAACATGCTTTCCCGCCTTAAGCGCTGCAACAGATATTTCCTTATGTGCTTCATTGGTAGTTGCTACAAGGACAATATCTATATTCTTATCAGCTAACAGCTCGTCCAGGGTATCATACCATACATAGCCGCAAGAAAGAGTTTCATCTTTTTTTGTCTGGTCAATGTCATAAACACCGTACACGGAAATTTTTTCATATGTATCAAGCTGGTCTCTGTGATAGTGTGCCATTCCGCCAAAGCCAACAATTCCAAGTTTATAATTTTTTTCCATTATGCCCACCACATTCCGCATTTTTCTTCAGTAATAATTACATTTTTAAGGAAAGCTACGGCTTTCTTTAATCCTTCCATAGAAGTCATAAGACTATCCTCGTGTTCAATACTGATTGCACCATCATATCCAACCATTCTGAGATTACTTATCATATCCTTCCACAGCTGATAATCATTACCATAGCCAACTGTACGGAATATCCATGAACGGTTAATTTCATCGCCATAGTGCTTCGTGTCAAGAACACCGTTTGTTTTTGTATTCAATTCATCAATCTTGGTGTCTTTTGCATGAAAATGATAGATAGCATCTTTAAGCTTTCTTATAGCATAAACAGGATCAATTCCCTGCCATAACAAATGACTCGGGTCAAAATTCGCACCCAAAATATCTCCTACTGCATCTCTCAAACGAAGCATTGTTTCCGGGTTATAAACACAAAAACCCGGATGCATTTCAAAAGCAATTTTCTTTATCCCATGGCTTTTCGCAAACTCTGATGCCTTTTTCCAATAAGGAATAAGGACCTGATTCCACTGATAATCAAGAATTTTTCCAAAATCATCAGGCCATGGGCAGGTCACCCAGTTCGGCGTCCTATCATCGGGACTTCCTCCCGGACAACCTGAAAAGGTGATTACCGTTTCGACTTCAAGTTCTTTCGCCAGCATACAGGTCATTTCAAAATCTTTGTGAAACTTTGCTGCAATCTCTTTATCCGGATGAACAGCATTTCCGTGACAGCTGAGTGCTGAAATCTCAATATCATATTTTTTCAGAAGTTCTTTTATCTTCTCAATTTTATCAGAGCTTCCCAAAAGCTCTTCAGGATTGAGATGAGCTTTTCCGGGAAAGCCACCGCTTCCAAGTTCAACAGCCTTAACTCCCAATTCATTTAAAGTTTTGAGTGCATCCTCCAGTGATAAAGACGCAAGAACCGGAGAAAATACAGATAATTTCATAACTTAATCCTCCTTCAGGTTATATTCCAAGAGTTCTGAGATATTCTCTGCTGAGTCTGATATCTTCCATAGCATCTCTCTCAAGGTGCATATCTTGCTCAACAATTACATATTTTGTGCCGGCCTTTCCAGCAACTGCAAGAATTGATTTGAAATCCATTATCCCGTAACCGCAAGGCTTGAAAACAAACCCGCTTTCTTCAAGGTCATACACAGGCCCTTCCGGGAATTTTTCACAGGTAAAATCTTTAAGATGAAGAACATCTACTCTTCCTGCAAATTTCTCTATAAATTTACACGGTTCTTCACCTGCAAAACGTACCCAGCAAGTGTCAAATTCAGGGTCAATCAGGTCTTGAGAGATAGTTTCATAAATCCAGTCAAGAAGATATTTTCCTCCAAATTTATTAAATTCAAAGGAATGATTATGATATAGGAGCTTGATCCCATTTTCTTTCATAACTTCTCCATGCTTTGTGAATTTTTCAACGGTATCGCTCCATCCTTCGCTCCCTGCAAGCTTTGATACTTCATACCATGGAATAACACAATATTTTGCACCGAGAACCTTGATGTATTCCATTTCACACTGACAATTATCAAAGAAGCGGTTAAGTCCACGATGAATGGATATACATTCAAGCTTATGTTTATCAAGAAGTGCTTTTATTTCTACGGCACTCTTATCAAAATAGCCTGCAAACTCAACATAATCATAGCCCATAGCTTTTATATCACCAAGAGTTTTATCCATATCTTTTTCCATATATTCACTTACTGAATAAAGCTGAACACCAACTTTTATTTCTCCCATTATTCCAGCCACTCCTTTTCTTGCACTTGACAACAAATTATATTTCAGGGATTTCAATTTCTATTTCTTTGCCAAGATTATGTGACTTAACAATTCCGTCAATAATAGCCTGATTATAAATAATTTCGCTTGTGGGTACAGGCGCTTCTCCGCCATTTTTTATTGCGTCAAGGAATGAACGAATTTTAAAGTAGAAGTTGCCTTCCTTTGTAGGAAGCTTCTTATCAATCACAGTACAAGCAGTCTCTCCTGAAATCGTTTGATACAGCTTAAGAGGTCCTCCAATCGGGCCATTCCAGCAATCAGTTGAGGGAATTCTCAAAGCGCCTTCTGTACCATAGATAAGTGTGTCACCCGGTGTATCCATATGCATTGCCCAGCTAATGCGGAAATCAAGTATTATACCGCCTTCAAGACGAACAAATGCTGCTGCAAAGTCATCAACACCAAATACTTCACTGTATTCTTCCGGCTTATTTACACCATTCCAATATTTTTTACTCTTTCCGAAAAAGTCAGATGTGTAACCTGAAACAGAAAGAGGCTTCGGATAATTTATAGCATTAAGCACCATATCAAGAGAATAACAGCCTATATCCCCAAGAGCACCGATGCCGGCTTTTTCTTTATCAATAAATGATGTTCCGAAAGGTGTAGGGATTCCCCTTCTTCTACCGCCGCCTGTCTGTATATAGTATATTCTTCCAAGAACTCCCGACTGAACAATCTTCTTAACCATCTGCATATCAGGGTCGAATCTCGGCTGAAAGCCGACTGAAAGAATTTTGCCTGTTTCTTTTTCGGTTTTTCTTATTTGAACAGCTTCCTCCAAAGTTACGCAAAGAGGTTTTTCAAGCAAGACATTAACTCCTGCCTTCATTGCGTCAATTGCACACTCTGCATGTGTTGAATTATATGTACAAACACTCACAGCATCAAGCTTTTCTTTATCAAGAAGCTCTTTATGAGATGTGTAACAATTTGCCCCTTTTACACCGAATTTTTCAGCAAATTCTTCTGCTTTTCCAGGTACAATATCTGCCAATGCAATAATCTCAACATCAGGCATTTTCTTGTACTCATCAACATGCGCTTCAGCAATCCAGCCTGTTCCGATTATTCCTACTCTCACCTTCTTTGTTGAATCAATACTTACAGTTTCGTGGTTTTCCTTATACGCATCAAGAATACCAGCCATTTCTACAACCCCTTTTTTTTATAAAAATAAATTTAACACTTCATTTTAATTATTTATTAGTGATATATCTTCTGACAAAGGAAGTAATTTTGCGTCTTCGCTCCATATAAAAACTCTTATTTCTTTTGTATTCTCATTCATAAAATCAGAAGTTTCTTTAATACTTGTGTTGTCAATGCATAAACTCTTATCCTCAACACCGTCCATAAGCTTGTATGAAATCACTTTTGATAGCTTTCCGTAATTATCATATCCAACAAGATAAACCTCCGGATTATTCACATCCCACGGCTTATATATATCAAAGGTAAGCTTCAAAGAAGCATCTACGGTTTTTTCAACATATTTTAGATTAAGAGGAAGAACTGAATCAATCCATTCCTTATCCGCTGTATACACACTCTCTTTCAACTGCGCAACACTTGTAAACGGCAGTTTTTTTGAAAGCTGTTGCGAAATAAAATCAATCTGATTTTTATGAATTAAGCCGCGTTCCTTATACAGATTAAAAAGTGGCGCATTATCATCCAGCCATTCGGAAAGCTCTGCAGCATTATTTATCCCGTCAATGATTGCCTTGTCGGTCTGGCTATATATTGCAAACTCGCTGTTTCCGGCTTCTGTCCATTCAAAGTCTGAAGGAGTGCCTATTGCATTCAAGATGGTAAGTTCTCCATCCTCTGCTATAAATTCAAAGTTTCCCACACCATCAGTTTTTAGTACATTGTTATAATAAAGGTTTTCACAATCAAGCACCAATCCCCTTATTATGCTACCGTTTTCCGTCAGAACAAGATTTTTCGCTTTTGCACTTATCCCTGCCGCTTCAAGGCTACTGCTATTTTCAGAAAAAAGACTTGTAACTGCAATATTATCCGTGGTTGTAAGTCTGAAACCTGTTATGTTTTTTTCGCTATTATTCAGACTTACAACAGAGGTATATGGTATACTTTCCGTTTTTGAAGGCATCGCAACAGTCATTACAGATGTAAGAGTGTTATTCTCTGAATCCTTCCACCGAACATATACATCAGGGCTTGCCACACGGAGTCCTTGTATTCCGTTTGCTGTCCATCCGCGGTAAATGTTATCTCCGTCCTCTTCCCCTTTGCTTCCGTAATATTTTTTATAGTTAAGCTCTTCATTTGAAAACTGCTTCATAAAAAGGTTAACAGTTCCAACATCCTGCGTTTTAATTGAATAATCATCTTCATCAATTACAACCTCTTCATTTGTAAAGCCATAATGACCAAGCTGTGTACTATAGGTCGGGAAACGCCAAATCTGTGAATATTCATTTTCTTCCGTAAAGTTTTTATTATCTATTAAATCATTTATAATCCACAACTTGGCTTCTTCGATATAAAAGTTTTGTCTTATATGCTTCACGTTGTCGTACTGCTCACCGGTTTCACCATCAATATACCCGTTTTCATACTTTCCTTCAACATAGTCAAAATATTCTGAATCATGGTAACGGGCATCCACAATCGGAGCACCTTCGGTTGTGATACGCACCGTTTCCCCTATCGGGGTTGTAGCCTGATTATCATCATTTACGATAATTGTAGAACCTTTACGGCTTGCAGTTTCTCCGAAATATTCATTCCATTTATCATATTCATCGCGCTGACTTTCCGGAAGATAACTGCTTCCGTACAAAGCTCCCTCACCGGAGACAATAAGCGGTCTGCCGTAGGCTGTAAGCCAAAGCCCGTTTCTTATAAGAGATATATGCCCTGTACCGCTTGTTTCACTATTGTAGGTTTGGAGAGTCATATCATTTTTTATATCCCAACCTGACCGAAGGCAAGCATATCCGCCCCATGGAAAATATACAGATTGATAGCCGGGCGGCACAATATCATTTGTGTAATCTAAACTTTCTTTATGCTTATTAAGGGCAGTATCAGATTCCCATATATTACTGAAATTTAACTGATCTCCCCCGTTTCCTATTTTGGGAAGGCACAGAGCATTCGACAAAAATGCGTTACGGAATTTATAGTACATATCGTTATACTCAAGTATAATCTTAAACCATTCTTGTTCATTTTCGTTAATTGACCTATAAAAATCAATTACAGATTTATTAGACCGTGCTTCATCATCATTATAATTAAATGACTGTTCAAGGAAAGTACCGTCCTCATAAAAGAATCTTGGTGATGTCATATATTCAGAACAACTTTCTGCAATTTTCTGAAGATGCGTAAATTCAGAAAACATGGCAAGTGCCTTTACACAGCTTCTTGCACCGCTGTTACGCTGGTTGGAAGCAATATCCGCCTTATAACAGTCTGAAAGCATCGCAATCATTTCCTCAACTAAGCACACAGTAAGCTGAACAAGTTTAATGTGATCAATTAAATCGTAATATTCAGGATTAGCTTTTCCAAATGGTTTCACTATATCGTCCCACGAGGAAAGAACGGGAATTCCGGTTTCACCCTCTGCCGGCAAAAGCTTACAAAACTGTATAAGAGAACAGCTTATAAAAGAAAATCTCTCATTATTTCCATGATAACCGGGCCACTGCCACGTTCTTCTATCACGTTCTCTTACCGGAATGGTGGTATCACTCATCTCATATTCTTTTATCTTGTCATAGTGATTCAACGAAAAATCGCTGACAACCTCAAAGAATTTATCAAGATAAATCTTATCGCCACCGGAATTATAGTAAGCAGCACCCATCATACCAATCCACGAAAGAAATGCTTCCTGTCCTTTTCCCCAATAGCCGCTTCCGCCTTCCTTTCCAATACCACCAAGCCAATTGATTTCTCTCTCAACATAAGGACTGCCAAATGCATCAAGGCAATCATCAACCCAGGTCTGTTCAGGATATGCTGCAAGATAGTCTTCAACAGACTTTTTGCCGCATACAACATCTGCAAGGAGCATCAAGGAAGTGCTTGACGGAGTATAATTAGGATAATATTCTGCATTCGCTTTTCTCATTTTTTCTATAAAATAGTTTCTGTAAAGCTTGAGAGAATCCTCATATTTTCCTTGACTATAAGCTTCTTTACCACTACTTAACACATCATCAAAACAAGCCTCATCAAGTCTTGTGTAAATAGCCTCGGCAAGGGACTGAAGACTTTCCCTGTCTTCAGTTCTCTCATCCATATAATGATACATATACGCATAGTCATCTACAGCATAAGTTTCTGATGAAACAGTATTGAATATAATGCTGAAGCAAAGTAGCAAAAGAAAACTTTTTTTCATAATATTCCTTCTCTGTGTTATTACATGTTTTTATACTTTTCATAGACACGCTTAAGCATCACTGTGCCTTCTGCACGTGTAAGATTAGATTTCGGTTTAAAGGTGCCATCAGGGTATCCGTTCATAATTGAATTTTCACTGACTGTCGCAACAAATCCCGCTGCCCATTCAGATATATCGGTTTCATCTGCAAAGTTGACAGTTTTTCCAGTAGTAAATCCTAAAGCAAGTGAAATCATTTTAGCCGCTTCTTCACGCGTTATCGGGTCATCAGGACGGAATAATCCGTTATCACCCGAAACTATTCCTTTCTTAACTGCTGCTGAAACACCATCTGCAAACCAATCTTCAGAGGAAATGTCACTAAATTCTCCGTTGTATTTTCCTTCTTCGCCCAGGATACGCATAAGAATTGCCGTCATCTGCGCACGAGTCATATTTGCGTCAGGAGCAAATTGCGTTTCACTTATGCCATTTATCAATCCCTGCTCAACCATATACTCAATATCACTCTTTGCCCATGAACCTAATATATCTGAAAAGCTATTTTTGTTTTCTCGGTAGCTGTCAATATTTTCAAGATAGCCGGTAATATCATAATTGCTGTCATTAAGAGCTACTGCCGATGCAAGGTACCTGTCGCTGATTGTTTTTATGTTTTCATCATTTCCGTCAGGAGCTAAAGCAGTTATCATTTCAGAGAAGTTTTTGAAATGATCTGCAATCTTTTTGTTGAATTCATTTTTGTCATAGAACTGAGCAACTTCAATTACTTTCTGCCTGTACTTATCAATCGTATCAATCATTGCTTCTCTTTCTGATGCAATTGCAACATTTTCCAGAAGCTGATACATAGAAACAGCTTCATTCAAATCATCTCTTACCTTATCCACTACATATGATGATTCACTGTACTTTATAATACGCATTCCGTCAACCATACTGTTGAATCGCTGCTCAAGTTCATCTGACTCAGCCATAGTATAACAATCGTAACGGGGATAATATTTTCCGTCCTCCGTATCAACCCAGCCGAAGCTTTGAGGTTCTGCGATAGGATTCACTATTTCAATCTTTCCGTCTTTAACAACAAACTCAAAATCTGTTGTCTCAGATGTTACTTCTCCGTTTTCTGTTACAATGCTTTCGCAATCAAGCAGTACACCGCTTATTTCACTACCGTTTTCTGTTACAACCAAGTTCTTTGCTTTAGCTGTAATTCCTGCAGCTGTAAGATAAGCAGGTGTTGAACTTGAAAGACTTGAAACCTTC
This sequence comes from uncultured Oscillospiraceae bacterium, assembly GCA_964385605.1. Lineage (GTDB taxonomy): Bacteria > Bacillota > Clostridia > UMGS1883 > UMGS1883 > UMGS1883. Next base: position 4,380 of record CAYLPQ010000008.1, on the reverse strand, counting down.
TTGTCATCATTTGTAACAAGTTCAAATCCCGTAACTCCCGCCTCAGCATTGCTGATATCCTTAATTTCTTTGTAAGGTGTATTTTCAGTCTTTGAAGGCATTGCAAATGTCATTACCTGACTGTTTTTGCTGTTTTTATCAGACCAATTTACATAAACATCTGCAGCGGGTACACGCTTCCCCTGAATGCCTCGTGCAGACCAGCCACGGAATACTCCATCTTCACCTTCTTTATCGCCCTTACTTCCATAATATTTTTTATATGTGAGCTGCTCATTTGAGAAGTGTGACATAAAGAGGTTTACATCACCCTCATCCTGCGTTTTTATGGAGTTATTTTCATCATCAACAACAACTTCTTCGTTCAGGAAACCGGTAAATGTGTATCCCTGCGGAGTAACTATATCATCAGATTTTGCAGGAAAACGCCAGATTTGAGAATATTCGTAAACTGATGTACCTTCATTATTCATAGTATCTACAATAATCCATACATCCGCATCACGCACAAAGAAGTTCTGACGCACATGCTTTGCGTCGTCAATCCTTACACCGCCGCCTGTATATCCGCAGGCAAAATTTCCATCTATGTAGTCAAACTTATTACCATCTAAAAATCTTGCCTTTACAACAGGCTGACCCATAGTAGTTGTACGCGAAGTTGTACCGGGAAGGTCCCTGCGCTGATGCTTATTGTTCACCATAATTGTTGAACCTTTAAGAGTTGAACTTTCTCCAAAATACTCATTGTATTTTTGATAGTCATCCTGCTCTTCTTCGGGAAGGCTTGACGCCCAATAAATATTTCCCTCACCTGACTGGATAAGCGGTCTTCCGTACGCGGTAAGCCAAACGGCATTTTTCATAAGCGATGCATGTCCCGTACCGCTTGTTTCCGGATTGTAAAAGCCCAAAGTCATATCATCTCTGATGCCCCATCCCGAACGAAGGCAGGCATATCCGCCCCAGGGGAAGAAGACAGAATCAAACGGCAACGGATCGTTATCGTAATTATAACCCATAAATGCCTTATATTCTTCAAGCGCTTTATCATCCTTCCATATTTCCGGAATAAGAAGCGAATCACCGCCGTTACCAACCATAGGAAGAGTCACTGCATTTGAAAGATATGCATCTCTGAATCTGTAATAGAGCTTAGTCGAATAACTGAAATTGGTCATCCAGTCTTCTTCTACTCCCATTGATTTATAAAAGTCAACAAGACCTTGATTATTTATTGCCTCATCATCATTATAGTTCAGCGACTGCTCAAGGTAGGTTCCGTCCTGATACATCATTCCCCATATATTCAATAAGTATGCTCCACATTCTTCCTTGATTTCAGTAAGATTTGTAAACTCTGAATACATTGCAAGCATTAGAGCACAGGATTTCGCAGCACTGTTACGCTGGTTTGCCGCAATATCAGCCCTGAAGCCAAGCAGAAGCATAGGAATTACATCTTCAATCATACAAACAGTTAAAGTAGCCAGCTTGACGGGATCAATTAAATCGTAATATTCAGAATTTGCTTTTCCAAACGGTTTCTCTATATCATCCCATGAAGAAAGCACCGGCATCTCGGTTTTACCCTCTGCGGGCAGCAGCTTACAAAACTGTATTAAACAAGCTCTTAAAAAAGCTGTTCTTTCATTATTTATATGAATTCCGGGCCACTGCCATGTTGCCGACCCACGCTTGCTTGTAGGAATTTCGGGAGTTGATGCTTCATATGCCTCTATATCCTTTTTACAGTTAATCGCAAAATCCTCCGCAACCTGGAAAAACTTATCCATATAAATCTTATTGCCACCGGAATTATAATACGCTGCACTCATCATACCAATCCATGCCAGCGATGTGTCTTTTCCTTCACCGACATACATTGCTGAACCTACAGGCTTATCATTTGCAGCAAGCCAGTTTATTTTTCTTTCTACATATGGACTTCCGAATCCGCCTAACACATTGTCAAATCCTGTGACATTAGGGAATTTTTCAGAATACTCCTCAAGTGTTTTTAATCCGCACACAACATCTGCCTGAAACATCATATTTTCGCTTGTTGGCACTAATCCGGGATAATACCCTGCCTCAACGCTACGCAACTTTTCGATAAAATAATTTCTGTAGCAAGTAAGTGCACCGATACTGTCACCGCTTTTAAAAAGGCTCATCCCCTCTTTCAAAACAGGGTCATCACCGACCTCAATTCTCTTAAATATGAAGGTAGCAACGTCGTCAGGATCAGACCTGTCAATCTCGTCAGCAGCAATTACAGTAATACCGGGGAAAATTGCACTAATCATTATTACAGACATAATAAATGCTAAAATTCTTTTCATTTCAAACATACTCCCTTTTTATTTTAAAAGTGTTCAGCTATCCATACATTCTTTTTATAAAACACCTTTTTTATATCTTCTGTGTTTTTGTATATTTTTACATTCGGCATAGTAATTATATCCTCGGCAGAACGAAAACCGAGAAGGAGCGCAGTAAGCGAACCGATGTCAAGTTCTATATCATAGTATTCACTTTCGCAGACAGAGCAACATTCTCCATCAAATTCAACTTCAAATATTTTATCATTCCACGGGCAATATTTATCGTTGACTTTAACACTGATTTTTCCGCTTCCGTTATATTTTGCATGTTCAAAGGCTCTTTTTACATTCACTATGCGAGTTGCTCCAATATCGTATATTTCCTTTTTTACATTCTTTTTACCCCAGCCGCCGCAAATCTCACTCAAGACATAGGATATATCAATGTTTTCCGGCAGTGTTATTTTAAGATTCTTATAATAAGCACGAAGACTTCCCATAAAACTGAGCAAGTCTATAAGCGCTTTTTGTGATGTAAAATAGAATTTGTTTCCTGTGCTAAAGGATTGTATGTCATTTTCAGACTCAATCACCCTGTAGCTGATAAATCCGTCTGCCACTCCGTCTGTATAATGAATATAGCTGTATGCGCCAGTAGTATAGGCACTGTTAACCTTGAAAAAACGATTCCACATCCGCTCGGATTTATTCACAGAAAGATTGTACATTTTTATAAATTCCTGAAAAACTTTTTTTATATCTTCCTGCTGCGAAACGTCATTGTCATATCTTACAAGTCCCGAAAAATCTTCCTGTGGAAGATAGTCTGACGGGATTGTCCACTCCACCTCGCGACAGCATAGCTCATATCCGTATTTTCTGTAAAATGCCATTGTGAAAGGATAAAGATGTGAAAATACCTGCCCCGAATTATTCATTTTTTCAAACATATATTTATAAAGCTTTGTTATCGCACCGCTTCTTCTTATGTCAGGGTCAGTAAGAACGTCTGCTATTCCGTTAATCTCGCATTTTTTTCCGTCGAAATTAGCATTATACGCAAACATCTTTACCGTTGCAATCATTTTATCACCTATAAATGCTCCCGCACGAATAAATCTGTTACCGCCTTCTGTCACATCAGAAAGAAGCTCTTCGTCAGTTTTTCTGAGTCTTTCCAAAACGGATTCTTTATCGTAAATATCGGGTTTTACCATATGATACGCAGGACATGAAAGCTGTTCAAATCTATAAACTTCTTCACCATAGAATTCCCGCAAGCATAATTCACCGTTCATCGTTCATCCTCCTAGACTTATCTATTATAAACTTTAACACATTTTTTTTGATTTTTGGTGTGTTTTATGTTTATTTTTTGACTTTTCATATCTTAATAGAATTAAGTGTAAGACAAAAAAATAAATTTAACACAAAAGCTATATAAGAACTCGATACTTCGTAAAGAAAAATCTAATCGGGTATTGTACAATAATATTTTTGATTTATGAAAAAATTTGAGGCAGAGTCTGGATAACTCTGCCTCGTTTTGTTTCTTGCTATATATTTTAAATAAAAGTCAACATTTGAAAATGAATTCTAAAAAAGCAGATGTTTTCTGCCTATATTTTCGACTAACATTTTGACTGACTGACTAACAAAAGACTGACTTTTTACGATGTATTACTGTTTGTTGCTATATCCCCTACAAACAGCTTTATATAGGGGATTACAGGCATTCCAAAACTTTATTTCCGCAGGTATAAAAAACCGTCTTCAAGCTCTGCCAAGCCTTTGTCCCTTCCGATGCAAGCACAACAGCCCTTGCGCCCTCGCTTCTTTCAATCAGCGCATAGTCCGCCTGTGTAGCCGTACCGTTTGCCATCTTCAGAACTGCCCTCGCAGTATCTATTGCCTCCTGGGAGGTATAGTATTCACTGCTTCTTCTCTCAATTTCACCTATAGTCTTTACAATGTTCTGAAGTGACGCATCTTTACTTATTGCATCACTTATTTTTTTATCACTAAAATGCTGAACTGTCGCAGGCACACCCGC